>NZ_ALWO02000033.1 GCF_000295935.2 Indibacter alkaliphilus LW1
CCCAACAAGCCTGTAAGGCTTGCCCAACAAACAAATAGGCCGCCCCTACAGGACGGTATTTCAGACTTAGATGTCATTTTGCTACCGATAGGATGTGCCTACAGCACATTTATCATAACCCATAAGTTTACCAATTAGTCAGAATCCCAAATCAACCAACAAGTCCCAGAGGGACTTCCTATTGGAAGAAACTGCCTTCCGAGGAGGGATCACAAGCCTGTAGGGCTTGCCTGTTGGTAGAGAATTGCAACAAATAACCCAACAAGCCTGTAGGGCTTGCCCAAAAAACAAATAGGCCGCCCCTACAGGACGGTCCCGCAATCCTGAGCACACTTACTACCAATAGAACGTATCCTACTTACCCCCCATCAAAACACCACCACCCCTTCCGGAAACACACAGGCATCCAAGGCCACATCATGGGCTTCACTCCTGATCTGATCCACAGGGGCAAAAAAACTCAACCCAAGCTTAAATACATCACTTCCTAAACTTTTAAAAAACCTATCATAAAAACCCTTGCCGTAACCTAACCTATTACCCATACGATCAACCACCAAAAGAGGCACCAAGACCACCTGGATTTTTTCCGGGGAAACAGTTTTTTTTATCACCGGCTCAGGTATCCCCAATTCATTGGTGGCCAAATCAATTTCCCGTGTAATGTTCAAGGTGAGCATTCCTTCTTCCCCACTCTTGATATATGAGGTGTAAACCTGGCTCCCATTTCCCCTTAGATAAGTCAAAATCGGAAAAGTATCCACTTCCCTGTTTTTTTTGATAGGCAAAAAAAGGTGAATATGCCTCCACTCAGGATGTGCTCCTAAAAGTTCAATTGTATGTCCTGCTATCAGTTCTGATAACCTACCTGCTTCACCTTCAGGCAAGGCTTTTCTCTTCTCTTTAAATTCCTTTCTAAGCTCTTGCTTATTCATGCCCTGTTCTCAATATCATATACCCAAAATCCAAAGGGTCAAATAACTCATACAAGCTTTCCACAAAACCCTCATCCTCCAGGTAGAACTTCATAAAGTTCTCTACCCTTTCCTGTGGACTCCCCCCTGGGTTCATATAAATAAGGAGTTCTTCCCTTTGGCGTATTTGATTACTAAGCTTTTTTTCCTCTGCTTTGCGAACCTTGGTAGCAAGCTGGTCAAGAATTTTTTGGGCACGGACTTCTGCTGCCGCAAAAGCATCAGCCAAGCTCTTTTCAAGATCGGTGATTTTGTAGGAAGCTTGAGAAAACAATTGGTGCAAAGACTCTTTTTCTTCCGAAAGGCTGATATCTGTTGCAGCATTTTCCTTCACAAATTCCTTTTTCCATAAAAGAAAATCTTCAAACAACCTTTCTTCGGACAGTTCCAGCTTGCTGACTTTTCTTTGTGCGTATGTATTCAATACCAAAGCGAAGTTTCTGGGCATAATAGCCGGAAGCGGAGTTTGGTAATGATCAAAAATACTTTTGAGCTGCAGCCAATATGCCACTTCAGCAGGGCCGCCCAGATAGGCTATATTTGGTAAAATCATTTCCTGATAAAGTGGCCTCAATACTACATTGGGGCTGAAGCGCTCTGGATGGGATTCAACCTCCTCCAATAGCGCTTTTTCAGTAAAAGAAATTTCTGTATTCAACACCTTATATATGTCCCCCACTTTTTCTATTCTTTCCCGCAGCCCCTCTACCATGTAAAAGAAATTGATCTCCCGTGGGAAAACCTGGCTTTTATACCCAAGTTCTTCCAGTTTTTGGGTTTGGGATCCACATAGTTCATTTGCCTTATGATTGAGCACATCGTCCTGAATAACTTCCTTAAAACATCTTTTCAATTCAGGCAATTTACCGTCAACGATCAAAAGCCCTCTTTCTCCAAAAAGAGTGTGGACATATTTTCTAACAGCTTCTGAAAGGGTCTTGGATTCCAAATAGGCCTCTTGGAAGAAGTCGGGAACAAAATGCTGTACTGACCTGAAAAACTCCTTAAAGCTCTTGTCTAGTAAAAAATCCCCAACTGCTCCTGATTGTGCTGTGTTCCATTGATATTTTTTTCCATCCAGTTTAAAATAATTGATCTCCTCAAAATCATGATCCTCAGTAGCCATCCAATACACAGGGATAAAATGACTCTCCGGGTAAGCTTGATTTAATTTTTCTGCCAGATTGATCGTAGAGACAATCTTGTATATAAAATAAAGGGGACCAGTAAACAGGTTCAACTGATGCCCAGTGGTTACAGTAAAAGTATTTTCCTCCCCAAGCTTTTCTATTTGTTGCTGGGTAACCTCTGAAATATCCATGCCGGAGTATTGTTCTTTGATAGAAGCAGAGAGGATTTTTCTGGTACTTTCCGGAAAATTCTTTGCCTCGGTAAGGTTCCGGAAGTTTTCCAGATCCGGAAATTGGTTGTAAAAAGGGCTAAGTGTATTTTTTTTTCCAAGATAATCCAAAAAAAGTGGAGAAAACTGTCCGGTACACGCGGGGTCAACAGTGTTTTTGTTCATGGAATCAAGGGTTCAGTGTTTGTTTTGAAGGTACAAAGGTTTCTAACTACCCAACAAATGATAAAGTTCGTAATTTAATTCGAATTACAAGAGTGGTCATACTTGTAGGGCGGTGGAAAGCGTATAGCTTTTGGTGACGGCATCAATGATCCGGAGGCTTTGACTTTGGCAGACTTGAGTTTAGCTAGGGGGGAAGGGACAGATATTGCCATGGATGTGGCAGAAATCACATTGGTCCAATCAGACTTGACCCAAATACCAAAAGCACTTGCCCTGACCAAAAAGACAGTAAAGGTAATCCGCCAAAACCTTTTCTGGGCATTTGTTTACAATGTGATGGGAATCCCCATAGCTGCAGGAATTCTTTATCCGGTTTCGGGGTTTTTACTGAATCCTATGCTTGCTGGGGCAGCAATGGCACTTTCTTCTGTATCTGTAGTAACAAATAGTTTGAGATTGAGAAGGTGAAGGAGAGATGAGAGATTCAAGACTTGCACTTGCAAGAAATTCTCTCTCAGATTCTTTGCACCTTTGGGTCCTTGGCATGAACCAAAAAATAAAAACCATGAAAAAATTCAAAACAAATATCAAATGTGGAGCATGCGTAGCTGCTGTAAAGCCGGAAATGGACAAATTGGAAAACACCAAATGGGAGGTTGATCTTTCCCATCCGGAAAGAATTTTAACGATTCAGGGTGAGGTGTCTGCAGACAGAGTGACAAAGGCCCTGGAAAAAGCAGGGTATCGGGGAGAGGAGATTTGATCAAACAAAACCCATCCGAATAGCTTTAATTTCTTAGCTTTGCCCAAAATAAAAGATGATCAACTACCAAAAAATTGTTCTGCAAAACGGCCTTGTAGTGCTGGTTCATGAAGATCCTAGCAGCAAGATAGCGGTAGTCAATTTGCTCTACAAAGTAGGCTCAAGGAATGAAATACCCGGTAAAACCGGCTTGGCACATTTCTTCGAACACCTGATGTTTGGAAGTTCCAAGAACGTGCCTGTATTCGATGCCGCTCTTGAAAAGGTAGGAGGTTCTTGCAATGCTTTTACCAATACAGACATCACCAATTATTACATCACGCTTCCTGCAGTCAATCTGGAAACAGCATTTTGGCTGGAATCAGACCGGATGTTTCAGTTGAACCTCAGTGAAAAAACCATCGAGACTCAAAGAAAAGTAGTCATAGAAGAGTACAAACAAAGGTACCTCAACCAACCTTACGGAGATGTTTTCCATCATCTTCGGGATTTGGCTTTTGATACTCATCCTTACAAATGGCCCACTATAGGAAAAGAAATAGAGGATATTGTAAATTACAAAAGGCTTGACATAGAGGAGTTTTATCTCAGTCATTACAGCCCCGACAATGCTGTTTTGGTCGTGGCAGGTGGAATTAAAGCTGAAGAAGTCAAGTACCTGGCTGAAAAATGGTTTGCCGACATTCCTTCAAGTCATATTCCGAAAAAAACAGTACCCCAAGAATTGCCACAAACATCCAAAAAGGCCAAGACAGTTATGGCAGATGTACCCACAGATGCTCTGTACAAGGCATTCCACATGCCAGCAAAGCTAAAGGATGGCTATCTGGAATCGGATTTGATTACAGATATTATCGGATTTGGAAGGTCTTCTCTATTGGAACAACGACTCGTCAAAAATGGTCATATCTTTGCCTCGGTGGGAGCCTACATTCTCGGTACAGTAGATCCGGGATTGATGGTATTTTCGGGAAAAATGGAGAAAGGGCAAAGTGCGGAAAAAGCGGAAAAAGTGCTGGATGATTTGATCTTGGAGTTTTTGCAATCCACCATTGAGGATCGCATGCTGACCAAAGTAAAAAATCAGGCCGAAGCCATGAAAACGTATGAATCTGTACAGCTGCTGAACCGGGCAATGAGTTTAGCCTATTATGCACACTTGGGAAATCCTGACCTTTATCAGACTGAGTATGAAAAGAAAACCCAAATTCCCTCAACTCAGATTATGGAATGGGCAAACGCCATATTAAAAGAAGAAAATTCCTCAGTGCTTTATTATAAGTCTAAAGGGGAATAATCATTTAAAAGGAAATAGAGAGGAAATATGGTAGATATATGCTTTGCGAAATATGGTGGAAATATTTCTACAATATTTCTATTTATTTCATCTGTATTTCCATCTAATTTCTATTTATTTCAAAGTATTTCTACACTATTTTAATATTAAATCAACCTTATTAGTATAAATAATGACAAATTTTAGGATAGGCTTTGGATATGATGTCCACCAACTTAGGGAAGAATACGATTTTTGGCTAGGGGGTATCAAGCTGGATCATGAAAAAGGAGCTGTTGGACACTCTGATGCTGATGTGCTCATCCATGTGATATGTGATGCATTGTTGGGTGCAGCAGACTTGAGGGATATTGGCTTTCATTTTTCTGACAAGGATCCGAAATACAAAGGTATTGACAGCAAAATTCTTCTCGGGGAGGTAATGCAGTTGATCCGTGATAAGGGCTTTGAAGTCGGCAATATCGACAGTACGGTCTGCTTGGAAATGCCAAAACTTAAGCCCCATATACCTGCCATCAAAGAATGTCTTGCTGAAGTAATGGGAGTAGAAAAAGGTCAGATTTCTGTAAAAGCGACTACCACGGAAAAGTTGGGATTTGTAGGTAGAGAGGAAGGAGTTTCAGCTTATTGTGTTGCCTTGATTTATAAAGTGTAATATGGGAAAAGAAGTAAAGATCATCACCACAGAAGACGGTTCGCATTCTTTGTTTTTACCTGAACTGAATGAAACATACCACTCCTTTCACGGAGCCTATAGAGAGTCAGTGCATGTGTTTATGTTGTACGGCTTAGAAGCTTGGTACTCCAAAAATTCCGACCGTTTCCCGATCAGGATTTTTGAGGTTGGATTTGGAACTGGATTAAATGCCTGGCTCACTTTAGTCTGGGCGGAGCAATATAAAGTGCCTGTCTTGTACCATAGCATTGAACCCTTCCCATTGGAAAAAGAAGTTTACTCCCAATTGAATTACACAGAAGTAGACGAAACCATCTACCATTACGCCCCTTATTTTCAAAGACTTCATGAAGCAAAATGGAATGAAGGTGTAATCATGTCTGAGTATTTCAATATGAAAAAAGATAGCTGCACGCTTGAAGATGCAGTTTTGTATCCTTCAGATGTGGTATTTTTTGATGCTTTTGCCCCAAACAAACAACCTGAACTATGGACCAAAGAAATGCTGGGCAAAGTAACCGAAACTATGAATCCAGGTGCCTCATTTACCACCTATTGTGCAAAAGGTCAGGTAAAAAGAGATTTAGGGGCTTTGGGTTTGCAGGTAGAGACCTTACCTGGCCCTCCTGGAAAAAAGGAGATGACAAGAGGCTGGAAGAAGTGATATCAGAATTTGATTTTACGCCTATCTGAATCAATTTGAACACCATTTTATTTATTTCTCAGCATGACCTACTCATTCAACCTATTTCTCCAAGCAAAAGCGAGCATTGGCAGTTGTTGGTAACTGTTGACTCCGGCTTTTACACCCTGTGTTTTGAGAAATAGGTCATTGGATTTTCTGCTCAGTTCCAAATTGATGGGCTTGATCGCTTGCTGAGCTTTCTGGATTGAAAGCAGGTCGTTTTTGATACCGGCAGGCAAAGTCTTGTAGAAGTGACTGTATAACTCCTTTGACATGCGGTACAGATCATTCATCTGATAGCGGAGCAGTCTCAATTGACCCGAATATTGCAAAAGAGCATCATCAGAATTGGAACAAATTACCCATGCGATAAAGTTGGCCTCACCTTCGTCAGTCACCCCATAGCTATGCGCCATTTCATGAGCTATCGTGAAGGGCTTTTCCAGAGGGTGCAAAGTAGGGTCAATATAGCTTTCCCCGGTATAAGGAAAGTAGATCCCCAAAATCCCCATCCTTCTCATAAAACCAGCAGGATAAAACTGTTTAGTTCTTGGTTCACCGGTAAAATTCAGGCCCAAGATGTAAAGATTCTCCCTCATATTTGCCCTGACCAGTTTTTCTAAATCCGGGTATTCCATGATCTCCTCTATCGCCAATGTATCAGCGCTGATATTAAAGCGAAGCTGATTGCTGATATTCCTTGTCAATTCAAGCTCTTGGATCAACTGGGTTTCATTCAAAGGTACAGGCTTGAGTTCTAACTGTTGAAAAATCGGAATTCTCTGGTAATTGAAGCCCCAAAGGATCAGAAACAAAAAAACCAAAGCACCTAATCCATTGAAAAGTGATCTGATACTGAAGCCTAACCTGTACTTCCAGCCCTGAATCTGGATAAATTTATAGATAAAATAAGCAATCACCACAATGACTGCGGCCACAAAAATATAAACCGTGGCAAAAGGCAATTGTGAGACTGTCTTATCAATGATATTTCTAATGCCGGGAAAAAAAGACCTGGAATAGATTTCTTCTGTTTTTTCGGGATATTTAACAGCAAAATGCCTGACCAGTAAACTGATCAGGCCTAAAATCGTCCAAGTCCAATTTCCTCTCAACACTATATCAAACCCCTTCTGCCTGAACTTCCTTTACTTCGTCCGGAAGCATTCTGGTCAATAAATTCTGGATTCCTGCTTTGAGCGTAACAGTGCTGGAGGGGCATCCTGAGCAACTGCCCTGAAGCAAAACTTTGACTATCCCTTCATGAAAACTGTGGAAAACAATAGCGCCTCCATCTTGCTCTACCGCCGGTCTGATATATTCATCCAATATCCCTTTGATTTTTTTTACTGTTTCTGAGTCATTTTCATCAAACAAAGGATCTTTGTCAAAATTAGCCTGTACAGCAGCCTTGCCTGACTCCAAGTAAGACTTGATATGATTTCTCAGGAAATCCTGAATTTCTGCCCACTCCACTTCTGCCTTTTTGGTCACAGTGACAAAGTTTGATGCAATAAAAACCCTGTCCACTGCCGCAAAATTAAACAACTCTTTAGCCAAAGGCGAGTTTTCCGTACTTGCAGCGTCGGGATAATCAAAGCTAATTCCATCATCTGCCAACATAAAATTCACCACAAATTTTAATGAATTCGGATTTGGATTGGCTTCCATGTAAATATGTACAGGTCTTTTCTGTGCTTGTAGCATGATTTTTTCGATTTCTGAATATTGTTATGACATAAATACTGATATCACAGCGGAATAGTTCCTTTGAAGTTTACTTTTGCCATTTAGCTTCTCTGATTTGGAAAAGGTAGGTCAATGTAAACTCCAAAGTAGTGATATTGAGGTCAAAAATTCTGTCCTGAGACTCTTGATCACCAAATTCATAGGCGAACCTGCCATCCAAAGCCAAGGTACTCTTTCCAAATAATTTGGAAACTCCTGCACCTATAGAAAGGCCATACATCAGCCGTTTGGGATCATCTCCCGGTTGTCCATAGGTTGGCAACTCTGTCAGTTCTACATCAAACTCTCTAGATACATCCCGGGCATCCAAAAGATATCCAATATGAGGGCCAAGTTTGATATGAAATCTTCCAGACCTTCCAAAATAAAAATTAGAAAGCAATGGGACTTTGAGGTAATCAAATTCTGTTCTATTTACCGCCAATTGATCATTCTCCTGGTTGAATCCTAGAGTGATGTATTGAAACTCCAGTTGGAGACCCGCATTTTTCTGACCGAAGTGCTCCAAAACAAATGCATAAGTCTGCGCAGTAACCCCATCAGAAAACTGAATCGGCCTCCCAAGCTGGTACCTATAACTCACAGAGGAAACAGAAGCTCCTCCCCTGAAACCAAAACTGGTCTGAGCTTCTGATATTGAAGAGAAAGTACTCATGAAAAAGAGGAAAAGACAAATGTATCTGATACGCATGCCCAAAATTAAGGATACTTTGGAATTATCCGCTCCCTATCAGATTTATACAGACAATATTTACTCATCTGCTGCAATTGGAATCAGCAAGGTGCCCCTCACGGGGTTGCCATTGATATCCAAGCCTTCCACGACCAAGAATTTGGGACTTGAAGTGTCATTGGTATAAAACTCAATACTTACCTTTCCTGTGCTACTTTCAGTCACCAAATAAGGGTTCCAATAAAGGGTCACGCGCTCATCTTTCTCTGGAAGTTCTTCGGCTGTAGAATAATCAAAAGGCACATAATTGCTTGGCATTCCAAAACCCTCTATGACCATATTGCTCATTCCTGGGGAACCGCTGGAAAGCATGGGGGTTTGACTGATTCCTCTTTTCAGGTAAATGGCAATAATTCCATTTCTACCCAGATCTCCCATCATAGAACTTGTTCTGCTCACTACCTCTATTCTATCAATGTCATTTGGGTTGACAGTAGCAATATTATTAGTAGCCAAAACTCCAGGACCCGAAGGCATTGCTGATCCATCTATCATGACCAATGGCTCCATAGAAAGGTTGGAAGAAAGCGCCCCTCCCCTAATTCTGATCTCTTGGGTAGTCGTCACATTCATACCCGGCACCTGTGCTTTCAGACTCATCAAAAGATCCATTACAGTCCCGTTTCTATTGAGGTTATCGCCGCTGACTACATAATCTGCACGGCCATAAATGGCAGAGGAACTGGCAGACTCCTTCTCTGTAGCCACTTCCACTTGTTCAAGTTGAATTGTTTCCTCCTCTAAGGCAGAATAAGTAAAAATGGAGCTAGAAGTAGTAGAAATATCAGGCATAGACAAATGAGCCGGCACAAAAAACGGTGGATTCAATTTCTCTACAAGTTCAAATTTCCCAAAACCTTTCCCTTTCTTGTCAAGCGCCATAAATGAAAAGTCCATGGGACCATAGAATTCCATTTCTTCCATTTGAAAATTACCATCCTTATCAGACTCAAGATCAAAAGAACCTTCAAAGTTGTTCAGGAAAACTGTAAAAGGGGTACTTGTACCTTTCCCTTTATCATTCATAAACTTCCCCTCCACATTCCAAGATGTCTCTAAAGGGTAGGTGAATTTGTCAGGAGTGATATGATCTGGTACATTGACGAAATCCATTCCATTCAACACTGTAACCGGCTCTGGAAACAAAGTAGCATAGTATGTATCCCGTACCGAAACGGATAAATTTGCTGGCACCGACCTTCCTTCAGCATCTTCCAAGGACAGTTCCACCTTAACTTTATCCCGCTGGCCGTACTGTTCTCTGTCAGTCAAAAAAGAAACCTTTATTTCACCCTGCTCTTCAGAAGGCCCTTCTGTGGATAAAATTCTGTCGAATGGGCTCAATACCGGTAAAGTTTTGACAAAGTAAGAATCCGGTCCATAATTTCTGTTCCAGCTGGTATAAGCCCTAATGTAGTATTCATGCTGTTGCAGAGTATCAGGAAGATAAAATTCCCCCACAGCCATGCCATTTTCAATTTTGTATTTTCTCTTTAAAAGAATATCCCGCTCAGCTGAGATTAATTCCACGTGAAGGATTTTACTGAGTTCTCTTTTAAAATCCGGATTGGCATATCTGAAATATGCTTTGAAGAAAACGGGCTCTCCCTGATAATAAAAAGCCCTGTCAGTATGAAGATAAACTTTCTCCTGCAAGCTGCCAGCATCTCTTACCATTTGTCTTTGGAGTCGGTCAGTCAGATTCGGTTTATAATCAAAAGGCAGCATGGTGCTTACTTTTCTCTTATCCATATCTCCAGAAAAAGTAACATCCTTTTCATTTAGAACCATTCCATTGGAATTGACCTGAACATAGTTCCCATTGACTTCCAACCAAGAAATAGGATAAGGCGCATCCCGATAGGTATTTACATTCGAATATCCCTTTTCATAATGGATCTCAATCCTTCCTTTCAGGTAAATCCTGTACTCTCCAGGACGTCTTCCTTCTTGGACCAGGTTATCCGGCTTGTATTCCACAATAGAATTTCCCAATTCATTAGCGAAAATATCAGATCGCAGGTTTCTGCTTTCTGAGCCCCCCGGCTTATCTCCGTAAAGAAAAAATCCTTCCTGATTGTGCTGATTTTCTAGCATCGCCCTAAACATATTCGCAGGGGATTTCAAATAGGTATCCAGCCTGTTACTTTCCCAATTTGATTTGGTTTTTGCATCAGAGGCTTCAAGTTCCGAGAACCTGAGGGCTCCTGCGATAATATGGTATTGAGAAGTATACTGAAATTGCTTCAGGTCAAAAGTAAGCAGATAACCTAAGGCCCTGTTTTCAATTTCGATTGGTTGAATAGCTTCTGCCCTGAAATTATTATTCGAATTATCCTCAGGAAAATCAATAACCCAAGGGTTGAGGATTTCACATTGAGCAGCCAAATCATCGGTACCCAAAAAGTAATTTTTGAATCTTCTCAGATCCCTTTCCCAGGACCTGTCTCTTTTGGCCTTGATCTCGACATCGCTGAGCTCCTGCTCCAAGGACTTAAGGCTCACATTAATAGTGAGTTGTCCATTGGGCTTCACAGAGGCAGGTTTTTGCGTCGCTTCATAGCCCATAAAAGAAAAACCCAATTCAAAATCCCCTACAGGAACATCTTGCAGGAGGTATTTCCCATCAAAATCAGTGGTGGTAGAAATGGTTGAATTATTAATGAAAACGTTACAGAAAGGAAGAGGATCTCCTGTCTGTGCATCTGTAACAATTCCAGAAATAGAACCGGTCTGGGAAAATGCAAGCGCATAAACAAAAATTGAGAGCAGTGTAAAAATCAACTTTTTCATATTAAACTAATTAATAAGTCTGAAATATAGGGAATTGAAAGTAAAAGTCCTAAAAGCTTCTACATACTTAATTAAAAAAATTTGTCAAAATAATCATGTTTTTTAAAAACCCTGCCAAAAAGAAAAAGCCGGGAAATTCCCGGCTTTTGATTACTGCTCTTTATCTTTTCCTTTTTTGATATCATCTATATCTTCTCTGTCTTTCAGCTTCTTATCTTCCACATTTTTATTCAGGAATTCATTCAGCTTATCAATCGGGAAAGAACTGGAGATCTCTCCAAAGGAATTGATATTCATTTTGAATCCATCCAAGTCTTTGTGGACTTTGGGCTTTTCGTCTTTTTTGGATTTTTTAGCCATAATAAGATAATTTACGGAGTGTTTACCTCAAGGTTATTTAAAGCAAAGCGAATTCTGCTAATAAGTTCATCCTTCCCAATGATACTGAAAACAGCCATGAGGTCAGGACCTGCACCCACTCCTGTGACTGCCAACCTTACTGCCTGCATAACCTTACCCAATTTGATGCCATTGTCTGACGCCGCTTCTTCCAGTAAGGATTTGGCAGATTCTGGACTTAAAGAGTCGGCAAAAGCTGACAATTTTTCCTCATACGAAGTCAACACAGCTACTGCATCATTGTTCCACCTCTTCGAAACGACACTTTCATCAAAAGTATTTGGAGCTACAAACATAAACTTTCCCTCTTTCCACAAATCTGCCGGGAAAGTTGCTCTTTCTTTCATGATATGTGCAATCTGAGCGGCTTTTGACTCATCTACAACTAAGCCCTCTGCCTGAAGATCTTCGACTAAGTACTTGGCAAGATCTTCATCAGGTTTGGCTCTTAGGTATTGCTCATTATACCATTTAGCTTTATTGATATCGAATTTTGTCCCTGATTTTCCGATTCTCTCAATAGAAAAGGCCTCAATCAATTCTTCCATGGTAAAGAGTTCTCTGTGATCTCCAGGGTTCCATCCCAGAAATGCAAGGAAATTAAGGAATGCATCCGGGAGATAACCTTGTTCACGGAACCCCATGGCTGTTTCTCCTGAGTTAGGATCTTTCCAATCCATAGGAAATACTGGGAAACCATGCTTGTCAGCATCTCTTTTAGAAAGCTTTCCATTACCATCTGGCTTTAATAAAAGCGGAAGGTGGGCAAATTCAGGCATGGTATCTTCCCATCCAAAATACCTGTACAACAATACGTGCAGCGGAGCCGAAGGCAACCACTCTTCTCCTCTGATGACATGAGTAATCCCCATCAGGTGATCATCTACGATATTGGCAAGGTGATAAGTAGGCATACCGTCTGATTTCATCAAGACTTTATCATCAAGAGTCGATGAATGTACCATCACCCAGCCTCTGATCAGGTCGTTTAACCTGACTTCTTCTTTTCTAGGGATTTTGATACGGATCACATAAGGCTCTCCCGATTCCAATCTCGCTTTGACCTCATCTTCCGGTAAGGTAAGGGAGTTTTTCATCTGCGTCCTTGTAATGGAATTGTATTGTGGAGAAACTACCCTTGCAGCCGTAAGCCTTTGTCTCATTGCTTCCAGTTCCTCAGCAGTATCAAAAGCATAATATGCATGGCCTTTCTCCACCAAATCCATAGCGTACTGCATATACATTGGCTTTCGCTCTGACTGTCTGTAAGGACCAACAGCCCCAGGATTCCAAGGACTTTCATCAGGATCTATTCCCAACCAGTTCAAAGCTTCTTGGATGTATTCCTCAGCTCCAGGCACAAAACGGGTCTGGTCAGTATCTTCTATTCTTAACAAAAATTTACCGCCTGTTTTTCTGGCAAAAAGATAATTATAAAGTGCTGTTCTAACACCTCCGATATGTAATGCACCAGTGGGTGATGGGGCAAATCGTACACGTACTTCTCTGTTCATCATGCGTATGTTTCTTGCTTAAGGATAACAGGAAATTAGATTCCTTGTTGAATTTTTAATACTCAAATCAGGGGGCAAAGATAGGCAATTTTCAACACTTGGTCGGGGATAGTCCCACTTAAACACTTACAGACTTTTGAAATCCCCAAAAACAAAACCCTTTGCCTACAATCTTTTGGAAGTATAATGAAAAAAGGGGAATCCATTTCCGGATTCCCCTTTTTTACCAAAGACAAAGTCTTATTTACGATGTCTGATTTTCTCCTTGATTTTGGCAGCCTTACCTTGACGGCCTCTCAAGTAGAACAATCTAGCTCTTCTCACTTTACCTTCTCTCAATAATTCGATTTTCTCGATAGATGGAGAAAGGATAGGGAAAATTCTTTCAACTCCGATTCCATTGGAAATCTTTCTCACTGTGAAAGTTTCGCCGTTAGAGTTAGGGTTTTTTCTTTGGATAACTGTTCCTTGGAACTGCTGAACACGCTCTTTGTTTCCTTCCGTAATTCTTACGTGAACATTGATAGTATCTCCAGCCTTGAAAGAAGGGAATTTTTTTCTAGCTTCGCTGAATTCCGCTTCTACAAATTTAATTAGATCGCTCATAGCTTTATATTTTTTGTGTCCTAGCTATTTGCCCGACACATGTTGAATAAATTCAATTTACACTTGCTTTTTTTCTCGCCTTTAGGTTTCCCTTCCCTGTAAAAGGTCCGGTCTTCTTTCTTTAGTACGGCGAACCGATGCTTCAAACCTCCAGTTTTCAATTTTGGCCTGATGACCTGACATCAATACTTCCGGTACTTTCATCCCTTCATATTCTGAGGGTCTAGTGTAAACCGGAGGAGCGAGAAGCCCATCTTGGAAGGAGTCTGTCAGTGCTGAAGTTTCGTCATTGAGTACTCCGGGGATCAAGCGGATGATGGCATCTGCAACAACTGCTGCTGCCAATTCTCCTCCAGAAAGCACATAGTCTCCTATGCTGATTTCTCTGGTGATGTACTTTTCTCTGACCCTTTCGTCTACACCTTTATAATGTCCACATAGGATGATGAGATTCTGCTTGAGGGAAAGTTCATTTGCCATAGATTGGTTAAATGTTTTTCCATCAGGACTCATATAAATCACTTCATCGTATTCCCTTTCGCTCTTCAATGCAGCAATGCATTTGGCTATGGGCTCTATCATCATGACCATTCCGGCTCCGCCTCCAAAAGCATAGTCATCGACTTGCCTTTGTTTGCCTTCGGTATAATCTCTCAGGTTATGCACTTTGACTTTGGCTATTCCTTTGTCTTCAGCTCTTTTTAGGATAGAGTGGGAAAAAGGCCCTTCCAATAATCCCGGCACAACTGTGATGATATCAATGTGCATCAGTCTTCCAAGTATATGTCAAGTAATCCTTCGGGCAATTGACAGTAAACTTTCTTTTCTGCCTTATCAACCTTCTGAACAATTCCATCCTGAAGTGGTATCAGAACTTCCCTGCCTTTGTGTTCTACGCCCAGCAAATCCTGCGTTTCCAGGTCATAAATAACCTTTACCTCACCGATTTGCCCAATATTTTGATCCAAAACCTCAAAACCTATGAGTTCATGGTAGTAATACTGATCATCTTTCAATTCTTCCAGCTGGCTAAGAGGCAGATAGAGTGCCGAACCTACTAGGTTAGATGCTGCCTCTACTGAATCGTATTCCTCAAATTTTGCTAAAACTTTGTTTGCATGCTGCAAAACAAAATGTTCAAGAAATAGAGGAACCAGTCTGGATTTTTGTTCTACAAAGATATGTTTGATGTCCTCGTAGTCTTCGGGATAATCCACATCCAAAACGATGCTTACTTCACCATGCAATCCATGAACTTTGGCTATATAGCCCAATTGAAAACAATTGTCTTTGTTCATGGCGGGTTTGAATCTTAAGCTTTGTTTTCTTCGCTTTCTTCAGCAGATGCTTCTGGAGCATCACCTTCTGCTGCTGCTTCTGGAGCTTCCTGAGCTGCAGCCTCAGCTTCCGCTGCTGCCTTTGCTTCGTCTTCTCTGGCTTTGATTGCGTCAAGTCTAGCTTGGTTTTTCGCAGTTTCAGCATCAAGGGCTTTCTGACGGGCATCAGCTTTTGCCTGCGTCAATTTGTCTACTTTGCCAGTGATTGCTTCTTCTTTCTTAGCTTTCCAAGCTTCGAATTTCTCATCAGCCTGTTCTTGGGTGATAGCACCTTTTAAGACACCGATTTGAAGGTGTTTTTTCAACAATACACCTCTGTAAGAAAGCATAGCTTTTACAGTATCGGTTGGCTGAGCACCGTTCAACAACCATTTGAGAGCACGCTCATTGTTGATGTTGATAGATGCAGGGTCAGTGTTGGGATTATAAGTCCCTAATTTCTCGATAAAGCGTCCATCCCGTGGAGCTCTAACATCAGCTACTACAACGTCATAGATGGCTAATTTTTTTCTGCCTCTACGCGCTAATCTGATTTTTACTGCCATATTAAATTGATATTTAGTGAATTGATGGAACCCGTCCATCCTGATTTTTGGACTGCAAAGATAGGGCTTTATTAATCAAAAGCACAAATGCCTTTGAATATATTTGCTTGAATGGAGAAGAATGCTTTAAATTGCGGCACAATTGAGAGAAGCGAGAGACAAGAGTCTTGGTTCTTAAGTCTAATTTCTAGCAGCTTCTTTTAATCGTAGTCTTTAAAGTAAGACATAAGCCTAAAGTTGCGGGTTCCCAGTCTAAGGTCTTGCATCTCGCCTCTATAAGTCTCAAACAAGGACTCGTAGTTCAATGTCCGCCCGGATGACAGCGGTCTGACGGGTCCGCCCGGATGACAACGGTCGGACGGGAATAGAATAGAAGTTTCCTAAACTTTAGATTACACTATAAAAGTTAGTCTAATTTTTTTAGGATCAATGAAAATAGTTAGACAAAAGAAGTCTAAATAAGAGTATTTGAAATAAGTCAACCAAAATGGCCTCGTAGTTCAATGGATAGAATAGAAGTTTCCTAAACTTTAGATACAGGTTCGATTCCTGTCGAGGCTACAATCTTTCTCAACTTTTTTATGATGAAGGGAGTGTTTTATGCTTACGTGTTGAAAAGTATGCTCCATGATTATTTTTATAAAGGTCATTGTAAGGATCTTCAAAAAAGACTTTTGCAGCACAATTCAGGCATGACTGCTTCAATTAAACCTTTCATTCCCTTTGAAATTGTTTATTATGAGGAATTTGAAACCCTACAGGAAGCAATCAAAAGAGAAAAATATTTAAAATCAGCTGCAGGAAGAAGGTTTTTGAAAAAAATCATAGCCTCGTAGTTCAATGTCCGCCCGGATGACACCTGTCGGACGGGTCCGCCCGGATGACAACGTTCAGACGGGTCCGCCCGGATGACACCTGTCGGACGGGCGGGTGTCGAGGCTACATCGAATCCAAGCAGAAATGCTTGGTTTTTTTTGTCAAAAAATTAGATGGTGGACTTATATTCGCTACTAAAAATGGATGAAAGAAACGGTGTTGATTGAATGGATACTATTGACTGGGGTTGCGAGTGTAAGTTATTGAAAGATTGGAGAACCGTCTCTATGTAATTGATAGGTTTGTTTGTTTGGGGAGAGAGTGCTATTTTTTGGTAGTTAGGTTATAAATGTTAAACGAGATTTTAAATCCTTTTTACGAGTATCCGCATCACTGCACGTAGCCATTTATTATTTTGAACCAGTTCTTTATGCTAAATTCTAATCAAAATTTTATTATAAAGCTACTTTTTCCTTGATGAAAAAGTAGCCAAAAAATCAAGAATTTCGAATCCTATCCACGCTCAAGGCCTGCGCTGGCCTCCCGTACGTACGGGAAAATTCATCCCACCCTCCAAAGTTTCAATTTACAGTTAGAAGTAAAGTTGATGGTTTGGTTCTTAAAGTTCAACGTGCAAAGATCCGGATACACATAATCCTTTTTAACTCATTTCGATATTACAAATTCCATAAAGCGGAAATTCCGAATAGCAGAACCTTATTCAAAATGCCCTTAATGATGCTTTATTATGGGGCTGTGTCATTGTTTTATCCATTTAAATACGGCATTGATATGGATATGATATGGAGTTGATACAGGCTTATTAATAGAAAGCTGCAAATTACCATTGCCTTTGGGTCAAATCTATTTCAAAGAAATGATGGCTAAATAAGCAGGAAGTATGGTCACAACATCTGTTTCGTTGCCCAAAAGCATCAATTCTTAATTTTCAAGTAATTCATTTATAACAAACCTTAACTGTTGTTTTTTGACAGAATTCCAACATGGTGCAAATCTTGTTGGGCAAAAATCAAGAATCTATGACTTCATACCTTTCTGCCAATTGGTTTATAAAATCCTCGAAGTCACCTTTATAGTGGGATTTTAAAACAGCCAATTTGTATTTTGTTTTTTCAAAGAATGATACAACTAGCCAATCATTGAAACTACCTAAAAGGTACTCTTCTAGCCAGTTGGTTTCTGGTCTTAAGAAGAAAGTTAGATTGGGATAATGAAGCCTATTAAGTTTTCTTTTTATCCTAAAGGCTAGTTCTATTTGAAAATAATCCCCTTTGTCCATTCTTTTAATAACCAATTCAGGAGTTTCTTTTTTGAATTCGCAAGGTCTCATCCAAGACCTCATTGGTTTGCCTTTTACATACTTCAACCCTCTGGTATGAAAAAAATACACATACTTTTGAGTTAGCAAGAGCTTATAGGCTTGATGCCATAATTTGAAAAGTTGTTTACCCTTTTCTAGTTCCTCACTGGTTGGGACAAAAGTATCATCCCAAGATGAATTGCTAACAGGTGCCAATTCCCGCATTTTGAAGCAGATTTTTGAGAGTTCTTTTTGGTCTTGACTCAATACCAATTCATTGCCGTCATCTTCATTCAAATGAAAAGTAGCAAAAGTCTTTATTTTTTCTCTGTCTTTAGAAGTAACACCATGGAGAGGTACGAGAAATGGATAATGATTTGAGTGAAATGAACTCAGGATTGTGTCTGCTAACGCAAATCCTATGGCCTTGTCAGTAATTGGAAGATTTTCTGCTAAGCTTCTTGGCTGGATTTCATCTTTTGGGATCTCAAGATCATCTTGTAACTCAAGAAGTGGATAGCCAGGTTTGTAAAATGATGGATATTTGGATTTTAATTTTATATCAAACCCTCTCCTATCATTAATAATTTGAAGATACTTACTCCGGCCAGTTTTTGGATCAAAGAAATCAGGCCAATAGTATTTATCAAAGTAGGCTTTTCCGGAAATGCCCATAAATTCACGCAATGCAATGTATACATACCGACTCAAGTAAGAAAAATCCGTATCGAAACTACAACTAACCAGAAGTTCCTTCTCCGTAACTTTCAAATAGACCAGCTTTTTAGGTTCGCCGGGTAACTTTACAGATAAAGTAAGTATTTCATTTCTAAAACTCAGTTCGGTAGTTTCTACTTGAAAGTAATCTATCAGTTTTCCGAATTTTGAATGGGCATTCAGGATTTCTTTCGAAAGGCAAAAAGTGCCTTTTTCCAATGGCAGTTTGAAGAACTTTTTCTCATCGATAGTTTGAATTTTCTTTTTCATAATATTTTGTCTTAAAATTTTTATTCTGAGGTTTTCATTGCTGCAAGTGCATCCATCTTGACACGGCACATGGATTCAACCATTTCGATAAAGGACGAAACCTTCTCCAATAGCTCTTCTGCCTCTTTTTGGGAAACAGTAAAATCCAATGAATACCTTGTCTTGCCATAACTCTTCATTAGAATATCGAAGAGTCTTCTACAGGAAGGCTTTTCTCCAACCAATAAGAGATGGGGTTCATCGGAAAAACTTCTGCATAGCCCCAACAAGCGGTGCAGGTTGTGGAATTCGGATCTGTAGTCTAAATGTATCTTGATCAATAAAATGCAGGATTGCTCTACCGCTTGATGCAGGGAAAAGGTGGTGATATTATAACTCCCTCTGGAGAGACTATCTCTGGCACATTCCAAAAACCCTTTTGCCATAGCCATCCGGCATGAAAAATGTTTTTCGGCTTTTTCCAGTGCATTCGAAGGATTGAACTTGGGTATGAAGAGATTGTCAATAAATCCACTCTTGGTATAGAGGTATTTGCCCTTTGATAAGACGGTGATAAAGAACCGGTTATTGGCCTCAATCTGCTCTTGGATGGTGCTTTCGCCATGACATACGATGGTGGCTTGACCGATTTGGTAATGGTGGTTGACAAAGTCCTGAATTTCATAATCAATTCTGTTGCAGGACTCCATGCAGATCAGCAGACAGCAATGCACTTGTTCGGTTTTATTTTTGACAAAACAGCCCTTCTGCTTATTTTGGAGGGTTTGTTGTCCAAAGGAGATGATCCGGGTTGGTTGAAACTTTTCTACCAGGAGTTCCAAAAATGCATTGAAATGCGCTTTTCTATCTATGTCGGTTTTTGTGATTTGGGTATCCATGCCTCTGCCGTTTTCTGTAAGCCAAATTGGTAGAAAGCAATGAGATAAAATATTCTAAAACAGCATATGCTAGTCGATATTGGGGATAAAATATTCGGTTCCACTTCAACATTTTATACGGCATAAATGGGCAATAAATTATTCAGGTTAAGCCGTTCGAAGAAGGTGAAGGATATGGATTAAGATGGGATGGAAAGTGGTAAGTGTTTATTTTTCTTTGTTTAATTAAGCATTTAAAAATAAATTTGGGAAAGACAATCAACAGAAATCATTAAATTGGCTTTATATAAAATCGCACTATGAAGGAGAGCATTCACCACGGCAGAAATATCAAGCGCTTCAGGGAAATGATGGGCATCAAGCAGGAAGTATTGGCTTTTGAGCTTGGTGAGGATTGGTCGCAAAAGAAGGTTAGTCTTCTAGAGCAAAAAGAAGAAATTGAAGAAGATCTGCTTCGTCAGGTGGCAGAGGTGCTTAAGGTTCCTGCTGAGGCGATAAAGAATTTTACAGAAGAGGCTGCCGTAAATATTATTTCGAATACTTTCAACGATCAGTCCAATGGGTATAATTATTATCCAACGATTAATATTAATCCGATGGAAAAATGGGTTGAAACTTTGGAAGAAAACAAAAAACTGTACGAGCGCTTGCTGGAATCCGAAAGGGAGAAGGTGGAACTTTTGAGAAAGATGCTGGAGAAGTAAGGAAATAGACCTTTTTGGGAAACACTTTTTGTTTTCTGTTCATGACTGGATTTTTTTCCACTGTGGTTTGGAAGTGGGTTGTTTTATTTATTGTGAGTTTCCCCAATGATTGTTATATGTAGAGATAGAAAGGCAAAATTTTTTAGTTGATTTTCTTTGATGAATAGGTGGTATCTGGGGAGAGTTTTTTTAATTTGGGTGGCGATAAAATAAGATGCAATTTAACTCGTGAACAGTATGAAATACATTTTACTCAACAATAATAGTTCTGTAGCTTATGATGATAGTGATGACTCCGATGTAAAAGTCTATATTGATGGTAAACTTCATGATTTCAAAGATAGCACTGAAAATAGAATTGATTATGCAATTGCAACAAAAAGGAATAAATACATCCAAACCCTAAATAATCAATTTGAAAATTTATTACTCTTAACCGGTGCAGGTTCTTCTATTGGTTGGGGTAAAAGTGGAAAATTAGGCAAATCAATGGCTAATTTATGGGATGATGCTGAAGTTCTTTTAACTGCCGAAGTTTTCCGAAAACTACTTGAAACCATTGGTTATAATGAAACGTGGGAAGATGGTACAATAGTAAAGAATTTAGAAAAAGTTCTTTCAATGGCAACTCCAGCTATACCTTATATACCTAAAGCAGATATAGATATTGAAGATTGCGTAAATAGAATTAAAGATTTCATCAAAGAAGCATGCCAACTGAGTTTGCCAGATAATTCACCACACACTCTTTTGTTAAACAAAATAACTAAACGAAAAGTCACTTTGCCGAGATTTAAGCTATTCACATTGAATTACGATTTAATGTTTGAACAAGCAGCTTGTGAAAGTAATTTCGTGGTCATAGATGGATTTTCATTTTCTCAACCAAGAATATTCAGTGGCCGTAATTTTGACTACGATATTGTTTCCCGAAATCAAAGTAGAGTAAAAGAAGAAGATAACTTTATTCAAAAAGTTTTCCATTTATATAAATTACACGGCTCAGTAAATTGGGAAAGACAAGACAATAAAATCATACAGAAAGAAAATCCAAATAGCCCGTTGATGATATATCCACATCAATCAAAGTATGAAAGCTCTTATGAACAACCATATTTTGAAATGATGTCAAGATTTCAATCTAATCTACGAAAGGAGAATGTTTTTCTTATTACAATGGGATTTAGTCTGGGTGACAAGCATATTGTAACGGCAATTGTTGAGGCTCTGGAACAAAACCCAAGTTTTCAATTAATGATTGTAAATAGAAGTATAGATGAGGCCAACGAAAATCTGAAACCTTTTATTGATGCTGCTAAAAAGTATTCCAATATATCTATTGTTTCAGAAACCTTTGAGGATTTCGCTAAAAATTATCCCGACTTAAAATCATACAATCAGGAAAACACAAGACAAATAGTAATTAATCTCCCAAATAGTTAAGCATGAGCTATAGCCCTTTTAATCACAGCCATTTTCTCGGATATGTAAATTTTGTCTCCCCCGCATTTGTGAAAGTGCATTTTCCATCGTCGGTTCTGATGAAAACATTTGTTCACCATGCAGAAGTATTGCGTGGCGGGCTTGTAGGCAATTACATCGTTATTGAGGGAGAGGAAAAAGGGTTTCTGGGCAAAATGTTAGAAATATCATTGCCAGAAAAGGAACGATTGGAATTAAGCGAAAGAACCTTTTCGACTAAGGAATTTCATCCAGTAGGAAAAATAGAAATCCTTTTATCATTTGATCTGTTTGATCCAAGCAGAATAGAAAAAGGCATAAATAGCTTACCGCTTATTGGTTCTAAGGTATTTATTTGTTCGGCAGAATTTCTTTCTACTCATTTTAAGACCTTTGGAATAAAACCGGAGAACATTGAACATTCCCCCACTTTTAGAATGGGAAATTTGATATATGATAAAAATGTTCCGGTAGATATTTCCCTGCAGGCTATATTTAGTCGTCATTGTGCAGTCGTAGGCACAACTGGGGGAGGGAAAAGTTATACTATTAGTAAATTTATTGAGGGAGTTATAGGAACTGGAGCAAAAGCTATAATCTTAGATCCTACTGGAGAATATTCTACATTCGATACTCATCAAAAGGTTGACCACTCAATACTTATTTCGGAAAGCTATTTTCCGTATCAAAACTTAACCATTAATGACTTATTTGTTTTATTTAGACCATCGGGACAAGTACAGCAACCTGTTTTATTAGAAGCTATAAAATCGTTAAAAGTTGCCCATTGCCTGATGAATAATATTCCCAATAACGGTCATAATAACGATGGGACTAACGATACCTTTACATTTAGAGGACAACAAGTAATAATAAACAATGGATTAATCGTAAAGCAAGGTAATTTTACCTCTGCATACAATAACGCCTACTTTACCTATAAAGCTATTATAGAAGATTTTTCAATAAATAATTTTGCCATAAAATTGCTTCATAGGCAAATTGGCAACGAATGCTTTCAAATATTCAACGATCGTTGGGCAAACAATAGAGATGAAAGAAATTTTGGAAATGCTACAAGCTTAATTATGCGTGTTAATAATGTAATATCTGACAACGATTATTCTGGAATGTTTGGGTTTAATACCCCAACCACCAATAACCTAATAACCAAGATAAACGAGTTTTTGAACAATCCAAGCTTAAACGTATTAAGAATTGGTTTTGAAAATGTGCCTTACAATTTTCAAGCAAGAGAAATTTTAGCAAATTCACTGGGAAGATACTTATTGAATAAAGCTCGATTTAATGCTTTCCGAGAAAACCCTTTAATACTCTTTGTGGATGAAGCGCATCAGTTTTTAAACAAGAAAGTGAAGGATGAGTATTTTGAAAGCACAGAATTGAATGCTTTTGATAATATAGCAAAGGAAAGTCGAAAATATGGTTTGTTTTTATGTTTGTCAACACAAATGCCAAGGGATATTCCAGTTGGCACATTAAGTCAAATGGGAACATTCGTTACCCATAGACTGATAAATTACCAAGATAAAGAAGCAATTGCCAGTGCTTGTTCAACTGCCAATAAAGAGACTCTTTCATTCTTACCCTCTTTAGGGGCAGGGGAAGCAATTATTATGGGTGTTGATTTCCCTATGCCCATATCTGTTATGGTCGATTTGCCAACAATTACACCTAAATATGATACCCCAAAATTCACCAAGCCAACGGAGGCTTAAGTTCGGATATGGATATTGAACAGAAAATTGATGAACTACAACAATTGGTATCAAATTATGATATTGAAAGTTTTGCCGGGCAACTCGCATACTTCATAAAGAACCGACCGGATCCCTTTGCAGAGATTGATTTGAACAAATTTGAATCAAAACTGAAAGATTTCCTTTATCTGATAGCGCTAAATGTTTTCTCCGAAAAAAGAGGTACTGAAAAATTTGAGATACCTTTCGATGGTTTGGGAATAGTTGCCAATAAACTAAATGAAATCAAAGGTTTCAATCGTGTAGAAAAAGTGGTTGATTACACAACGGAATCTATAATTCACGAATTGGCATTTAGAAATCATTTTGACAATGGGGCACTGAGCTATGTAGAACAGGATTTAGAGCGTCTAAAAAGTGTTTATGCCCCTTTTGAAGATAAAATTGTTCAAGACTTTGGGTTTGATGTTGGTTTCTTAATAGACGTGTGTAAAGAGATTGAATTAATTTCAATGATCAGGTTTAAGTCTCTGACGGAATTTTCCCATGCCAAAGAATATTCGGATTTTTATGATAGAATTAAGAACAAGGGGATGGCTTTTACCGAGTCATTTGAATTGTTACCGGAAGATGTCCAAGAAGCGTTTCATTCTTTCAACGCTAAACCCTATGCTTGCTTAATGTTTACGGCCGAGGATTTGTACTATAAGTTGGAAAAAGAGAAGGTTGATAAATTCCTTTTGTTGTTTTCTCGCTCACCTGTGCCAGATACTAAGGTAAGATACTATTCTGCCGAAAGTTCATTTGAATTGACACCAATACTAAAATTGCCTAACGGAAATTATTTAAGTGTCTATGGAAAACAAATACCTATTTCTATTTACAAACAACTGTTTAGTCATTTATTAAATGATAAGAAGTTAAAAGATAAGTTGTTAAAGCATAGGGAGAGAAATCTTGAAAGAAAGGTTGCTGAAGTGTTCAAATACTTTTTCTCATCGAGAGACACTTTCTTTTACGAGAACTACTTCATAGAAAATAACTTTGAGCAAGACCTTCTTATAATTCACAGAGGGACTGCAATTATTGTGGAGACGAAAGCTTCCAAATTAAGGGAGCCGTTTAGAGATGTCGATAAAGCGATAAAAAGATTAAAAGACGATTTTAAAGACTCAATACAATATGGTTTTGAGCAATGTTTACGAGTGGAAGATTATTTTTTCGGTGATGCTCTTTTTGAAATTAAGGATAAGAAAGGTGAAATTTTATATGCCGTTAATCCGAGGAAATTCCATAACATATTTTCAATAGTAGTTACAATAGAAAGATTTGGAAATTTACAAACAGATTTGAAATTAATGCTTGACAAAGATGATGATGTTGACTTCCCCTGGTCAGTGTACATTGATGACCTTGAAGTCTTCCTATTAGCTCTCAAGCAGAATAAAAAAAATCCGGTAAGTCAATTTCTGAACTTCTTAAAACTAAGAAAAGAAATGCACGGGAGAATGTATGCTATTGACGAATTAGATATATGTGCAACTTATCTGCAAAATCCGGAAAAATTCAGGCAGTATTCAAAAGCCAATGATGCCTACTTGACTTTTTCTCCATACGAGCAAGGGGATTTCGATAAATTATACTGGGCAAATCAACTTCGTTTCAAAGAAAAACCCTTGCCTGATGATTTCTACAGATTTGGAATTCCATAAATAGAATGTCATGTTCAGGCAGAAGATAAAAGATCAGTATTGTATATGTTAATAATGACAAAATAATAATGGCAGGTATTAAACGTCCGATGTTTGAGGCCCACGTATTGGAGGGCTTATGTAGAGTAATAGGAGATACAACAGATGGTCTAACAGGTACAGAAATAGGACAAATCCTTTTAAACTCCAATATCCCCGACATTGACCCCCAAAACACTAAATGGAGAAGATTATATTCAGCATTTGCTGATTGGCAAAATAAGCATCAATGCTCAAATCATATATTAAGATTTATTCAAGACGCTTTACAACCTGTGAGGTACATTGGGAAAGAAGAAACTTTCCACAATCGTAGGTTGGAAGTGAATAAACGATTGGCATTTATCGGTACTGAATTTACAGAGCAGGGAAAATTTAGATTAGTTGAAAAAGCTACCACAATTGCAGAAGCCGAACAACGAGCCAGCCGTTTGAAGCATAAGTTGGAAAACAGAAATGTTCATCCAGCGATTTTTGATTATTGTAGGGCTGAATTATTGGTTGAAAACTACTTCCATTCAGTCTTTGAGGCCACCAAAAGTATTGCAGACCGTTTGAGGGCAATGACTGGACTTTATGCAGATGGCAATGCTTTAGCAGAAACCGCATTTTCTACCAACAACCCTTTGATTAGAATCAATCGCTTAAAAACTGATACGGACAGAAGCGAACATATCGGATTATGTAATCTAATTAAAGGGGTTTTTGGCTTAATTAGAAATTCTACTGCACATGAACCGAAAATTAAGTTTGAAATTATCGAGGAAGAGGCTTTGGATATTTTTAACACTATATCCTACATCCATAAACGACTTGATAAAGCAATCTAAAAAACAAAGGGGAGTTATCTTATTTTTTATCACACAAACTCCCCAATGTCAAAATCACCCAAACCACTATTCCGCTGGGAAGAACCGGAATCCGTTCCGGTGGGGAGGCTTTTATCGAGCAAGGCTGCGATTTTTTGCGAAGCTCCCTCCATTGAGTTTTCGAGCAGACTGAACAATTCGGTTCCCTGTATCCGTTGAACTATACCGACCGCTTTTTGCTGAATGACAGCTTCAGCTCTTCCACCTCCGGAATTTCCTTTGCAAAACCATTATCATTGGTTTCTAACTCAAAATTATCCAGGATAAATTCCGGTTTTTCTATTTGTTCTTTAAGGGCACTAATAGTCAGGGCGTGGACTTTCACTCCATTTGGGAATACCTTATTTTCAGCATTTTGTTATCCTGTTTTCGCTTCCTCTAGAAATTTCGTTTCAGCAACAGCTTCTATATCCTCAAAAAAGTTCGACATTTTGCCGCTCCTCTCTACTTCGAAGGATACTGGAAAAGGTGTTGATCCATTTAATCCTTGTGACTGGAGTTTCGGGTGGAAGATACTCACAGTCTGGAAAACAGTGTATTGGTTATTGCCGGATTTGGCTGGTTGGGGAGAGGGTGCGATTTTTTGCAGGCCAGGTAATAAATGCATAATTAAGCTAATCTAATAGAAACTATTTTCTGGTTCTTATTGCTGCAAGAATAATTGAGTCCTTTGGCTGCTGCAAATAAGAGTGATGAACTGGGGGTTGGAGGGGATGGAATTTTATAAATAAAAATGGAGATCTATGCAAAGGGAAGAAGTATAGCGATTATTCTGCTGGATATTCCGGAGCATATTGTCTGGAATATCCAGTAACTATGCAAATACAAATGATTGGAAAATATTATATAGCTTTTACTCAATCAATATTGGTAAAATTGAACATGAAGTAATCAAAAAGTTAAGTGTTCATAGTACTCGAATGCCATATCAGAAATCTAAAACACATATGACAGCGAATGAGGTTTTCTTCTGTGGTTTTAATAAAATTTTTTACACTTTAAGAGAAGTTTATTAAAGACCAAAATATCAGTATTTATCAAGAACTTTTGAAATCTGACAAAATCTCCAATTATCAATTCCGAAACTGGATCAAAAAAACTTAAATAATAAATGAATGAAAAATTCTTCTTCTGAAAATTTTATTTACGTTATAACATAACAGTTAATTGAATCAGGTGTGATAAAATAACTTTTGTTAAATAGTTGATTTTATCATATTTGGCCATGTCAGAAGGTATGATTTGAATAATCTTCAAATACTCTAAGGGTCTTTATTTAAAAATGAAAGATTTTTAATTTGTAAAAATAAGGATATGACCAAAAACAAAGTTAAAATAGGAGTTTGTAGTATTTGTGGTAGTGAAGGAGAACTTACTAAAGAACATGTTCCTCCTCAGAAAGCATTTAATAAAGGCAGATGGACGCAACATTTATATAACAATGAAGAATGGCAGAACAACCCTCTTGAAGCCCCACAAAAAAGAATATTTAAACAAGGCGGCATTACATTTACTTCAATCTGTGGTAAGTGTAATAATAATACGGGATCTTGGTATGCGCCTGCTTTTTCAGACTGGTGTCATTACGGAATGGATATTTTAAGAAGGTCTAATGGTAAATCTTCAGTTTATGTTCCTAACACTTTAAAGCCACTCAATACGATTAAACAAATAATAACAATGTTTCTAGCAATCAACGAACCTGAATTTGCTCAAAGAAATCAAGAACTTGTAAAGTTTGTTTTAAATAGAGATTACTACCCCTTAGCTGGAAATTATAAAGTTTGGGCATATTATAAATTTGATTCTAAACTAAGATATGTTAAAGAGTCCTATATAGGTAACTTAAATAAATCCATTAAGCCAATAATGTTGACTGAAATTGCATATCCTCCTTATGGTTTTGTATTAAGTGATTCAGTTGATAAATCTGAGATTGATTATAAACTTGTAAACATAACACATTTTAGTTACCATGAATATGATCAAGAGAAGTCTTTTGAAATGAAATTACCTACATTACCTACTGAAATTAACATTCCCGGTGACTATAGATCAAGTGAGGAAATAACAAAGACAATTATTGAAAATAAATTAAAATATCCAGACAGGTAGACTTATTGAGCAAATTGTTTTTTGTTTTCAATTTGAAAACTTTTTTCTATCTTTCACAGTTTATAAGTGTAAACCATTGAAAAACATCATTGCCTTAAGAAATCTGGTAAAATTCTATGAAAAGCATCCCGATGCTAAGGCCAGTCTTGAAACATGGATATCCATTACAAAAGAAGCTGTTTGGCACAAGTCATTGGATGTAGTCAAAGACTTTCCAGATGCTGATCCAGTCAAAAATAATAGGGTGGTATTTAATATCGCAAGAAATAAATACCGGCTTATCGTCCAGGTTAGTTATGTAAGGCAGTGGGTATTTATCAAATTTATCGGCACACATGCCGAATATGATAAAGTTGATGCCAATACAGTTGACCAGTTTTAAATCGTATAATAAAATCGAAGTTATGAAATGGGATAAAATCATCACCACGGAGCAGGAATATGAAAAAGCGCTAAAAAGACTCTCTTCAATATTTGATGCCAGTCCAGATAGTCCAGAAGGTATGGAAGCAGAGCTTTTGGTGACGCTGATAGACAAGTATGAAAAGGAGCATTACCCTATCGCTTTACCTGAGCCTATCATGGCCATCAAAGAAGCCATGGAAATGAAAGGGCTAAAAGATAAAGACTTGATACCTGCCATTGGCAGTAAGACAACTGTAAGCCTTGTACTCAACCGTAAGCGAGCATTGACTATAGATATGATTAGAAACCTTCACGAGCTCTTAGGTTTGCCTGTAGAGGTGTTAATTCAGCCTTATGAATTGAATGGCAGTAAGGAGTTGGTTAAGTAATCCATAGTTTTATTTCGTATTCCAGTTCGAACTTTTAAAGAGAAATTTGATTGGTCTGATTATGTGGAATAGAAAAAATGCATTTTAGTATGAATAGTGTAACCATTATAGACTTCAAAGAACTAAACTCTCTAAAAAATAGGAGTTCAGTAAGAAGTGCGTTTGAAAACATCTCAAAAGCAGACATTATTAGGGTAGATTTTAGAGGAATTGAATTTTTGTCCAGAACTGCAGCCCATGAGCTTTTGAAAATCAAGGAGTTTTTGATTTCCCAGAAAATGGATGTCTCTTTTTTGAACTTGGGTGATCAAGCTAATAAAATGTTAGCGCTTGTCGAGGCTTCATATTCAAAGTCTAAAAATGCTGATTTTAGATTTGTAAAATGGCTTACTTTTCAAAGTGAAGATCAGTATAATGAATACTTATTGAGTATTGAATAAGTATTGAAAATCCTTCACCCATGCATTGGAACAAACCCATCACTACCACCCAAGAATACAAAAAAGCGCTAAAAAGACTCTCTTCAATATTTGACGCCAATCCAGATAGTCCTGAAGGCATGGAAGCAGAGCTTTTGGTGACGCTGATTGACAAGTATGAAAAAGAGCTTTACTCTATCGCATTGCCTGAGCCCTATTAGAGCCATCAAAGAAACCATGGAAATGAAAGGGCTAAAAGATAAAGACTTGATTCCTGCAATTGGTAGTAAGACCACTGTAAGCCTTGTACTCAACCGCAAGCGAGCATTGACTATAGATATGATCAGAAACCTACACGATCTCTTAGGATTGCCTGTAGAGGTTTTGATTCAGCCATATGAATTGAATGGCAGCCAGGAGTTGGTTAAGTAATCCATAGTTTTATTTCGTATTCCAGTTCATACTTTTAAAGAGAAATTTGATTGGTCTGATTATGTGGAATAGAAAGATGTGTTTGTCCAGAAAAAGTGGGTAGTTATTCCCATATCACTTCAATTAATTCTCCCTCTTCACCAATTTCAATTCCAAACCAATCATCAACCATCCCTCAAATTATAGCCGAAAAATTCCCTTACACATAAAAGAATAATTATCTTAGAAATTGAAGTCGAGGACCTTAGGATAAAGTCCTGCTTTCAAACCTAGCAATAACCCTGTAACCAGCCATGATACTTATTCTGACCATCTTTTTGGCATTGGCAATAATCCTCGTTGCCATAGTAAAATTTGATATCCACCCTTTCCTTGCTTTATTCGGAACAGCCATCATTTATGGGCTTCTGGCCGGAATGCCCGGAGATTTGATCCTACAGTCGATTTCTGAAGGTTTTGGAGGAGTGTTGGGCAGTATTGGCCTGTTGATTTTGCTGGGGGTGATCATGGGGACTTTCTTGGAAAAAACAGGAGGTGCCTTGGTCATTGCCGAGAAAATCCTTCGCTGGATAGGTGAGAAATCAGTCACCACCGCCATGTTGATCAGTGGATATATCCTTTCAATTCCTGTATTCGGAGACAGTGTGTTTATCATGATGAACCCCATCTCCAAATCACTCTCTTTAAAGAGTAAGACACCTTATGCTGCGACAACCATTGCCATCGCATTGGGGGCTACAGCATCCCACAGCTTGGTCCCGCCCACTCCAGGGCCCATTGCCACTGCCGGAATTATGGAAGCAGATCTTGGGATGGTGATTTTTTGGGGTTTTCTGATCAGTATGGTCACCCTTATTCCGAGTTATTATTTTATCAAAAAATTCGTCACCAAAATACCTTTGGTGCCTCAGGTTGCCAAAGTAGATGCCGATGAAGCCCGAACCGTTTTCCCTTCTGCTTTCAAATCCTTTTTGCCCATCACAGTCCCTTTGGTGTTGATCATAATCGCCTCCATTGCCAAATATCCTTCCAAACCCTTCGGAGAAGGTTCATTCTACACAATCATGCAGTTTATTGGAAGCCCTGTCATAGCCCTATTCTTAGGGGTATTTTTGACTTTTTTGCTCCCCAAGAAATTCGACAAAAGATTGCTCTCTGCTTCAGGTTGGTTCGGGGAGGCCATCTTGATAGCTGCTCCGGTCATTTTGATTACAGGTGCCGGAGGTGTATTTGGGAAAATGTTGCAGAATTCCGGCATTGGCGAAATGGTCAGTGCCAATATGAGCAATGCCAGTTGGGGAATTTTCCTTCCCTTTATCATTGCCTTTTCACTGAAAACAGCCCAGGGTTCCTCCACAGTAGCCATGATCACCACTGCATCCATTGTTGCACCTCTGCTTGGGTCATTGGGACTGGACTCTGAAACCATGCGTGTGTTTGCCGTGCTGGCCACGGGGGCAGGGGCTATTGCCATTTCCCATGCCAATGACAGTTTCTTCTGGGCGGTTACCCAACTTTCCGGCTTAACCATCAAGCAGGGCAATCAATCCCACAGCTTAGGGACTTTGATCATGTCTCTTACTGCTATCTCGCTGATTTATTTGATTACTTTGTTTGTCTAAAAATCCTGCCTAGGATTTTTTTAGAGTTTAAATTCAATTTATCGAGCAGTCCAGCCTCCGTCTACGGTTACCATAGACCCTACCATATATTTGCCGGCATCAGAGGCCAATAGTAGTGCTGCTCCCTGGATTTCTTTAAGCTCACCCCATCTTCCCAAAGCAGTGGCTCCTACCACAAATTTCTTTCCTTCCTCCGTATCGGCAATAGGCAGGTTCATTTCTGTGAGAAAAGGTCCAGGGCAAATGGCATTGACTGTAATATTGAATGGGGCCAATTCCAGTGCCAATGCACGGGTCATCTGCACCACAGCTCCTTTACTGGAAGTATAAGGTGTACGGTTTGCCAAACCAACCAGTCCCAATGTACTGGCCAAGTTGATGATACTTCCTTTACCCGCCTGTTTCATGTGAGGAGTCACTGCCTTGCAAGCAAGCCAAGTTCCTGTAACATTGATATCCATCACTTTTTGGAAATCCTCCAAACTCACCTCGTCAATAGCCCCGCGGATATTGATTCCTGCACTGTTGATCAAAATATCGATCCGGCCAAAAGTCTCCAAGGCCTTTTCTGCCATGGCCTCCATATCTTCTTTTTTGCTGACATCTCCCGCAAAAGCGATAGCTTTTACTCCATAGGCTTCTTCAATTTCCTTGGCTGAGGCCGAACCTTCCTCCACATTCCTGCTCACCAACATCAGATCAGCACCAGCTGAAGCAAGTCCTGCAGCCATGGCCAATCCAAGTCCTTTGGATCCTCCTGTTATGATTGCCAGACGGCGTTTCAAATCAAAAATTTTAATTCCAGGTAGATTGGCTATTTCAGTGTTCATGTTCTTTTTATTTAATTAAATTTCGATTTTTATATAAAGCTTATGCTCCGATTCTCAATATTTTTTTGCTATATGCCAAGCACTTCAAAATATTTTTTTCTCCTAGCTCTAGCTTTTGTTCTCCCGTCAAGTGACTGACTTTCGGCAAGGCACCCTCAAACTCTTTCTCCTTTACCAATTGCAGTATTTCCAGCATGACTGAAGCCGGAACTTCTGGAAATGTAGCCCAATATTCTTTTGTAAGACAGGGTATCTCCAGCGGATCTCTGGTAATCATCTCTAGAGAAAACTTGATATCAGGATTATATTTCTTACAAGTTTCAACAGCTTTTTTAAGATCAACAATTCCCTCTCCTAAAGGCACTTCTGAAAGCAGAAAACCATTTTCATATTCTTTAATTCCCATATCCTTGATATGTGTGGAAAATGCATAGGGAGCTAGCAACTCTATTACCTCATTTGGATCTTCCATCAATGCCAAATTATTTCCAAAATCAATGGTAACTCCAACGTAGTCATTGTCCAACTTTTTAATCAAATCAACCAATTCCTCAGCTTTCCAGTCTTTATGGTTTTCTACCCCAAGTTTTACCTGATATTTGGCCACAATTTTAGATGCTCTTTCCAATGCGGCTATAGAAGACTTTTTGAAATCCTCAAATTCCTCTATGCTCTTGAAGTCTTCATAACGCCTACCGCTTAGGCAAACAGTTCGAAAGACCTCTACTCCAGCACTTTTGGCTATTTTCACCTCATTTTCAAACCTCTCAGAATCCTGATCATTTTGAGGGAGGCTGATACTGCCTTCCAAAAACATACCCCTCTTTTCTTTGAGTGATTTGATTTCATAAGCAAAAGAATCTGACCAAGCTCCAACCCCAACCTGAATTCCACCGGCTCCTATTTCGTAGCAATGGAGCATCAATTGTTTGGCATCTTGAAATGCCGGGAACCTTTCGCTTTGAACATTAGAATTCCATCTGCTCCAGTAAGAATGAACGACAATTCCCATGGCTTCTTTTTCAAAATATTCTGAAAAATCAGGTAAAGGACTACTTAGAGCCAAGACCGCCATGCCAGCTTTATGGATAAAGTCTCTCCTACCTGGAGAAAAACCCATGCTTTGAAAATCGGTAGAATCCTCCATCATGTTCGGTCTATCATTGAATTTGAAATTTAGGGGCCTTCCTTACTTTTTGAATCTATATGTCTGTTCAGCTCTTCTGCTGTCCAAGGAAAAACCCTACCTTGGGTCTGATGCCTTGTAGTCCCGACAGTTCTTGGGCTGACTGCTTCTGCCTGGTTTCCCCATTCATTTCTGATATAGGTAAGTATGGCAGCAATGCTTGCATCATCCATGGTAGAATGGGACGGCATGACGGGTAAAATCTCCGGAGCGTCATAAATTTTGCCCGACACCTCTAGAGGGCCTTCCATCCCGTGCAGAATAATCAAAGCCAACCTCGTCTCATCTCCTGTCACCCATTCTGAGTCAAATAAGGGCGGCCCCATCCTATTCACACCCTTGCCATCATTGCCATGACAGCCCGCACAACTGGTCAGATATTTCTGCCTGCCTCTGGCAAATTGAACCAAGGCTTCAGCGGAAAGCAACATTTCTTCCCCTTCTTCCTGTGAGGGGTCAAAACCTGGCCATGAAAAAAGTCTTTTCAACCTATCCAGATTCTGGATTTCTAGCCTATCATTCTCAGCAGTGAAAATGATAGGAGCAGAGTTGAGTTTGACAAAACCCACATCTTGCACACTTCCGGCATGGATTGCCATGCTTGTGAGCAACACCTCTTCCTTCCATGAAGGATCCCTTTTTTCAATTATAGCCAGTAAATCACGGATTTCATTCTGGTTTTTATTCTTGATAATCGCAGCTGTTAAGTTTTCTAAAAATACTTCCTTCCCCTCAGTCTTTTTTTCCCAGGCTTCATCTTGCAAAAGTTGTATGGTAAAATCAAACTCATTTCCATGTAAACTGCTCAGAATCGCATCCTGAAATAAAGGGTTTTGATTTTGTTTCTTTGCTATGTCCCGGAGTACTTCAAATGCATCCCCAACTTCCAAAATCCCAGCACTTAAAGCCAATTGAATAGCCAATTTTTCTTCAGGATTATTTGAATGTCTTTTAAGTTCTTTGGCCAAAGCTGATTTCTCTTCATGTGAAGATGAAAAACGAATTTCTAATAGTCTTACTGCATGGGATTTTATCAACGGGCTGCTGCCATCACTCAGCAATTGGTAGAGCCAATCTTTATCCAATGCCTGCATTCCCTCCAAAGTCCACATTACATGAAGCTTCCCAATTTCTGATGTGCTTTTTTCAAATTTCTCTAACAAAATTGGCTGAATAGAGGGGTCATTTCTTTCTACCAAAAGACGCTGGGCCATGTCTCTGTGCCATCCTTCAGGGTGAAATAAACTTTCCATTAAGGCTTCTGCGGATAGCTCTGAGTATTTTGGCAACTTTTCGGGCTTCCAGCCTTTTGGCACAATCCGCCAAATCCTCCCCATATGAACTGGCAGATCAAGTCCACGATTGAGGGTTTGTTCACGGAGATACTGGGTCACATAAGAACCATGCTGGATCAAGCCGCGGTACATGTCAGCAATATATAATGCTCCGTCAGGGCCTACCGTGCTATGCACAGGTCTGAACCGTTCATCGGTAGAAGCAAGAAACTCCTTTCCGGGATTAGGGTCAAATGCTTCCAACACCAGGCCCTTTTCCTCTACAACATTTCTTTTTACCAGGTTACCGGCAGGCTCACAAACAAAGACATTTCCATAGTATTCCGTAGGGAATAATGTACTTCTAAAAACAGTAGGGGAACAAGCTGCAGTGAATTCCAAAAGCTTTCCCTGTTCGTCTAAAGTACCGGGAATATATCCCCTATTGACAGCCGGATTTGGCCGGACTGGATAGACCCTTCTATCCAAGGTCAGCCCATGGTCAATTCCCGTACTGACCTGATGATTGGGGTTTCTGGAAAAATAATTGGGCGGAACCAAATCCCCATGAAGTTGGGACCAGTTGTAATTGTAAATCAACCTGCCTTGATCATCCTGATTGATACCATATTGCCCCCGGGCTTCTGTGAAATCTCTTTCCCATTCGCCATCTCTAAACTTATATCTCAATTTCGATTTCGCACTGTAATACCAATTATCCATTGCCCGCATCAGACCATTATCGGAATGTTCGGGAATGCCATTGGCGGCATAAGTGGAGTCAAGCAATACCTTGGTATCCGCCTTAAGATCTCCGTCCAGGTCATGTGTTAGCCATAGGGCATTGTTTTCCGCGACCAAAGCCCCTCCTTTGAAAAGCCCTAAAGCCCTCGGCATAAACAGGCTGTCAAGGTAAACGGTACTTTTATCCATAACACCATCTCCATTGGTATCTTCCAAGACAGAAATCCTTCCCAGTGGCAGCGCTTCACCAATACCGTCAATATCCGGCATAAAACTCCTCATTTCCACCACCCAAAGCCTGTTATTTTCATCAAAAGTCAAAAAAACGGGATCCTGCACCATGGGTTCGTTCGCTACCAATTGAATTTCAAAGCCTTCCTCTATCTGAAAAGTTTTTAGTTCCTCTAATGGAGACTTGGGTCTGGGATTATCCTCCCAATAAGTTTCATTCGGGGCACAAGCAAAGCTCAAACAGATAATTCCAAGAATCCCATATAATCGGACAATGCTCATGAGAGGTAGTAATATAATAGGTTATTTTTAGGTTTTTGGGCAGAATAATTTTTTGGTTTATCCCTTAATCCCAAAATGCATGTAATTCCCCAGTATATCAAGAATGATTTACAGAAACGGCTGAAATACTGATTGATGGCAAAGAAAAACTTTAAGAGGCTATCCTTAAAATCAAATTATTTTTTAACCTGATTGCTTAAAATTTTCTTTAAACTATTTAATTCCACTGATGCACTGGCTGGTATAACTCCTTTTTTACCTGTACCTTTCTTTAAATCTCAATAGTATGTCCAAGGAAAAAACAGTCAAAAAGGCGGAGAAAAAAAAGCCAGAGAAAAATCTCAAAGAAAAGCGGGCTGAGAAAAAAGCCAAAAAGGAAGACAAGAAAAAAAGGGACTAAACCCAGATTGGTCTTGAAGCATAAACAAGCCATTGTCAGATCTGACAATGGCTTATTCTTTCCAAGCATTTTTTAAAAACCTCAACCAATTCCCAAACATTACATTCTCTATATCTTTTTGGGTATAGCCTCTTAAGGAAAGCATGGCAGGTATCTTCTGCAAATCTGCTATGGTCTCTACATCGTAGGGACACTGCTCTCTTCCAAAGCCACCGTCAAGATCTGACCCAATACCAATGTGATTGGCATTGCCTGCCAACTGACAAATATGGTCCATATGATCGATAAGCTTTTCCAGGTTGCATTCCATTCCTTTCGGATCTGAGACTCCCCTTTCCCATCCAGGAACCATCATCCAAGCGTCCATCGCTCCACCGATAACAGCCCCCCTTTCTATCAAAACCTTCAATTGCTCATCAGAAAACTGCCTGTTATGATCTACCAGTGTTCTGCAGTTGTTGTGACTGGCCCAGACGTGGCCATTGAAAATATCCATGGCTTCCCAAAAACTATCATCGCAGAGATGTGTCGCATCCAGAATAATGTTGAACCTTTCCATTTCCTTGAGCAATTCCGGACCATCAGGTCCAAGCCCGCCAGTGGCATCTGTTCCGTTGGCATACCTTCCTGGACCGTAATGGGATAAGCCCAAGGCCCTCAACCCGCTTTCATAAGCCTTCTCCAAATAGCCAACATTTACCAAGGAGTCTGCTCCTTCTAATGAAAGTATAAAACCAATTGGCTTGGTGCTCCAAGGCAATTCATGCAACCAAAGCTGTACGTGCTTTTCCAGATCTTCCAAGTTCCTTATCTGTACCATTTCCTCGGCATCTTCCATAGCCTTGTACCAGGCCAATTGACCTTGTGTCTGCGCCCAAGCCTGTTCTGGCGAGTGCCAACCTGGAAGAGGGTTGCCCTCAGCGACAAATCTGGCAATTTGAGTGGCCACAACAAGTCCAATATTTCCTTTTCGAAGTTCCGGCAAAGAAACAACTGCACGTCCTCTATCCGGCTTATCAGATAGTCCTTTTTCACGGGCATTGATCTCGGAGACAGGTTTTTTCAAATCCCTGTTCCATTCCAAGGCATTCATACTGAGATCGAGGTGGGCATCTATGGTAAACATGGGGGATTGGATTGAAGATTGAAGATTGAAGATTAAAGATTTTAGATTCAATGTCGTTTAGTTTAGGGTAACTTTTCCAAAGTTCAGATATCTAAACAATTTTTGTTTTTACTTTTAACCTAACTTTGGAAAAGCTTAAATTCAACTTGTAGTCTTATCTAAACGACATTGATTTAAGATTGTAGATTTAGGTTTGAATAAAGTTAAAAGGGGATTGAGGAAATTAAGCTATTATTTTTGTATGCAGGAATCCTGAATAATGGTAGTAAACCACAATATAGAAGTTCAAAAATTCAAACTTCAAGAAACTTCCTTCTTCCATCTCAAAAAACTATTTCAACTCAAACATGGCTTCGATTTCAACAGGGATGTTATCTGGCAAACTGCCCATACCCACTGCGCTTCGCACTCCAACACCATTTTCCAGACCCCAAACCGCAGCAAACAATTCCGAGCAGCCATTGATGACATAAGGATGTCGCTCAAAATCCGGGGTAGCATTCACCATTCCCAATACTTTGATGACCCTTTTGACCCTGTTGAGGGAACCTAAGTTAGCTTTGATGGTGGCCAACATGGCCAATCCCACCTGCCTTGCAGCCAATTTGCCAGCTTCAATATCCATATCCTCTCCAATTCTCCCAATGATCAAAGTCCCATCTTCCTTAACAGTCCCATGTCCTGACAGATATAAATATTTCCCATCCACAAGACACGGCCTGTAAACTCCCAAGGGCTTTGGTGGTGGGGGGAGAACCAATCCTAATTCTGCAAAATTCTCTTCAGCTGAGCTCATGATATATTCTGTTTAAGCATTTAAAATTCTGTTCTATTTTGGCCAATTTTCAATCAATTTCCTAGGCTAATTCGAAATATTACACCATTGGAGCATGTCAACTATTTCTTCTACATTTTTAGCAAGAAAAATAAATTATATTCTTAGAAGGCTTGAAATAGCAATCAATTAATGATCACCACTTTGAAGATTCAAAACAGCTTTAAACAAGCCTCCTTGATTTAGTTAAATTCAGTCCTAATACTGTTCTAAATAAAAATATCCAATATCATCACCCCCATCAGACCAACAACTGCCACCAAGGTTTCCATCAGAGACCATGACTTAATGGTATCCTTTACGCTCAAGTTAAAGTATTCTTTGTACAACCAAAACCCTGCGTCATTAAAATGTGAGAACATCAAACTTCCTGCTCCAATAGACAATACAAGCAGATTTGGGTCTACCCCAGCAGTACTCACAATGGGAGCAATAATACCGGCGGTAGTAAGTCCTGCAACCGTGGCGGAACCTACTGCTACCCTGATCAAGGCAGTAATCACCCAAGCCAAGACCAAGGGGTGTACATCCCAGCCTTGCAGAGCAGCTGCGATTTCCAAACTCACTCCTGAATCCATCAATACCTGCTTCAGCGCTCCTGCTCCCGCTATGATCAATAAAATCATGGCTACATCCTTCGTGGCAACCACATAGTAATCCATAAGCTTAGGGATACTGAATTTCATCCTGGTCCCCAAGGTATATGTGGCCAATAGCAAAGAAATCAACATGACCATCCCTGGATCCCCCACAAACTGAATATAGGGAAATACCAAATTGGATTCGGACATATTCAAAGTCAGGATGGTAGTTCCAATCAGAAAAAAGACAGGGAAAAGAGCAGAGAAAAAACTATTGAAAACACTTGGTAGATCTTCTTCAGGCTTTGCTTTGGCCTGAAAAATTTCAAGTGGTTTGGAATCTATGTTTTTCAGGAATTTGGCAAATATTGGCCCGGCAATGATAATCGTCGGAATGGCTATCAATATCCCATAAGCCAAAGTAAGTCCCATGTTAGCTTCAAACTGGGCTACCAGAGCTGCTGGAGAGGGGTGCGGGGGCAGAAATCCATGTGTAACCGAAAGCGCTGCCAATAGGGGAATCCCCACATACACCGCGGGCAACTTGTACCTGTAGGAAACAGTAAAAACAAGCGGTATCAATAAAACAAAACCGACATTATAAAACAATGGAATGCCTACCACCAAACCGGTAATCATCATGGCCCAAGTGACATTTTTCACTCCGAAAATGGACATTAAGGTATCCGAAATACGCTGTGCTGCCCCACTTTCTGCCACTAGCTTACCCAGCATCGCTCCCATTACAATCACGATGACCAAGTCCCCCAATAAGCCTCCGATGCCTTTTTGGATGGATCCGGCTATTTGCTCAGGAGGTATGCCCAAAAGGAAGCCTGCCAAAATCGAGGAGATCAAAAATGCTATAAAAGGATTGAATTTTAGCCAAGTGATCAGCAGGATCAAAACTGCAATGCTGATCAATACAAAAACAATGGTCATAGGTTATGTAGGGTTGAGTGACCAAATTAAAAAATAAAATCAATATCAATTGGGGGAAAGGTTAATAAATTGATAACCGGTCAATTGCCAGAGTCAAATTTCTGGATGAATTCCTAGATGCCAAGAGGGTATTAAATGGACATAAAAAAAGAATAATGGCTTTGAATGTTTTCATTATGATATCTTTTGGTTTAAAAATTTCTTTTATATTGGTCAAGGCTACCAGCTGCCGAGCACTAAATATCCGCCACTCTGTTCTCCAAAACCTAGGTAGTAGAAAGATACAAAATTTTCACTTTGTAGCATCCCGCCCACTGGATGGGAATTGTTCAGCTTTTGTCCTTTTACCTTCTTTTCTTTTTCTCCTTCCTTTTTCCATTTTTTTCAAAACTTGAAATGAAAATGCAGCCCCGCACAATAACGTGATTCAGCTTGGAAATGGCGGGCTTTCGGAGCCGTGTGTTTTAAGTTACATGGTACCGCCTGCTGGATCCAAAGTGATGTTGGCGGTTCGTTGTTATTTAACTCCTTATTTCAGTTTTTTTATAGCGTTACTTTCAAGCAAAGATTTCATTTGGGTTATCGCTACTTTGTTGAGTTAGATAAGTCGTTCTTTTTGCGTTAGTCCTTGTCGAATAAGTAAGGCGTTAATACTTTCCATATTGCTCAATACGACTAATTGTTCTAATGTCGCAGAATCTCTTATATTTCCTTTTTGCTCAGTATTGCTTTCAATCCATTCCTTTGCCGTAATTCCGAACAAAGCAACATTCAATAAGTCAGCTTCACTGGCGTAAACAAAACTTGTCTGTTGTTTGGTAATTTCTTTTGGGATTAGGCTTTCTTTGATGGCGTCTGTGTGAATATGGTAATTTATTTTGGCTAATGTCCTTTGTAAGTCCCATTCTAATTTCAGTCTGTTGTTTTCATCGTCTTTCAGGCGTTGAAATTCATTGACCAAATATATTTGAAACTCAGGGCTAAGCCACATTGCGAAGTGAAATGCAATGTCCTTGTGTGCATAAGTTCCACCGTATCGCCCTGCTTTCACAAGCATACCAACTGCATTTGTTCGTTCAATCCATTGCCCGACAGACATTATGAACCTATTCACTCCTGCTTCTTGGGTAATTACCCCGAATTCGGGGTAATTAAAATTTGGGTTGTTGATTTTTTCCCAAACACCTATATATTCCAATGTATTTTTATTCGTAACCCACTTGCCGATAAGCCCGCTTCCTTCACGAAAAGAGGCTGTCATATCGGTCAAACTTATATAGTCAGTTTCATTTTGATTGATTACCGTTATCGGTGACTCGTTTACGTTAAGTTTTCTGCTTTTTGCCATTTTTTATTTCACTAAGCGTCAAAGTTATAAAATAAAACTATGGTTAGAATGAGTTGTGCTTATTTGGTATTTATTCTTCTTCATCTTAGCTATTCTGTCGCTTTACAATTCTTACAACGGGATTCAGCTTGGAGACGGCGGGCATTTCGGAGCACCTCCCTTCCAGCCTACTACTAACTTCTTAAAGATACTAAACTTTCATTTTACTTGGAACCGCCCGCTGTCTTCTTAGGTGATGTTAGAGTGCGTCATTCCATTTGCCGGATTAAAGGAAGGTTAAGCCAATTCTTTTATTCAATCCTTGTTCAAAAATCCGGATCAAGGTTGATAACTGGATATTCCCTTTTCCATTTTCAAGTTTTGAGATATAGCTTTTCTTTGTACCTGCCTTTTCCGCCAATTGCTCCTGGGTCAGGTTCGCTTCCTTCCTAGCCTCTTTCAGCATTTCGCTGATGATGAACATCTGGGCATTCTCTTCATACTTGTTTCTGCTTTCACTTCCAATTTTTCCATGCTCTAGTTCGATCAGCTCATCGAATGTTTTGACTTTACTATAATCCTTCATAATCCTATTTCTTTGATTGAAAATATTCCTTCATTAATCTTTCCGCTTTCTCTATTTCTTTTCTTGGAGTCTTTTGGGTCTTCTTTTGAAATCCATTGAAAAGGATTACCAGCCTTCCTTCATCAAAGCAGCAGAAAATTCTGTAAATGTTTGATTGAAATTCCACTCTTATTTCAAATAACCCTTCAGTTCCTTCCAGATGTTTGAGAAACTTCTCTGGTACCCTTTCCACTTGCTTGATCAGCTCAAAAACGTACTGAATCTTACTTTTCACCTTTTCTTCTTGATTTTGGTAAAATTCAATAAAGTGGTTTTCATAAAAAATTATCTTTCTTACCATATTCACAAAGTTATCTCGAAAGGTAACATTTTCCAAAAATGTAGGTTTCTTTTAATGCACTCTAACGGGATTCAGCTTGGAGACGGCGGGCATTAGGAGCCGTTCCCTTCCAGCCTACTCCTAACTTTTTAAAGATACTAAACTTTCTAGTTACTTGGAACCGCCCGCTGTCTTCTAAGGTGATGTTGCACTGTAATTCCTTTTTTCATTGAAGGTCTGATTCATATATACTATGGTCTTGCAATAAACTTATAAATCTTTGCCTATCATTTTTCCAATGTAAGTCTGTTCGAAGCCTGTTCACTACCACAGCCTTTGTTTTTTCATTTCTGAAATTTAAAAGCTCAAATATCACCTGATAGTATTCTCTCACTCCTACATTTTTAAACTCTGTATCTTTAAGATACTCGATTAAAGCTGTTTTCAAATCTTGATGATATTCTGCCTTGTACCAATTTGATAAATAAAATATTGCTGATTTATTGTGTTCATTAAAAGCCAATTCTTCAATTCTTGGATGATACTTTTGGGGGTAAATTCTATTTTCTAGTACTCTCAAGGTTAAAAGCCTATCAGTGTTCGGTGAATAAAGAATAATACTATCTAGTCTTTGAATTTTTTCGTCTTTTTCCTTTTCCTGTTGGGTCAGCCTATTCCAATACCTATGATAAAAAGACACAGATAACTTTTCAGAATCCTTTATGTCCATTGTATGTATTGTAAAAGTTTCATCCTTGGCTAAAAATGATTTCATAACTTTATCTAGTTGAGGATAATCTCGATCAGCCAGTGCCCAAGAGGCATAGCATTTTACGATAGGATTTTCATGGGTAGTTAGTTCTACTAAATATTCTAGATCGCTATTATCTCTTAATTTTTCGAATGCTCGATACAATTCACTTTTATTGTAACCGATATACTCGTACTGAACTTCACCTATCTGAATGAAACTTTTAATGATTTTGTCACTGTCTTGACTCCACGCCAAATTAAAAAGGAATAGTATAATTATGGTGAGTGATGTATGTTTCATCGGTTCATTTTATAGTTCAACGAGTCTCTCCACGCCACTATGGCTTGAAGGATTCCAATTTGGCGTGATAGACGCCATTAAGTGCCTATTTCCGAATTATCTAAAGATAAAACTAACCTTTTATATTTCCATTTTGCCTAATGGGCCTTTAACTTGATCAAATCTTTTTGCGGGGACAATGTATAAGTTTGAAGGAATCCCAATAAGCTACTTCCCTACCAGGAAGCCCATAATACTTTTTCTCAAACCTCATCACCTCCTCCAAAATCTCAACTTGTCCTGAAACCCTGGTGCTTCCAATTGAATCAGATAAATCCCTTTTGGCAAGCCTGAAAATTTCTCCTCCAAGTCACTTGACCCCAGATGCAATGAGAAATGTCGCTCTCCACTCATTCCAAAAACAGTAATCTCAACCTCTTTTGGATCTAAAAAAGAAGGTAACTGAAATTGGACTTCTCCGGACACATAGGGATTGGGAAAAACTTTACTTGAAGTGCCTTCCTTCCAAGTTTTTCCCTCCAGCCTAAACACCTCTGAAAAACTGTTTTTTCCATCAAAATCCACTTGCTCTAATTGGAAATAAGCATCCTCTTCTAGCTTCTCAGAATACCTAAATAAGTACTCCTGAATTCCTTCAGAATTCCCTTTGGAAGGGATTTCTGCAATCTTTTCAAACTCAAGCTCCCTGCTCTTTGCCCTATGAAGGACAAATTTTTCATTACCATTTTCATTGGCGGTAGACCATGCTACCAAAATCCGGTTCCCCTCCCATTCTGCTTCCACGTGCACCCAGTTGAGGGGAAGAATAGACATTGGCCTAAAGCTACCAACCGTAAAGCTGTTCCCATTAAGCTCTCCAAACTCCAATGACCTTCTGGCCCAAAGTGTATCGGCATCCACGCCCGGCAAGTGAATCCCCGGAGCAGCCAAACCATTACTCACCACCCTAAGGTCATCCACATCATCCACAATCAGGTTTTCTGCAGATATCCTAAGCTCTATAGGGTCAGTTGAGGCAGAAAGTCCGGAAAATTCAAAATAACTGTTCAACTGATACAATATAGGACTGCCGTCATTATCATCAAAATCAGGGTCCCAGTTGGCACCGGGAATCTCCATGAACCGCAGAGACAGGTCTCCTCCCGGAGATGAGCCTACCAACCTCACCCTTCTCACACCACCCTGGTAAGCATCTTCAAAGGGAAAAGTCGCATTTTTATCATGTAAGGAAGTTGGCAAATTGTGGTACACCAAGGTATTCAGATTGAGCCATTTTCCACCATCCCAATCATACACCCCTCCACCATCAGTATTGAGGTGCAGGTCATGACCATCAAAATCCACCTGTCCATTGCGCTGAAAGAAATTTGTCCTGATCCGCATATCAGAATCCAATACCAACCTCCCCCCACTTTTGTCAATTTCCACTTGAGAGTAATCAAAAACCTGTCCGATCACCTGTTGGGTTTGATTTCCTTCAAACTTCAAAAAAGTCGGTGCTTCTTCCAGATTCCCTCCGGAAAGCCTCGCCAAATCACCGGTCAAAAAAAGGGAGTCAGTTAATAGTTTTTGGGCATTGTTTTCGAAAATCAGGTTATGGTATCGCTTTGGTTGTCGGGTTCCTGCCATCGTTGTCCTCAACAAGTTTTGATTTCCCGAATTAGACCTGTAGTAAACATTACCCTCCATTTGAAAATTCATAGACTCTGCTACCGGATTGTTTCCCAGAAGTACTGCATTCCCTCCTTCCTCCACCTGAAACAGTGAAGCGGGTATGGCATTTGTCCTTTGCAGTATGCTTAGTGTGGCTCCGGTTCCGGTGCATTCTGAGATAAATGTGGCTCCTGACTCCACTACCAATTCCCCGAAAGCACCTCCTCCATTGAAATCTACCTGATCATTAAAAGAAAAAGTACAGCAAATGGTAGTTCCTGCCGTATTTCTCCTTTGTACAAGTGTCCCTGACCGTACCACAAAACGGGTGGACTTGAAAGGACTGTTTACCACTAGGGTTTGTCCAGGATTGGGATCAAAAATAACGGTAAACTTACTTCTGGTATTCTGAGCACTCCAAGAGGCCCTGTCCACAACTGTCCTGCTATTTCCGCGAAACACTATAGCCCCTGTAATTGGATAGATCCAATCAATTAAAGTGATAGCTGTGGATGATCCTACCAATGAATAGTCTGTCCCAGACCGCTCCATCAAGTGAAGAGACCCATATACATTCAGACTGAAAGTCTGCAAATTCAGCTTACGGCCTGTACTTCCTTCTGCGTTGAAATACACACTTCTGACTGCTTCATTACCCGTAAGCCTGACCTCATGTCCAAAATCAATAAAAACATGGTTGCCCATATTTGGTTTTATTGAAGCCGGTATCCAAGCCACCCCATCCCATGTTTCCCAAATAGCTGGATTATTGAAATCTCCACTTCCAGTTGTCCGGTAATCTCCTATTTGAAGGGTGATTTGAGGAAAAGCAGGATTATTTAGACTCAGCCCATAAAAAAATGCAATAATCCAGTAAATTCGTGCCGGATGATTGGGCATTAATATACCATATACTGTCCAAAAAGTCATAGTCAGAAAAAGTTAAAGACCTGAATAAAATTAGATCGATGCTCTCCTATTTGAAAAAGACACTGTTAATTTATCCGTTTATTTATTCGGTTATTTTCTTTGCATCAGCCCAACAATATGAAATCAGTCTTCTGACTTGTGACCCCGGAGATGAGCTTTACTCTGCCTTTGGTCACAGTGCCATCAGAGTACAGGACAGGCTTACGGATCAAGACCTGGTTTTCAACTACGGGACTTTTGATTTCAATACTCCATATTTCTATGTAAAATTCACCCAGAGGACTTTAGATTACATGCTCAGTGTATCCACTTTTGAAAGATTTCAGGTAGAATACAATTACTTCCAAAGGAACATGAGGGAGCAGGTACTGGACCTAAGCCAGGAGCAGGCTTCCCGACTGGTAGCATTTCTCCAGGAAAATTACAGACCTGAAAACCGGTTTTATCGCTATGACTTCTTCTATGACAATTGTGCGACAAGAATCAGAGATGCCATGGAGGAGGTTTTGGGAAACCAGTTGGATTGGAATGAAGAACTCAATCCAGAGAAAAAAACATTTAGAACCCTGATCGATGAATATGTGTATCCTTTACCATGGGCTGATTTCGGGATTGATCTAGCATTGGGATCTGTAATTGATGTCAATGCCAGCGAAAGAGAAAAACAATTCCTCCCGGATTATATGGAGGCTGCATTTGCCAGAGCAGTAATCGTTGGCGACGGACCTAGCAGAACTTTGGTAAAAGAAGAAAGAGTAATTCTGGATTTTCCTCCCAGACCATCTGAAATGGACTTTTTCAATCCATACGTCCTTTGGTGGGTTTTTGCCATACTTGTCATGATTCTTACCGGAATTGAATACAGAAAGAAGCAAATTTACAAAGCTTTTGACATTGGTTTCTTTTCCATTCTAGGCCTTTTGGGAATCTTGATAGTTGTACTTTGGTTTTTTACTTTCCATTCCCAGACAAAAAACAATTGGAATATACTCTGGGCATTTCCGGGACATCTGGTTTTAGGACTGGCATTACTTAAAAACCAATGGAAGCCATGGCTGAAGAAGTACCTGCTTTTTGCTCTGGTTCTTGCCAACCTTAACCTTATTTTTTGGGTTTTTGGCATTCAGTCTTTCCACCCCAGCATCATTCCTTTATTACTTGTTATTCTTCTCAGAACAAATTTTATGTATTACAATCTGGAAAAATTCTCCAATACTGTAGTGAAGTGATTTTGACCTTTCAAAACTATTTGGGGGACCTGTTATGTTATACCTAATCAGGAGAAAAAAATATGGACTTCAAACTTCAATCAGAATATCAACCAACAGGCGATCAGCCTGAGGCAATCAAGCAACTTGTAGCCGGAGTGAAAAATGGAGACAAAGGGCAGGTACTACTTGGAGTTACAGGTTCAGGGAAAACATTTACTGTGGCCAATTTAATTCAAGAAGTACAAAAACCAACATTGGTCCTCAGTCACAACAAAACCCTTGCAGCTCAACTCTATGGAGAGTTCAAGCAGTTTTTCCCTGACAATGCCGTAGAATATTTTATTTCTTACTATGACTATTACCAACCGGAGGCATTTATCCCTACCAGTGGCACTTATATTGAAAAGGACCTTTCCATCAATGAGGAGATCGAAAAGCTTCGCCTGAGTGCCACATCCGCTTTACTTTCAGGAAGAAGGGACGTGATTGTGGTTGCATCTGTATCTTGTATTTATGGTATTGGAAATCCTGAAGAGTTTGGCAAAAATGTGATCAGGATTCAGGAAGGCGACCGGATTCCCCGCAACCAATTGCTGTTCAAACTGGTGGATATTCTTTACAGCCGTACCAATAATGAATTGACACACGGCACCTTTCGAGTCAAAGGGGACACCGTGGATATTTTTGTGGCTTATGCTGATTTCGGATACAGGATATTTTTCTGGGGGGATGAGGTAGAGGCCATTCAAAGAATCGATCCTGCGACAGGAAAGAAACTATCAGACGAAAAACTTATTTCCATCTTTCCGGCCAATCTTTTTGTAACCGGAAGAGATGTAATTGATACTGCTATTCACGAAATCCAGGATGACTTGATGGCCCAGGTTTCATTTTTTGAAAGAGACATGAAGCTGATTGAAGCGAAAAGGCTGAGAGAGAGAACAGAGTTTGATCTGGAAATGATCCGTGAACTGGGTTATTGTTCAGGAGTAGAGAATTATTCCAGATATTTTGACAGAAGAAATCCGGGAACCCGGCCATTCTGTCTTTTGGATTATTTTCCGGATGATTACCTGATGGTAATTGATGAAAGCCATGTGACCATTCCTCAGATCAGAGGTATGTGGGGAGGGGATCGTTCCAGAAAAGTGAACTTGGTGGATTATGGTTTCCGGCTTCCATCAGCTTTGGACAACAGGCCTTTGAATTTTGATGAATTTGAAAGCCTCATCAATCAGATAGTTTACGTCAGCGCCACGCCAGCCGATTATGAACTTGCACAGACTGAGGGTGTCGTCGTAGAGCAAATCATCAGGCCTACAGGACTTCTGGATCCGGTCATTGACGTCAGGCCAAGTGCCAATCAAATCGATGATCTTTTAGAAGAAATAGATGAGAGAGTCAAGTCAGAAGCTAGGGTTTTGGTCACTACACTTACCAAAAGGATGGCAGAAGAACTTCAAAAGTATCTTGAAAGGGCTGGTGTAAAAAGCAGATACATACACTCAGAGGTGAAGCCATTGGACAGGGTTGAAATTTTGAGAGAATTGAGGCTGGGAATTTTTGATGTACTGGTGGGGGTCAATTTGCTGAGGGAAGGGCTGGATCTTCCTGAGGTTTCCCTGGTAGCAATCCTGGACGCAGATAAGGAGGGCTTCCTTAGAAATGAGCGCTCTTTGGTACAAACTATCGGAAGAGCGGCAAGAAACGAGAATGGAAAAGTAATTATGTATGCAGATAAAATTACCCATTCCATGCAATTGGCTATAGATGAAACCAAAAGAAGAAGGAGTCTTCAGATTGCCTACAATGAAGAGCATGGTATCACTCCAAAGACCATTTTGAAATCCAAGGATAAAATTCTAGGACAAACAAAGGTGGCTGACAGTAAGAAAAACGCTAAAGTCTACGAAGATACCACAAGCGCAGAGGCTCTGGTAGCCGCAGATCCATTGGTTCAATATCTCAGCAAAGACAAGCTCGAAAAACTCATCGCCCAAACTCAAAAGCAAATGGAAAAGGCTGCCAAAGAGCTGAATTTCATGGAAGCTGCCAGGCTCAGGGATGAGTGGCAAGGGCTCAAAAACAGACTTTCTGAGCTTGAAAGAGGCGTCTAAGGTCTGAATCGCCTCATCTATTACTTAGAATCAACAGTACTGGCTGCGCTTGTAATTGATTCATATTTGGTGTAAATTTACATCAAAAACAAATTATGCCAAGACAAAGTATTTCTTTCTCAAAACCAAATGACGAGTGGCTGAAATCTCAAATCGAAAGTCAGGAATATTCAAGTAAAAGTGAGCTTGTAAACGATCTGATCAGACAGGCAAGGAAACAGCAAGCTCAGATTGATTGGTTAAGAGCAAAATTAGAACATTCTCAAAGAAGCGGGTTCACAAGTGATACAAAAGAGGAGATTTTAAAACAGTCAAAGACTCTGCTTAATGGCTGAATATAAATTAAGCAATGCAGCCAAAGAGGACTTAATTCGTATTCATCATTATGGGGTCAGAAATTTTGGTGCAGCCCAAGCTGATAAGTACTTTGATTCTTTTTTTAAATGCTTTGAAATTATTGCCGAGAGACCATTTGCTTTTGAATCTGTCGATTACATAAAAACAGGATATAGAAGATGTCCTTGTGGTTCTGACTCAATATTTTATAGAATCAATGAAAATAGGGTTGAGATAATGGCAATTGTTGGAATGCAAGATTTAAATAATATGCTATAACACATTGGAATTTGAATTGTTTTGAAATAACAAAGTACTCTTCGAATTCCAGTAAATGGCTCTATTGAATTTTGTAATACACAACTCACAACATATATAGCCCTGGTCTTACAGGTATGTACATAGCTGTTGGGGAGGTTCTTAAAGCTTAGGATTGCGACTCTTTATTTCGTATTTACTGATACGCCCAATCAGGGACTTATTATCCTTTCGTTTTGACAACCTATTGAAAATTTTAAGCTTTTATTAATCAGATCAATTCATCACCTTATGACCTTACAAGACGTTCAGCAAATAGCAAAACAAGGAGAAGGACTCAAGGTGGAGTTCAAGAAAAAAGCAGCATTTCCGGAGAAGATTGTAAAGGAAGTCATAGCCTTGGCCAATACAGATGGAGGACATTTGCTGATCGGAGTCGACGATGATGGTACAGTAAGCGGGCAGAGGTTTATCGAGGAGGATGTCTTTGTGATGGAAAAAGCCATAAATGAGCTCATCAGACCAAAACTCTCTTATAGCCTGGAGATCATAAAACTCAACCCCAAAAAAGGAGTGGCCATTTTTACTTTTGAAAGATCTCCCGGAAGACCTCATTTTATGATGGATGAAAAAAAGAAAAAAGCCTTCGTAAGGGCTGCTGACAGAAGCATACAAGCCAGCAGGGAAATGTGGGAGATTCTCAGAAGGGGCAAAAACCCTAAGGACATGGTATTCACTTATGGGGAGAAAGAAACTTTATTGATGAAAGCACTGGGAGAAAATGGGAGAATTACTGTAAAAGAATATCAAAAACTGGCCAAGCTACCTCGATTTGTTGCCTCCAAAACTTTAATTAGGCTGGTATTGGCCAATGTGATTACAATTATTCCTCAGGAAAATGAAGACCTTTTTGTTTTAAAGGAATCATAAGGGAAGATTTTCTTTGAATCTGGAATTGAACCCGGCAATCCCTTGAAGTCCTCCAGTATGCATGCATAAAATTTTAGACCCCGCAGGAAAATAATCCTTTTCAATAAGATCAAAAATGCCAAACATCATTTTACCTGTATACACCGGGTCCAGAGGAATTTGATAAGTCTCATAAAACCCCTTCATAAATTTGATTAAGTCAGGCTTGAATTTTCCATACCCGCCGAAATGGTACTTGTCTAAAATTTCGAATTTCCCTTCACATTCGATCTGTTCTTTTTTCAAAAGCCTGCTCATTTCATCGTAAATAAAATCCCCCTTCAAAGATGAAAAACCGAGTAAACTTTGATTTTCCCCTAAACTTTTGACGAGGCCTGCAAAGGTTCCCCCCGTACCGATACTGCATGTGACATGTGAAAATATCCTGTCCTGCTCAGTAAGCATTTCCGCAGTACCTGCAATGGCCAGTGAGTTTGTCCCACCTTCAGGTATCAGATAAAATTCCCCATAAGTTTCCTCAAGAAATTTCAAATATGAATTTTCATGTTTGTTCCGATATGTTTGTCGGTCAAGGTAAATGAGTTGCATTCCCCTAGCTGCAGCAAAGGATAGCGTAGGGTTGAGAGGAGAATGCTGCTCCCCCCTGATCAATCCGATTGATTTGAATCCAAGCTTTTCTGCTGCTGCAGCTACTGCATAGATATGATTCGAAAAAGCCCCTCCAAATGTCAAAAGGGTACCCATACCTTCTTTTTTGGCCATATCTAGATTGTATTTCAGCTTAAAAAATTTATTCCCTGAAACCAAATCATGGATCTTATCAAAGCGTTTGATAAATACCTGGATTTCTTTTTCAAAAAAAACAGGGTCTTGGATCTCTTGGAAGTCTATATTTTGAGGTATCAGCATGAATTGTGGGAAAAGAACTGCAAATAACCAAATCTTCGCCAAATGCCCTTATTTTTGCAAAATGACAGAATATACTGAAGAAGAAAATTTTGAAGAAGAGGACGTAGAACTTTTTGAGCATCATCATATCCAAGTGGACAAAGGACAGAGCTTGGTTCGTATTGATAAATTTTTGACAGAAAAATTAGCCAATGCTACCAGAAATAAAGTCCAAAATGCTATCGACTCCGGTCATGTCTTGGTCAATGATACTAAAGTCAAATCCAATTACAAGATCAAGCCGAATGACAGCATCAAAGTTTATATGGAAAAGCCGGTATTGCATACCGAAGTAATTCCAGAAGAACTCCCTTTAGATATTATATATGAAGATGATGCCCTTTTGATTGTTAACAAGCCTGCAGGTATGGTAGTGCATCCTGCCCATGGGAATTGGACAGGAACCTTGGTTAATGGTTTGGTTTATTATTTTAACCAACTCCCTACGCTTCCGGGAAATACAGGCAGACCTGGCCTGGTACACAGAATTGATAAAGACACCTCCGGGTTGTTGGTGATTGCCAAATCGGAAGATGCAATGACGAAACTTGCTCATCAGTTTTTTAATCACGATATAGACAGAACTTATCTTGCGCTGGTCTGGGGAGAACCTCATGATGACCAAGGAACAATAAATGCCCATGTAGGCCGAAGTGCTAAAGACAGAAAGGTAATTGATACATATCCCGATGGTTCACAGGGTAAACATGCGATCACACATTGGAAGGTCCTGAAAAGGCTGAGATATGTCACCCTGATCCAATGCAACCTGGAGACTGGGAGAACACATCAGATCAGGTCCCATATGAAATTTATGGGACACCCCTTATTCAATGATGCGATGTATGGTGGTGATAAAATCAGAAAAGGAACCCAGTTTTCAAAATACAAATCCTTCGTAAAGAATTGTTTTGACGCCATGCCCAGGCAAGCGCTTCATGCCATGTCTCTGGGTTTTCTACATCCAGTCTCAGGAGAAAAAATGTATTTCGAAAGTCCCCTTCCTGAGGATTTTTCCACAGTACTGGAAAAATGGGAAAATTATGTCAAATATGAATAATCAAGTCATTCCGTAATTTTTAAACTTTTAATTCAAGAATTTAAAGAAAGAATTGTGGAATTTTGGGTTTAGGAAACTGAAAATGCATTGTCAAGTTTTCAAAAGTAAAGGTTCCGCAATCGATGTAGAATTCCAATTCAGAAATTTTTTTCGATTATTTTTAATTATCTGTAAATTTTGAGCATTTATTTTACAATATTTTTAAGATAATTGCTTTTGCCGTATCTTTGTAATGTTGATTAAAGAAAAAATCAGCAGATCATGTAGGATCAAAATGAAGTGGGCAAAAGCCCGAAGGTGCAAATCCTTCTCCTACATCAGGTTATTTTGGGTTTATTGTTAATTGACTAAAGCTGTGAAATCTTGTTTCGCAGCTTTTTTGCTTTTTAAGCAGTACATACCATTGAAAATTCCATAATTATTCAAACTATATCAGTAGCCTATTGCGGAATCATCCGTTATTTTATTTGTTTTTTAAAAATAATGTAATTTTTAAGCTTTTTATTTCATTTATTTTCAACAAATCAATCACTTTACTAATTTTGACGCAGTCTTTGAAGGGAATAATTACAAAATCCACATTCAAGCCTGCTTAAAAACACAGACATAAGGTCAACGTTTTGCCAAACAATATTGTAGGATGATGAAACTGGCAGACATGCCCTCCTGTCTCGGGGGTGGGGAATTCAGCATAAAGCGCATCAAGAGCTCTGATGTTGCCTAACTGCCTCGTGGAGGTTCGAATCCTTCTCCTACAGCGAAAGTATTTGGGTTATATATGATTGAGGCAAACTGGGGTCTATCTGGGCACATTCGGTTTGCCTCTTTTTTTATTTCCTAAAATCAAAACCTGAATTTCTATTTTTCCGCTCCTTTTGTATTACTTTTACTTTCATAGTTTTTGTTATGGAAAACTCAAAAAGTAATACCAAAGCCAATCATTCAAACCAAAAAAAATACCTGCGGCTTGCAGGAGTATTGTTATTGGTATTGACGGCTCTGCATATTTTGCTTTATTTCAGCTCGGACTTTTTGCTAAGAAGCTATCTCAAAGAGCAGGTAAATGAAGCCTCAGAAAACAAGTACGAAATTGATTTTGACCGTTTCTACATTTCATTATTTCAACGAGGAATCCACTTTACAGGATTTAAAATCAACCCTATAGATGAGATTTTTGATGAACTGGACAGCACTGCCTATTACAGCGCGGCAGTACCTGAACTTTCACTGACCGGATTAAATTACCGGATTTTAAAAAGAGAAATCGTTATAGGCAACCTTATTTTAAATAGTCCTGAAATAGATTTCAGGCTCAAGATTGAAGGGAAGGTTGAAGAGGACCTGGATGAGTCTCCCCTTGAAATCTTACAAAAAGAAATCCGGAAATCCTTTATCGGTTCGAAGCTTAAAGAGATCAGAATCCGGAATATGCATGTCAATGATGCAGATGTATTGTTAAGAAATTTTATTGCCCAAAAATCCATCAAAGCAGAAAACTCCAACCTGTACATCAAAGACATTCAATTGCTACAGGAAAGAAGCCCTGAGACTCCCTTTAATGCAGAAGGCTTCGAATTTGACTTGGAAAATTTTCAGGTCTTATTGGCTGACAGTGTACATACAATTTCAGCAGGTGCTATTTCCGTCTCCTCCCTAGCGCAATATATCGAGGCAAAGTCAGTAAATATCAGCCCTGATTTCAACAGATTTTCGCAAACATACCTTGCTGCGGACCTGGATGAACTGATGCTGTCTGATGCAGATATCAATAAAGTATTTTATACTTCAGAGGTAGAAGTAGGACAGCTGAAGCTCCAAAAACCTAAAATTGATCTATATTCCAGGAAAACAGAAAAAAGAGAAGAGGATGTAGAACCTTTTGAACTTTATGACCTTATAGAAGGTATTTTGGCCTCTATCAGCGTGAATGAATTTGACATTGAGGAAGGTAGCTTTTCCCAAAGGAGGGCTGAGAGCAGGGACTCACACGTCATTCGAGCCCAAAGGATAGATTTTAAGATGGATGATTTTTACGTAGGTCCTGAAAATGTTAAAAAAGAAAACCAATTCTTCTATGCAGAAAATGCTTCCGTAGAACTCTTTGATGTTGAACTTATTTTAGGCGACAGCATACACCGAATTAATGGAGCGCATGTGTTACTGACCTCTTTCGATGACAATATTCAAATCGATGGATTTCACTTATACCCGGAGGAAGACTATGAACCTGAGGAAAACAAAACCCTTTTGGACATTCAGGTCCCCAACCTTTCAATCACAGAAGCTAACCTAAAAAAAATCTATAATGAAGGTATCATAGATATACAGAATATGGTCATTGAACAACCCGAAATTCTCCTCCGTGATGTTCAGGGCAAGCTAGACCAATCTGGGAATTTCAACATCAACGATATCTATAGTGAATTTCTGGATGGTATTTATGTCAAAAGGTTTGAAATCAGAGAAGGCTCTCTGATTGTGGATAATAGAGTTAGAATTCGTCAGGACAGCCTTTCTTTTGGAAAAGTCAATTTGATTTTGGAAAACTTCGCTATAGATTCCAGAACGGAAGAATCTGATTCCAAAAGCTTCTTCTGGGCTGACAATTTAGAGTTGGAATTGCAGGAATATGCTTTGAAGCTGGCAGACAACCTTCACGTATTCAAAGCAGACAGGGTCTTCTTAGATACAAAAAGAGCTCAGATCAGCATAGACGGTTTTACCCTCGAACCTTATGACCGCTCCCAAATCCAGACCACCTTGGATAGATATGGGAAGAAAACCACCTTGGATATTTTTGTTCCTAAATTCTCAGCACTTGGCGTAGATATCAGAAAAGCATATTTTGATGGTATTTTAAATGTAAGGGAAATCCGTGTTCCCTCTCCTAAAATCAGCATAATAAGACACCGCCCAAATGAGGAAAACGATGAAAGAGAAGGAGTAGATCAACAAGAAATCCTGGAGCTTTTGACCAATTATTTTTCTGAGGTAAAAGTTGATACCCTCACCCTCAGGCAAGGAACATTAAACTATGAGAATTACGTCAGGGATAGGATTAGGACCTTCGCTGAAGAAAACGTATCTATCGCAGTCAAAAACTTCTATATCAATAAGCATGCTTCACCAGATGAACTCAGATCTCTATTTTCAGAAGAAGTTGACCTTAGGCTGAATAACTATGTCTTCAATATTGCGGATGGAAAGTACAATATTCTGGCTGACAGGATCAGCTTCAATACAGCAAGAGAGGAAATTGTAGCTTCTAACGTTAGCTTAAACCCACGAAGAAATTTTACCGATAAAACCAGGGTATCTGCCAATATCCCCTCCATGTCCTTCAAAGGAGTGGATTTAGAAGGTTTCCTTTTTGAAAATGAACTTAAATTGGAACTGGTACAGTTTACCGGGTCGGATGTCAATATTCTAATCAACAATGACCTGGATGATGACGAGACCTCCTCTTCCAGAAGAGTTAGAAGGGAAAGAAATCTTCCCAAAACCATTGATGTCATTCAGATAGATACCATTAAAGCCGAAAAGGCACAGTTCAAACTTGCCTTCCGTGAAAACGGAACTCAGAGGGAACTTGTGAACACAGGTATCAATCTATCTTTCTATGACTTTCTTTTGGATTCTGCTATTATTGAAAAGGGGGATATTTCAGGTTTTTTCAGCGGGCTCAGTATGGATATTGATGAGTTTTGGCTCACTCTTCCGGACAGCATGCACCAAGTGACTTTTTCCAAAGTCGAATTGGACACTCGTTATGAAGGTATCCTTCTGAACAATTTTAGGATCATTCCAAAAGACCTCAGCGGCAAACCCGGATTACCGGTATTTTCAGGACATATCCCCACTGCCTTGATCAAAACCAATGCTTTGGCAGAATTGCAGCAAAGCGGTGAATTGAAGATTTCTGAATTAAGACTTTTTAGGCCGGACATTGAGATTTTTGTAGATCAGGAAGAAAGGCCAAAAAATAATGAGGGAGATGAAACAAAAATTGAAGGTGAAAAACTGATCAAAAGCTTGACCCTTGACCAGTTTGAAATAGTGGAAGGAGATGTATTTGTCTTCCAGAAAAACGGTTCCAAAGAACCTCAAGGAATCAAAAACCTCAACTTCATGCTTGCTGATTTTGCTGTGGAAATGGACAAGCTCAACGCGCTTCAACCCAAGGATCTGCTTGAAAAAGAATTTAGTCTAAGCTTTCCAGACTTTGAATTATTGCTCAAAGACAGCCTTAACAAGATCTCTGTAGGTCTGATTTCTCTGGAAAATAAAAAGATCACACTCAAGGACATTACTTATGAACCCCGGATAGGTAAATATGCTTACACCCGTAAAGTAGGACACCAGACTGATGTAGCCATTATCAATGTGCCAGAAATCAGCATCCTGGGCACTGATCTGGAGCAACTTTTGGAAAATGAAATTTTCATAGCCAAGCAAGTACGAGTTCAAAGTGCTGTAGCTAATCTTTTCAGGGACAAGAGATTTGACAAAGAAGAGGATATTTACAGATATATGCCCCAGGCATTGATGCAAAAAGCAGGGTATGTCATCAAAATTGACACTCTGGAATTAAAAGATGGGGAAATTTACTACACTGAATTCCCGGAAAATGGAATGGTTCCCGGCAAACTGTTTTTTGATAAAATGAATCTTTCGCTCTTCCCCTTTTACTTGGAAAAAGAAGGTAATGAGTACCCAATAGAAGAGTCTTTTCTTACCGGAAGTACACGCCTTTATGGTGTTGCAGATTTATCTGTTGAGGGTAAAATGAACTATGCAGCTCCCTATCCTATGGATTTAAACGCCAAGATAGGTGAGTTTGATGTCCGGATTATCAATCCCATTTTAGAAAACAATGCATTCTTAAGGGCTTTGGAAGGGAAAGTCAACAGGGCTGAATGGAGCTTTAGGGCAACAGACAAGGATGCTATCGGCAGAATGACCATTTTATACCAAGACCTGAAATTAGAACTTCTAGAAGAAAGAACCTTAGAAAAAGGTCGGGGAAGAAAAGGAATATTAACTTTTGTACTGAACGTTTTTGCCGTAAAGAGCAATAATCCTCGAAAGCTCTTCGGAAATACTGTCAGCTCAACAATTTATGAAGAAAGAGATACCAAAAGGTTTATTTTCAACTATTGGTGGACTTCTACTTTATCGGGATTAAAGGGAAGCTTAGGTCTTGGACAGCCTAAAGTGCCTAAAAGAAGAGCCAAAGAGGAGGGAGAAAAGTAGAGGCAATCAACGCCTATTACCAACCCAAACTCCGAAAATGACAGCTGCTATTCCTATATAATGCCCCAGAAGCAAAACTTCTCCGTCCCAAACTCCCCACATGATCGCAACAATAGGAATCAAATAGGTTACTGAACTGGCAAAAACCGGTGTGGCTACTTTTACCATGACATTGAAAAGTATCAGTGCGAGGGCGGTGCCTACTACTCCAAGTATACCTATATATCCTGCTGCAATACCTGCTCCTTCCACGTGAAGCAACTTAAAGGAAAACTGAGTGAATGCAAAAAGGTAAATCAAAGCTAAAGGCAAAACCAAAGTCAAAGAAATCGCAGTGATAGCTACCGGTTTCAGCTCTACAAATTTGAACTTGATAATGTTCAGATTGAGACCATAGCAGGCACAGGCCAATAGTACAAAAAAAGCATAAACATTGATATCACTGAAAGTTCCAAAGCCAGAGCCTTCTTTGACTATCAGCAGTAAAACTACTCCAATAAATGCAATAAATAGGCCTATTCCATTTCTTTTGGTGATTCTTGAATTAAAAAAAAGTGCTCCGATCACCACTACAAATAACGGCGTCATGGCATTGAATACTCCAGTTAGAGATGAACTCAATTGCGTTTGGGCTTTGGCAAATAAAAAGGCAGGAATAAAACTGCCCACAAAACCTACGATGATAAGGTTTTTGACCTGTTTTTTATTCAGGCTTTTAAGTCTTGGTAGAGAAAGGGGCAAAAGAAAAACCCCTGCTGCTACAATCCTGAATGCCCCAACTTCTCCAGGAGAAAAGACCTCCAAACCTCTTTTGATCAAAATAAATGAACTCCCCCAAACTATGGCAAGTACAATTAGGAAAGCCCAGGCTTTCAAAGCACTTTCAGACTGCAGGTCTCTGGTCATAGGAGAAAAAGGGGAATTCTTTTAAAGATTGGATTACGAATAGATTATAGACAGATGCTACTACTGCCTATAATCTATTTACTGCGCAATTAAGTGATTTCAGGATACAAATCTGAAAGTGGTCGGGTAATTTTTAGGAAAATTGATAATCGGTAAATACCTCTTGCACCTCTTCCAAAATCGCTGAAACTTCTTCATAAGTATCAGCTGTAACCATCCTGGTTCTGAAAGGTTTGAAGTTGGGCATTCCCCTAAAGTAATTGGTGTAATGTCTTCTCATTTCCAAAATACCCTGCTTTTCCCCTTTCCACTTGACCGAAAAATCCAAATGTTTGCGGGTTACGTCTATTCTTTCTGCCAATTCCGGAGCTGGGAGCTTTTCTCCTGTTTTAAAATAATGTTTGATTTCATCAAAAATCCAGGGATAACCAATAGAGGCTCTACCAATCATCATTCCATCTACATGATACTTCTGTCTGTATTCAAGAGCTTTTTCCGGAGAATCTATATCTCCATTCCCAAAGACAGGAATATGTAATCTGGGGTTTGCCTTGACCAAGTTCAAATAGGACCAATCAGCCTCCCCTTTATACATTTGCTGCCGGGTACGGGCATGAATACTGATTGCCTGAATACCTACATCTTGTAGCCTTTCGGCTACTTCTACGATGCGTATAGTGTCCTGAGACCAACCCAAGCGGGTTTTTACAGTGACTGGGATTTTGACAGCATTGACAATTTCGGCGGTCATGGCCACCATTTTATCTATATCAAGCAGGATTCCTGCTCCGGCACCCTTACAGGCTACTTTATTTACCGGGCAGCCATAGTTGATATCCAAAATATCAGGCCCTGCTGCTTCAGCTATGGCCGCTGCTTCCCTCATGGACTCTATTTCATTTCCAAAAATCTGGATCCCTATGGGTCTTTCATATTCGAAAATATCCAGTTTTTGAACGCTTTTAGCCGCATCTCGAATCAGTCCTTCTGAGCTTATAAACTCCGTATACATGAGGTCTGCGCCATTTTCTTTACACACCGCTCTAAAAGGTGGATCACTCACATCCTCCATGGGCGCCAGTAAAAGCGGGAATTCGCCTAATTCTAAGTTTCCTATCTTAACCACTATTGAATTGTAATTTTGGTGTAAATTTACCGCAATTATGCAGATATATAAAACCCAAGCCCCGATTGCCAGTCCTAAGTTTTGGCTTTTATCATTTTTTATTATGCTTTTGGTCGTCGTAGGGGTGATGGCCCTATTACAAGGGATTACAGTTTTTTTGATCCCACCACTTTATAACATCCCTTTGGATGAATTGGCTGCATTATTAACCAACCCTGACAATTATGAGCAAGGTAGGCAGGCATTCTTGCTGATTCAAGGAGTTGGGACCGGTTTTGCCTTTTTTGTTGCAGCCCTACTGATAGCCAAGCTGGTAGACAGAGCTGATTTCGGAATGCAACAACAAGTTTCACGCTATAAGTTCACTGGATTATTATTAATGTTCATGGTAATGATAGGGGCTATTCTTTTTAACAGCCTGCTCATTGACATCAACATGGGGATCAAATTACCTGAATTTATGTCAGGCATTGAAAGCTGGATGAGGAATAAGGAAGATGAGTTGATGTACATGACAAAATTTATCACTGATTTTCAAAGCACAGGTGAATTTCTTGCCGGAGTATTGGTAATAGGAGTTCTTGCAGGGTTGGGTGAGGAAGTCTTTTTCAGAGGGGTTCTTCAACCGAAAATACAGATCTATACCGGAAACCCTCATGTCGCAGTATGGCTGACGGCTTTTATTTTTTCAGCGATTCACATGCAGTTTTATGGATTCTTACCAAGGCTTTTGCTAGGAGCAGTATTCGGCTACTTATACATATTCTCAGGCAGCATGATCTATCCCATCATCGCCCATATATTGAATAATACCTTTACCGTAGTGCTGGTATATTTAAACAAATTAGGTAAAATAGAATTTGATTTGGAAGAAACCGGTCAAGTATCCGTACTCTATGCAATTATTGGCTTAGTTTTGATGGTCTTTGCACTCAAAGTATTCAACGAACACCACAACAAGAAAGAGATCAATGAAAAACTGGCAGAAAATATATGAAGACGGTTCCCCTGTGAGGGCCGAAATCGTCAAAGGGGTCTTGGAAGAAAAAAACATTCAGGCCGTAATATTAAATAAAAAGGAATCTGTCTATCAGATCCATGGACAATATGAAGTCATGGTACCAATTACTGATGCACTGACAGCCATAAACATAGTAAAGAATGAGATCACCTTTTAGAATGCGTGACCGCTTCAATATCAACAATTACAGTAACCTTGGACAAAGAGTCATAACAGCCTTGATCGGGGCAACGATAATAATAGCAGGTGCTGTTTACAGTCCTTGGGTTTATTTTGTGACATTTGGTCTGATTCTGGGATTTTCCCAAATGGAATTTTACAAACTATCCGGCCTTGACGGAATGCTCCCACTAAAAAGCTTTGGAACATTTCTTGGTCTTGTGATTTTCAGTCTATCGTTTTTTATAGAAATCGGACATTTGGCCGACAAATACTATTTCCTCATTTTCCCCTTGGCTTCCTTGGTATTCTTCATCAAACTTTACAGAAAATCCGATAAGAAACCTTTCACTGGAGTGGCTTTCACTTTTCTGGGAATATTCTATGTGGCGGTACCTTTTGCCATGTTGAATGTAGCGGCATTTTCTGTAGATGAAAACTTTCATTATGAAGTCATTATAGGTTCTTTATTTATACTTTGGGCATCAGATACAGGGGCATATTTTGCAGGAACTAAGTTTGGAAAAACCAAGCTTTTCGAAAGAGTATCTCCCAAAAAGTCCTGGGAAGGTTTTCTTGGAGGTGCAGCTTCCGCATACCTGATCGGCTATGTTCTATCCCGATATTTTAACTCCCTAGCGGAGTGGCAATGGCTCTGTATTGCTACAATAATTATTATAGCCGGTACATATGGAGACTTGATAGAGTCGTTGTTTAAGAGAAGTATTGCTATAAAAGACTCTGGGAAAATTCTTCCCGGGCATGGTGGTTTTATGGACCGTTTTGACGGATTGTTATTATCGGCCCCCTTTATTGCTACCTTTTTGAAAATCTTTTAAAATAACCTCAGTAGAATTAAAAAACTGATTAATATTGTATCATAATTGAACAACTCAACTAAATAAACCCAATATGGCTTACATTGAACCGGCTCCGATCAAGGACAGAGAAAATCCACTGGAGTCAATGATGGAAAGATTTAACCTTGCAGCCGAAAAACTGGGCCTTTCTGATGAGGTCTACAACGTATTAAAAAACCCTGCCAAACAAGTAATTGTCTCCATTCCGGTGACCATGGACAGTGGAAAAATCGAGGTATTTGAAGGAATACGCGTAATCCACTCCAACATCCTTGGCCCGGCAAAGGGAGGAATCCGTTTTGCACCTGATGTTCACCTCGATGAGGTAAAAGCATTAGCTGCCTGGATGACTTGGAAGTGTGCCGTCGTGGATATACCTTATGGCGGAGGCAAAGGAGGTGTGCGTTGTAATCCAAGAGAAATGTCTGCGGGTGAAATCGAAAGATTGATGCGCGGCTATACCAAAGCCATGTTGGATGTTTTTGGTCCTGATAAAGATATTCCTGCTCCTGATATGGGAACCGGACCAAGAGAAATGGCCTGGTTGATGGACGAATATTCCAGAGCCAAAGGAACTACTATCAATGCGGTTGTGACCGGCAAACCTCTTGTCTTGGGTGGTTCACTGGGAAGAACTGAAGCTACTGGCAGAGGGGTGATGGTTACTGCTTTAGCTGCTATGCAAAAACTGAAAATCAATCCTTTTCAAGCAACATGCGCTGTACAGGGTTTTGGAAATGTAGGATCTTGGGCTGCACATCTTCTGGAAGAAAGAGGTCTGAAAATAGTAGCTATATCCGATATTTCGGGTGCCTATCACAATGAAAACGGCATCAATATCCAAGAAGCTATATCCTATAGGGACAGCAACAAAGGGACGCTTGAAGGTTTCAATGGTGCCGAGAAGCTGTCTGATCCAATGGAGCTTTTGGAACTGGACGTGGATGTGCTTGTTCCTGCTGCAGTAGAAGATGTGATCACCGTCAAAAATGTTGAAAAGATAAAAGCAAAGCTGATCGTAGAAGGGGCCAACGGACCAACATCAGCCAAAGCTGATGCTATCATCAATGAAAAAGGCATCATGGCTGTACCAGACATTCTTGCCAATGCAGGCGGAGTGACCGTGTCCTATTTTGAGTGGGTTCAAAACAGGTTGGGTTACAAGTGGACCGCAGAAAGGGTCAACAGGAGATCTGATAGAATCCTTAAAGATGCCTTTGACCATGTCTATGAGGCCTCTCAGAAATACAACGTGCCCATGAGAATAGCCGCCTATATCGTGGCAATAGACAAAGTAGCCAAGACTTACACCTTCAGAGGAGGTTTCTAAATTTCAGAAAACTATTCTTTACTATATTTGGGGTGTGGGAGACAAAAACTTTCACACCCCTTTTAAATTCACAGCTATGACAATACACAGAGAAGGACGCCAACTATTATTTTGGCTATTATTGATACTTACTGGTCTTAATTATGCCTTGTATTACTTTTTCCCTGGTCATGAAACCATGCTCAACTTGGTCTTGTTGGCATCGATCGTTTTATACCTGATTATTCTTCAGTTTTTCAGAAACCCAATCATCAAATTACCCAATCAAGAGGGATTGGTGTATGCTCCGGCAGATGGAAAGGTCGTGGTGATAGAAGAAACTGAGGAAACCGAATATTTGAATGAAAAAAGAAAACAGATTTCTATCTTCATGTCTCCGATCAATGTTCATGTCAACCGCTCCCCTGTGGCAGGCATTGTAGAGTATTTCAAATACCACCCTGGAAAGTATCTGGTAGCCTGGCATCCAAAATCGAGCTTTGAAAATGAGAGAACCACCATGGTCATCAAACAGCCCAATGGTACTAAGATTCTGGTAAGGCAGATTGCAGGCGCCTTGGCCAGAAGGATTAAATGGTATGTAGACAAAGGTAGTCCTTTGGCCCAAGGAGGTGAATTTGGTTTTATCAAGTTCGGATCAAGGGTTGATGTTTTCTTGCCTTTGGATGCGGAGGTTTTGGTCAATATCGATGAAAAAACCAAAGGAGGAAGAACTCCTATAGCCAAGCTAAATCAAGCATAAGTTTTTGCTTTTTTCAAATAGATTCAAATCAAAAAAGCTGGGGCTTATCTCCCAGCTTTTACTTTTTTATAATACATAAAACCCAAAACTGCGGTGCTCAAAAAGAAAAGAAAAGTAGTCCATTCGTAAGTACGTTTATCCGAACCTTTTTCTTTGATAGCTTCATCCTTTTCCTGCAAAGCCCTTTTCAAGACCCCGATTTCCCTTTCCTGCTTTTGGGAAATAAATTTGTAATCGTTCTTCTCGTAGGTGATTTCTGATTTTTCAATCTCACTGAGCATTTTAAGCTCATCCATGATCTGATTGTCCTTATGAATAATGCGCTGCATCCACTCGTTAGTTTCAATCATATCCTTTTTGGTGCGGTTACCAAAAATTCCGCTTTTTTTACTTTCGGAGGCTTTCCACTCTTTATGCATCCTGTCTCTGTCATCCAACATTTTTTCCAATTTGGCTTGAGAAAATCCGAATAATGGTTGGAAGCAAAGTATAATCAAGAACAAATTTCGCATAACTCTAAATACCAGTTTTAGGAACTGCTCATCCAAATAATATGCCGAATAGGGAAATGAAATGCTACAATCTGTATTTCTTTTTTCGCTTTTGCTTGAATCCGCCTTTTCTTCTTTTGTTGTTGGTATAAAAATTATATAAAAAATTGATTGCAAAAACAGTGATGGTTAGGGATACAAACATATCGGGCAACATCATCTTAATTCCCAAAAGGATCAATAAGGAGGCAATCATGCCACTTTTAAAAGTAGTGTGGCTTTCGGGATAAACCCTACTGATTAAGTATAAACTCAGTCCTTCCAATATTACCATCAAAATAATCAATGCGCTCAGCATTTCAGGGACTGTTGGTTCATTGGACCAGACCACCCAGGCAAGTCCTGCAATGACTATTATCAGACTGGCAGATTGGACGGAGGTATTGATTTTCTCTCTCATTTACGGACTATTAGGGTGCTATCAGGAATTAAGATAGATAATTTGTCCCGAATGACAAAAACACACCAATCAATATCAAAAAAGAAAATCCCCCGAGCTTCGGAGGATTAATCTTTTACAATTTTCTTTTGATAAAATCTGTCATCAGCGAATACAAATGCCAAGTAGTATTCCCACCATAAATGCCATGGTTTCTGTTAGGGTAAAACATGGTTTCGAATTGTTTGTCGGCCTTGATCAAAGCATCCGCCAAGTCCACTGCATTCTGGAAATGCACATTGTCATCTCCTGTCCCATGAATCAACATCAGATTTCCCTTGAGCTTGTTGACATGGGTAATAGGGCTATTGTCATCATAGCCGGCAGCATTGACCTGAGGAGTCTGAAGATAACGCTCTGTATAAATGGTATCATAATACCTCCAGGTAGTGACTGGAGCCACCGCAATTGCTGTCTTGAAAACATCACTGCCTACCATCAGCCCCAAAGAAGACATATATCCTCCGTAAGACCATCCCCAGATTCCTATTCTCGAAGAATCTACGTAGGGTAAAGTCGCCAGGTATTTGGCTCCTGCAATCTGATCCTCAACTTCGTATTTGCCTAAATTGGCATAGGTCATATGCTTAAAATCCTTACCGCGCGCTCCAGTTCCTCTATTATCAACAGATACTATCAAATATCCCTCTTGCGCCAAGTGCTGATGCCAGAAATCCCTGGATCCTCCCCAGGAGTTGGTTACTGTCTGCGAGCCCGGCCCCCCATATACATACATCAATACAGGGTATTTTTTGGACTCCTCAAAATTTTCCGGCTTTAGGATATACCCGTTGAGGCTTGTTCCATCCACTGTTTCAAATTGAAAAAATTCCTTTTTGCCTATGGCGTATTTATTTACATTTTCCCTGAGCACCTGATTGTCCTCCAAGACTTTTACCTCTTTGCCGGAAGCCTCGTGGAGAGTTACTTTCAGGGGAGTCTCAGCATTGGTGAAATCCGCTATATAGTACTTTTTATCCTTGGACATATTGATTCTATAGGTACCATTATTTCCCGCAAGAATTTTTTTACCCTTTCCATCGAGACCGATTACATAGAAATTTCTTTCCAAAGGAGACTTTTCAGTAGAGATGTAATAAAGCTTTTTAGCCTTTTCATCCACCGCCACCAAATTCGTCACTTCCCAATTACCTTTGGTGATTTGACGGATCAATTTCCCGTCATTTCCATGATGGTAAACATGCTTGAACCCATCCTGTTCAGATGTTCTGATAAAGCCACTTCCATCTTCCAAGAACCTTAAGTCATCATTGTAATTGAGGTCTACGTAAGTATCCGATTTCTCCTGAAGCACCAGTTGACTTTCTCCGGAAGTGGAATTGGAATAAAAAAGGTCCAACTGATTTTGCAATCTGTTCAGCCTGATATAGGCCAACTTATCTGAATTCCCTGTCCAGTAAATCCTTGGCAAGTAGATATCTTCATCATCACCTGCATCTACCTTAACAGTATTTCCATTATTCAAATCATGGATGTGTATGGATACCAGCGCATTTTTCTCACCTGCTTTAGGATATTTGAATTTATAATCTTCCGGGTAAAGCTTGCCCCAGGTCTGCATGTTGAATTCGGGAACCTCTGATTCATCAAACCGGATAAAAGCTAACTTACTTCCGTCAGGGGACCATTCAAAAGCACGGGACATACTAAATTCTTCTTCATATACCCAATCAGCAGCACCATTAATAATTTTATTCCATTCCCCATCTTGAGTGATACGCTTTACCTGATTATCCGAAAGGTTGACATAATACAGGTCATTGTCCTTGACAAAAGCCACTTTATCATTGTCAGGAGAAAGGGTAGCATACATGATTTTTTCCCCGTCCATTAATTTCTGTGCCTGACTGGTTTGAATATCTATCACATGAAAAATACCTTTACTGGACCTTCTGTAAATGCTTTCTACTTCTGACGCAATTAGGGCTTTGGTTTCGTCGGGATTGAAGGCATAACTACTGAAATTGATCCCCAATGCACCGCCATCTATCAATACAGCCTCCTCATCACCTGTAGCTACATTGACCTTGACTACTTTGGGACCGGTAACATCCCTTCTCAAAGAACTGTAGTACTTACCATCCCGCATCCAATTGATGCCGTAGACCGCTTTTTGTGAAAAAACATCCGATTTGAACACATCTTCGAGTGTCACATGTTTTTTTATCTGGGAAAAGGCATCTCCCGCTGAGAGCAACAAGATCATCGCAATTGCCGCAAACCTAATTTGATTCATATTATTTGAGTTTTATTCTAAAAGGCTAAGATATAGAAATTGGTCAAAAGCCAAATGCCGGCTTTTGATGAATGGAGGTTTTGACGATGGAAATTTATTTTTTAAAAATTAATTTATTTTTTCAGTGCTGATAGGAAAAACAGCTATTTTCGAACCAAGAAGTCAATACCATGAAGAAAAAAATAGCCCTAATCACAGGTGGTTATACAGGAGAGCATGTAGTATCTCTTAAAAGTGCCGCAGTGGTAGAAAAAACCATAGACACTAGCCTATATGATGTTTTCAAAATCCTCATTTACCCCAATGACTGGCATTTCTTAAGTCCAGAAGGGGGCAAAATCCCTGTTGACCTGAATGACTTTTCGATTCTGGTAAATGATCAAAAGATTACTTTTGACGGAGTATTCAACATATTGCACGGATCCCCAGGTGAAGACGGAAAGCTCGCAGGCTACTTTGACATGCTCGGTTTGCCTTATACAACCTGTGATGCATTGACTTCGGCCATCACCATGAACAAAGGATACACCAAATCCATAGTAAAAGATATCGATGAACTGTATGTGGCACGTTCCCTGCAGCTCTTCAAAAACTCTGAAGAAAACAGGGAAAAAATTCTGAAAGACCTCCGTCTGCCCTTATTTATCAAACCCAATAGTGGTGGCAGCAGCATTGGGATGAGTAAGGTGAAAGATCCAAATGAACTTAAAGATGCCCTGGACAAAGCCTTCGCCGAAGACAAACAGGTATTGGTAGAAGAATTTGTTTCTGGAAGGGAATTTAGTATTGGAGTATATGCTGCGAAAGGAAAAACCACAGTCCTTCCGGCCACAGAGATTGTGAGTAGCAAGGAGTTTTTTGATTTTGAGGCCAAATACTCTCCAGGTGTCACCGAAGAAATCACTCCGGGCAGGATGAGCGAAGAAGAAGTGTCTCGTGTAAACCGGATCATTGAACAGGTATATAGTCGTCTCAATTGCAAAGGTGCCGTGAGGATAGATTATTTTCTGGAGCATGAAACAGGCAAATTCTATTTTATAGAAATCAACACGGTCCCCGGTCAAACCGAAACCAGCTTGATTTCACAACAGGTCAGGGCCATTGGTATGGAAGTAAGGGACTTTTACAATGAGTTGATTGAGGAGATGTTTATTTAGAAAAAATTCTCCTTATTGGGTACAGGGATACCCAGATTCATTCAATTAAAGAGCTTTGAATAATAAGATTCTAGAAAAGGCTAATGCGGAGTGAACAAAATAAAATTATCACCTTTATAATATAATTTTAACCCTATTGATGTCAGTTGATAACGGTAAACATGATTCATCCTATCAAAATAATGGGGATCAAAAGTCTCCAGGGCCTCGGTTCCGACTACAAAATTTTCAATTACAATTGCTCCTTGCTCAGAATCAGTCAGTGAATAAATTCCGAAAACAATATTTGGGCAAGTACGTCCCTCAATTTCTCCTCCTTCCAGAATCGACAACCTATAAACACAATTCTCAGTAGTAATAATTGGCAATTGCAAGCGGTTGTTTCCATCGTTACCATAACCTATTAATCCCCATTCTATTTCAGTTAATGATAAAAAGGTATAGGAAGGGTCTGTTTCTAGATCCTTGATCAAGATTTCATCATCCGCAATCCCTTGACATGAAATAGCAGCCAAACAAATTAATAAAACCAGTGAAATCAGAAAAGGCTTCATAGAATTACTGTAAAAGTAGAATAATTGGGAATTCGATTGAATTTAAAAAAAATCTTAGGTAAAACCAATTATCACTTCTCAATTGACGCTCCTTCAAGAACAATTCTACTAAAAAGTAACTCCAAAAAAAGGTCGACTTCTTCGAAATCGACCTCTTTCATCATTTTATTTTCTTGGCTCTTAAAGCCCAAAAGCCTTTTTCACCTTATCCACATAATCCAGTTTTTCCCAGGTAAATAGCTCTACATCAAATGTGAGGGATCTTCCGTCAGGTGTAGTGAAGGTTTTGGTGACTACTTCATTTTCTCTTCCCATGTGCCCATAGGCAGCTGTTTCTTCATAAATCGGGTTTCTGAGTTTCAGCCTTTGTTCGATGGCATAAGGCCTCATGTCAAACAGCTCTTCGATTTTTTTGGCGATCTCTCCATCGCTCAAATTGACTTTGGCAGTGCCATAAGTATTGATATAGATTCCCATTGGTTTGGCTACGCCAATGGCATAAGAAACCTGTACCAAAATCTCATCTGCCACACCGGCTGCAACCATGTTTTTGGCAATATGCCTTGTGGCATATGCAGCAGAGCGGTCTACTTTTGACGGATCTTTTCCGGAAAATGCTCCCCCACCATGTGCTCCTTTTCCACCGTAAGTGTCCACGATGATTTTTCTGCCTGTCAATCCTGTATCTCCATGAGGCCCGCCGATGACAAACTTCCCGGTAGGGTTGATGTGATAGGTAATTTGATCGGTAAACAATTTTTGTATCTCAGGCTTCAGTTGGGCTTTCACCCTAGGGATCAGGATACTGATAATGTCTTCTTTGATCTTGGCCAGCATAGTGGACTCATCATCAAAGTCATCATGCTGCGTAGACACCACTATGGCATCAATACGCTGAGGCACGTTATCATCAGAATATTCTATGGTGACCTGAGCCTTGGAATCTGGTCTCAAGTATTTGATTTCACTATCTTCTCTCCTTAATGCTGCCAGCTCTTTCAATATCCTATGGGAAAGATCAAGAGCCAAAGGCATATAATTCTCTGTTTCCTTGGTCGCATAGCCAAACATCATCCCCTGATCTCCTGCACCTTGCTCTTCCGGATGACTCCTGTCCACTCCTTGGTTGATGTCGGGAGACTGTTCGTGAATAGCTGATAAAACGCCGCAAGAATTACCATCAAACATGTATTCCCCTCTCGTGTAACCAATCTTATTGATGACGTTTCTAGCAATTTGCTGCACATCCAAATAGGTGTCAGAGTTCACTTCACCGGCCAATATCACCTGGCCTGTTGTCACTAAAGTTTCACAAGCTACTTTAGATCTCGGGTCAAAAGCTAAAAAATTATCGATCAGAGCATCTGAAATCTGATCGGCGATTTTATCAGGATGTCCTTCAGAGACTGACTCTGAAGTAAATAAATATGGCATATAATGTAAATGTTTAATGCGTTTTTAACAGGCCGTAAAATTAAGATTTCACTTCGAAATAAAAAATCATATCCTGAACTCCATTCCGGACTTGGCTACCTTTCCAAAGCAGATCATTCAAGTGAGTAAATTGAAAATAATCAATTGACCTTAAAAGAAATTCTTCTTCCTTCCCTATTGCTCAAAAAGGCAGCCTCTATGATCTCCAATACAGTAATAGCCTCTTCAATTTTAACCCTAAGTGTATGTTTCTTTAGAATGGCATCGGCAATATTCTGGTAAAAGAGTCTGTAGTCTCCACGTTCTGTTTCATAAGTCATGTAGGTGTTTTCGAGGTGAAGTTCTCCCCAAGCTTCAGCATCTTCCAAGCCCCAGTTGAGCCCTTCAGGAAGTTCTCCTGCTTTAAAAGCTTTTTCCTGTACATCCAGTCCATATTTGATGTAGGTGCCTTTTTCTCCCAAAACCAAAAATTTTGGCACTGGAGCCTTGGACAAAACACTGGCCGTTAACCTGGCTTTAATCCCACCAAACATCAAAGTGATATCAAAAAAATCATCAGCGATAGCACCAGTCCGCTGTTTGAAAATCTCAGCATATATCCAGTCAGGCTTTCCAAAGAGCATGACCGCTTGATCTATCAAATGAGTACCTAAATCATAGGTAATCCCATTTCCAGGGACATCCTTTTCTCTCCAATTTTCAGCTAATTGTGGTCTAAATCTGTCAAAATGGGACTCAAAGTGAACAATTCTTCCCAAAATACCTTCTGCAAGGATTTTTTGAATGGTACGGATATCCCCATCCCAACGACGATTTTGAAATACAGACAAAATAAGACCTTTCGCCTCAGCAATACGCTTTAATTCTTTGGCTTCATCCGAGTGTATGGTAACAGGCTTGTCCACTACAACATGCTTACCTGCTTCCAAAGCCATTTTTGCTTGAGGATAATGAAATTCATTGGGCGTCACTATGACAATAAGATCCGCTGCATCAGCCTCCAGCAAATCTTCCAGACTTCTGAAAATATTGATACTAGGATATTTCTCTTTAGATTTTTCTTGTCGGCGCTCAACAACAGCTACCAATTCAAGATCAGGACAAACCGTGATCAATGGTGCATGCATCTTTTCCCCTACCGAGCCATAGCCTATTAGAGCAGTTCTTATTTTTTGCATTTCATCTGAATTTTCAGTGGTGGTGTCCTCCCGGACCATGTACATGGCCATGTTCTATTTCTTCGGGATCTGCATCCCGGATAGAAACAACCTCTCCTTTAAATAAGAGATCAAACCCGGCCAAAGGCGAGTTGAAATCCATATGTACTCCTTTGTAATCTACTTTTAAAATTTCACCTCTATAATGATTCCCCTCATCATCCTGCATTGGAATCACTTTCCCTACTTTAAGTAAGTCTTTCTGCTTTTTGCCATCCTCTTTAAATTTTGATTTTGGGATAACCACTTTTTTGCTTTCATCATAATCTCCATAACCGTTTTCAAAGTCAATGAAAACTTCAAAGGTATCTCCGACCTCCTTGTCTTCGAGGGCTTTTTCCAGTAGGGGAAAAACACTTCCTGCGCCAAAAAGGAAGAAAAACGGCTCTGCCTTTTCGACTTTTTCAAAAAACTCCATTCCGGATTCTCCATCATCCACATGCAGCTCATAGGCAAGCGCTACAACTTTATTTTTGGTAATCTTCATAGTAATGATTGTTGACTTTCTTTTTCAAAGAAAATAAAAACCTTTGGGAAAATGGATTTTTGACGGTGCAATTGATAAAAATAAATTCAGGGTATCTGCATCACTGCACGAAGCCATTTATTGTTTTGAACCAGTTCTTTCTGCTAAATTCAAATCAAAATTTTATTTATAAAGCTACTTTTTCCTTGATGAAAAAGTAGCCAAAAAATCAAGAATTTCGAATCCTATCCGCGCTCAAGGCCTACGCTGGCCTCCCGTACGTACGGGAAAATTCATCCCACCCTCCAAAGTTTCAATTTACAGTTAGAAGTAAAGTTGATGGTTTGGTTCCTATAGCTCAACGTGCAAAGACCCGGATACACATAAAATATAGATATACGAAATGATACCACTAACCAATTTAAATAAGGACCTAAATTAACCCGATACTGATAGATATTGACTAGATATCAATAATTTACTCTGTTTTTGGTCACAGGAATAATAACATTAGCAAAGTTTCCCTAATTTCATCAAACTTCCCGCTATGAAAAATATATTCAATACCGTTACAGGCCTGTTGTTCTTGATGAGCTTAGGTGGATGTGAACTAGTCTCTCGAATCCAAGACTGCGAGGAAGATAGTGCCCCACAGGTACTGACTTTCTTTGAAGACGAGTTTGAAAATTTCCCTTGGAGCCTTCAAAACATAAATTTGGATGATAAAGAGGTAAATCTTGTGATAAAGACACAAGCAGAATATGAGAAGTACTTTATTTCCAGCAAAGATTTGCCTGATATTGACTTTGGAAAATTTATCATTCTGGCCGGACGGTACCGACATCATCAATGTGCGGTATTTGATAGGCAACAGATACTATTATGTGACAGCAGATTATTTTATAAAGTCAGGATAATTCCGCAGGATTGTCAAGCAATCACAGATGTATTTTACTCTGCAGTAATTGAAAGAAAATATGAAGATTTACCAATAATATTTAATGTTAATTTAATTGACCTATAATAGGGACAATGGTTTTTACTTTGCTTGTGGTTGAGTGAATTAGATTTTTGAAGCTGAAAACCTAAGTTCTAAAACTTCCCAACAAATTATCAAATGAAATGTTGATTGGGTAACTTTGCCATTTATGAGTGAACGCGCAGCCACAATTTCCGAATCCATAGATCAGCTTGATCCCAAGGAATATATCATCATCAAAAATGCCCGGGTCAATAACCTCAAAAACCTCAGTGTAGCCATACCCAGAAACAAACTGGTGGTAGTCACAGGGCTATCAGGTTCGGGAAAATCGTCCCTTGCATTTGACACCCTGTTTGCCGAAGGACAACGCATGTACGTGGAAAGCCTCAGTTCCTACGCCAGACAGTTTTTGGGCCGAATGGAAAAGCCGGAAGTGGAATATATCAAAGGCGTCTCTCCTGCTATCGCCATACAGCAAAAGGTATCAACCAAAAATCCCCGGTCGACGGTAGGAACCACCACAGAAATATATGATTACCTCAAGCTTCTTTTTTCAAGAATTGGAAAAACCTTCTCTCCTAAAAGTGGGGAAGAGGTCAAGCATCATACTGTTACAGATGTAGTAGATTACATCCATACTTTTGACGAGGGCGATAAGGTCATGATTTCATGTCCTCTCCACCTTCAGAATGACCGGACTATTCTTCAAGAGCTTGAATTACTACTCCAAAAAGGCTTTAGCCGAATTTTGATAAATGGGGAAGCCTATTTTGTAGAAGATCTGATCCAGGAAAAGGAGGTTCCAAAAGGCGATTATGAAATATTGATAGATAGGGTCAGTGTCCAAAAAGAAGATGAGGATAATCAGTTTAGAATAGCAGATTCTGTACAGACAGCATTTTTTGAAGGACATGGAGATTGTACCGTTCTGGTTCCTGAAAAGACGAAAAGAACCTTTTCGGACAGATTCGAACTCGATGGAATTAACTTTGAGTTGCCTACAGTCAACTTTTTCAGTTTCAACAACCCTTACGGCGCATGCAAAACCTGTGAGGGGTTTGGATCGGTTCTGGGAATAGATCCGGATTTGGTCATTCCTGACAAAAGCATGTCAGTATATGAAGGAGCAATTGCTCCTTGGAGAGGAGAGACTACCGGGAAATGGCTTGAACCTTTGGTGAAAAAGGGCATTTACTTTGATTTTCCGATTCACCGGGCTTATGAAGACCTTTCAGAAGATGAAAAAGCTTTGATTTGGACTGGGAATGAATACTTCAAAGGTTTGGATGCTTTTTTTAAAGACTTAGAATCCAAAACGCACAAAATACAGTACAGAGTCATGCTATCCCGATTCAGAGGCAGGACTACCTGTCCTGACTGCAAAGGAACCCGGTTGAGGAAAGATGCCTCTTATGTCAAAGTAGGTGGAAAATCCATTACTGACATTGTCCTGATGCCTATAGAAAAAGCACTTCAGTTTTTCCAAGAATTGGATTTGAGTGCATCAGAGCAAAAAGTGGCAAGCAGGCTTCTCAAAGAAATCCTTAACCGGCTTGAATACATAGAAAAAGTAGGCTTGGGGTACTTGACACTCAATAGGCTAACCTCATCTCTTTCAGGAGGTGAATTTCAAAGGATTAAACTGGCTACATCTTTGGGTTCCGCTTTGGTGGGTTCCATGTATATTTTGGATGAACCCAGTATAGGATTGCATCCCAGAGATTCAGACCGGCTGATCGAAGTGCTCAAAACACTGAGAGACTTGGGCAACACTGTAATCGTGGTGGAGCATGAGGAAAAAATCATGAAGGCCGCTGATCAGATTATTGATATTGGACCTGAAGCTGGAATTTTGGGTGGAGAACTGGTATTCCAAGGAGATCTGAATGAACTGATGATCAAAGGAAACAGCTACACTGCAAAATACCTGAAGGGAGAAGAAAAAATCCAAGTCAAAGAAAGAAATAGAAAGTGGAAAGACAGCATCCTTGTAAAGGGTGCAAGGGAAAACAATCTTAAAAATCTGGCTGTAAGATTTCCGCTGAACACCCTGACAGTTGTGACAGGAGTCAGTGGATCAGGCAAATCTACACTTATTAAAAAGGTACTTTATCCTGCCTTGGGGAAAATGCTGGGCACTGTAATCGATGAATCCGGAAAGTTTGACAAATTGGAAGGAGATTACAAAACGGTGTCCCAAATAGAATTTGTAGACCAAAACCCTATTGGGAAATCTTCCAGATCCAATCCGGTAACTTATGTAAAAGCTTATGATGCAATCAGGTCTCTTTTTGCCGACCAAGCCATTTCAAAACAAAGGGGATACAAACCAGCTTTTTTCAGTTTCAATGTAGACGGTGGAAGATGTGAATCCTGCCAAGGTGAGGGCACAGTCACTGTGGAGATGCAGTTTATGGCCGATATTCATCTCACCTGTGAATCCTGCAAAGGTAAACGCTTCAAAAATGAAATCCTTGACGTAAAGTACCATGACAAAGATATATCTGATATTTTAGCGATGACAATTGATGAGGCTATGGATTTTTTCCAAGGTAAAAATCAAATCATCAATAAACTTCAACCCCTACAGGAAGTCGGGCTAGGTTATATCGGCATGGGACAATCCTCAAACACGCTTTCAGGTGGGGAAGCGCAGCGGGTGAAGCTTGCTTCGTTTTTAGGTAAAGGAGGCACAAAAACCGGAGAGCACATTCTCTTTATTTTTGATGAGCCGACTACAGGACTACATTTTCATGATATCCGAAAACTGCTGCATAGCATCAATGCCCTGATTGAGCAGGGGCATTCGGTTATCATCATCGAGCACAATACAGAAGTGATCAAAGCCGCGGATTGGGTAATTGATTTGGGACCAGAGGGTGGAGAAAGAGGCGGAAATGTTACCTTTGAGGGCACACCTGAGGCATTGATGGAAGTAAAAGACAATTATACTGCAAAATATCTCAGGGAAAGTTTTCAATAATTGACCTCAGGATATTTGACATGGACATTCAATACCCTCTAGAACTCGCAGGTACTTTGGTTTTTGCCATCTCAGGTGCTTTAGCTGTCCGTGACAGAGAGCATGATTTATTTGGTGCTGGATTCACAGGGTTTATCACAGCGATAGGCGGAGGAAGTCTGAGAGATATTTTATTAGGTTCTTATCCTTTGGTCTGGATTGGAGATGTGAATGTACTCTATGCGATTCTTCTGGGTATATTGTTGGCTTTTATTTTTCCCACAGCCCTTTTGAAACTAAGGAAAACAATGTTCCTCTTCGATACTTTGGGGATTGGTTTTTTTACAGTTCTGGGGGTAGAAAAAGCCTTAAGTCTAGGAGTGCGACCCGAAATAGCCGCAATTATGGGTATGTTTTCGGCAGTCATGGGCGGAGTAATCCGAGACACCCTGACAAATGAAATTCCGATATTATTCAGAAAAGAAGTCTATGCCTCTGCCTGTTTGGCCGGGGCGATCCTATATCTGATTTTGAATTATTTTGGCCTAGAGAGAGATTACAATATGCTTATTTCCATTTCAGTGGTGATCAGTATCCGCTTGATTGCGGTCAAATACAAATTGAGTCTGCCCCGATTGGATTAAAATTCAATTTTTCAAAAATTGATCTCATACTTTACAAAAACGACAGAAATCAACCGCTTACATCATAAAAATCATCTGATGCCAATATGATTTTTAATCAATTGGATAATCCATCGATTAAAACTAATTTTGGCACCTAATATAAGTCCGTGATAAAATCGAGCCTGAGCAAAAACATCCATTAATTGGATAAAATCCATAGACTGCCAATAAGCAAGTGCTCAAAAAATAAGCAGCCGGGTGCGAAACTTGATCATGGCCCTGAAAACAAACTTAACACATGAAAAGAGACCAAATCATTTTTGACCTTATTGCTGAGGAAGAAAACCGTCAAAAGACCGGTATTGAATTGATTGCCTCTGAAAACTTCACCAGCAAGCAGGTGATGGAAGCAGCAGGTTCTGTATTGACCAATAAATACGCCGAGGGACTCCCAAACAAAAGGTACTATGGAGGCTGTGATGTTGTGGATAAAATTGAGCAACTGGCCATTGACCGTGCAAAGGAGCTTTTTGGAGCTACTTGGGCCAATGTACAACCCCATTCAGGTGCTCAGGCAAATGCAGCTGTTTTTTTGGCCTGTCTCAATGCAGGAGATCCGATTTTGGGATTTGATCTCTCACACGGTGGCCACCTTACCCATGGTAGTCCTGTTAACTTTTCAGGCAAACTTTATCAACCTCATTTTTACGGAGTAGAAGAAGAAACGGGAGTCATCGATTATGACAAGGTAGAAGCAAAGGCACTGGAAGTAAAGCCTAAGCTTTTGATCTGTGGCGCTTCTGCTTACAGTAGAGACTGGGATTACGAAAGACTAAGAGATATTGCAGATCAGGTTGGAGCCATTTTATTGGCTGACATCTCTCATCCATCAGGGCTTATTGCAAGAGGCCTGTTGAACGATCCATTGGAATACTGCCATGTAGTGACCACTACAACACACAAAACCCTTAGAGGTCCAAGAGGTGGATTGATTTTGATGAGGGAGGATTTTGACAATCCATTTGGTCTCAAAACTCCGAAAGGAGAACTGAGAAAAATGTCCTCACTTTTGGACTCAGGAGTATTCCCCGGCACTCAAGGTGGTCCATTGGAGCATATCATTGCAGCAAAAGCCATTGCATTCCAAGAAGCCCTTTCAGATGAATACATGGAATACGTAGTCCAAGTGAAAAAGAATGCTGCTGTAATGGCTCAGGAATTTGTAGACCTTGGATATAAATTGATCTCTGGAGGCACTGACAATCATCTGATGTTGATAGACCTGAGAAGTAAGGACATCACAGGCAAACTAGCGGAAGAGACCTTGGGCAAGGTAGACATCACCATCAACAAAAACATGGTACCCTTTGACACCCGCTCACCTTTCGTCACCTCAGGTATGAGGGTAGGAACTGCAGCCGTAACTACCAGAGGTCTCAAAGAAGAGGATATGAAAAAGATTGTTAGTCTTATTGATAAGGCTTTGAGCAATCACGACAATGAATCTGCCTTGACCCAGATCAAAAAAGAAGTCAACGACTGGATGGTTCAATTTCCATTATACTAATTTTCAAGTAAAACGTGGCCTTAGATCAGTATAGAGAAGAAGAGGAAGAAGAGGGCATGTCCTTTTTGGACCATTTGGAGCAATTGCGTTGGCATCTTCTGCGCTCTGTTGCAGCCGTCTTGATATTTACGGTGGCTGCTTTCCTTGCCAAAAGCATCGTGTTCGGACAGGTAATTCTCGGTCCATCAAGGGTGGAGTTTTTCACCTATCGTATGCTTTGTCAAATCGCAGATGCTCTTTCCACCCCGGTGCTGTGCATTGACACCCTGCCTTTTACCATTCAGAGTAGACAGATGACAGGTCAGTTTTCCATGCACTTGACCTCATCCCTTGTTGTTGGCTTGATTGCCGCTTTTCCCTATCTCTTTTGGGAAACTTGGCGTTTTATCAGCCCAGGCCTATATGACAAAGAAAGAAATGCTGCGCGCGGCGCAGTATTCTTTGTAAGCCTCTTGTTCTTTGCTGGAGCGGCATTTGGATATTTTATCCTTGCTCCCCTGTCCATCAACTTTCTTTCCAATTATCAATTGGACCCCAGCATATTGAATGAGTTTGATATTACATCATATGTCACTACCTTGTCTATGTTGGTGCTGGCATCTGCAATTATGTTCCAGCTTCCAGTTGTAATCTATTTTCTATCCATGTCAGGGCTGGTAACGGCAGCTATGCTGAAGGCTTACAGGAGACATGCTATTGTTTCTATCTTGATATTAGCCGCTGTAATCACACCTCCTGATGTGATTTCCCAAATTCTAATAGCAATGCCGATTTTGGTGCTTTATGAAGCGGGTATACAGATTGCCAAACGATTGGAAAGAAAACGAGCAAAGCAAGAACTTGAAGACAAACTGAAATACGGAGAAAATGAGTAAAAAAATAGCAATAGGTGGAGACCACGCAGGATTTGAGTACAAAAAAACCATGCTAGGGAAATTGAAAGAGCTTGGATATGAAGTTAAAGATTTCGGACCATTCACGGATGACTCTGTGGATTATCCGGATTATGTTCATCCCTTGTGTGAGGCAGTAGAAAAAGGCGAATTTGAACAAGGAATTCTTATCTGTGGATCAGGAAATGGAGTCGCTATCACAGCCAATAAGCATCAAGGAATCAGAGCCGCACTCTGCTGGAATGAAGAACTGGCAGCATTAGCTAGACAGCACAATGATGCCAATGTCATTGCTCTTCCAGCCAGATTCATTCCCTACAACCTCGCTGAAAATTTGGTAAACACTTTTCTCAATACAGGTTTTGAGGGAGGAAGACACCTCAATAGAGTAGAGAAAATCGCTTGTAGATAAAGCAAAAAATCCGGGAAAATTTTCCCGGATTTTTTGTTTAATGGAAGTCCAAAAAGTCTCCGCTTAACCACTTTTCCTCAAAGCCCACTTTATGCCAACCTTTCTTTTCTTCGGAAATAAAAACTTCCTCCCCTCTTGGCAAGGTTCCTTCAATAGAATATCCAGTTCCCGGACCCGAACGCACGCGCAGCACATTGGCATTGACCGTTGCTCTTTGAACACCCGAGGTAAACCTCTCGGAAACCCAATGATCTTGAGAATTGGATATCTTCAACCAGCCATCTGTTCGTCCATAGACTCTTAAAATCGAACCTAATTCAGCTGCATTCCTATCTTTGGCCAATTTAGCCCTCCCACTGGGTTGAGATCTTATATTGAGCCTTCCAGCTGTGACGATCACATATTTGATAAATGGATTTTTTGTCTGAGCCACATCAAATTCTCCCAGCTCCTGAAGTACCAAAGGCCTAAAGTGATTCTCAAAATTCTCCACCTTATTACCACCAAAAAAACCCGTCCCTGGACATGACTTATTGTTCCTTGTTCCATTATTCCTCAATCCTGAGCCCAGCTCAAACCAATGATGATAGAGTATGCTGTTCGCATTCACGGGCAGATTAAATCTTCGGCAAAGAGTTGCGGTTACTTTAATTATACTTTTCTTTTGAGCATTACTCATTTCATCATTGCCAATGTCGAAATTCCCTATGTGTTCAAGGCAAATGGAATGTGCATTGTGACCCGTAATACACGCAGGAACACGCTCCAACGGTCTTCCGGTCATGATAGTCCCGTCAGGAAAAATGGTGAAGTGCTGCCCAATATCCGCCCAGCCATTGACCCCAACATGATGATTTTTCATAGCCAACTGTCTTTCAAAATGATTCCTACCATTAAAATGGGAATAATTAGGTATCCACGTGTGGTGTTGTTGAATATTCAAAACCGTTCTGGCAACCCTTTGCTGCTTCAGCCAATCTGTAAATTCATCCACAGACATTTTGATAAATCCATATTTACTTTCCATACATTTATTATTAAGAAGACTAATAGCTGATAGTATGATTAAATGCTTCCTTTCCAAAAAAGAGAAGTAATTCCTCGTTTGGCTCTGAAAATATGATTGTTCCCGGAAAATCATCAAAGATGCTCTTAAGATAAGCAATTTCCTGATTGGCAAATCTATCGTGAGAATCCCTTACATTTGTCCGTTTTCCAAAAAGCGCATCTGCTTCATCAAAAAACAAAACCACATTTGAATCCTTACTCAGACTCCTTAGCCTTTCTAGATTTTTCTCGGTTTCCCCTATAAATTTCCCTGTATTAATATGATAGAATAAGAAATCTGAATTGCGCAGCTGCTTCGCAAAGTCAAAAACTTTTCCAATCCCAGGAACAGTCCTTACATGCACTCTGAAACCTCTTACAGCTTTATTGGACGCTGATTTTTTCAATTCTTCGCTCAGTCTATCCAATTGTGGTTTCAATAGCTTTGATGTATTTACATTATCCAGGTACATCCCTTCTAAGGGCAAAGATGACATGGCATATTTAGCTTCCCCAAGAGCAGTGATGCTTAATATCTCCATAAATTGATCAGGAATAAGAATAAAAGATTTACCTGTCATTTCATTCCAAGAAACCAAACCTGTTTCCAAGAGACGTGACTCTCGCTTCATCTGTACCGAAATCCTTTCCTGAAGGCCCAGATCTTTACCTGCCAAAACAAAAATTGCAGTTTCTCCAGTGGGAATAAAGCCTAAAGGACTTTGTATAAATCCCCAATCTTCTGGTCTCCCTTTGTTGGCCACAAAGAATTTTTCCACAGCAGAATGATCCTCATAAATCAACATTCCCAAACCTAAAAAGAGCCTATCCATTACAGTCAGCTTATATTTCTGAAGCAATTCGGAATAAACTGACCTGCTTTTGGAGAAATCAGGTGGCCTATGTTGTAGCGCACTCTCGCTGGTTAAGCCCTCATGGAGAATCCCCCACCGAATTTTGATCAGTTCTTTTATCCAATTAACTTCTTTTTTCAAATCCTGAATCAACAGTGTCTCAGACATGGTTCTTGAGTTTTTTGGTTTTAGAATACAAAATAGCCTGCCTCCAAATCCAGAATTTCAATGGCTTTTGGAGCATTGCTTTTACTTCCATTTTAAGTTAATGGATAATAAACTCATTGTCAAAGAAATGCATCTTTAATAGTGAGGAAAAATCTGAAGACTCCAAAAATTTTAATCTTCCAAGAAATAGAATTTCCCGGATTTTCTATACCTCTCTTTCAGCAGTGGGATTCTTTCCAGAAGATTTCTAAAAACACCGTCCTCATCTACGACCAGTTCCGGTTTTTCTTCCAAAAAATTTCTGTAAGCTGATGCCATATCCTGAAAATCTTCAAAATCCGCCAAGACCTCCCTGGAAATGTAATAGTTCAAATAGGGTGTTACCTGCGAAGCATGTGTGTAGAAACCCAAATCGTTTCCAAGTACCAGGGTTGTTTTCCCTTTGCTGATTTCGTGCTCCTGCTTTTCCACTATGACATAATCGGCAAGCTCATTCTGATTGTTTTTGACCGACCACCATGAAATCCCAAATAAGGGAATCCCCAGGACAAAAATCCAGGAAAATATTTTTGGGATAAATCCTGATTTCGAGGTAATAAAAAACATGGAAATAAAATAAGTCAGGGAAGGAATGACCACCAATAATTGGTAAGGTGTCCTCCTGTTGACAAGAAAAATAGATGCTACTGCAAATACTAGAAAAATAAGCATCAACTGAAGCTGCTTTTGTTGATTGATCGTCAAAGACTTAAACAAGGAACTGATAAAAACTCCAATTACCCCAAAGAAAAAAGGAGTCAAATATAGCAAGAGCAAATCTCTATAGGTCATGTGCACATATACTTCTCCCAGCCTACCTGTAAGGATGTATTCTACGATAAATTCAGGAAGAGCATCTATCCAGAAATAATAAAGCAGGCAAATAGACAATGGGATAAAATATCCAACTATAGAGAGAAGTAACTGCCGAAATGAGAAGCTGCTGATAACAACTCCGGCCAGTATAAGATATGGCAAAAAAACTACCAAAGGAAAATGAAAGCAAATTGCAATTCCGCCAAACATCCCTGCAAGCAGCACAGAATCTGAACCTTCTTTTTGAAGTACGGTTTGGGAGAACAGCTGTCCAATGGCAAATACGATAAAAGTACTGCCCATCAAAGCGGGAGACAGAGTAAGCAAGTCAAATGAACTACTATAAAGAATCAGGACTACAAAGGCTGGAATGTATGTATTTTCATCAAAAGACTTATACCTGATAAAAAGAGAGTTCAAATAAAACAGTTGAACAAATATGATTAAACAGGCAAGTATTTTGTAAACCATGATTGATCTGCCAAAAAACAGGTGGAACAACCAGTAGGTTCCTGCAGCCAAAGGCCCGGTATCGTCAAGGATATCCTTATACATATGCTTTCCCTCTGCCATTCGCTCACCCAAGAGCATCCATATCATTTCAGGCTGGAGAATAGGTAAATCCAATAACCAAATATAGGCTCCACTTATCAAAACCATCAAAGCCAAAATGGCCAAAAGGCGAAAAGGATCGTTAATTCTAAAAAAGCTAATCAAAATCTAGTGATGGATGAATGGTGATACAATCAGAACTCCCGAAATTAAAGGTTAGTCATTTAATTCACTAAATTTGTACCAACTTTAATCTGATATGGAAAGTAAAAGACAACAAAAATACAGCAAACTCATCCAAAAAGAACTTGGTGAAATTTTTCAAAAAGAAGGAAAACATTTGATTGGCAGTGCCTTTATCACTGTAGCCAGGGTAATGGTAAGCCAAGACCTTAGCTTGGCAAGGGTTTACCTCAGCTTTTTGATGGATAAGGACAAAGCTGTATTTGATACACTGAATAAGAAAAAAAGTGAGTTGCGGAAACACTTGGGCAACCGTATAGGAAAAAGTGTAAGGGTAGTGCCTGAAATCGCCTTATTTTTAGATGAATCGGCGTCCTATGCCCAACACATGGATGCCGTCATTTCCAAGCTTGATATCCCCGAAGCCTCAGAAGACGATGAGGATGAAGAAGAAGATTAATTACACATCCATTGAACCTTTCCTACTTCATAGCCTCTAGGTATTTCCGAAGCAAAAAGAAACGGAATTTCATCACCATTCTATCAAGGATTTCCATGATTGGGGTGGCTGTAGGTACTATGGCCCTTGTCGTGGTATTATCTGTATTTAATGGACTTGAGAATCTTGTAAGGAGCCTCTATGCTTCTTTTGACGCGGAATTAAAGATAGAAGCCGCATTGGGCAAATCTTTTGAAGTTGATGAAAACTGGCTGAATGGAATCCAAAATGTGGAAGGTGTAGCACTCATTACAGAGGTAATTGAAGATAATGCCCTTTTTAAATACAGAGATAATCAACACCTTGCCAGAATAAAGGGCGTCTCCGACAGCTACCTTCAGGATGAAGACAGATTTGCGGAGGGTTATGTTTGGGGCGAGTTGGATTTAGGAACCCAAATGCAGCCCAAAGCTATTGTGGGAAGAGGGATAGGATTTTTCCTTTCTATTGATCTTGAAAATGAATTTGAATTACTTCAGGTTTTTTACCCCAAGGCTCCCAGAACTGCCGGAAGCATTGACCCCAATCAATTATACAACAGGGACATTATCAGGCCAGCCGCTTTTTTCAGCATTGAAAAAGATTTTGATGATAATTATATCATAGCCCCAATATCGTTTGTAAGCAAACTCCTCAATTACGGTCAAAAAAGAACATCTCTGGAGATTAAAGTTGCGGAAGGACAACCGATTCAAAGAGTCAAAAAAAGATTACGTGATCATCTGGGAGATGATTTTCTGGTAAAGGATACAGACGAACAACATGCAGGCATCCTGCGTACGATAAAAATCGAAAAGTTATTCGTGTTCATTACATTGAGTTTTATATTAGCCATCGCCTCTTTCAATATTTTCTTTTCCCTCAGCATGATGGCTATTGAAAAAAAGAAAGACACGGCCATACTCTTCGCCATGGGAGCCAAAGAATCTTTGGTGAAAAAAATCTACCTGAAACAAGGTGCAATTATAGCCTTCAGTGGTGCCCTTATAGGTTTGGTGCTTGGTTTCAGTATTGTATGGGTTCAGGACACCTTTGGGCTTGTTACCCTTGGAATCAGTTCATCTATCATAGAAAGTTATCCAGTGAAAATTGTCTGGACAGATTTTTTATGGACTAGCTTAGCAGTGATTGCAATTACTTTCCTGGCAGCTTACAGACCCGCAAAAATTGCTTCAAATGTAAAGTCAACAGATCTTTGATAGGTAGGCTATAAAGTAAAAAAGCCGTGAATACTTTCACAGCTTTAGTCAATTAACAATAAACCCAAAATAACCAGCTGTAGGAGAAGGACTCGAACCTCCAAAGGGCAGTTAGGTAAAATACGAGCTCGCTATTTACTTTATTCCGGAATCCCCACCCCCGAGACAGGAGGGCATGTTTGCCAATTTCATCATCCTACAGTGTAAGAATTGTGTCAATTATGCTCAAGGCCTTATGCCGTTGATTTGTTGGCTGTAGGAGAAGGACTCGAACCTCCAAAGGGTAGTTAGGTAAAATACGAGCTCGCTATTTACTTTATTCCGGAATCCCCACCCCCGAGACAGGAGGGCATGTTTGCCAATTTCATCATCCTACAAGTTGTTGTATCTGCAAGACCTTTTGTCTTTGTTGATGATTCAAAGTTAATAAAACATTCCATTCATTAAAACTTTTGCAAAGAAATGGATTAATTTTTACATTATTTTTATTTTTTATCAACATTAATTACACTTTTATTAAAATAGACTTCAAAAAACAGTTCCAGTTTAAGGATTTCAAAATACATGCTCCTATTGCGGGAAAAATCATGGATTACAACCAGAAAAATTAAAAGTTAACCCTTCAATTTTGAGTGATTTGGAACAGTCTTACTATTTCTTTTTGAAAAAATTGAGGCAAATAGAAACTATCAATGCAGCTAAAGCAAATCCCAGAGTAAGCCCATCCACCAAGCTGGCAGGCAAGGTAAGGTTAAAAAGCCTTTGCAATAAATAACTGATGTAAGAATTAGGCAGTTCGCTTTCCCCAAGTTTCCGAAGTATTCCAAAATGCCAGTCGGTCAAAGGGCAATATCCCAAACCATACCACAAACCTAAAATACCCCAAGAAGCAAAAGTTATAAGAATCGTAATGAAATGCCATTTCAGTAGCGGCCTATATAGCCATGCTAAAAGGTTGAAAAGCACCAATGCTGTATGAAAAACAAGGAAGAAATAATCCCCAATTACAAGAATAAATTCATTTTCCCACATCACAATTTTTATATAACCTCTCGCATATTTATACCTACTCCTTTTTAAATTAAGACATACTTCAATATAACGAACAAAACAAGAAGATACCAGCCTTCCTAAATTGATCAAAAAATATACTTTTCCACGTTCTTTTTTTGATAATCCCTTAATAAAAAGGCATATTTATTGCTAACTCTACAAAATCAGGATTTACCTGAGAAAATTGAATTAAAAATAGTACAAAATCCACCAGTCTAGAATGAAAAAATCCATATTTATCAGTCTATTTACTTTTTTTATTGCCATCACTTCAGGCATTGCCCAGGACGAAACCCCAGCTCCATCATTAAACTCAGGCACGATTTACAGCCAATTTGAATATTTAAATTCTGTATCAAACAATTACCAAGAATATAAAGTCGTCAAAAGGACCAACCTTGACAAGATCAGACAAAATGTCACCGACTCATTAAATGTCTTTAAGGACCAGCTCGTAATTGTGAAAAAGGACCTTAAAGAAAGGCAAGCACAAATAGAAGAGCTGGAAAATCAAATGGCAGAAGTACAACAACAACTTACCAAAGCTGAAGAGGCAAGAGACAGTTTCGAATTTTTGGGAATGCCTATTCACAAATCTGCCTACAACAGCATTATGTGGACCATTGTAGTTGGTCTTTCAGCAGCATTTCTTTTCTTCTTGTTTCAGTACAGTCAAAGTCACAAAGTGATTTCAAAAGCAAGAAAAGATTTGGAGGAAACAGTGGAGGAATTTGAGCAACATCGAAAAAACACCTTGGAAAGAGAAAGGAAATTAAAAAGAGAGCTTGTAGACGCCCTTAACAAAAAACCTGTTTAACACAGGTTTTTTTATGCTTCAAAACTACTAAGTCCTATCTTTGAGTATGAAAAAAATCACTGTTTATTGTGGGTCGAACAAGGGCCGTAATGCTGCATATACCGAAGGAGCACGGGTCTTGGCCCAAGAAATGATCAAAAGAAACCTGGATTTGGTCTATGGAGCAGGGAATGTGGGGCTTATGGGCGTAATTGCAGACGCCATTCTTGAAGCAGGTAGAAATGTATATGGAATTATTCCCCAAAAACTCGTTGATATTGAAGTTGCGCATCAGGGCTGCACTGAGCTCACTGTAGTAGAAACGATGCGGGACCGAAAATGGCTGATGGCAGAAAAGGGCGATGGATTCATCGCTATGCCAGGGGGTATTGGGACATTTGAGGAACTTTTTGAAATCATGACCCTCAATCAATTGGCCTATATCAGAAAACCCCTAGCCCTTTACAATGTCAATGGCTATTACGACAAGCTGATAGCATTTTTAGACCACTCAGTAAAAGAAGGTTTCCTACACCAAGCCCAACTCAACTTGCTCATTATATCTGACGATCCCGTAAAGCTTTTGGATAAAATGACTTCTTTTGAACCCCAACATATTGATAAATGGGAAATAAAATAAAATGCTGAAAAACTAGGCTGATTAGCAGTATTTATCAACCAATTGCATCAATTTTTCCAGATATTCCTGATCTGTATAGTCAAAATCATCCAGAAGGTCACTATCCACATCCAAAACAATCCATACTTCACCGTTCTTGATTCCGGGAACTACAATTTCTGATTTGGAAGCTGAGCTGCAGGCAATATGTCCAGGGAATGCATCCACATCGGGAACCAATTGGGTTTCGGCTTTTTCCCAAGAAGTACCGCAGACACCTTTACCCAGCTTGATGCGAGTGCAGGCCAAAGGACCTTGAAACGGTCCCAACACCAATTCACCTTCTTTGACCAAGTAGAAGCCTACCCAAAAAAATCCAAAAGCTTCTTTCAAGACCGCTGAAACATTGGCAAGATTCGCATAAGTATCTGTCTCAGTGGAAATCAATGCTTCAACTTGAGGCAATATTGCTTCGTACTTTTCTGCTTTGGTAGCAGCTTCCGGTAAATAGATAGATTCAGCCATGTTATTCTTGATTGGTATTTCTATAAATTTTAAGCTTGTCACCCATTATTCCTGACTCTTGATATGGCAGGCCTTGAATATTCGGAGCTTTGATTCCTTTACCAAAACTTACGGGCCCTGTAAAAACCCTAGCCTCGTCCCAAAGGTTCTTTGAAATGAATTTATTTAAAATTTGACTCCCCCCTTCAACCAAAATGCTTTGTACTTTTTTGTTGTAAAGGTCCTGAAGTACCTCTTCGATTTCAAAATCAGCCGGCATTTGTACAAACTCAAGATTTTCTTCTGATTCTTGTTTCAGCTGGTTATAGCAAATGGTAGATTGACTGTGGTCAAATAAGTACAAGTTGGGATCTAAAGTAAGGTGTCTGTCAATCACTACCCTGATGGGATCATTTCCGCTCCAATCTCTCACATTCAATTTAGGATTATCATATTGGGCCGTTGAGGTACCCACCATAATTGCAGCTTCCTCTGAGCGCCACTTATGTACCAACTGTCGACTGTATGTATTGCTGATCCATTTGCTGTCAAAATTCTCCCTAGCAACGAATCCATCTAAGGTCTCTGCCCATTTGAGAAGCACATAGGGACGCTTTTTCTCTATATATGTAAAAAACCTTCTGTTTAGTTCTTTTGCCTCTCTTTCCAGCACACCTGTTTCTACCTCTATTCCAGCATTCAGCAATTTCGAAATTCCCTTTCCCCCCACCAAAGGGTTGGAGTCCACACAGGCGATTACCACTTTTTTTACTTTCGTTTTCACCAATAAATCTGCACAGGGAGGGGTCTTGCCCCAGTGGGCACAGGGCTCCAAATTGACATAAACAGTTGCTTCATTTAGAAGCTCCTGATCTCGAACAGCACCAATGGCATTGGGTTCTGCATGGGGGCCACCATAAGCCATGTGGTATCCTTCACCGATTATTCTATCTAGATAGACGATGACACAACCTACCATGGGATTGGGCCTGACGTTTCCTTCGCCCTGACGAGCAAGGTCCAACGCTCTTTGCATAAATTCCTCGTCTCTGGTCATGATTAGTTTTCTCTTGGTCTCAAAGTAAGGTTTCCAAGTTCAGTTGTCTGCCTTGGCGCAGCATTTACATTGTTGACCGTATCACCTAAAAAATCAGCGTTCAAAGGTTGGATCGTAATTCTGTAATTGCCATTTACCCCCCTGATCCTAAAGTTACCAGTCCCCTCGTCGACTCCTGTAGATGCTATTGTATCACGGTTTTGGATAGCATATATGATGGCTTTTTCTCCCAAAGGTCTCAGACCACCAGCAATATTACCTGTATTTAAACTGGAAAAAGCCCGAAGCCTTGGACGCAGCACCAATGAATTTCCTTCTCCCTGAATTATCGATCTATAGATATCAAAGTCGATAAACATGTCCAAAGAAATTCCAGGGTCAAGTGCTGTATTCAACAACAGGCTGAGGTCAGCTCCTTCATCAAGAACCAAATTGGTCCTTTCTCCATCACGGATCACATAGTTGTCAGTACCCAGCTTCAATTCCATTTCGACTATACTCCCTGATGAAAGTTCTCCCCTACCTATCAAAAAACTATTTGTATTGATCAGGGCTGCTACATTCACTCTTTTGATAAGCTGATCATTTGGAAAAAATTTAGCATCAGCATTGTCCTGACCACGAGTTCCAATAGTCTTCAGCTCAACTCCCAAAACCTCAACCCATACTTGGTCAAAATCGCCTGGTGCATCAATCAGAAATACATTTACCAACCCGGTAGATCTTTCCGAAGCATCTGTACAGGAACTAAATAGTAAAACCGAAATTAAAAGGAGGGTTAGTTTATTCACAGAGCAAATTTATAAAAGAATGTTTAATATGCAGGGACTATTGAAAATGATAAATAAAAAGGCCGTCCACCTCCATGATGAACGGCCTTTTGTATTTTTTATTCAAATCAGTCTTCTGTATTTAACGTAATGGTTTCAATGGTGACTGTCTCCCCATTTCCTACACTTACTCCATCTAAGATAACTGGCAGATAAGGTTCGAGAGGTTCAATTTCAATGACATAAGTCCCTCCGGGTATTCCCCGTAACCTGAAAAATCCATTCTCATCGGTAAAGGTGGAAAATGACTCCCCATTTCGAGTAGCTGTCACCTTAGGCTGAGCCTCTACCGGTAAAATAGTGCCTTGGATAGAAGCGGCTGTTTCAGCTACAACCCTCAATACTGGCTTCAAAATATAATTGCCGCTGTTTCCTGCCCTTACGATTGATCTTCCGGCATCAAAATCAATGATCAGATCGTATTCTCTCCCTGATTCAAACTCTTTATTTACCTGAAGTTTCAATCCGCTTTGTTGGGCACTTGGTGTTTTCAAATCAATACGTTCGCCATTTTTGATGATATAATTATTATCCCCCAACAACAATCTAATTTGGGATACCCTTCCCGCAGGAACCTCCACACTGCCTAAGTAGGCTTCATTGTTCCCAACAAGTGACAACAGGTTTACCATCCTTTCTTCAGACTCATGGTCGAGGTGTACCCAGCCCGAATCTTCACTTTCATTATTCCCATGGGGAAGGATTCTGACAGCCAGCACTTCAACCCATACTTCTTCATAATCAGCCGGTGCATCCACCAGAAGTACATTCACTTTTGCATTTCCTTCTGTAATAGTATTGTAGTTCTCTTGTTGATCACAGGAAATCATTCCCAGAGCTGCCAGCATTGACAGCATCATCGATAATAGTTTGTTTTTCATGGTAATAAATTTTTGGTGTTGACGCTATGCTATAATTCAATATTGATACCAAAACATCGAACCGGCATATTTTTTACCAATATTTGGATACCATTCCGGTAGCTTTAGTATTTTTGGGCATGATGAACTGGGAACAACTTTTATCAGGTGGGAGATTTGAAATCAACAAAAACCTGACTTCTTCTGAAACCAAAAGCAGAAGTGAATTTGAAAGAGATTATGACCGGATTATTTTCTCAGCTCCCTTTCGAAATCTTCAGGATAAAACTCAGGTCTTTCCCCTTCCCGAGCATGATTTCGTGCATACCCGTTTGACACACAGCTTGGAGGTCTCCAGTGTAGGAAGATCATTGGGAAAGGCAACTGGAGATTTTCTTGTTCAAAAATACCCAGGTCTACAGGAAAGTGGGATTTCATCCTCAGATATAGGTGCAATCGTAGCTGCGGCAGCCCTGGCTCATGACATTGGCAACCCTCCATTTGGACATGCAGGAGAAGAGGCTATTTCAGATTTTTTCAACCATCACCCCTACGGATATGCATGGCAACCTTACGTTACGCAACAGGAATGGACAGACCTTTGCAATTTTGAAGGCAATGCACAAGGCTTTAGGATGCTGGTCTCCAAAGAGAACGGCTTAAAGCTCACCTACGCCACGCTTGCATCGTTTACAAAATACCCAAGACCAGCGCAGATTTTTGAAAAAAACCCAAATAGAAAAAGCCACAAGAAGTTCGGTTTTTTCATAGATCATAAAAAAGAGTATGAGAATCTGGCGAAGATTCTAGGCCTCGGTCATTCAAGTCCTGAAAGCTACTTTAGACATCCCCTGGCTTTTCTGGTAGAAGCTGCGGATGACATTTGTTACAGCATTATTGACCTTGAAGACGGATGTACTTTAGGTTTGGTCAGCTTTGAGGAGACCTTGTCCTTATTGGTAGAAATATTGGGAGAAAAATTCCAACAGAAAAAACTCTCCAAGTACAAAACTACCTCTCAAAAGTTGGCAGTTCTCAGAGCCATGACTATCGGCCAATTGATTGATGAGGCTGTCTCAGCTTTTTGTGAGCAAGAGGAAAAAATGCTGGAAGGCTCATTTGACCAAGCGCTTACAGACATCATTCCTTCAGCTCAAGCCCTTGAAAAAATCTCAACACTCTCAGTTCAGAAAATCTACCGCTCAAAGCCCGTACTGGAAAAAGAAGCTGCGGGTTTTCAGGTTCTTGAAGGATTACTGGAGGTTTTTTCCAGAGCTTTGAATCACAAATTTTACCAAACTGATCTTTACTCGGGAAAAGACAAAAGTATTCTCAGGTTACTTCCCGAAGACTTTCCAATGGATAATTGGGGGCCCAGGCATAACCCCTACCCCCTTTTGAGGGAGTTGATTGATTTTATATCAGGTATGACTGACAAGTATGCGCTATCCCTTTACAGAAAAGTAAAAGGAATAGCTTTACCGGGAGTTTGATAGCAGCTTAGAAACAATAAGATAAATATGATGACATAGATTGGGAAAGAAAGTTGGTGGGGATTTTAGGCGCGAGAGGCAAAGGAAAATCAACCTTAGTATTGGGATATATCCGAAAAACATATGGTTTGAGTGATCAAGGATGAAAAGGGGCTCCTATTTAGAAATCGCCGATTTGCAATTCTGTACTGTCAATGGAATTCACTATGGCTGTTTGGATTTGTGAGGTGATTTGCAACATCAAGATTAACCCCTCCCTTAAAGCCCAAATTGCCTCAAATGATGATCTGCATGCCTCCAGACAAATACCCCCCATTCTTTATGACTAAGTGCACCAAAACGGGGGTGATATCCTGAAAGCTTTTGATCCAGCTTGGCATACTTTCCTATTATATGCTTATATTTTGATTTTTCTTCTTCAAACAAGCTGATATCGACTTTATCTTTCATATCAAATCGCCCAGGGCCTTTAGCCCCTTTCGGAAATTCCTTCATCCAATAAATAAAGTATAATTTTGTTACCCACTTTTTAAAACCTCCATCCTTTTCAGCCTTTGGAGCCTTGAGTATTGACTGATGGGCCAGGTTACAATGGGCCAACATTTCGGTTGCAGTCATCCTTCCCCATTTGGCATTGTCAGTCGCGTTCAGCTTCGCAACTCTGGAAATAACTTCCTCTACAGCATTTTGATCAAAAATGGATTTGTTCATAGGTCTTCATTTATCTAAACTTAAACAATAAAATGCAAGTGGAAATGCTTTGGTATCAATTTTCTATTTCTCTACCTCTATTCCTCCAAAATATCTTAACTTTGCGCCTGCTTACATCTTGGGCATTTCCTTAAAATCAGCTTAGTGCATGATCATGGTTCCCTAAGGTAAGTTGAAAGTCCAGAAATATCACATGCAGCTCTCCCATTAATAATGGGTGGCTCAGGTAAAAAACACCAAGGAATACTGTGAAAAAATATCAGGAATACAAGCAGGTTAGTTATCCACAAATAGGAGAAGATATCCTGCAATTTTGGAAAGAAAACGACATCTTCAATAAGTCAGTAAATAATAGAGAAGGTAAAGAAACATTCACTTTTTTTGAAGGACCGCCTTCAGCGAATGGTACCCCCGGGATCCATCATGTGATGGCACGTACCCTCAAAGATATTTTCTGCCGATACAAAACCTTAAAAGGATTTCAGGTCAAAAGAAAAGGAGGATGGGATACTCACGGTCTTCCTGTAGAGCTACAAGTTGAAAAAGAATTGGGAATCACCAAAGAGGATATCGGGAAGTCTATTTCTGTCGAAGAATACAATAAAAAATGCCGTGAAACGGTCATGAGATTCAAAGATGAATGGGATGACCTGACCGAAAAAATTGGTTATTGGGTGGATTTGGATGATCCGTATATCACTTTCGAGCCTAGCTACATAGAGTCTCTTTGGAATCTGCTCAAAAGGCTTTATGAAAAAGATCTCATTTATAAAGGTTACACGATCCAACCTTACTCTCCTGCAGCTGGAACTGGTCTGAGCTCTCATGAGCTCAATCAGCCGGGATGCTACAGAGATGTAAAGGACACTTCTATCACTGCTCAATTTAAGCTTAAAGGTCAGGAAAACACTTTCATCCTTGCCTGGACGACCACCCCCTGGACATTACCTTCCAACTCCGCTTTGGCAATCGGTGAAAATCTGGATTATGTGAAGGTCAAGACTTTCAATCCCTACACATTTGATCCGATGATTGCCATTTTGGCCAAAGCCAGAATGGGCGCTTATTTCAACCCCAAGGCCAAGGATATTTCACTGGAAGACTTTAAGCCAGGAGATAAGTTGATTCCTTTTGAAATCACTGAAGAATTCAAGGGAAAAGACATGTTGGGCTGGGAGTATGAACAATTATTTCCCATAAACGCAATTTCTTTGCCGCACCCTGCTTTTACAGTAGTCTCGGGAGATTATGTAACCACTGAGGATGGTACAGGAATAGTCCACTTGGCCAAAGCTTTTGGTGCGGATGACTTCAGGACATTGGTGCAGAACAATGTACCGGGTGTTTTTGTGCAGGATGAACAAGGAAATGAAATTCCTGTCGTGGACAAGCAAGGTAAATTCCTTCCTGTAGTAGGTGAATACTTGTCTTCTAAAATGAAAGAACATGGTATTCAAGCACACAAGGAATTTGGACCAGATGATTTCTTTGTGAAAAATTACACCAAGGATGATGAAAATGCTGCGGAGTACAAAAACACTGACATTGTCATTTCCATTATCCTCAAAAATGAAAACAAAGCCTTCAAAGTGGAAAAATACGAGCACAGCTATCCACATTGTTGGAGAACTGACATGCCTATACTTTACTATCCACTTGAAAGCTGGTTTATCAAAACCACCGCTTACAAGGACAGGCTGGTAGCGTTGAATAAAATTATCAACTGGAAACCCGAAGCGACTGGGACAGGCCGTTTTGGCAACTGGTTGGAAAATCTGGTGGACTGGAACCTGAGCCGATCAAGGTTTTGGGGAACCCCATTGCCAATATGGAGAACAGAAGATGGCTCAGAAGAGATCTGCATTGGCTCAGTAGCGGAACTGCAAGAAGAAATCAAAAAGTCAATCTCGAAAGGATTTATGGAAAAATCCCCTTGGGATGGGAAAGAAATGGATCTCCACAGACCTTATGTAGATGATGTGATTTTGGTTTCCCCTAAAGGAGAAAAAATGTTCCGTGAAACAGACCTTATAGATGTTTGGTTTGATTCCGGTGCCATGCCTTATGCACAATGGCATTATCCTTTCGAAAATGAAGACATTTTCAAAGCCAATTACCCAGCTGATTACATCGCAGAAGGAGTAGATCAGACCCGTGGCTGGTTCTTTACCCTACATGCTATAGCGGGGATGCTGTTCGACTCAGTAGCATTTAAAAATGTAATTGCCAACGGGCTGGTCCTTGACAAGAATGGCAATAAAATGTCCAAACGTCTGGGCAATGCAATCGACCCATTCAAAACTTTGAAAGAGTATGGTCCTGATGCACTAAGATGGTATATGCTGAGCAATGCCAATCCTTGGGACAACCTCAAATTTAACCTTGAAGGAGTTGCTGATGTCCAAAGACGCTTCTTCGGTACTTTACAGAATACATATAATTTCTTTGCGCTATATGCCAACCTTGATGCTTTTGTTTACGATTCAAGCAAATCAATTACGGTACCCGAAAGAGCAGAATTGGACCAGTGGATCATTTCCAAACTTCAATCCCTGATAGCCGAAGTAGAAGCCGCCATGGATAATTACGATGCGACCAAAGCGACCAGAGCTATCATGAACTTCACGGTAGATCAGCTGTCCAACTGGTATGTAAGGTTGGCTAGAAAAAGATTTTGGAGAGGTGATATGAATGCTGACAAGCAGGCTGCTTATGAGACGCTTTACGAATGTTTATACAGCCTGACCCAATTGATGTCTTCTTTTGCGCCATTCTATGCAGATTGGTTGTACAAAAGTCTGACCGCCTCTACAGCTAACTCTTCTGAATCAGTCCACCTCACGGACTGGGTTTCTGCAAATGATTCCCTGATCAATCAAGATCTTGAAGAAAGTATGGACTTGGCACAGCGTACTTCCTCTTTGGTACATTCTTTAAGGAAAAATCCAAAGATTGGCATCAAAGTCCGACAGCCATTACAACGGATCATGATACCAGTACTCCAAGAAAAAACCCAAAGACAGCTGGAGCATGTGGAAGAGCTGATCAAATCCGAAGTCAATATCAAGGCAGTGGAATATATAGACGATGCTTCCGGTGTATTGGTGAAGAGTGTCAAGCCGAATCTTCCTATTTTGGGAAAAAAGCTAGGACCAAAAATGAGATTCGTCGTAGCTGCCATTAAAAGTTGGGGGCAAGAAGAAATTGCGGAGATTGAACAAAATGGTCAAATAACTTTAGATGCCAATGGCGAAACTATAGAATTGCTTTTGGAAGAAGTGCTGATCAGTTCAGAGGATATCCCGGGATGGTCCGTTGCCACTGATGAAGGATTGACTGTAGCTTTGGACATAACCCTTACTGAAGAATTGAAACAGGAAGGAATAGCAAGAGACTTAGTCAATAGAGTGCAAAACCTGAGAAAAGATATGGGGCTTGAAGTTCAGGATAAGATCAATATTCAGGTAGCAAGGCAAAATGAGCTGAGCGACGCGGCCATGCAAAATTTTGCACGGTATATCCAAACCGAAACACAGGCTCTTTCGTTGGAGCTACAAGATTCTATTTCCGGAGGCACTGTCTTGGATATGGATGATTTCGAAATTACAGTTAAGGTCGAAAAGGCCTGATCAAAAATAAAACAGCCACAGATTGGGGAATAGCTAAAAAATCCTTAAATCTGTGGCTTTGAATTGGTATAAATGAAATATCTCAAATATTTTGGAATTGCCCTTTTAGTCATCTTGATTGATCAGGCAGTAAAATTGGTTGTCCACTATCAGATGGACTTCGGCACACCTGGCCAGATTAAGGTGATTGGGGATTGGTTTAAGTTACATTACACCACCAACCCGGGAATGGCCTTCGGCATGCAATTGGGTTCAGAATACGGTAAATTGATATTGACTACTTTCAGACTTGTTGCAATGTTTGGAATTGGTTATTACTTGTATTACATCATCGAAAAAAAAATGCATACTGCATACATTGTATGCATTTCTATGATTTTGGGTGGGGCCATAGGCAACTTGATCGATAGTATATTTTATGGAGTATGGTTGGAAAATGCCCCCTACAATGCGCCAAACCCCTGGTTTCATGGACAGGTGATCGATATGTTTTACATAGATATTTGGGAAGGTTATTTACCTGAATGGATTCCCGTTTTCGGAGGCAGCTATACTGCATTATGGCCAATTTTTAATATTGCCGATGCTGCTATATTTGTCGGAGTGGCCATAATCCTGATTTTCCAGAATAAGTTTTTTAAGGAAAACGAAGAAAAGAAAACTGTAGAGGAAGAAGAAGTAGATGAAATCCAAAAGCAATTTATAGAGGGTGAAGAAAAAACCTCTACCAGAAACCAATGATTTAAAGGCTCTAGTAGCCTTTTTTTTATGCTTGTTAAGGAGATTGATAAACCGCTTTATATTGCTAACTTTAGTCAAAATAGGGACTTGGCTATGAAATCAATTTCTTTTTTTGGGATTTTGCTGTTTTTATGCGCTTGCGGAGGAATCGATGAGCAACCGGTCAATGAAGAAATAACAGAAGATATCCCTCCAAGAAAAAATAGGGATATCTGTCAATTTGATCTTTCTGATGTGGAGGGGGATTTTGATTTGTTTGGAAAATGGGAATTTGTAGCCTTTCAGGAGATTGAGAGTAAAAAACTGGATCAACTGACATGCATGGCCAGATGGGCTGAATTTGCTTTAGCTGGAGAAGATTATGAGAATATTTATAAGATCACCCTTGACATTCTAGAACCTTATGTTGATACAGAAGATAAATCCATGTTTGATTTTAATATCAGGACTTTTTCTTTTGAGTACTCAGGCCAAATTGAGCTTTCAGATGAAACGCTCTTATTTTTAATTGATACAGCTGCTACAAAATATAGCCCAAGTTCAGCTTCAACTACATTACCTGCTCACGAGTTTGAAGCAAAGTTTTTAAAAAATTTGGAAGCAGCCAGAGTGTATCATCTAGAGAGTAACAAACTATATTTCTATGGAAGCGGTAAGGAAAGGATGACATTCGTATCCCTTGAGGATTAATTTTCAGATTTAAATTGCAGGTATTTTTTAAATCATTTTCTGATCAATTATATTTCAATCTTAATAGATAAATTTTGCTCCCTATTTTTAAAAGTCCTGATGATAAAATTTTACTCATTAAGAAAATTTTTGAGTTTAATAATCGTGTAATTTCAATTATAAGTTTTTTAGCTTTCTCTCTGTTGGTTTATGACCTTGGGTTTAGGGATAACATTCAGGAGGGGTTTTTAGGGACTTTATATTATTTCCTCTTAATCATTTTATCGATTGGCTACACGGTGAGGTTGTTTTCCAGATCAGAGAGATACAACCACTCTAGGATGATCGTAGAAATAACCATAATCCTTTTTTTGATATTTACTTCTTTGGTCAATTTTGGTGTTATTGAACTAGGGTATCCATTAACTGTCGGAAATCTTGAAATCAAGGCATTTTTGGTAAACCTACTGATTTTGATATTATTCTTGATAGAGCTTAGTAAGCTGAGCCTAATTGCGAATCAGCTAAAGCTCCACCCCGCGCTGGTTTTTATTCTTAGCTTTTTGATAGTGATAGTTATCGGTACCTGCATGTTATTATTGCCCAATGCCACAACCAATGGAATATCCTTGATAGATGCTTTATTTACTTCTACCTCGGCAGTATGTGTGACAGGTTTGATTGTTTTGGACACTTCTTCAGATTTTACTTTTTTTGGTCAGTTTGTAATCTTGATTTTATTTCAGGTGGGAGGTCTTGGAATGATGACTTTCACCTCATTTTTTGGGTTTTTCTTTAAGGGATCTTATACTTTACAGAACCAACTTTTCCTTAGGGATTACATCAATGAAGAAAATATTGGAGCAATAAATTCTACTCTGCTCAAAATCATTCTTTTCACATTGATCACCGAAGGATTGGCAGTCTTACTTATTTACTCTTCCATAGACCCGAAATTATTTGAAAGTGTAGGAGACCAGTTGTTTTTTTCTACATTTCATGCCATTTCGGGTTTTTGTAACGCAGGATTTTCTACTTTAAGTGATGGACTATATGAAAGTGGCTTCAGAGACCAATATACAGTTCACCTGATCATTGCTTTCGCCATAATTCTCGGTGGAATTGGATTTCCGGTTGTATTTGGGTATTATAATTACTTCAAGCATGTATGGGTAGGAACAAAAAAACTCATCACCGGAGAGGAGGAATATAGACATGCACCAAGGGTAGTAAATGTAAATATCAGACTCATTGTGTATACTACGGGTATTTTGCTACTGATCGGATTTATTACTTTTTGGATATTTGAAAAAAATCATACGCTGGAAGGTCTTTCGGGCTACGGAAAATTTGTCACCACTTTTTTTGGAGCTGTGACACCAAGAACTGCCGGATTTAATACAGTGGATATGTCTGCACTTGCCATGCCCACTATTTTGATCTATCTCATCCTTATGTGGATAGGAGCCTCCCCGGGATCTACCGGAGGTGGGTTGAAAACAAGCACCATAGCGGTGGCAGTTCTTAATGCTGTAAGTATTGCGCGGGGCAAAGACCGTGTGGAGATTTTCAGGAGACAGATCGGAAATGAAACCCTAAGAAAAGCATTTGCAGTAATTTTACTTTCATTTTTGGTGATCGGATTGGGCGTATTTACGGTATTACTTTTCGACCCTCAAATAGCATTGATTCATGTAGCATTTGAAATATTTTCGGCATTTTCCACTGTAGGCTTGAGTTTAGGTATTACTGGTGATTTGTCAAACGGAAGTAAAATAGTGGTTACGATTATCATGTTCTTAGGCAGAGTAGGGACATTGACTGTACTTGTAGCTTTTGTTAAAAAAGCCAGGACTCTTCGCTATAAGTATCCTGAAGAAGGAGTGTTTATTACATAAAACCAAATTGAATTATGAAATACATCATTGTAGGATTGGGAAATTTTGGAGGGCACTTGGCCGCGAGACTTACCAGTTATGGTCACGAGGTAATAGGAATTGACGCCAGTGAGGAGAAGGTAGAAGCTGTTAAAGACAAAATTACTCATGCCATAGTATTGGATGCCACCGATATCCACGCAGTTAAAAATCTACCCTGCAGAGAAGCTGATGCGGTGATTATAGCAATAGGTGAAGATTTTGGTGCCTCGATTATGGTAACGGCCTTATTTAAACAATTGCAGATAAAAAGACTTATTTCCAGGTCAATCAATAAAGTGCATGAAACTGTCATACAAGCCATTGGTGTAGATGAAATCCTTCATCCGGAAGAAGACTCTGCAGAACGTATGGCAAAAAGTCTCCAGATGAAAGGAGTAATAGACTCATTGGACGTATCTGATGACTATAATATTATTGAAGTGAAAGCACCAAAGCGATATGTAGGACTAACCATTGCAGAAACCAAAATCAGACAAGATTACCGAATCAATATATTGACTCTGATAAAAATGGAAGAAAAACTAAATATTTTTGGCATAAAAGCAAAAAGTAAAAAGGTCACTGGGGTAGTAACCCCAAAAACCAAAATTGAGGAAGATGATATTTTACTTCTTTTTGGTCATATTAAAGATATTAAAGAAATTTTGAGTTTGGAAGATTAACCTTTGTTTACATTTTTCAGTTGAGATCCACAGAATTTACAAAACGCAGCATCCAAATCAAGTTCCTTACTATTGCAATTATTGCAGGTTATCCCTTGCTTTTTCTTGCTTTTGGTATTGGCAATGGCAAGTTCAGAGGTGACGATACCTGTGGGTACAGCAATGATTGCATAACCCAAAAGCATGATAACAGAAGCCAAAAATTTGCCTAGAGGAGTCAAGGGTGTTATGTCACCAAACCCCACTGTAGTCAGCGTCACAATGGCCCAATACATAGACATTCCTATACTGGTATAACCGCTTTCCGGACCTTCCACTATAAACATCAGTGTGCCTGCAATCAATATGATGGTCACTACAGTTCCTAAAAAAAGTTGGATTTTGAGTTTACTTGCTTTTAAGGCTGACTTGAGCACCTCTGCTTCTTTCATATAGCGACCAAGCTTAAGAATCCTCACAACTCTAAGAAGCCTCAATGCCCTGATCACCACTAGAAACTGTGTGCCTGCCAAAAACAGACTCAAAAAGGTAGGTACAATGGCCAAAAGATCTACCAGTCCATAAAAACTGAAGATATATCCCCACTTTTTTTTACTGAGCCAAATCCTCAACCCATACTCTATAGTAAAAAGACCGGTGAAAATCCATTCGAGAATCAAAAGTTCGCGATGGTATTCACTGTAAATACTTGGCTCCGAATCCAAAATCACCACAACCAGACTTCCCAAAATCAATATCAGAATGGCTAAATCAAAATTTTTGGAAGCTTTGTCATCATGTTCGAAGACGATATGCGCAAGCCGTGATTTGGAAGGGAAAATAGGCATTGTGGTTCAAGAAATAGGTGAAGTGTCAATATAATAAAAATGGTTGACCAAACGACTGTAGAAGACCAAGACACCTGTCAGGTTTTAAAAACCTGACAGGTCTGACACTAGATCACAGGGTCAAAAAACTCTAATTTTGCAGCTTTACTAAGACTACTGGCTTGATCGAGTGTATGTTCATAAAAAAAACCTACTCATCCCCCTCTTCATCAATCCAGATATTTTATATCATCTTTGACAATCCAGCCTTGGGTTGATTCAGAGACTTGATTTCGAGACTCATTTTTTCCTCCAATTTCAAATAGGTGTTTTCCAATTTATGCACATTTACTTGTGCAAAAGCACTGTGTTTTTGCACTTGTACAAGTGCATATTTTTTAAATTAGAATTTGTTAGATGCAGATTCTTCACGCCCACCAACCATTTTTCCAATTGCTGGTTTCGAATTCGATGAAAATTGTCCAATTTGCTCCCTATCATGAAATCTACCTCACCCATAACTACCAAAAATAAGCTTGAAACTAAAGAGGTGTTCAAGATCTCTCGTTTTAAGCCTTTGATCAAAAAGACCAAGCCGCATAAACACGAAGGCTACTTCGAACTGATTTTTATCGCTGAAGGAGAAGGATTCCACTGGATAGAGATGGAAAATTTTCAAATTCAAACGCCTGACTTTTACTTTTTGAAACCAGGCCAATTGCACTTTTGGCAGTTTACAGCCATTCCCAAAGGCTATGTAATGATGTTCAAGGAGGAGTTCATTGATGCAGTCAAAGAAGTGAAGATTCTGCAACAAATGCAGCAAATGGGGGAGTTGACAAGAATACCTGCTTGGAAGGATACCATTGTCGGGCAAATATTCGAAGACATCTTACTTGCCTATCAACACCCAGATCAATATTCAGAAGATTTGATCAAAGGATACTTGAGGGTGCTTTTTTCGAAAATTGCCAATCATGCTTCAGAATCCTTCAATAATGGAAAAGAAAATCCTCTCTGCGATAAATTCTTAAGTTTGTTGACCCAAAAAAGTCCATTGCTGCACAGAGTAGCTGATTATGCGGATTTATTACAAACATCACCTCAAAACCTCAATCAAGCCTGCAAGAAAAAAACAGGGAAAATAGCCTCCGAACACATCAATGCGCAATTGATACTCGAATCCAAAAGGAATATCCTCCATACCGACCAAAACATCAACCAAATCGCTGACCTGCTCCAATTCAACGACGCCTCCTACTTCATTAAGTTTTTTAAAAAGCATACCGGCGAAACTCCTCATCAGTTTAGGGGGAGGTATTTTGGATAGATCATCAGAGCCGACCTTTGGGGTTTCATAGAACCCCGAAGGTCTTAATTTAGAAATTAGCATTAGTTTATTTCACGTCTTCTCCAAGAAAACCTTCGAGGTCAGAAAAAGACCTCAAAGGTTAGCGACCACGTGACCTTTGGGGTTTCAAAGAACCCCGAAGGTCTTTTAGTTTTGAGAAGATTTGAATAAATTACTGTCCATTAAACTTTTATCAATATGACAGACATTTTTGAACCCGAAGGAATTTACCACATCTACAATAGGGCTGTTGGAGATGAAAAACTATTCAAATCAGATGATAACTATTTTTATTTCTTGGAGAAATTCAATAACTATTTGGGGAATAAAGTAGCAACTTTAGCTTATTCTTTGATCCCAAACCACTACCATTTCTTAGTAAAAGTCAATTCTGGCATCTCTGATGAACAACTTGTAAAAGCATTTTCAGACTTTCAGAATTCTTACTCCAAGAGCTATAATAAAGTCTTTTCAAGAAACGGATCACTCTTTCAAAGAAAGTTCAAGCGAAAAAAAATCAAGTCCGAAGAATACCTTACTAGAATAATCATTTATATCCATCAAAACCCTGTAAAGCACCAGTTGACCAAAAGCCCTTTTGAATGGAGATTTTCATCTTTTCAAGCTTATCTTTCCGACAGGTCATCAAAAGTAAGCAGGGAATTGGCCTTAGAATGGTTTGGAGGAATGGAGGGCTTCAGAATTGCGCATCAAGAGAATGTGGAAAAGTATTTGCCTGAGGATCTTTTAATGGAGTAAAGGGAGTCAAAAAACCTTCGAGGTCAGAAAAAAGACCTCAAAGGTTGGCAGCACCCGACCTTTGGGGTTTCCAAAAACCCCGAAGGTCTTTATTGAAGAGTAAAACTTTATTTTATTCACAGTTCCCTGAAAAACCTTCGAGGTCAGAAAAAGATCTCAAAGGTTGGCAGCAACCTGACCTTTGGGGTTTCCAAAAACCCCGAAGGTCTTTGTTGAAGAGTAAAACTTTATTTTAATCACAGTTCCTTGAAAAACCTTCGAGGTCAGAAAAAAGACCTCAAAGGTTTAACCCCCACTTTCATATTTACCATTTTCCCACCCATTTTTACCACAATACCTGTATATACCTAGGTTATTTTTGTAGCTGGTGAATTATGTTTTTGTCATTCAGCCATCAACCTATGTTAAAAAAAACCGCAACTGGCTTTTTGTTTCTACTGATGCTCTATCAGGCAGAGGCACAAAGTCAACTCAAGGAACTCCTTGAAATCAGCACGGCAAATTACCCTGAACTACAGGCCAAACGCCTCGAAACCGAAGCTGCCCAGAGATTGGTGCAATACGAACGTTCTGATTTCCTCCCCAGCCTGGACGGCTCCTACCAAATGGTCTATTCGACCAATAACAATATTACGGGCATGTTTTTACCAGGCTTGGTATTGCCTATATCTGGCCCTCCTGTGCCCGAAAACACCATGGATTTCACCTACGGATCCGCTGCATCCCTACTGATGAACTGGAACCCTTTTACCTTCGGCAAAAGAGCCAGCAAAATCCAAACTGCCAAGTTTGGACAGGAACTTGCTCAGCATCAGGAGACACTGACTATTCTGGAACATCAGGTAAGGTTCACGGAGGCTTATCTCAACTATTGGGCGGCAGCTTCCATGTCCCTTGCGGCAGAAAAAAACAAAGATCGCTTTGAAACCAACCTGGAACTGTCCAAAACCCTGGTGGACAATGGCCTTAGGCCAGGAGTGGACTCGGCACAATTCAGGGCGCTTTTTGTCCGCTCTAAAATTGACTATCTCCAAGCCCAAAAATCCGCAGAGTCTTACATGGCAAGAGTAAGGGAACTCTTGGGAGAAGACCAAAAGGAAATAGGTATTGATCCTAATCTACAGAGAACTGTTGCCGTACAGACGGAAGAACCCTTGGACAACCATCCACTTTTACAAAGTTCGCGCAGCAGAACCCTGATGGAAGCATCAAGAAAAACCGAACTCAACCGTTTTCTTTTGCCTGAGCTCAACCTCTGGGGAACTGCTTTTGCCCGTGGCTCGGCCATACTCTTCGAAGGTGGATTCAATGATCCGACAGACGGGCTTGCCTTTTCCAGATACAATTATGGAGTAGGCTTTCAAGTCGCCGTTCCGATTTTGCAATTTGCCCGGACTTCCAAAATGGTGCAAAGGCAAAATTCCCTGATTTCAGCAGCGGAAGCTTATGAAATGCAGGTAGAAAGATCGCTGGACAAAGACAGAACAGTGGCCAAAGTGACTTTGGAAAAAGCGCTGGAATCAGCAGCCCTGGCGCCGGAATATGTGCAAGCAGCAGAGTATAGCTATAAAGCACTGCAAGCTAGGTATGATGCCGGACTGATCAATCTGAACGAACTGGTGCAGGGTCAGGCTGACTTGGCCAAGGCAGAGGCCGAAAGCATCAAAGTCATGGCCGAAATGTGGAAAGCCTTACTGTATTACGCAGCAGTGAGTGGTGATATGGACTTTTTCTTACAAAACCTGAATTGATATGGATCTGATAAAATTATCCTTACGCAAACCCATATCGGTCATGGTGGTGATTTTGGCCATTGGATTTTTTGCTTTTCTCACCATACGCAGCATGCCGATTGACATTTTTCCAAAAGTCGGTGTTCCCACGATCTACGTAGCCCAGCCTTATGGGGGACTTTCACCAGAACAGATGGAAGGCTATCTCAGCTCGGTCTATGAACAGCATTTTATCTACATCACAGGCATATCTTCCATGGAATCCCGCTCTGTGCAGGGTATGTCATTGATCAAATTGCAGTTTCACGAAGGGACTGATATGGCAGAATCCATGGCGCAGGTGGTGGCACAGGTGAACCGAGCAGGAGGAAAAATGCCTCCCGGTACCATTGCGCCTTTTGTGGTACGCTATGATGCGGGGAATGTACCTGTTGGCCAGTTGGTGTTCAGTTCCGAGAGCAGAAGTCTTTCTGAAATCCAGGATTTGGCTGTAAACCGAGTTCGTCCCATGTTCTCCTCCTTGCCCGGCGTGTCCTCTCCTCCTCCTGTGGGTGGTAACCAAAGGAGTATTGTGGTGGACATTGATCCTGAAAAATTGAGAAGTTACCGACTCTCCACCGAAGATGTGGTGGAAGCCATTGCCAATGGGAATCGTTTGGTTCCTTCTGGAAGTATCCGGATTGATGATACAGAATATTTGGTCAGACCCAATAGCGTAGTGGAGAATTTCAAGGAATTGGAAAACATTCCTATTCACAACCAAAGAGGTCCAACGGTTTACTTGAAAGATTTGGCTGAGGTGAAAAACAGTGCCGACATCGCTACTGGTTATGCCTTGGTCAATGGTCAGCGCTCGGTCTATATCCCAGTGACCAAAAGATCAGATGCTTCGACTTGGACAGTGGTAAAAAACATCAAAAATGCACTTCCCGCCATGCGGGATGCTGTGCCCGAAGATATCAAAGTGGAATATGCCTTTGACCAATCCGGTTATGTGATCAAGTCTTTGAGAAATATCCTGACGGAAGGCCTGATCGCATCAATACTGACAGGCCTGATGGTTTTGGTCTTTTTGGGTGATTGGCGAAGTGGTCTGGTAGTAGTCATGACGATTCCTCTGGCACTTTTATCTTCCATTGTCTTCCTGAATCTCACGGGTCAGACACTCAACATCATGACCTTGGTTGGGTTGGCCCTTTCCATTGGGGTTTTGGTAGATGAAGCCACGGTGACGATTGAAAATATTCACCGCCATCTGGAAATGGGGAAAAGCCTGCCCCGATCCATCATGGATGGCACAAGGGAGATCGTAATCCCCAAACTCCTGATTGTATTCAGCATCTTGGCCGTATTTGTCCCTTCATTTTTTATGTCCGGAGTACCAAGATCCATGTTTATGCCCCTTTCCCTTGCTGTGGGCTTTGCCATGATCGCTTCCTTCATCCTTTCCCAGTCCTTTGTACCGGTAGTTGCCAATTGGCTTTTGGATAAAAAGTCTTTGGAAAAACAAGCTGAAAAGCAAAAAGGAGGCAGGTTTGACCGAATTCAGGAAAGGTATCAAAAAACCTTGAGCCGCTTGCTCCAGCAGAGCAAATTGACAGTGGCTTTTTATGGGGTGCTTTCCTTGCTTTCAGTGGCAGGCTTATACCTTTTGATCGGAACAGAGATTTTTCCGCAGGTAGATGCAGGGCAGTTTCTGGTAAGGATCAATGCCAAAGAAGGCACAAGGATAGAACAGACCGAAAGGCTCACCCAGCGTTTTTATAAGGAGTTGGAAGTCTTGACAGGAAAAGGCAACATTGAAATCAGTTCGGGATTTGTAGGCACAATTCCTTCCGCATATCCTGCATCCACCACATACATTTGGAACTCAGGCCCTCAGCAGGCTGTACTCACCGTGAAGCTGAAAGAAGGAAGTGGTATCAAAGTAGCTGAACTCAAAGAAGATATCCGTCAGATGGTTTCAGAGAAATTGCCGGAGTTGCGTATCAGTTTTGAACCAGCTGACATTGTAGATCAAGTCATGTCCATGGGAGCAAGCAATCCCTTAGAAGTGGCTGTTACGGGCAAAGACCTCAAAGAAACTCGGGGTTTTGCAGAAAAAATCAGATCCAACCTACAGCAAATCGCTTACCTCAGGGATGTGCAAATTGCCCAGCCTTTGGACTACCCCACTTTGGATGTGAACATTGACCGCATACAGGCCGGTCAACTCGGTCTCACTGCTGATGATGTAGGTAGGTCCATGATTTCAGCTACCAATTCCAGTAGGTTTACCAGACCGGTTTATTGGTTGGACAAAAATTCCGGGAACGCCTATCAGGTACAGGTGGAAATCCCTCAATACACCATGAATTCGCAGGAAGACTTGGAAAACATCTTCCTTCCGCGAGTAGGTGAAAGCAACAACCGACTCGGAGATGTGGCGAGAATCAGTCCAAGTCTTTCCCAAGGAGAGGTGGTTCGGCTCAACCAACAGCGCATGGTTTCAGTCACGGCCAACCTACATGACAAGACCATTGGCTCTGCACGCAAAGACATAGAAAATGCCATTGATGCTGCTGGAGAAAAACCAAGGGGCCTCAACGTGCTTGTCAGGGGACAAATGGAGTTTTTGGAAGAAACGCTTTCCGAATTGCAGACAGGATTGATCATTGCTGTATTTGTGATTTTCCTGATGTTAGCAACCAACTTCCAGTCCTTTAAGGCTGCTTTATCTACACTTTCTACTATTCCAGCAGTGGCAGTGGGTTCACTTTTGTTTTTACTCCTCTTCGGTGCGACGTTGAATATACAATCCTATATGGGTTTGATCATGGCTCTGGGTGTATCGGTAGCCAATGCCATTCTCTTTACGACCTTTGCGGAGGAGGAAAGAAAAAAACATGGCGATGCGCTAAAAGCAGCAAAAGCCGCTGGAAAGAGCAGGTTAAGACCGATTTTGATGACCAGTATTTCCATGATTGTAGGTTTGATTCCTTTGGCAGTTGGTGGCGACCAAACTGCACCTCTGGGCATAGCCGTGATTGGTGGACTCTTGTTTTCAACCGTTACGACTTTGTTGATCATGCCGTCTGTGTATTCCCGCTTGCTGAAAAATGCCAGCATAGCACCTGTTTCTTTAGATCCTTATGATGCAAAATCTAACCATTATGAATCAAATAGCTAAACATATGACCCCATTCACTTGGATGATTTTAGCAATGCTATTTTCCTGTAATTCATCAGAAAATTCAGGTGAAGCTGTACAGGAAGAAAAATTGTATGAAACCATCACCCTTCAGCAGGAAGACCTCAAGGGCAGCATCAGTCTCCCTGGGGAACTCAAGTCCTTTGAATCTGTCGCTATCTATCCAAAAATCACAGGATATGTACAAAGCATAAAGGTAGATCGTGGTTCCAAAGTGAAAAAAGGTGAGGTGATCGCACAGATCGAAGCGCCGGAAGTCATGGCAGAGTTGTCTGCTGCCAAAGCCAAAGTATTGCAGGCTGAGGGCTTCGCACAATCTGCTACATCCAAGCTTTCAACGACCAAAGATCAATACGACAGAATCCAAAAAACGGCTCAAACACCCGGAACAGTTTCCGCTTCGGATTTGCTGCGAATAGAAAATCAGCTTAAAGAAGAAGAGGCCAACGCTGCCTCAGCCCAATCTGCTTTGGAAGCGGCCAAATACCAGTTGCAGGCAGCACAGCAGATGGCTAACTACCTGACGATTCGTGCCCCTTTTGACGGAATGGTGACTGAGCGAAATGTGCATACAGGGACATTTGTGAGTGCTCAGTCCGGAGACAAACCCATGTTCCGAATGGAGATGAATGATGTCTTGCGCTTGGAAATCCCTGTTCCGGAATCTTATTCGGGATTGGACTTTGGGAGCGACAGCCTTTCTTTCACGCTAAATACACAATCTGGAAAAAGCTTCAAGGCCAAGGTCAGCCGTCAATCCGGCAGTCTTCAAAATGCCAGCAGGACAGAAATCATCGAAGCCGATGTTCCCAATAAGGAAGGTGCTTTGAAAGCAGGAAGCTTTGCCCAAGTGAAGGTAAATTATAAAAAAGAAGGCTCCATAATGATCCCTAATGCTGCCTTGATCACTAGCATGGAAGACCGTTTTGTAGTCAAAGTGGTGAATGGAGAAGCACAGAGGGTTTCAGTAAGAAAAGGAATATCCAAAGACGGGCAGACCGAAATCTTCGGTGACCTGCAAGCAGGAGATATTATACTTAAAAACCCTTCTGAGACGATTCAAAGTGGGGACAGGGTGACTGTTGGCCTTTGAGGTTTCCAAAAAACCGAAGGTCTTTATTGATGAAAAAAAGTTTCACGCAACGGACGCAACGGTAACGCAACGATCGCAGCGAGGAAAACCATAAATCAAAAGTAGAACTCACATTGCGGTCGCCGCGAATTTCTTGGCGTCCGTTGCGTGAAAAATCAAAACCAAACCTTATGAAAAAGTCCTTATTAATGCTATTTACAATTTTGCTAATTTCTAATGTTAATGCACAGGAGGAAGAGAAATACAGTAAAGTGGATTTTGCTTTAGAAGGCATGGCAGGCATAGCATTCGGAAAGAACTTTACCTCTTTCAATGTGGGAGGTCCCAGCTTACTCCTAAACGTAAACCAGAAAGTCAAAATAGGTTTTGGTGCGCTTCCTTCATTTTATATTAGAGATGGAAAAACCGGAGCCAAGCTTGGAGTTGCGCCTCGATTAGATATCAAAAATTGGGTATTCTTTGTGCCCTTCTATCATTTTGATACAACTGATGAATGGCTTTGGTCTGTAGGTGTTGGGTATAAGTTTCATAAGAAATAATAGTTTCTCGCGGCGGTCGCGACGGTGAAGCAACGATCGCAGCGAAGTAAAACATAAATTTAAAGTAAAACTCACGATGCGGTCGCTGCGAGTCTCTTTGCGCTCGTTGCGTGAAACAATTAAAAATCTTCGATACCGTACGTACGGTACCAAAGGTTAAAACAATGTACCATGGAAATCATCATCATCTCCCTCACCGCTTTCCTAGTAGCCATCCTGACCTTCTTTTCAGGCTTTGGCTTGGGAACGATATTGACGCCAGTGTTTATGATTTTCTTTCCAGTTGACATAGCTGTTGCCTTGACTGGCGTGGTGCATTTTTTCAACAACATCTTCAAATTAATTCTGGTAGGCAGAAATGCAGATAAATCAGTCCTGATCCGATTTGGAATCCCCGCAGTGATTGCTGCTTTTGCGGGTTCCTGGGTGCTCTTGAATATCTCTGATCTGGAACCGCTCTTCAGTTATGAAATGTTTGGCCGAACCCTTATAGTCGAGCCTGTGAAATTCATCATCTCTATATTACTGATCATTTTTGCTTTGATGGACTTGATTCCCTATTTCCAAAATCTCCAATTCGGAAAAGAGAAATTACCGTTTGGAGGTGCATTGAGTGGATTTTTCGGAGGACTATCTGGAAATCAAGGAGCCTTGCGATCGGCTTTTTTGATCAAGGCTGGATTGTCCAAAGAGGCTTTTATCGGGACGGCGGTAGTGGTATCAACATTTGTGGACTTCACTAGGCTCAGTGTCTATGCGACCCGATTTGCCCAAACAGACCTCAGTGAGAACATCCAACTGGTAACAATTGCCACACTTTCTGCGATTGCTGGGGCATATTTGGGGAATAAGCTTTTGAAAAAAGTGACCTTGAAGTTTTTGCAGGTGACTGTTGCCATCATGTTGATTTTGATCTCTCTTGCTTTGGGAGCAGGGTGGATTTGATTGAAAACTCTGTTAATTAGATGTATGAATTCAGAATCCAACTCTCTCTTTGACTATTTCTCCCAATTCCAAAAACTCAACCCAAAAGCTGAGGAAGCTATAAGTGAAATTTGTTCTGATGTCCATGTTCCCAAAAATAGGGATCTCCAACCTATCGGACATACTTGCCGGACGATCTATTTTGTCAAAAAAGGTTTGTGCAGGACATATTACTACAAAGATGGGCTGGACATTACAGAGTCTTTTGCTTTTGAAAATTCTTTGATTGCCCGGGTGGAGAGCCTTTTTACAGGTATACCAAGCAAAAAAGGTATACAGACTCTGGAGAATTCTGAATTTATAGGAATCTCGTCCCCTGCTCTTTTTGATCTCTATGATCAATTCCCTGAGATTGAACGGCTCTTTAGGAAGATTTTTGAAGCTGCTTATGTGGATACTGTAAATAGGATTGAAAGCATACAGTTTCATACCGCTGAGGAAAGGTATAAAGATTTAATCAGAAATTCCCCAGATCTCCTACAACGCGTACCTCTCAAGCACATCGCTTCCTATTTGGGTATTACTCAGGTAAGTCTTAGCAGAATCAGGGCAAAATATTGACCCCAAAGGTTAAGGCACCAGTCTTTTTTAACATTTGTAAAAGGAATCTCAATCCCTATTTCCCACTTTTGTCCTCGTTATGGAAAAAGTAAAACTCGGCCTAAAGGAAAACTGGAAGCAATTTACCCTATTGGTGATTATTAATGCCTTCGTGGGTGGAATGGTGGGTCTGGAAAGAAGCGTCCTGCCACAGATCGCGGAGGAGGAGTTCGCCATTGCGGCAAAGACGGCTATCCTTTCTTTCATTATCGTTTTTGGAATAGTAAAAGCCATTTCCAATTATTTTGCCGGGACATTTGCCAATAAAATCGGGAGGAAAAACCTATTAGTGATAGGCTGGATTTTTGGGCTTCCCGTTCCTTTTATCCTGATGTACGCCCCTAGCTGGGACTGGATTGTAGCTGCCAATGTCCTATTGGGAATCAACCAAGGATTGTCTTGGAGCAGTACTGTGGTAATGAAAATTGACCTTGTGGGAGAGAAGCAACGAGGCTTTGCCATGGGGCTCAATGAATTTGCAGGATACTTGGCGGTGGCCGCTGTAGCTTTTCTTACCGGGTATATAGCCGGAGAGTATGGATTAAGGCCTTATCCTTTTATTCTTGGAATCGGGCTTGCCGTATTGGGTTTGTTGGGTAGTATTTTCTTCATCAAAGATACTTCTAAGCATGTACAGGCTGAAAATAAGGTCAGCAATATTTTACGTCTGGAAAACACCTTTTGGGAAACTACTTGGAAACATCCTAACCTGGGAGCAGTGACACAAGCGGGATTGGTCAACAACCTCAATGACGGTATGGCCTGGGGGTTGTTTCCCATTTTATTGGCAGGCAAAGGTTTTAATTTAGAAGCTATAGGAATTGTTACCGGGGTTTACCCTGCAGTCTGGGGATTTGGGCAATTATTTACAGGAAAAATGGCAGATCTTTATTCAAAAAAAATGTTGTTGGTCATTGGGATGTTGTTGCAGGGGCTTGCATTGTTCATCTTTCCCTGGGCAGAATCCCTATATCATTATATCGCCCTTGCTGCTGTATTGGGTTGGGGTACTGCAATGGTTTACCCAACATTCCTGGCAACTGTCGCAGAAAACACCCATCCTGAGGACAGAGCAGGGTCAGTTGGTGTTTTCAGACTTTGGAGAGATTTGGGATATGCGATAGGAGCAATTTTGACGGGTATCCTAGCTGATGCATTTGGGCTGGAAGTTTCCATTTTAACAGTCGCATTTTTAACTGTTATTTCAGCTTTATCGATTCTGTGGAGAATGGTGCCTATAAATACTCTTAAACATGACTGATTCAATTCCTTCAAAGGATCAAGCCTTATTTTCTTCCCATGAGCTAATTACCAATTTATTGTCTATTCAATAAATAGTGTTTTTCGAATACTCGAAAAAGGTCCATCAAGCTCTTTCCCATCTCTTCTGACCAAATTTAAAGTCAATTGGTATTCTCCCTTTGGAAGGTTGGCTACCCTGACAGGAGTGACTTCCTGGATTTCATATTGGAATTCATTCAGACTGATCTGAACTTTCAATCTATCCAAATTGATATCCCCACCTACCAAAAGAAAATCGATTGTCACCTCTTCCCCCTCCTTGAATTTTGTGTTGTTTGAGGGAATATTCAAAGCAAGATAAGGTTCAGCTTGATAGGGAAAAGGTCTGGTCTCCCCTACCATAAAATCCCTGTCAACAAAATTTCCAAACTCCTTTAATGCCAGTCCCTCTTCATCTACTAAATATCCAACCGCTCTGTAGGTGCCTTCATTAAGCTCTCTTTGAAAAATAGGAGAATTGTATCCTACTGGATCACCTGAATTAAGTATCATTTTCAATTGAAAACCCGCCATTCCAGATTCAAAAGGATAATTTTTGATATTGAATTCAAAAGGGATTTTACCTGGTCTGAATTTCTGATTACCCAATGGAGAATACATTTCGATGACAGCATCTGGATAGTCGTTTTTCTCCTCATAAAAATAAAAACTGATCTCGGGTCGCTCCACAGCTATACTATCAGTTTCAGGCTCATTGAGGATCACCATTTCCTCCTTCTTTTCACGGGAAGATTCGCATGCAAACAAAAATGAAACTGCAATCAGAATAATGGGAAGTAGTTGTTTTCTCATGGATTTGTAGGCTAGAAAGCTAAATTATTTAATTTTAGCTGAAAATGGCTTAACTTTCGAAGTAAAATAAACCAAAGTATGACAGAGATTTTATATGATGAGGTTCCTTCCTTAGATTTGGCGGACTTCACTTCTGGAGATTCGGAAAAGAAAGCAGCTTTTGTAAAAAAGCTTGGAGATGCATACCAAAACATAGGTTTTGTTGCAATCAAAAACCATGGTTTGAGCAAAGAATTGCAAGATAAACTTTATGCAGTAATCAAGAAGTTTTTTTCCTTACCTGATGAGATAAAGACTAAATACGAAAAGCCTGAAATAGGTTTTCAGCGAGGATACACTGGAAAAGGTAAAGAGCATGCAAAAGGCAGAAATACCGGAGATTTAAAGGAGTTTTATCATGTGGGTCAAGAGTTGTCTGACATTCCTGATTCTGATCCCATCAAATCCGAATATCCGGCCAATATTTGGCCCGAGGAGATTCCGGAGTTTGAAGAAATTGCACTAGAAATTTACAGAACTTTGGAAAATGCAGGGAAAAACATGTTGAAAGCCATTGCAATTCACCTGGGTTTAGAAGAAGAATATTTCGAAAGCAGGGTGGCATTTGGAAATTCAATCCTAAGACAAATACATTATTTTCCAATAGAAAATCCAGACGATGTTCCAGCAGATGCGGTAAGAGCAGCCGAACATGGAGATATCAACCTGATCACACTCTTGATGGGAGCTTCAGCAGATGGTCTTCAGGTACTGAGAAGAGATGGTAAATGGATCCCTATTACCGCACTTCCTGATCAACTGGTCGTCAATGTTGGAGACATGCTCGAAAGGCTGACCAATAAAAAACTGAAGTCAACCATTCACCGGGTGGTCAATCCTCCCCGTGAATTGATGAATACCAGCAGGTACTCAATTCCGTTTTTTATGCATCCTAGATCCGAAATGGATCTTACTTGCCTGGAAAGTTGCATAGATACCGAAAATCCCAAACAATTTGAAGACGCAACAGCAGGAGAATTCCTAGATGAGCGACTTCGCGAACTTGGCTTGAAGAAGTAAGCCGTGTCGGTAAGAGGGGTACGATATTATATTTATCTCAAAGACGTACTGCTTCTTGCTGTGACAGCATTTGGAGGCCCTCAGGCTTTTCTCGCCATGGTATTGGATATCATGGTGAGAAAGCGGGCTTACATTACTGAAGAAGAATTATGGGAACTCAATGCACTCTGCCAAGTGCTCCCAGGCCCTACCTCCACCCAAACGATCTCTGCCATAGGCTATAGAATAGGTGGGCCTAATTTAGCTTATTTATCACTTTTTGTCTGGATATTACCTGCCACTCTACTCATGATAGGAGCGGCATTTCTCATAGATTTTTTACAGGAAAACACACCCGGAGCACTGAATTTTGCCAAATTTATCCAGCCTATGGCCATAGGTTTTATCATCTATGCAGCCCAAAAAACAATTTTCAAAATGGTGAAAACACCCGAAGCCACGGTTTTGATGATGTTTTCAGCCTTTATTTCCTTTTTTTACAATTCCCCTTATGTATTCCCTTTCTTGTTGGTGGTAGGTGGAATCAGCACTTCCTTAAAATTTCGTGAACAACCAGTAGAAGACGGGGACAAAAAATTGGTGATCTCTTGGTCAAATTTTATGCTTTGGGGAGGAGTATTGGTCATAGCGGCAGTTCTTGGTGCCATCACCAAAAACCAGTCTGTCTTACTTTTCGAAAATTTTTATCGAAATGGATCTTTGATTTTTGGTGGGGGGCAGGTATTGGTACCTTACTTATATACTGAATTTGTAGAGTTCAAAAAATTCCTCAGTTCCCAGGAATTTCTGACAGGATATGGAATCGCTCAAGGTATTCCTGGGCCTACTTTCAGTATAAGTTCCTACGTAGGCGCATTGTCTATGCGTGAATATGGCATTCCAGGCTTGTTGACAGGCGGATTTATTGCTGCGGCAGGAATATTTCTTCCCGGTACATTTTTGATATTCTTTGTGATCAGATTTTGGGATCAGCTCAAAAAATACAGACCTATTCGGGCTGCCTTGGAAGGCATCAATGCAGTGAGTTGCGGGATGCTGATTGCGGCTGCTTATCTGCTTTTTGAACCTTTGGACAATAACCTTTTCAATGTCCTGGCCATTTTTGGCACTTATCTATTACTTCAATTCAGCAAGCTGCGTTCACCTGTAATTATCATTATCGGGGTTCTTGCCGGAATTGGGTATAATTGGGTATTTTGAAAGTATTCCCACTGAGGATATACAAAAATCATTTTATCAAAATTGTCCTTTTAAAATCCGAAAGCATTTGTCATTTTAGCAGCCTGAAAGGGACGTTTTCGAAGCGTCGCTTTATTCTATTGGAACTTTAGCTCAGTTGGTTTAGAGCGCTGCCTTGACAGGGCAGAGGTCGTGGGTTCGAATCCCTCAAGTTCCACAACAAATTTGTTAAGGAAATCGATAATCTTTCATCTATTTTTCGCTGCTTATGCAATGCATGAGCCTTATTGGTTTCATAATATAAAAGCTTTTTCTGGGACGAAATTGTATTGGCAGACCAAATTACCCATGGAAAACCACAACAATAATAACTCATATCAGTAAACATTAAGGAGAACTAAACTTTAAACTTTTAATCATTATGGATATTACAAAAAAAGCAAAAGATGAAATTGATGCGAGACTCGACAAAATCGAAGACTTTATCGCTAAAAACGGAATCGGGTCCAAGTATCTTCAAAAAGCAAAAAAAACTCATAGAGACGTAAACCTGGCACTTGCCGCAAGCAGTATTTTGGCGGTTGTTGGTATTGCCCTCTGGTTTAAATTAAAAAGTAAAGAAGAAGAGTAAGATCAATATTATTTCTAAATTAATCAAATCAACTAGCCTGGCAAAAGTCCAGGCTTTTTTGGGGAATCAGTTTTAAAATCCATTGTTTTTTTCTTCAATAAGGCAATCAACTCGGAAGCCTCCTCAGGCATTGGAGCATCATTGCGTACAGGAACAGAAGGGTTAAATTCATTCCCAAATCCTGAACATCCTATTAAACAATAAAACTCTTCACCCTTCCCAGCAGCTGTCTGTCTATAGTACCCTTTATGGATAAAATCTTTTGCCCACAATCGGATCTGTCTATGATTATAAGAAAGATGTCCAATTAGATCACTGCTTAAGATTTGCTGATCTCCAAACTGCGTCTGAAGTGTAGTCGGATAATGCCTGTTTGATTTATAAATCAAGAATGCAGGTTGCTCAGGCAGATCTCTTTCTACCGGTTCAATTTCAAATTCCAGCCAACCTTCCTCGATTGGAAGTACTTTATCCAAAGTAGCAATTAATGCATGTGCTTTATACATGTCATTCCCGTTTAAAAAAGATGCCCATTCCATTGAAGGTGATCTATCTTTAGCAATAACAGTGTAACGAATCCCTTGATGAAATAAAACGTCTCCTGCATGTAATTCCTGATTTTTTGAATAAATGGAGTTTTTTGATCTCACCAGATATTTTCCTCTTGATGGATTTAATCGCAGTTGAATGGTTTTGCCATTGATAACCGAAGAAGGTCCGTCAATTTGGTATGTAAACCTGCCAATATGAAGAATTGTAGAAAGATTACTACCAATCCCAAACTCATTTGTGAATATTTGGAAAGCAGTTTGATCACTTGTTATATGAAATTGATTGCCCAAAACAAACCCTGACACCTTAAAAGAAGTATTTCCGAATTTTTCTTCAGGTTCAAAATCAGTTCTAACATTTTCAAAAACAGCGGTAATATTTCTTCCGTAGGGGGACTTAAAATCCATAAACGAACCTCCTGAATGGACTATATTTTTCCCAACAATAACTGTTTCATTATCATAATGAAAGCCAAATCCCCAGCCACAAATATTTTCTGAAGGATGCCCCTCCTTAAGAGAATTCGTATTACAATCCATCAATATGATCTTGTATGGCTGGGGATTTTGTTGCCCTCTGAAAATTGGGGTCATTATCGGGTTTGCATCAGGTACTCTCCTGAATGGAGGGCATATATTTACCCTTAGCCCTACTTTTGTTTTTGCAGATCCAACCACCATCAGACAATCGCCTTGTTTTATGGTTTTCTTTTCAGACCATCTAAAGTAATCTTCTCTACCTATTAATAAATTACATCTCTCTCCAATCACAAAAGTATCATTAGTGATTTCTATACTTTCATAATCTGGGATAACAAAAGTTTTATCCATGCCTAAGAGTAAGGTATCATCTGAATTTTGCTTTGATTGAATATGTCTTACCGCTCTTTTCCAAGCCAGAGAATTATCAAAAAAAACATAGGCCGGACCACTGGACTGGTTAAAATCAAAATCAACCTCTATTTCGTTTTCGGAAATTACTCTTAAAATTTTTGCATAACGAGAGCCCTTTATCCCTGGATAAAATAGGTCATTCTCAGGAGTCTCAGGATTTTTATGGAAGAAAAGTCCACAAAAAGTTTTTCCTAAATCAGAATTTTGAAACAAACCGTTAGGCGATCTAATCAATTTCCCATTGAAAGCAAGATTCTCAAAGTATCTAAAATAGGCCTCCCCCCCAAACCTTTCTAGAGTTACTGTATTTTCAGAAATTATTTGATCTGAAATTATTGAAGCCCCAATTTTTGATGTTGAAAAAGTATCAGCCTTGCTTTGAAGTGATTGCTCTATTGCAGGAATTAAGATGGTTGTATTAATATGCTTAACAATTGCATTTAGATCTATTTCCCCATTTTCATGGAATTCTTCAATTTTCAATGTACCTGAAAAACTAATTTTAATTTCTTTCATAGACTTTAAATTAAAAAACCTCTAACATTTGGTTTTTCAACCTCATTTAAATTAATAACTAAATCACCCTCTTAATGTACTGAATTAGAATTGACTTCTGAAATCCAAATCCAAAATAATCCATTTAACTACCTGTAGAAACAAACCTGGACCATTTACATCTAGCTCTTGTAGGCTATAACAATTCCATTTAAATTGCCTTCTGGAAAAATTAGAATTATGAAAAAAATATACTGTTTACTGGCTTGCTTCCTAATTCTTGGGGCAGCCTTAGCCCAAAAAAGCCCAGAGGAATTTCTTGGGTATGAATTAGGAGAGCGGTTTACACCACATCATCGGGTACACGCTTATTTTGAGCATCTCGCAGAAACACTCCCAAACGTGGAATTGGAATACTATGGAGAAACTTATGAACATAGACCACTATTCATAGCCATCCTCTCTTCCCCGGAAAACATGAAAAACCTTGAAAACATCCGCAAGGATAATCTTCGGAGAACCGGTATGGAAGAAGGAACCCCATCAACCAAAGCTGCCATCAACTGGATGCAGTATAATGTACATGGAAATGAGGCTGTAGCTACTGAAGCCGCCATGATGACTTTTTGGGAAATGGCAAATCCATCCAACGGACAAGCTAAGGAATGGCTCCAAAATCAAATCCTAATCATAGATCCCTGCGCCAACCCTGATGGAAAAGACCGCTATACCATGTGGTACAACCAAAAACAAAACAACAGGCTACAACCAGATCCGCAATCTGTGGAACATTTTGAACCTTGGCCAGGAGGCAGACCCAATCACTACTTGCTTGACCTCAACAGAGATTGGGCATGGCAAACACAAAAAGAAACCAAACAGCGTCTGGAGCTTTATCACAAGTGGATGCCACATCTTTTTGTAGATTACCATGAGCAAGGAATCAATGATCCATTTTATTTTGCCCCGGCAGCAAAACCTCTGCATGAGCTGATATCTCCTTTCCAATATGAATTTCAGGAAATTTACGGTAAAAATACAGCTGAAAAGTTCGATGAACAGGGATGGTTTTATTTTACAAAAGAGAGATTTGATTTGTTATACCCTGCTTATGGAGACACTTGGCCAACTTACAATGGTGCCATAGGAATGACCATAGAAAAAGGCGGTTCAGGAAGAGCCGGACTCGGCATGTTGGACGCCATGGGTGACACTGTGACCCTAAGAGAAAGAATTGAACACCAACATATTGCAGGAGTTTCTGCTGTGGAAGTTACTGCTAAAAATGCAGAAAGACTTGCTGATGAATTTGCAAAATACTTCAAAAATAACAGTAGTAACCCTTCAGCCAAATACAAAAGCTTTGTCATCAAAGGAGACCAACATCCTGAACGGGTAAAAGCATTGCTCAGCTTGCTTGACAAGAATAAAATCCAATATGGTATGGCCGGAAACAGAAGCGGGCTAAAAGGTCTGGACTACGAAACAGGAAAGTCTGCCAACTTCAGCACTTCTGACAAGGACATCATTGTCAATGCCTACCAACCCAAAGCTGTATTGACTGAAATTCTTTTTGAGCCGGAAGCCAAGCTTCAGGACAGCTTGACTTATGACATTACAAGCTGGGCACTTCCCTATGCCTACGGTGTAAAAGCTTATGCTATGGAGAGTAGACTTGACGCAGCTAAGCCTTTTGAAGCTGCGGTTTTTGAAGAAAACAAAGCACCTGGTAAAGCACTGGCTTACATCGCACCTTGGAATGCAACAGTACATGCCAGGTTTCTGGCTGCACTGCTCAATGAAGGCATAAGGCCGAGATTTGCCGAGTTTCCATTCGAGATAGGAGGTAACAAATTTGAAGCAGGTACATTGATCATACACAGAAATGGCAACCAGTATGTAGCAGACTTTGATCAGAAGGTAGCCGATCTTGCCAACAAATTTGAAATCAGGCTTACTGCTTCCAATTCAGCCTATGTGGATGCCGGAAAAGATTTTGGGTCCCCTGATGTAAGGCCTATCAAAGCCCCAAAAGTAGCATTGATCGGTGGTTCAGGTGTTTCATCCCTTAATTTTGGGGAAATCTGGTACTTTTTTGAGCAAGAGCTGGACTACCCGTTATCCATATTGGAAGCCGAAAACTTGGGCAGGTTTGACCTGAGCCAGTATGATGTCATGCTGTTGCCATCCAGCTGGGGTTCTTCTTTGAACGGATCTGCCAAAAGTAAAGTAATGGACTGGATAAAAGCCGGAGGTAAGTTGATTGCCTTTGAAAACGCCCTGAATGCATTTGCAGATCAGGAAGGTTTTGATCTACGCAGGTATGATACTGAAGAAGAGAAAAAAGCAGCCGAAAAAGCCAGCCAAGAGATTCAAAGTTCAGAAAGGTTAGAGCCTTATCAGGAAAGAGAGCGTCTTTACATTTCCAACACCGCAGCAGGAGCCATCTATGAAGTAAAAATAGACGGCACCCATCCTCTTGGCTTTGGAATGGGAGGTAAATTCTACACCCTCAAAAACAACGGATCAAGATATGCCTACCTCAATAATGGGGTCAATGTAGGAACCATACCTTCTACAGATGCATATAGATTTGGCTATATAGGAAAAAATATTAAGCCTAAAATGGCCGACACCATGGTGTATGGCTTAGAAAATCAAGGAAGTGGACAGGTAATTTACATGGTGGATAACCCGATGTTCAGGGCTTTCTGGGAAAGTGGGAAACTTCTTGTTGCCAATGCGGTATTTTTGGTAGGACAATGATCTGAAAAATCATACAGTTTCTAAAAAACGTAAAAGCCCGATGAGCCTGTGAGTTCACCGGGCTTTTCTATTTTGATCCATTGATCAATTCTATTGGAATCAATCCTTCTGAGCTTCCACTACCTCTGCTTCAGTATTGGTAAATGGATTGCTCTGACGGATCAAGCCATCCGGCAATTCACCTTCAGTACTTGCCACCACGCAGCAAACCGTAGCATCACCGGTCACATTGACCACAGTCCTGAACATATCCAATATCCTATCCGGTGCAATAATCAATGCCACACCTGCACCTGGTACTCCAATGGCCTCCAATACGATGATCAACATGATCAGTCCCGCACCCGGCACACCTGCCGAACCAATGGCCGCTAATGTAGCGGTCAAAACGATGGTCAATTGCTGAGAGAGTGTCAGGTCCATTCCCAATGCCTGTGCAATAAAAACTGCCGCCACTGCCTGGTAAAGACTGGTACCGTTCATATTGATTGTAGCACCCAATGGAAGTACAAAACTGCTTACTTCTTCAGATACGCCCAATTCTTCTTCAACCAACTTCATGGTAACAGGAAGTGTTGCCGAACTTGATGAGGTAGAAAAACCCAGCAACATAGCAGGCCTCAGAGCTTTTAGAAATTCTCCAAAAGGGATTTTGGTAAATGACTTAAGCATGATGGAATAAACGCCTACTATAATCAATACCAAGCCCCCCATTACTACCAAAGTGTACTTCAGAAGAGCCAAAAGCAATTCAACAGCAGAATCCGGATTATCTCCGGCTATTTCTACAATCAGAGAAGCCATCAACGCAAAAACACCATAAGGAGCAATCATCATGATATATTCCACGATTTTGATAATGACATCATTCAATGCATCAAAAAAATCCGTAAAAGTCTTTGCTTTGTCCTTAGGAATCTGGAGCAATGCTATTCCTGCAATGATGGCAAAAAACACCACCTGTAGCATACTGCCATTATCTGCTGCTGCTGCGAAGAGGTTTTCTGGGACTATGTCTACCAAAGGCTGTAATGGCCCTTGGTCCTTGATGGCAGCCGCAGTATCAGCTTTAGAGCCTGCCTGGGAATCAAACTGAGCCATCAATTTATCTCTTGTATCCTGAGGTAATTGCTGACCAGGTTTGAAAAAATTCACCAAAAGAAGCCCCATCGTAATCGCAATCACTGTAGTGATCAGATAAGCAAGTATGGTTTTCCCCCCAATTCTGGAAAGCTTAGAAATATCCCCAAGATTGGCTACTCCAACAATCAAAGAAGCCAGTACCAAGGGTACCGCAATCATCTTCAAGGCATTGATGAAAATGGTACCAATCGGTTTGATGTAGAATACCGTAAACTCCGGAGAAAATCCAAACTGGATGATCACTAATCCGAAAACCAGACCTAAAACCAGCCCTGCAATGATTTGCGTGTGCAGTGGTATCTTTTTAAACATATAATTCGGGTTATATTTTACAATTTATTTGTCCTGCTGATGAGCAAATAATCAGCAAGTACCAAGGCACACATAGCCTCTACGATTGGCACTGCTCTGGGTACTACACAAGGATCATGTCTTCCTTTCCCAGATACCAAGACTGCATCCCCGGATTCATTTACAGATTCCTGATCCTGCATAATCGTAGCTACGGGCTTGAAAGCAACATTAAAGTAGATGTCTTCTCCGTTGCTAATCCCACCTTGAATCCCGCCTGAATGGTTGGTTTTGGTTCTGACCTTGTCTCCATCTCTGTAAAAGGTATCATTGTGGTCAGATCCTCGCATTTTTACACCTTCAAAACCAGAGCCATATTCAAACCCTTTCACTGCGTTGATGCTGAGCATGGCCTTACCCAATTCAGCATGTAGCCTATCAAATACCGGTTCTCCAATTCCTGGAGGTACACCTTGAGCAACACAGGATACTATGCCGCCAACTGTATCACGGTCTTTTCTTACGCCATCAATGAAGGAAATCATTTCTTCTGCCATTTGAGGATCAGGGCAACGTACAATATTGCTTTCTGTCAGAGTCAAGTCCAAGTCTCTATAGTTTTTCTCAAGCTTCAGATCACCAACCTGACTTACATAAGCATGGATAGAAATCTCAAAATGTTTCAACAACATTTTGGCTATAGCTCCTGCGGCTACTCTGGCAGCAGTTTCTCTTGCACTGCTCCTTCCTCCACCTCTATAATCACGAATACCATATTTTTCGAAATAGGTGTAATCTGCATGTGAAGGTCTGAACTTATCTGAAATATGGCTGTAATCTTTACTTTTTTGGTCGGTATTCATGATGACCATTCCTATAGGAGTGCCTGTAGACTTACCTTCAAAAACCCCCGAAAGAATTTTGAAATCGTCTTCCTCTTTCCTTTGGGTTGTGATTTTGGATTGGCCAGGCTTCCTTCTCTGCATTTCTTCCCGGATAAAGTCCTCATCGATAGCTACGCCTGCCGGACAACCGTCTATTACAACCCCTAGGCCTAAACCATGGGACTCACCAAAGGTGCTTATTCTGAATATTCTTCCAAACGAATTACCCATTATTACTTTTTCTGATAATCAACACGGCCAGCAGAATTACTGAAGCCAGCAATAGTAAATTAATAAAGATCGAAAAATAATACTTATATCGCTGGTATGAAAGTTTATTGCTTTCTACCTCTATCAAATCATAAAGACCACCCAGCCTTTGTCTTGAAATCGCCTGATTGACTTTGGACTCTCCCACCACATTGACCACTGCCGAAGGCCTCAATGTGTCATACTTGGCAAGTGCAGGGTTAAAATAAATCCATTCAAAATGATCCTTGAGGTTGACTTCGCCAGGTTCGTTCACAGTGAGGTAATAATTAAACTCCTTGATACCTGTGATCTTTCCTGCACCCCTATTGATTTGTTGCCTTACGTTGGGGTCAAATGTATTCAACTTGTGGATTTGCTGAGTCTTAGGAGGAGAGATGGAATTGATATTCCCTTCTCCGCTGATTCCAAAATTGTAAGAGAAACCTTCGCCTGTCTGTGCTTCAAAGTCCTTGATATTTTCCCTAAGTTGAAATACACCAACACTCACCTCATTTCTAAGTGGATGTGGAGGAAGAGGTTTTACCTTTACACTTTTGGCTGAGGAGTAGAATGTTTTGAAATCTTCCATTCTATTACTTCCAAAAAATGTAGGATTTCTTGCTACTCTATATTTAATCATCTCCCATGCAATAGAGGGAATGGTAATTTCTCCATCAGAAAATGGAAAAAATGTAGCTTCATAAACTTTATATTTTACCCAGTTTTTACCATTAAGAGTTACCCTTTCCGGTTGAATATTGGTGATGTTAAAATTTTCTTCCCAGGCATTAGAGGGCTTCATCTTTTTCAGGATATCATCCAGCTGCCTTCCCGGTTCGTAAAATTGAAAAGGAGCCTGATTGGTTTCAGACATGTAAAATGCCAAACTTACATTGAACCCTTCTCCTACAAAAACCTCGGATTTGTCTACAGAGGAAGCAAAAAAAGCATCATCTTCAATTTCAATAAACTCCGGCTCCTCTCTGGTTTCCCTCCCAAAAAGATCATCAAAAGCATCAAAAGCTCCGGAACGCCTTTGACTACTTCTGGGGTCTACTACGTTGACTGTTTTGCCTGGGTGACTTACATCATTTCCATTGATTTTTACAATGAATGGATCAATTGTAAAAGTACCTTTTCTATTAGGTTTGTAATATTGAATTATACTATTGGTACTTGTTACCTGACCGTTGATCACATTCATGGATGATGATTGTGAAAGTCCTTGTTTCTGAAATCCAGTGATATCAGGAAACTCATCGTATGACTTTATTTTATCATTCGAAATAGTTACTTTTATACTGAAAGTCTCATTGAGCCCGATCTCATCGGGTCCCAATTCTATAGTCACTTCCTGTGCCTGAACATTTACAGAAATAATGTATGTAAGGCATACAAGAAATAGGGTGACAGTCGTTCTAATCATAACTAGGTTTTAAACTTAGTGCCGCAAATTAACTTTATATTTTAAACGCAACAAACCATTCATAGTATCGTAACTAGGATAGTTGTTGTTTTAACTAACCTTAATAATTCTTTAAGATATGCTAGAGTACGTAAAGACCATTTTAATGAAAGTAAGTTTCGACCGAAGACTCTTCGAGAAAGAGTTGCGCAAGGCACTGAATCTTCTTGTTCCTGCAGAAATTCAGTTATTCAAAGAATGGTGTTACAGCAAGTTTTCCAGCAAGTATGAACCTGTCCTAAACAAATATTTCATTGGACTGGCAGGTTGAAAAAAGCTCCGCAAAGGAGCTTTTTTTATTACCTGGATTTTAAGCTTTTTAAACTATCCCTCCAAAAACTTGATATTTCTCTTCAAACCTTCAAACTTAGTGCGCTTTAAAGCTGATTTTTTAAAGACCTTCCCAAAGGTCTCTGCAGTCATTTCCTGCCAATCACTTTTCCCAAAACCCAACAATTCCGGGTTTGGCAAAAATTCTGGCTCAGAATGGTTTTGGGAAAATCTATTCCAAGGGCATACATCCTGACAGATATCACAGCCAAAAACCCAATTTTCCATTTTACCCCGAAAGTCCTCCGGAATGGCATCTTTCAACTCTATAGTAAGATAAGAAATGCATTTAGAAGCATCCACTACTCCATTTTTCACTATGGCATCTGTGGGACAAGCATCTATGCATTTGGTACAGGTTCCACAATAATCCTTTTGCAATGGAGCATCAGGACTGACTTCCAAATCAATAATCAGTTCTGCCAAAAAGAAAAAACTTCCCATCTCCCTGTTGAGTAAAAGACTGTTTTTCCCCAACCAGCCCAAGCCTGCTTTCTGTGCCCACTGTCTTTCCATCACGGGTGCGGAATCTACAAACACCCTTCCCCCAAAATCTCCAATCTCCAGCTGAAGATTTGCCAAGAAGCTTTTTAATTTATCCTTAACCACAAAGTGATAATCTTTACCGTAGGCATATTTGGCCAGCTTGAAATCATCTTTTGCCTCAGGTAGTTTTTTCTCTGGATAATAATTATAAATCAGGCTTACCACGGATTTGGCGCCTTCTACAAGTTGGGTAGGGTCTAGCCTTTTATCAAAATGATTGGCCAAATAGGCCATTTTCCCATGGTAGTTTTGTTTTAACCAGTTTTCTAACTTCGGAGCTTCTTCCTCGAGAAATTCAGCTTTTGCTATACCACAAAAATCAAAGCCCAAAAGCCTAGCCTGGGATTTTATGATCTGGGCATATTTGTCCTTTTTCATCAATGGTATTTTTTTGGGAATTACGAAGTACGATATACGATTTACGTGGCCTTTCGATTATCAAACCCTTTTCTACCTACTCCAACCTGTCTCTTGTCTCAAATCTCACGTCTCATGTCTGGACAATTTACGAAGTACGATATACGATTTACGAGGCCTTCCGATTATCATACCCTTTCTAACTACCCCAACCGTCCTAAATCTTAAATCAATGTCGTTTAGTTTAGGGTAACTTTTCCAAAGTTCAGATTTGAAAACAATGTTTATTTTTACTTTTAATCCAACTTTGGAAAAGTTTAAATTCAACTTGTAGTCTTATCTAAACGACATTGAATCTTAAATCATAAATCTATGTCTCATATCTCACCTCTCGCCTCTAAAAAAGACTTCCAGTCTCTCCTCCCATATTGGGTTTGAGTTTAAGGTGTTTATATGCCAGTTCGGTGGCCATTCTTCCACGGGAGGTCCTTTTCATATAACCTTCCTGAATCAGAAAAGGCTCGTAAACCTCTTCTATGGTTTCAGCTTCTTCTCCACAAGCAGTGGCTATGGTACTGAGACCGACAGGACCTCCTTTAAATTTTTCAATAATGGTCAAGAGAATTCTGTTATCCATTTCATCCAGCCCATTTTCATCTACATCTAAGGCCTCAAGAGCAATTTTGGAAATATCCAGTGTGATCTTGCCATTTCCTTTGATTTCTGCAAAATCCCTTGTTCTGCGTAGCAGCATATTGGCAATTCTTGGTGTTCCTCTACTTCTTCTGGCTATTTCATAAGCAGCCACATCATCTATAGGAGTTCCTAAAATCCCAGCTGACCTACCTACAATATCTGTAAGCAATTTGGCATCATAGTACTCCAGTCTGGAATTGATACCGAATCTCGCCCTAAGAGGAGAAGTCAGCAAACCTGACCTAGTGGTCGCACCGATCAGCGTAAATGGATTCAATGAAATCTGAACTGAGCGTGCATTTGGACCTGAGTCCAACATGATATCAATCCTGAAATCCTCCATCGCAGAATAAAGATATTCCTCCACCACAGGATTAAGCCGATGGATCTCATCAATAAAAAGCACATCTCCTTCTTCAAGATTGGTCAACAATCCTGCAAGATCCGAGGGCTTGTCCAATACTGGTCCGGAAGTGATTTTGATTCCTGCCTCGAGTTCATTGGCTATAATATGGCTCAAGGTAGTCTTGCCTAAGCCTGGAGGACCATGTAAAAGTACATGATCCAAAGGTTCATTACGCCGCTTTGCAGCCAACACGAAGACTTTAAGATTTTCCACAATCTTAAACTGTCCAGTAAAATCATCAAAACTCAAGGGTCTAAGTGCTCTTTCAATTTCTCGGTCAGAGGAATTCATGTCTTCCCTTTCACCACTCAGATAGTCTTCTCTCATATAATTTCTTGCTCTCTCACAAAGATAGAAAAATAGACCAAGGCATAAAGGGATACAAATACATCATGATTTTGCAATTTTGTTGCATTTTAGGGAAAATGGAACTTTATTTTGAAAATAAGCTTTAACTTTCGAAAAAATTGCCAATTCATGCAAAGTAACGCCAGTAAAAACATCATATATTCTATTGTTCTTCTATTACTAGTTGCAATAGTCTACCTCTACAGGCAAAATCAACAACAACCTGAAGTGAAAGTAGAAGAGGTGGGTAGCGGAAAGGTGACTTTTTCAGGCAATACCATGGGTACTAGCTATAGAATTGTGTACTTGGACCCAAATGAAAGGGACTTTAAAAAAGAAATTGATTCGCTTTTGGCGGTTTTCAATAATTCGCTTTCTACTTATATTGAGGATTCTGAGATAAGCAGGTTCAACAGGCAGGACACTTTACAGTTTGAGTCCGCATATTTTTATCCGATTTTAAAATCAAGTGATAAAGTTTACAATGAAACCCAAGGGGCATTTGACCCTACCGTTGGACCTTTGGTCAATCTATGGGGCTTTGGTCCCGGAGGACCTCAGCTCAAAGACAGTGTAAATATTGATAAAATGCTGCCTTTGGTCAATTTCAAAGCAGTGAGCTATGATTCCTTGGAAGTGAGAAAAAAAGAGGGAATGTATTTAGATTTCAGTGCCATTGCCAAAGGCTATGGGGTAGATATCATTGCTGATTTTCTTTCAAGTCAGGGGATTGAAGATATGCTCGTGGAAATCGGTGGTGAATTGGTAGCAAAAGGGGTAAATGATAAAGGTGAGCTTTGGAAAGTAGGCATTAACAGGCCTGAGGAACTGGGACGTGCAGACCAGCTTGTCAGCATCATAGCGCTCGATAATAAGGCACTGGCTACTTCAGGTAATTACAGGAATTTTTATGAAGCGGACGGTATGAAAATTTCCCATACTATAGACCCTGCAACGGGCAGACCTGTAAAACATGGTTTGCTCAGTGCGACAGTCATCGCCAATGATTGTATGGCAGCAGATGCTTATGCAACTGCCATGATGGTCATGGGAACTGAGAAATCCGTTGCTTTCCAAAAATCCTTGAATGATATAGAGATATTTCTGATTTACAACAACGAAGATGGTGAACTGGACTTTTATGCCAGTGAAGGTATCAAGCCCTACCTCTCTTTTATAGAAGAATAATCATAACAACATGGCATTAAACTTTACTCTTTTGTTTTTCACAGCCCTTTTGGCTGGCGGTATGGCTTATTTTATACCCAATTGGGAAGAAAGACTCTTCAAACTGGTTCTAGTGTTTGCGGGCTCTTACCTTTTTGCGATAACGGTACTTCATATCCTACCTGAATTATTTGTAGAGTCAGTCAGTCCTACTAGAATGGGGTTGTATATTTTATTGGGATTTTTGTTGCAACAGATACTGGCACTCTTGTCTACCGGCGTAGAACATGGGCATATTCATCACCCGAGCCATGTACATCAAGGTGCTAACTTGGGTGTTTGGACCATAATGATCGGATTGTTTATGCATGCTTTTTTGGAAGGAACACTTCTTTCACATGACGGCGCATTGATGCACCATATGCATGATCATGGGGACCATGGCCATCACCACCACCATCATGGAAACAACAATTTGCTTTTCGGTATCCTCTTACACAAAGGGCCTGAAGCTTTTGCCTTAGTCGCTGTTTTGATGACAGCCCTCAAAAAAAGATGGGTTTTTGTCCTGTTGGTAGTATTTGCACTTGCTTCTCCTTTAGGTATGTTACTAAGCAACTTTCTCTATGAAAGTAAGCTGTTGGGAGGCGAGACTTTGAATGTTTTCTATGGCATGGTAGCAGGGGGATTCTTACATATCTCAACCACTATTTTCTTCGAAAGCAGTCCAGATCACAGATTTCATTTCAACAAAGTACTGGTCAGTATCTTGGCTTTCGGCCTAGCCATTTCGCTGGAAATGCTTTTGTAGGTTTTTAACTAAGGTATTTTAATTTTTTCCCTTATATTATTTGGAATTGAAATTCAATGAAGCTAAGTCAGTCTATTTATTGCTAATATGGTATACTTTCGCTAATTTGATATATCAAACCCAAAATAAGCCTTATGGAAAAAGCAATTTGTCCAAAATGCGAACATACTAAAGTTGTAAAAAGTGGAATCATAGGAGGTAGACAAAGGTTTAAGTGCAAAAAGTGCGGCTATCATTTCACTGTCAATAAGCTCGGGAAATCCATCGATAAATACTATGTAGTAAAAGCTTTGCAGCTCTATATCGAAGGAATATCTTACAGGGAAATCGAAAGAATATTAGGTGTAAGCCATGTTTCTGTCATGAACTGGGTAAAGCAATATAAAATTAAAGCTCCAGAAAATTACGATTACAGACCAACCTATAAAGTGCTCAATCATACCGAATTGGTCAAATTTATGGCTCAAAAGGAAAATCTGACTGATACGGGAATGCTTATTACAGAACTCGGTGACAAGTTTATGATCATCAAGTGGGAAAGGTTCAAAAACCGGTAAAACAGAATTTTATTCTTTTTGCTATATTTTTTTAACAAATATATATGCTCACTTTTTGTTTTGAAAAATGAGCTTCCAAATTGGGTCATGCTTGAAGGAAATGTTTTTCTTTCAGGTGATTAACAAAGAACCCAAATACCCATGTTGCTCAAGTCCAAATGGTCTTTCCTGCTATTTTACAGTCTTGTCATTAGCCTTCCGGCCAAAGCACAGGACACTTTGGCAAATTTTATTTCTGCCAAGGATGAAATGATGGCAGACCACTCCTACAAACCGCTCACCTTATCCCTTTCGGATGACGGAACCAAATACGTGAGATTTTTGGTCTGGAACCAAATATGGGCACGGGCCACACAGAACAACCCCGGCACACTCAATGTCAATGGTAATGCTGCTCCAAGAACCTCCGACATTGGAATCAGAAGAGCCAGATTCCTAGCCTATGCACAGGTATCTCCCAGGTTTTTGGTTTTGACCCATTGGGGCATCAACAATCAGACATTTACCAACGGAGGAGTACCTGGCGGCGGACTTACAGGAAACCCCGGCCAAATCCCTGTTAATGTGGATCCTGAATCAGGATTAGGTTCTGCCTCGGGCATGTCAGCCAAAAAACCACAAATGTTTTTTCATGACGTATGGACAGAGTTTAAAGTAAGCGAAGCCATTTATCTGGGAGCCGGATTGCATTACTGGAATGGTATTTCGAGAATGAGTAGCCACAGTACACTTTCATTCATGACCATTGATGCACCAATTTTCAACTGGCCCTTGATTGAACTTACAGATCAGTTTGCCAGACAGTTTGGATTTTATGCCAAAGGTCAGTTTTCAAAATGGGACTATAGATTGGCTTTGAACAAACCCTTTTCAGTAGGAGCTGGAGGACGTTTTGATGAAGTGAGGCAAACTCCACAAGCCAATAACCTCGTCAATGACAATTGGGCAACACAAGGCTATATTGCTTATCAGTTTCTGGAAACTGAAAACAATAAGCTTCCCTTCTTTGTCGGCTCATACCTGGGCACCAAGAAAGTATTCAACCTGGGGGCCGGCTGGCACTACCATCCAAAAGCTACCTCATCCAATTCCGTAGACGGAACACAAAATTTGCACGATATCACACTTTTGGGAATGGACGCTTTTTTGGACCTCCCTATCAACCCGATCTCAGGAACAGCTCTTACTGCCTATGCGGTATTCTACAATTATGACTTTGGTCCCAATTATATCAGAAACGTTGGAATTATGAATGTTGGCTTTGGTGCAGGCAGCAGTCAAAATGGGGCAGGCAATGCACAGCCTACAATTGGGACTGGAAATATTTTCTACACGCAAGCCGGCTACTTACTCCCGAAAAGTATCTTGGAAGATCATGGTAGGCTTCAACCCTTCGCAGCTTTTACCTACAAAAACTTCGACTACTTCGACACCGGGAGTTCTCAATACGACTTTGGTATCAATTACTACATCAATGGGCATCAGGCCAAAATAACCGCTCAATATAGCACGCGTCCTGTTTTCCAAAACTATAGAACCAATGGTTCAGCAGGAGAATTTATTCTGCAAACCCATCTCTTTCTCTAAACACAATAACCCAAAACAATATGTCAGCACACAAAGACAAAATGAAAGCCTATTGGAAGCGCAACCTAAAGTTGCTGCTTGTATTGCTCAGTGTATGGTTCACCGTCTCCTTTGGATTCGGAATCCTCTTGGTAGACCAGCTCAACCAATTTAGGATTGGAGGATTCCAGCTAGGATTCTGGTTTGCTCAGCAGGGTTCTATTTATTCATTTGTCATTTTGATTTTTGTCTATGTATATGGAATGAATCAATTGGACAAAGAATTTGATGTAAACGAAGAATAACCACTAAGAAATCATGGAAATATTAACCTGGACATACATTTTAGTAGGAGCTTCGTTTGCCCTATATATTGGGATCGCCATTTACACTAGGGCAGGATCGACCAAAGAATTTTATACTGCTGGAGGCGGAGTGTCTCCGTTGGCCAACGGCATGGCAACTGCCGCTGACTGGATGTCGGCTGCTTCATTTATCTCCATGGCCGGGATCATTGCCTTTTCTGGTTATGATGGCTCAGTCTATCTAATGGGTTGGACTGGCGGCTATGTTTTACTCGCTCTTTTATTAGCTCCTTATTTGAGAAAATTCGGAAAATTTACTGTTCCCGATTTTGTAGGGGACAGGTATTACTCAAACAAAGCCCGTGTGGTAGCTGTAATTTGTGCTCTCTTCATCTCCTTTACCTACGTTGCCGGCCAGATGAGAGGAGTAGGTATAGTTTTTTCGCGCTACCTGGAAGTGGATATTGAATGGGGAGTGGTGATAGGGATGTGCATTGTGTTCTTTTACGCCGTATTGGGTGGAATGAAAGGAATCACCTACACGCAGGTCGCACAATATTGCGTGTTGATCTTCGCTTATATGGTTCCTGCAATATTTATCTCCATGCAACTTACGGGGAATCCTATTCCTCAGTTAGGACTGGGAGATACAGTAGCTGATGGTACTTATCTTTTGGACAAACTGGATGGGGTACTTTCCGAGTTGGGGTTTGCCGCCTACACAGACGGCAGAAAAGGCACTGCTGATATTTTCGCCATTACACTGGCTTTGATGGTGGGAACTGCAGGACTGCCACATGTGATTGTGAGATTTTTCACCGTACCAAGGGTAAAAGACGCAAGACTTTCAGCTGGGTATGCCTTGGTATTCATCGCTATTTTGTACACCACTGCACCGGCAATTGCAGCTTTTGGAATTTATAACGCCATAGATACTGTAGCAGGTCAACCAGTAGACCAACTGCCGGAATGGGTTGCCAATTGGCAAAAGACAAACCTGATCAGTGTTGAAGATAAAAATGCGGATGGGATGGTTCAATATACTCCATACAGTGACACGAATGAGTTGAATATAGACAAGGATATCATGGTTCTGGCCAGTCCTGAAATCGCCAAGCTCCCCAATTGGGTAATCGGGCTGGTAGCTGCCGGTGGGATGGCAGCGGCGCTTTCAACAGCCGCAGGTCTGCTTCTAGTCATTTCCACTTCAGTATCCAGAGATCTATTCAGGACTTTCAAACCTGATATGACTGAAAAAAGAGAGCTGGCTATCGCAAGAATTTCGGCAGCCGGAGCAGTAGTACTGGCAGGCTATTTTGGCATCAACCCTCCTGGGTTTGTCGCTGAGGTAGTTGCATTTGCATTTGGATTGGCAGCGGCTTCATTCTTTCCGGTCATCATCATGGGGATTTTCTCTACTAGGATGAATAAGGAAGGAGCCATCGCAGGGATGATTTCAGGGTTGCTCTTTACCATGGCATACATTGTCTTTTTCAAATTCATATCTCCCGAACTGAATAGCATAGAAAATTGGTGGTTTGGAATTTCTCCAGAGGGTATTGGCACTGTAGGTATGCTCATCAATTTTATCGTTTGCTATGTGGTATCCAAAGCAACTCCTGCCCCACCTAAAGAAGTACAGGGAATGATAGAAGAGATAAGGATTCCAAGAGGCGCCGGAAAGGCACATGCACATTGATCCAATCATTCAATAAACAAGGGCATACTCCGGCGAAGTAATTGTCGGAGTTTCCCTTTTTTCCCTCAGCCAAATGAAGTAATTTGAATAAAATAAGCATTCAGAAATGAAAGAAACATTGAAAAGTCAATATTTATGGACTACCTTTTTCATGGGGTTATTCCTTTTGAATTATCCGGTATTGGCTCTTTACAATTTAGAAAAAAAACTCATGGGCATACCACTCTTATACCTTTTGGTATTTTTCATTTGGGTATCCCTGATTTCAGCCACTTATTTCATCATCAGAAAAACAAAAGGACAGAAAGATGCTTGAGAGTAGTCTCATCATATCGTTCACTTTTGGATACTTGGCTATTTTGTTTGCCATTGCTTGGTTCTCTGAAAAATCTGCCGAGAAAGGGAACAATCTTGCTTCCAGCCCTTACGTTTACGCACTTTCCCTAGCTGTATATTGTACAGCCTGGACCTATTATGGATCGGTAGGAAGAGCTGCCACCAATGGTCTGGAGTTTTTAACTATATACATAGGACCCAGTTTGGTAGCACCACTTTGGTGGATAATCATGAGAAAAATCATTCGCATCAGCAAGGTGCAACAGATATCCTCCATAGCTGACTTTATCTCAAGCAGGTATGGGAAAAACATCACATTGGGAGGATTAGTGACCGTTTTTTGCCTTCTGGGCATACTTCCCTACACCAGTATTCAGATCAAAGCCATTGCAAGCTCTTTTGAAATACTTCAAAATGATCAAATTGGTGCCCAATTGCTAGAACTACCTTTTTATCAGGATACTGCATTTTACTTGTCATTGGGCTTGGCACTTTTCACCATTCTATTTGGCACCAGAAAGCTAGAAGCCACAGCCCAACACGAAGGGATGGTGATGGCTGTAGCATTTGAATCAATCTTCAAACTGTTGGCATTTCTGGCGGTAGGCTTATTTGTGACTTATTTTGTATTTGATGGATTCCAGGACATATTTCTACAGGCTGAATTGCGGGATTTAGGGCATTTGTTTGTGATGTCTGAAGAAAACAGTGCCTCCGAGTGGTTTTGGCTAAGTGTTTTATCTATGATGGCCATTATGTTTTTGCCGAGGCAGTTCCAAATGACAGTCATTGAAAATAATGACGAAAAACATTTGGATAAAGCCATGTGGCTCTTTCCTCTGTATTTGCTTTTGATCAATGTTTTCGTCATCCCTATTGCTCTAGGGGGCTTAGTCCATTTTGATTCGGCATCAGTAGATGCTGATACTTATGTACTGGCATTGCCCATTGCTTATGATCAAGGTTGGCTGGCGCTTTTGGTTTATTTGGGAGGGTTTTCTGCTGCTACAAGTATGATCATTGTTTCCACCATCGCATTGAGCAATATGGTAAGCAACAATTTGGTCATGCCAATTATTCTCTTCAATGATCAACTCAAAAACAAATATCAACACAAGCTTGGAGATATAGTAGTGATTATCAGACGGGCTACCATCATATTGATCATACTAGCGGCATATTTGTATTACAGGGAAGTCTCAGGTTATTTTTCATTGGTTTCAATTGGCTTGATTTCATTTGTAGCGATAGCCCAATTTACCCCTGCAATCATTGGAGGTATATTTTGGAAAAAAGGAGCCCGGCCCGGTGCATTGGCAGGAATAGTCGCTGGATTTATCATCTGGTTTTTCACACTTGTAGTCCCAACCATGGTCATGGCAGGCTTTTTACCTCAGACTATAATGGATGATGGGTTATTTGGCATTGCTGCCTTGAAACCCTACAGTCTCTTGGGAATGGAAGGGATGAGTTATGTCACGCACGCCTTGTTTTTCAGTCTTTCTGCTAATACCATCCTTTATGTAGTCCTTTCTTTATATTCCAGACAAAGCTCAAAAGAACACAATCAAGCTGTGGTTTTTGTGGATATTTTCAAATACAGCACCACCTTAGACAGCTCGATTATCTGGAAAGGACAGGCTTATCTTCCTGATATCAAATCCCTTTTAGATAATTTTCTGGGGACTGAAAAAGCAGAAGAAGCACTTAGAAATTTTACAGTAAGAACAGGCCGGGAACCTGGACAGAACAACTATGCAGACCCTGAGCTTGTCAATTATTCTGAGCGGTTGCTCTCAGGCATTATTGGAGCAGCTTCTGCGAGGGTGATGGTAGAGTCAGTCGTCAAGGAAGAAGAAATCAGTATGGAGGAAGTACTCAGTATCTTGAAAGAAACCCAAGAGCTGAAAAACCTTAATTTAGAATTGAAAAAGAAAAGTAAGGCCCTAAAAAAAGCATCAGAAGACCTTCGGGAAATGAACGAAACCCTGCGGCTCAATGACATGCTGAAAGATGAGTTCATTTCTACTGTAACTCATGAAATGAAAACTCCAATCACATCCATCCGGGCTTTTTCCGAAATACTGATGGATGAGGATCTTCCCGAAGAAGAAAAACATAAATTTCTGGATATTATCATTCAAGAAACCAAACGAATGAGCCGATTGATCGATCAGGTGCTGGAATTGGAGAAATTTGACTCGGGAAGACAAAAACTTAATATGGAAAATACCGAAGCCCGCATTTTGATCCTTCAATCAGCGGAAAGTATGCTTCAGGTATTCAAGGAAAAGTCCCTAGAATTTGAACTTGACTTACAATTTGAAGAACTTTATCTCAATTTGGATGAGGATAGAATCAAGCAGGTAATCCTAAACCTACTTTCTAATGCCTCCAAATTCGCAGTTGACAAAGTAAAACTAAGCTCCTTCAAAAAGAACCAACACTGGATCCTTCAGGTCTGCGATGATGGAAAAGGAGTTCCTAAAGAGGAAGTTCCTTTTATTTTCGACAAGTTTTTCCAAGCTAAAAATCAAACAAGTAAGAAGCCCATCGGCAGTGGTCTTGGGCTGGCTATTTCTAAAAAAATCATAGAATATCATGGAGGAGAAATAGACATAATTCAAGAACCAGGGAAAACTTGTTTCCAGTTTTCCCTTCCCATAAACGAATCTGAATCATTAAACCAATATTCCACAACCACACATGAACAAAATATTGATCGTAGATGACGAACCCAACATCTTGCTTTCTTTGGAATTTCTATTCAAAAAAGAGGGCTTCCAGGTATTCATTGCCAGAGATGGGGAGGAAGCCTTGAGCATCATTGAAGAAAGCATCCCTGAATTGGTGATTCTGGATATCATGATGCCAAAAGTAGATGGCTATGAGGTCTGTCAGCACCTCAAACAAAACCACAAGGAAGTGAAGGTGATTTTCATCTCTGCAAAAAGCAAACAACAGGATATCCAAAAAGGGTTGGCCATGGGTGCAGACCTTTACCTCACCAAACCATTTTCCACAAGAGAGCTTGTCCAAAAGGTCAAAAATATAATGAATTAATCCAAACAAAAACCTATAAATAACAATAACATGAGTGATAGAATACATACCCTTAGCGGTTACTTTCATGAATATCAAAAATCGGTAACAGAGCCCGAAAATTTCTGGGCCAGGATTGCGGATTCATTCCATTGGCAAAAAAGATGGGATAAAGTCCTGGACTGGGATTTTGAAGGGCCTGATGTCAAGTGGTTTGTCAACGCCAAACTCAACATTACCGAAAATATCTTCGAAAAGAACCTTTTCACCCACGGAGATCGGACTGCCATTATCTGGGAGCCGAATGACCCAAATGAAGAAGGCAGAAAAATCAGCTATAGAGAGTTGTATGAAGAGGTTTGTCAGTTTGCCAATGTATTAAAATCAAAAGGAATCAATAAAGGTGACAGGGTAATCATTTATATGCCTATGATCCCCGAAGCTGCTGTAGCCATGCTGGCCTGTGCGAGAGTTGGAGCAATTCATTCTGTAGTCTTTGCAGGATTTTCTGCCTCAGCATTAGCGGACAGGGTCAATGATTGTGAAGCCAAGGCCATTTTGACTGCTGACGGAAATTTCAGAGGAAACAAAAAAATAGCAGTCAAGGCAATCGTCGATGAGGCTCTGGAAAAATCATCCGTTGAGACTGTGATAGTTTGCAAGAGGACAGCCCAAGATGTAGAAATGAAAGATGGCAGAGATCATTGGTGGCACGATTGCATTGAAGGGGTATCTACAGAAAACAAAGCAGAAGTGGTGGACAGTGAAGACCCATTGTTTATTCTCTACACATCCGGTTCCACCGGAAAGCCAAAAGGAGTGGTCCACAGTACGGGAGGCTACATGGTGTACACCAAGTATTCCTTTGAAAATGTGTTTCAATATTCTCCAGGAGATATCTATTGGTGTACTGCCGATATTGGATGGATTACAGGTCACTCTTACATTGTTTACGGTCCTTTACTGGCAGGTGCTACTTCAGTGATGTTTGAAGGCGTACCGACCTTTCCGGATGCAGGTAGATTCTGGGCTGTAGTTGAAAAATATAAGGTCAATCAATTTTATACTGCTCCAACAGCTATACGTGCACTTCAAGCCCATGGAACAGATCCTATTGAGCCATACAACCTGGATTCTTTGAAAGTATTGGGCTCTGTCGGTGAACCTATCAATGAAGAGGCTTGGAGATGGTACTATACTCACATTGGGCAATCCAGATGCCCTATAGTAGATACTTGGTGGCAGACAGAGACGGGTGGCATTATGGTTTCCCCAATTGCGGGAATCACTCCAACCAAACCTGCCTATGCAACACTTCCGCTTCCAGGTGTACAGCTCTGCATTGTAGACCCGGAAGGTAAGGAACTAACGGGAAATTCCGTAGAGGGTAATCTTTGCGTAAAATTCCCTTGGCCTTCCATGATCAGAACTACTTGGGGTGATCATGACAGATGTAAGCAAACTTATTTCTCCACCTACAAAGGCATGTACTTTACAGGAGATGGTGTGAAACGCGACCATGATGGCTATTATAGAATATTAGGCCGTGTGGATGATGTCATCAATGTATCTGGACATAGGCTAGGTACGGCAGAGGTTGAAAATGCCATCAATGAACATCCATTAGTAATAGAATCTGCCGTGGTGGGGTACCCTCACGAGGTCAAAGGACAGGGCATCTATGCCTATGTAATCTGCGACATGACCAACAGAACAGAAGAAAACCTTGTCAATGAGATCAAGGATACTGTCAGCAAAATCATCGGGCCAATAGCAAAACCGGATAAAATCCAGGTAGTATCAGGGCTGCCAAAAACAAGGTCAGGAAAAATCATGAGAAGAATCCTAAGAAAAGTAGCCGAAGGTGCCACAGACAGCTTAGGAGACACTTCTACTTTGCTTGACCCTGAGGTAGTCAAGGAAATAATTGATGGCCGAAAATAAAGTGAACCCAAAAGAAATTGCGGTTTTGGAAAATTCCAGGACCGCAATTCTTATTTTACATTTTCCATCCAGTTCATAATCTGAAAAAGCATGTCCAACGTCATTGTCAATAGGGTCAAAGAGTTCTTGAAAAATTACCCACCCTTTTCTTTTTTGACAAGTACTTCCTTGGAAGAAGTGGCAAAGGCTGTGGATATTAAGTTTTATGGAGAGGGGGAAATGCTTTTTGAAAGGGGAGAACCGGCTCAAGACTGTTTTTTTATTTTAAAGGAAGGTTCTGTAAGCCTTTACGACTTAAAAGAGGGTAGGGAAAATATCATAGAAGTCTGTGACGAAGGGGATGTATTTGGGGTATTGGCATTATTGGGGAAAAGACCCTACATCCTCAATGCCAAAGCCAGTGAAGATGCGCTTGTATATGCAGTTCCCGTAGCTATTTTCGAAAAACTGGTTCAGGAAAACAGCAGGGTAAGCCTCTATTTTGCCGCAGGATTTGCTTCGGGTCAAGTTGTAATCAGGAATGACCTTTCACAATCCCAAAAAGCCCGTTCAGTATTCAACCAAGGTTCCGAAGACAATGGACTGCTGATTTTTACCGGTCAATCTGATTTCAACTATTCTAAAGAAGTACTCACCTGCCCCGAATCTACGGGAATTCAGGAGGCTGCTTTCTTGATGTCAAAAAAAGGTGTCGGGTCTATTGTCATTGTGAATGAGCATAGGCATCCATTGGGAATCCTGACGGACAAGGACCTGAGAAATAGACTGGTCGCTGCAGGATTACCCTATGAAACCCCAGTAGTTCAGTTGATGTCCACGCCTGTGATGACCAAGAGTCCATCTGCCGATTTCTCTGACCTCTACCTCACTATGGTCAAAAACCGTCTGCATCATTTGATCTTTACAGAGGATGGAAGCTCAAAAAGTCCTGTAACGGGAATTTTATCAGACCATGACATTTTACTTTCTCAGGGAAACAGCCCTGCAGTGCTGATCAATGCCTTGATGAATACCTGGGAAGTCCCTGCCATGGCGAAAATCAGAAACCGGGCAGAATACTTGCTAAAATACTATCTGGAAAATGAAGTCTCCATGGATTTCGTCGCCAATATAGTATCCGAAATCAACGACATCATCATCCAAAAAGCTGTCCAGATTTCTCAAAAAAAACTCGAGGAATTATATCCCACAATACCCGCTGTGAAGTTTTGCTTTGTATCCTTGGGTAGTGAGGGTCGGGAAGAACAATTACTTAGAACTGATTTGGACAATGCCTTGATTTTTGAGGATGTTCCCGAAGCAGAATTTCAATCCACACAACAATATTTTCTGGATCTGGGAGCTGAGGTGATAGAAATCCTGCTTTCCTGTGGATTTCACCCTTGTCCTGCCAAGATGATGGCCAATAATCCTAAATGGTGCCAGCCTATTTCTATTTGGAAAAAATACTTTTCTGATTGGATTCTCACACCCAATCAGGAAGCTTTAATGAACGCTACCATATTCTTCGACTTCAGGGCTATCTACGGCCAAAAGCAATTGGTACAGACACTCACAGACCATATCTACAATGAGATCAAAGGAAAAAGCATTTTTCTGAATTTTCTTGCAAAAAATGCACTCCTTAATCCTCCACCCTTGGGTTTTTTCAGAAATTTCATCCTTGAAAAATCAGGAGAACAAAAGGATAAGTTTGATATCAAATTGAGAGCGATGATGCCCTTGGCTGATATTGCCCGGATTTTGGTACTCAGTCATAAGGTGGTAGGAATCAATAATACATTCAAAAGGTTTGAAAAACTAGCAGAACTGGAGCCAAACCATGAAGAATTATTGAGAGAAGCAGGAAAAGCTTACGAGATCCTCATGCGTGTCAGAGCAATTGAGGGATTGAAAAGTCAAAATTCAGGAAGGTTTATCAGTCCCGAAAACATTGGAAAATTACAAAGACAATTATTGAAAAATACCTTTTACCCTATTGATGAATTGCAAAAAATCATCCGGGTAAGGTATCAGTTAGATTATTTTGGAAGTTGATATGGGCTGGTTGGACTTTATTTTCAAGAAAAAGGATAAAGCTGAATTTGTTCAGCTTTATGAAGAATACTCTAAGGAAATTATTCCCGCCCAACGGCCTATAAGCCAGTTAAGTTTTATAGTATTAGATACAGAGACAACTGGTCTCAATCCCGAAAAGGCTGAAATGGTTTCTTTCGGAGCAGTGAAGATTACACGGTCCAAAATTCAGGTGGAGTCGGCCAAAGAGCATTATTTCGATACCTCAGCCAAAAATCAGGAAGCTTTAAAAGTCCACGGAATTTTATACCCTCAAAATCCCACAAAACCTGAAGTCTTTGCAAAGGAGCTTCTACCATTTTTGCATAACCACATCCTTGTTGGCCATCATATTGGATTTGATCTGAAAGTTTTGGGGAAATTTCTTGCCCCATTCGGATTAAAAAAAATAACTAATCCTGTCTTGGACACCCAATATCTGGCAACAAGGCTGGAAAAGGGTTATCACTACGATGTAGGAATGGGTAAACCAGGAGAATACACTTTGGATAGTCTGTGCGAAAGGTACGGCATACAGCTAGACGACAGGCATACAGCTGCAGGAGATGCGTTTCTCACTGCGCAACTCTTACTCAAATTATTAAAAAAAGCAGAAAAGATCGGTATTGCCGATTACAGAACATTGATGAGATAGGCTGCTAAACCAAAGTCTCTAGTTCTCTTCTGAGTCTTTGGAGGTTTTCCTTTTTTTTGGGCTCTCTATTTTGAATACAAAAGTCCGTATGATAATGGTGTGCGGAAATAAAGCTTATTTGTATTTCAAGCCATTTTTTCCTGGAAAGGTCAGCGCTGAAGTGCTTTAATTCTCTGTATAGCCGATCACTTCCAATATCAAAAAGGTCTGTTCCCAAATATTCCAAATCAGCGTCTGCTATAATTTGTTCCAAAAGGGTTTGAGGATTCTGAGGAATTTTCGTTGCCATGATCATCCCGCAAATGGTATCAATTTGCTTTTTATGGAAACCCAAATCTGGAAATTCCCTATTTACTATCTGGCAACCTACTTTTTCATGCTCTTCTTTCTGAATCAAAAACCCGGCATCATGGTATAAAGCTGCATACTTGACCAGCAAAAGCTCCTCCCCTAAAACACCCTCTTCCCTAGCTATTTCGACAGCCCTATTGACTACATATTGGGTATGGGCAGCATTGTGATAGGTAAGATATGCCGGAAGTTCAACTTCAAGTTTTTTCAAAAAATAGGATTTCTGTTCTTCAAATTCCATTTTAGGTCAATGTTGTCCACTTTTACGTTTGATTAAACCGCCTTTAACTTCCTTGATGCTCTGCACATAAAAAAAAGCTTTTGGATCGATTTCAATTACAGCTTCCCTGATTCTGTGAATTTCTAGCCTTGTCACAATCGTCATGATTATATCTACATCTGACTTTACCTCGAAAGCACCTGGAAGATATCCTCTTTCACCTTTATACACAGAGATTGCTTTTCCAAAGTCATTTACGATCAGTTTTTTGATATCTTCAAAATCCTTGGAAATAATAGTCATAGCAGTATACTCTTCAAAGCCATCCACTACATAATCCGAAGTCTTCATGGCAGTGAAGTACACTAAAATAGAATACATCCCTGTTTCTATCCCAAAACGATATGCCGCTCCTAAAATGATCAAGGTATTTAATGCCAAAATGATCTCCCCTGAAGTAAAACCTGATTTTTTCTGGGTGTAATAACCTATTACTTCCAATCCGTCTATTACTCCACCTCCTCTGATGACAAAACCAATTCCCAAGCCGATAAAGAATCCTCCGAAAACAGCTATGAGTACTTTATCTTCTGTCACGGGCGGTATATCTATCAAGTACATGCCCAATGCCAAGAGCAAAACAGCAATCAGGGCTTTTAGACTGAAAGTTTGACCTATTTTACTATATCCTATGACCAGAAAGGGAAGATTGAAAAAAATCAATAACAAACTTATGTGAATGTTGGAAAAGCCCTTCACCAATATGGAGATCCCTGTAACTCCACCGTCCAAAAAGTTGTTGGGTACCATAAACCCCTGGAGTCCTACTACCGCAAAAAGAACACCTAGTATTGTGTAAATGATAGACTTAAGTGAAAATACTGATTTCCAGTTTATTTTTTTGAAGGTGCCATGGATTGGATTTAGCAATTGAAGTTAGGCTTTATTTTGGTTTTGCAAAAACTAAATCTACTCAAGTACCTCATAGGCCATCAAAGGTGTTTGTTTGTTTTTAAGCTTGAGTAAGCCCACCTCTTGACATTGAAATGAATCTTTAACAAGGGAATAACTCTTATCTGAAATCAAGATCTGGTTTCTATTGGCAGCAGCCTGAAGTCTTGCTGCAACATTTACTGTATCTCCTATCACTGTATAATCCAATCTCTTAAGTGTTTTGGAGCCAATATTTCCCCAAACCATATCTCCTGTATTGATTCCTATTGAAACTTCCGGATGATAACCTAGAGAATTGCCTTCCATACCACTTATTTTGATCTTATTCCGGATTGAAAGACAGGTCTCTATGGCCCTATCCAAGTGATATTCCCCTTTGAAGGTAGCCATTACAGCATCCCCCATAAATTTGTCCACCACTCCGTTTTCCTTGATAATCTCCTGTACCATGATGTCAAAATAAGCATTCAGCATATTCACCACCACATCAGCGGGTTCATTTTCACTGATCGAAGTAAAACCACAGATGTCAATAAAGCAGACTGTTCCTTCTTGGATTTCACTTTCTGTCAGTGCCCTTTCAATCTCCTTCCCTCCCATAAAATTCAGAACAGTCTCATCCACATACATTTTTAAGATATTGTTTTCTTTGACTGCCCTTAGAGTTTCCCGGATCTGGTAAACATGCTTGATGGTCTTTTCAATTGTGATTTCCAAATCGGAAAAATTCACAGGTTTGGTTACAAAATCAAATGCACCTCTATTCATGGCGGTCCTGATATTGTCCATGTCACCATAAGCCGAAACAATTACTGACTTCATCAGGGAATTCTGCTCACCCAATTTACTTAACAAAGTTAATCCGTCCATTTCAGGCATATTGATATCACTCAACACCATATCAATATCTTTGTGAACTTCTAATTGTTCCAAAGCGTGCCTACCGTTCATAGCAAAAATAAATTCGTACTCCTGTTGCCTTATCTTTTGCCTGAATTTTTGCCTGATCAAAACTTCCAAATCCTCCTCATCATCAACAACTAATATTTTCGCCATTTTTTTATTTATTAATCAAACGGTTGATTTCTTCTTTTAAAGAAACAAAATCGATTGGTTTGGTAAAAAAATCCTTTGCTCCTGAATTAATAGCCTTTTCATAATTTTCTTTATCTCCGTAAGCAGAGATCATGCTTACCTCAATCTGAGGAAACCTCCCTTTGATCTTTTCAAGCAATTCCAGTCCTGTCATCCCTGGCATATTGATATCTGAGAAAACATATACAAATTGGGGCGGGTCTTCAGAGCCCAAGATATCCAAAGCTTCATTACCGGAGAAAGCAAACTCTAGGGTCAAATCTCCCTTTCTTATTTCTTTGCGGAATTTTTGCCTGAACAGCATCTCCACATCTTTCTCATCATCTACAATCAATATTTTCATATTCATACTTTCGCATAGTTGGAGAAGTCAAAAAACCAGCCTACTTGACATCAGGCCGGATAGCATTTTTAACTCCAAAATTTCTCTTCTTCTTTTAGCTCAGTCAAAAAATCCCGGGTTTGATCATATCCTTTTTTGACTACTTTTTCCCATTTGCTGTCATCCAACAAACTTACCGCCCCCAAATTCATTTCAAAATATAAAGAAACCTTTGATTTGGTAATTTCCTCTTTTTGCCTGCTATTAAAAGTCATAGAATTGACCATCACCGAGGTAAGGGCAGGGCTATCGTATTTCTTCTTTTTGGCAAAAGTCTCCTTCAACTGTGACCAAGCTGAAGAAACATCTTTGGCTTCTACCTTTTGAGGCTCAGAACCTGTCAAAGAAATCGCAACAATATGCTTGATCGGGTATCTATACATGGGATCCACAGGGATGTTGTCAGAGACTCCCCCATCTACATAAACCTGATTGTCTATGACAACAGGAGGGAAAATCCCAGGTAAAGCGAAACTCGCCTGAACCTGCTTCCAGACTGGGCCTTTGGTATGTACCCTCACTTCGGAGTTGGAAATACTGGTAGAAACACAATAGGAATTGATCCAAAAATCTTCCAGTTGGGTATCTTTGAAAATATTTTCTACAAAACCGGCAATATCCTTTTCAGAGTCTTTGGAAAAGAAATTCAGGAAAAAGTCATTGATACCTTCTTCATTTTCCACTGATTGCCTACAGATGGTATCCACTTTTTCAAAATCGAAATCTGCATAGGTCATGGCCATTCCGTAAAGCGCACCTGCGCTGGTGCCTCCTACAAAATCTATTTCCATTCCTGATTTGAGCAAAGCTTTGACTGCGCCTACATGAGCGTAACCTTTGATGCCACTACCTCCCAAAACCAACCCAACCGCTCTATTGGTAATGATCCTGCAAAGCCTTCTAAGGTCTTTTGCATTCGTTTTTCTGACGTGAATGTGCAAGTTCACATTTCTAGGTTCCAGCCATTTGATGGTTCCTCTCGGTGACTTGCTATCTTCATCGTGAAGCAGTACCAAATAGGTCTTTTTGTTTAGAACTGAATCTCCATACAATTCTTGCGATTCTTCTACCGGGTGCAAACTTGGATCAGCTTCCGCATCAGCAAGCAATACAATCAAATCTGCATGAAGCAGACATTGCTTGGTCCAAGCTTGATCTTTGCCACTGCAAAGCATCAGATTGACTCCTTTGTGATTCTCCAGTTCTTCTGTTAATCCGTCTGGGCCATACTTTTCCTTGTGGAAAACTTTGGTGGAAATAAAATCCTTACCCAAAAACTCCTTAAGACCTTCTGCAAGCTCTCCGACAGGATTACTGTCATGCATATTGATCAAAGCAATGTTGGATGGAGCAGCTTGAAGGTTTTGTTGAAGAAGATTTCTTCTCAGCCTATTGATCACAAATCTTGTCAATGATGCTGCAAAGCCAGGATTATTCCTGACAATTTCCCCATACATTTCCTGGCTGATTTCAAGTACCAAAGATTTTCTCATAGCAACAATTGATGCCATCCTAGGTTCATTGGTGAAAAGGGCAATCTCTCCTACCGGCTCACCGGCACCTATATCACCAAGAATCGCTGTTCCCGCGCTATCTTGGTTCAAGGCTCTCAACCTTCCTGATAGCACAATAAAGAGCTCATTGTTACCATCGCCCTGTTTGAAAAGGTAGTCCCCTGAATTTAACTCGGTCTTTTTACCGGATTCAAAAATCTGCTTCAACAAAGCCTCATCCATATCCCCGAAGAGGTTTTTGAGAAGCTTTTTAAAGTGGTCATCAAAATTGTATGTGGGTTCCATGATTGATTTTTGTATAAGTTATTATGAATTTTCTAAAAAAGGTAGTCTAATAATAAAAACGGTCCCCTCTTCCCTGTTACTTTTCACTCTAAAATCTCCTCCATGTGCTTTGATGATGTCATAGCTCAGAGACAAGCCCAGTCCAGTGCCCTGACCCGTAGGTTTTGTGGTGAAAAAGGGTTGGAAAATCTTTTCTTTAATGTGATCAGGAATTCCTTCCCCATTGTCAGAAACTGTGATTTCCACGTACTTTTCTTTTGTCCTGGTACCTATTTTCACTTCGGGCTTGTAATCAGAAGATTCACCTTCTTTCTTTTTCCTTTCTGCACAGGCATAAAAAGCATTGTTGACAAGATTGAGAAACACCCTTCCAAGATCCTGTGGAACAACTTTTACTTTGGGCAGATCTTTTTCAAAGTCTGTGGAAAAATTGGCATTGAAAGACTTGTCCTTGGCCCGAAGCCCATGGTAAGAAAGTCTTAGAAACTCATCTGCCAGTGCATTGATATCAGTCAGTTCCTTATCACTTTGACTGTTTCTGCTGTGCTGTAGCATACCCTTGACAATCCCATCTGCTCTTTTCCCATGGTGATTGATTTTCCCCATGTTCAACTTCAAGTCTTCAAATATAGCTTTGACCTCTTCTAAATCTCCTTTAGCCAACTCTTCCTCCATCTCTTCAATCAACTCAGTACTTACTTCAGCGAAATTATTGACAAAATTCAATGGATTTTGAATTTCATGGGCAATTCCAGCAGTAAGCTCTCCCAAACTTGCCATTTTTTCGGCATGTATCAACTGGCTTTGAGTGGCTTTCAGCTCTGCAAGTGTTTTTTCCAGTTCCTCCTTTTGGTGCATCAAAGCTTCAGTTCTTTCAGCTACATCCTTCTCTAATTGCTTTTTGATCTTTTGGGTGATTTCGAATTCTCTCTCTCTTTCTATCGCCACCAACCTTTCAGCTTCCCTGATTTTTCTTTGCTTTCTGTAAGTGAAATACATCACTATAGCCCAGACAAAAGCAAAAAATGAGGCTACATCAAAAACGGTTTCCACACTATTATACCAGGACTTATTGATAGACTCCAAGAAATCTCCCAAAACCGAGATTGCAATCAAAGGAATGACCGCAAAAAACAGGGGTTTAGTCTTCTGAAATTCTTCAAAATTCAAGACTAGGTATGCTACACCACCCACCAAGGTCAAACTTAAGATGGAAGTCAGCCAAAGTGGAATCAAACTAGAGCTTCCTAGAATTAACAAAAGAATGGCTCCAATAAACCCGAACCAGATATATTTTTTCCATTCTGCGGAAACCTGGGCATCCTTGGCATTTCTATGGAGATAATAAAGAAGAACAATAGTAATGATGTTTTCTAAGCCCATTTGCTATTGAAATTTAGTGCTGGATAAGAATGAATAGGTTAAGTAACTAAATTAATGCGAGTTAGTCTAGCATTTTTGGAAGAGTGATAGAAAAACATGTGAAAGTTTGTTTTTTCTCATTTGAATCATCTCCATCACTTTCCGCAAAACTGTCTACTTTTATGTTGCCTCCATGCGCCTTCACAATATCATAGCTCAGGCTCAAACCCAATCCAGTCCCCTGACCAGTAGGCTTGGTAGTGAAAAATGGCTGGAAGATTTTGTCTTTGATGGAATCGGGGATGCCGGGACCGTTATCCGAGATCGTGATTTGAATTTTATCGCCAAGATTTTTGGTGGAGACGGTGACTAGTGGCTGAAAACTTTCCCAAAGTTCAGAACTTTGGGAAAGTTGGCCCTTTTGCTCAGCACAAGCATAAAATGCGTTGTTGATCAAATTGAGCAGCACCCTGCCGATATCCTGTCTTACAATCTCAATTTTTGGTAAGGTGGGGTCAAAATCATTTTGGGTTGTTCCTGTAAAATCCTTGTTTTTGTTCATAAAACTCTGATAGGCAATTTTCAGGTATTCTTCCGCCAAGGTATTGATGTCGGTCTGTTCTTTGACCCCGGAACCAGTCTTGCTGTGCTCGAGCATTCCTTTGACAATCAAGTCGGCTCGCTTGCCATGATGCTGGATTTTCTCCAGATTTTGCTTGATATCCTCCAATATCTCATCCTCCAATTCTTCACTTTCGCCCACTTGATTCTTGTCTCTCATCTCTCGCTTCCCCTTATTAGCCTCTCGTCTCTCGCTTCTCGCTTCCCGTATCTCATCTATCAACTCCGCACTCACCTCAGAAAAATTATTCACAAAATTCAGCGGGTTCTGAATCTCATGAGCAATGCCGGCGGTGAGTTCTCCTAGTGATGCCATCTTTTCAGATTGGATAAGTTGGGCTTGGGTTCTCTGTAGTTCTTTGTAAGCTTTTTCTATTTCTTTGGCTTGTTCCAACTCCTTCTGTCGGGACCGTTCTCTTTCTTTGCGGATTGTTTTGTTTTTCTGATAAACATGTATCCATTTGATGGCCATTAAGAAAATGATGAAGTAAATGAGATATGCCAACCAGGTTCTGTGTACAGGGGGAAGAACAGAAAATGCGTAAACTGCTTCTTCAGACCATTCTTTTCCGTCTCCTTCTGATGGCCCTGTATATCTCGCAATAACTTTAAATACATAATTCCCCTCTCTGATATTCCCGAAAGTGGCACTGGTTTTCCTGATAGAAGGACTCCACTCTTTGTTATACCCTTCTAGAATATACCTGTACTCCATTAAGTTGGGCCTGACCAACTCATCTGTACCAAAATCTATCGCAATCTGATTTTGGGTATATGGTAGGGTTAGATTTTTAGGGAAATTTTCAAACCTTCCAATTTCTGAATATTGAACTTTGGAGTATTCTTTAATTTGTGATTCTCGCTCCTCAGCAGTGAGTTCCCTCCCGAATACCCGAACTTCATCAGCAAGGAATTCACTGACTTTTGAATTACTATTGACATTTTTTACGTCGGAATTACTGTGCAATGACATCCAACTGATAGGCTTTTCATAAATGCTGATGCTTTTAATTTTGATCTGCGGCTTTTCTTTCTTTTTTCTCAAAGCTCTGTAATTCATTTTTACCAACCCTGTTTTATCACTCCCATTTCCAGCCCAAATATTCCCTTTACTGTCCAAAAAAATTCCTTTGTTGACATCTTTAATAGGAAACCCATTAGAAGTATTGTAATATTCTAATTTCCCTCTCATTCCTTCGAAAGAAAGGGGGACTACATGTGCCGGAACTACAGTATAGCCCCTATTGGTACCTATGAATACGTTTCCGGTTTCATCTTCTAATAAATCATAGACTGTATCATCAATCAGTCCCTCTCTTGTCGTTATGGCTTGGAAAGATTGTCCGTCAAATCTTGATACCCCGCCGCCTTGGGTGGCAAACCATAAATTACCTGTTTTATCTTCTAATATGCTCCAAACAATATCATTTGAAAGTCCATGTTCAGTGGTGTAGTTGGTGAAGGATTTACCATCAAATTTGGAAATACCTCCTCCACCTGTACCTATCCAAATATTCCCTTTACTGTCTTCTAGGATGCTGTAGATATAATTATTGGCCAAACCCTGATCTGTAGTGTAAGCAGTAAATCCTGCCTCACTTTCAGGCAATGTGTTCCAATCAAATTTGACCAAACCGCCACCCCCTGTACCTAACCAAAGGTTGCCAAACCTATCTTCTGTTATGGCATAAATGATCTCGTTTTGCAAACCATGTTGGGTATTGAAAGTGGTAAAGCTTGCTTTTTTATTGCCGGGAGACACTTCCTTGTAAAGTGCCAGGCCACCACCGCCTGTCCCAAACCAAAGCTGATCTTTTTTGTCTTTAATAGCACTGATTATCAGTGGATGGGGGAGTCCCTGATCTGTGGTATAATTTGTAAATGATTTGCCATCGTATTTTGAAACTCCTCCGCCATCTGTTCCAAACCATAAGTTGCCGTCTTTGTCCTCAAGAATACCATATACCCCATTATTAGCCAAGCCAACATCTGGGGTGAAGTTGGTGAAAGCAGCGCCATTGTAAAGGGCAACACCTCCTCCGGCTGTTCCAAACCAGATATTTCCTGATCCATCTATTGAAATACTATAAACCACATCTTCGGGCAACCCTTGAGCTGTGGTATAGCTGGTGAATTTTTTACCATCAAATTTCGAAACTCCATTTCCGCCTGTAGCAAACCAAATATCTCCTTTTAAGTCTTCCTTGATATCCCAAACATCATTGTGACCAAGTCCCTCTGCTACGGTGAACTTTTCGAAGTATCCTTTTTTTGTCAAATCAACATTATCTCGATACTTAAAAACCCCGCCACCATCTGTACCAAACCAAATGTTTCCCGCTTGATCTTGGGTAATACAATGAATTGGATTTTCGGCCAAGCCATCTTCTAGAGTGAAATGCAGGAATTTGCTACCGTCAAACCTAAAAACCCCATTATCACCTGAGCCAAACCAGACAAAACCATTTTTGTCTTCTACAATTTTTATAATTGAATTGGCTTGCAAACCATTTTCTTTATTGAAATTGATGAAATCAACGCCATCATATTTAGATGCGCCACCATTGCCTGCTGCTATCCAAATATTTCCTTTGCTGTCTGGTGAAATTCCATAAACCACATTATTGGCCAACCCGTCGGACTTGGTTTTAGTAGAGAAAGAAAATCCATCATAAATGGATAGTCCACCTCCTTCCGTACCAATCCAAATGTTGCCATTTGCATCCTCTGCCAGACAATGAACCAAATTGTTGGAAAGTCCATGAGCGGTGGTGAAACTGGTAAAGGATGTACCATCAAACTTAGAAATCCCTCCACCCCATGTGCCAAACCATAAGTTTCCTGAACTGTCCAGTATTGAAGATGTAATGTTATCCAAAGCCAACCCATCGTCAGTGGTGAATGTTGAAAAATGGGAAACGCCGCCATCTCCGAAATAGTAATAATCTCCTTTTGGGTCTAAAACAGGTTCACCCTTTTCGTTTTTGAGGTAAGGTCTTTGGATTATAATAGGAGAGGAAATAATCCTGATTTGATTTTCCTCATCTCGATAAATGTATTTTTCCTGCTGATTTCGTGGGATATTTCTTGGAACAGGATGTTGAAATTCATGGAGAAACACCTTACGGGGTTGAATAGAATCGCTGAGGCTATCTAGAAATATAATAGTAGGGTGGGTAAGCGTTTTTAGTTTTGTATTTATCGGAGTTTCTGTTTTAATACCATCTTTACAAGACAGAGTAAATATCAGAAAGCAAAATAGGCCCAGAGTTGAAAATGTACATTTATTTACATCAACTTTGGACCTATTTCTGAATGCTATTTTTTTAGCAAGCATATTATTAAGATTGGAGCATAGATATTTTCAACAAGACATTTTTCGCTCTCACTTTCTGTATATTGGAATAAAATTTAAACTTACCCGGTCAGAAATACCCAACCGAATGAGTTCTACTGTTCAGTTTGTGACAATAATTCTAGGTGGTGACTGTCCCCTTGCATATGTCATAGATTCGTGAATAAATACAGAATAGGCAAAAGTACCTTTTGGACTATTTGCTGATACAGCCATGACAAGTGGATTGCCCGCCCTTACTTCTCTTGTTTCATGACCAAAAATACGTGAGTCGGGAAAAGCAAAAGAAGCATCAGAGCCTTCCACTACCCAACGAATACGATCTCCTCTTCTCAGTCTGACATCACTTTTAGAATCATCACCTTCTAAAACAACCCTCCATTCATCGCCTATAACTTTAACTACTACTCTATATTCCGTTCTACCCTGATCCGTTTGAGCTAGAAAGAGGTCACTGGTATTTTGGAAGTCTTGACCAGAAAAGAATAGAAGGGGACTTAGCAATACGAAAACTAATTTTTTTTTGAAGTACATAATCTGTGTATTTAGGTTAAGGATGGATTGGATGATCTTTCATTAATGATGAAATATTGGGAAAAGCTATTGTCTTGATTATCATAAATATACTTAAACAAATTGTTTTAAATCATGTAAAATGTAATTTATAAGTCAATTAAAGTAGGTGATGAATACTCCTTATAATCATGGACTACTGGGAAGTTTGATTATAAAATTTGATCCAATATCCTTGGATGATTCAATTTCCAACACGCCCCCATGGGCTTTGATAATATCGTTGGTAATACTAAGGCCAAGCCCCGTTCCCTCCGTACCCTTTTTAGTGGTAAAAAAAGGCTGAAGGATTTTGTCCTTGATCTCATCCGGGATACCGGGGCCGTTGTCCTTAAAAGATACCTGAACCCTACCATTTTCGAGAATAGTGGACACCCTCAATTTTGGAACATAGTTTTCACCAACAATTTCCCCATCATTGTACTTGGTACCTGCCTTGCCGGCAGGCAGGCTTTGTACTTCGTACTTTATCCCCCGCATGGCATCAAAGGCATTATTACAGAGATTCACGATTACCCGCGAAAAGTCTTCCGACACCAACGGTACATTACCGATGGATTCATCCAATTCAAATTTCAATTCTACATCAATCGGATTCTTCCCTGCCCGCATCCCGTGAAAACTCAGGTTGACATATTCCTTGATCAGCGCATTGAGATCTGTAGGTTCTTTTTTCCCCGACCCTCCCCGTGAGTGCTGCAGCATGGAGGTGACGATGCCATTGGCACGCGAACCGTGTTCATGAATTTTCTGCAAGTTTCCTTTTATATCCTCCAAAATCTCATCCTCTTCACCTCTCAGATTCACATCTTGTGTCTTGCGTCTTATGTCTTGTATCTCTTCAACCAATTCCAAACTCACTTCCGAAAAGTTATTGACAAAATTCAGCGGATTCTTGATCTCATGGGCGATGCCTGCTGTCAGTTGACCGAGGGAGGCAAGTTTTTCCTGTTGGATTAATTGATCCTGAGCAGATTTTAAATCCTCAAGCGATTTTTGCAGGGCCAGATTGCTCTCTTCAATGGCTTGCCTTTTGTGCTCCAGCTCCTCGATGGTTTCTTCAAGTAAAATGGCAGTGGTACGCTTTACTTTTTCCGTCCGATCCAGTTTGAATTCCAAAATAGTTAACTCTTTATCCGCATCCTTCAACGATTTGGTGATGGCGGCTTTCTCTTCTTCAGAAAGGTTCTCTATCTGTGGAAGGGTGTCTAGGATATTTTGAAGGTTTGCGTTCATTTATTTGTCATTTTGCTCTGCGTGATTTGCCTTTGGCGTCATTAGCTTCGCGTGATTTTGCTTCGCGTCATTGGTTGTCATTTGCCCATCGCGCGTTATTAGCTTCGCTGTCATTGGTGGTTATTAGTGCTATGCGCATCATTTTTGGTCATTTGCTTCGCGGTATTTATAGGTAATGACCCTCAATGACTATAAATTACCACAAATGACCATCAATAACCACCACTTCACTTCTCCTTCAGCGCCACACAACAGGTAGTAAGATTGTGCATTTCCAAATTTCCTCCGGCCATTCTTCCGAGTTCCGCATAGGAAAACATGCCTGCCATCGGCACATTCCAAACCTTATTAACCCCTTCAATTTCTGCGTTCATCATCGGGCCAAATGATAGCAACCTGCCGCCGCAACTGAACACCACCAGGGCATCTGCTTCTGGCATTTCGGTTTCTTTGAGATTTTGTACACCTTCGACCACCTTTTCCATCACATCCCAATCGGGTGGCAGGGAAAACCGTACTTTTGATCCTTGCGGAACCGTACCGCTTGTGTAAAATGAGTGGTCAGACCAGTCTACGACCAGGCCAGGGCGCATCACTGGGTCACCTTTTTTACGCTGCAATTGCAAAGGGAAATTGGTAGCGAGTTCCAATAATAAATCTTTGTTGTCCGGTGTGATATTTTCAAGTCCCCCATATTTGGTAGTTACATCAAGTGCCGGTTCATTATCAATAGTGAACACATGATTCCCTTTGCTTTTGGTTACCGTTTTTTCGGTCCCCATGGCTTTCCAGCCACAAGTGGCGATGCCTGCGACCAATACTTTCTCTTCATCAATAGCAATACATACCATCCCATGATCGCTTTCCCAATCGTTTGTAAAAACAAATGTTTTATCAAAAGACAAGTCATCACCGGCAGCTCCACCAAATGCATTTACCTCTTCACCCGCGATTTCCTGAAGTCCCAGCAACACTTCTTCACCATCAGTTGCGGCATTGCTGACTGCCAAAAGGAAAGCAACTTTTTCAAAGTCCTCTTTGGCTTTCAAGGCGATGGATGTTGATGTTTCCCGATAGTTGTTGTTCTGAAATTTCGCTGTATGGATTCTGAAATGTTCTTTTTTCATATCCAGCAGAAGGATGGCCGCAGCACCTGATTCAGTCTCTTCATCAATAAACTCCCCATTGGTGGTAGAGCCAAAGACGGCGATTCCTGCTTCGTCAAGCAACCTGCAAATTGCATTGCGGTCTTGTGCTACAGACAGGAACACGATAGCAAGGGTGGGCTTAAAACCATCTGCCATACTTTCAGCGAGGGCCGTTTTGATTTCTGCCGTTGATTTACCTTTTATTGATTTTGCTTTCATAACTTCAATGTTTTTTGGTAAAATTATTTTCTTTAAGTGTTACCCAGCTACAGGTGGTGCCCTGAAAAGTGGCTTTGCCTCCCTTTGTTGCGCCAAACTCTCCGAGACTGAAATAACCGATCATCGGTACTTTCCAAACTTCATTCAGCCCATTGATCTCGTCTTCGATCATGGGTCCTAGGGACATTTGTCGCCCTATACAGGAAAAAACGAGTAAAGCGTCGGCCTCTGGTAACACCTGTTCTTTCACATCACGGGCACTATCAATAACAGTTTCAACTATATCGAAATCAGGGGGCAGGGAAAATCGGATTTTTGCCCCTTCAGGAATTTGACCACCACACAATACAGCACCGGTCTCCTTGTTAAACATAAGAGGAGGCTTCATGGCCGGGCTTCCTTCGTTCCCGATAACCTGCAATGGATACGTTCCGATTTGCATCAGCAGATCATCGCTTTCATTCATATCGACTTTTGCACCGGTAAAACGTAAAAGAACATCCAATGCTGGTTCGTCGTCGATGGTATACACCCAGTTACCTTCACTGCGGGTAACCGTTTTCGGAGTTCCAACGGGTTTCCATCCGGAGACCGCAAGCCCATGAACTTCTACTTGGTCCTGATCAACGATGAGGCATATTAGGCCTTGCTGACTTTGTTCCTTATTGGTAAAAACGGCATGATCCGACCAATATGGTTTTCCACCCGAAAACCCTCCTATAACTTTTGCATCATCACCGGCGCCCGACAAAAACCCTTCCGCCAAAGCTTCACCGGGCACTTCGGCCTGGGCTACGGATAATATAAAGGCTGGCCTTTTGAACTGTGAACATCCGGTTTGGCCAATTTTCCGGGCTGTATTTACTCCAGCTTCATAATCACTTACAGGAAGTGATTCTATAACAATTCGGAAAAATGTGGGGTCTAGATCTAATAAAAGAATGGTAGCTAGTTCATTTTCCATGCCCTGATCAGTAAACTTATCGGGCGTATTAGCCCCGAAAATGGCGATGTTGTGTTCATCAAGTATATCTACGATGCCATTGTATTGAAAGTGAGTGGGCACGAAAATAAAACCGAGGGTAGGCTTGAATCCATCGGCCATACTTTGAGCGAGTGCCGTTTTGATTTCTTCCGTTGACTTTCCTTTGATTGATTTTGCTTTCATGGTTTTAGCGTAATTATGAATGTTGAACCAGCTCCCGAAGTTGAATTAATTGACAATTCTCCCCCGTGCGCCTTCACAATATCATGCGTAATGCTCAGGCCTAGCCCCGTTCCTTCCGTGCCTTTCTTCGTGGTAAAAAAAGGTTGCAGGATTTTGTCTTTGATTTCATCGGGTATCCCTGGCCCATTGTCCTCAATGGACAATCTAACCTTACCATTATCTAGAAAAGTGGACACCCTCAATTTTGGCACATAGATTCCATTATCAATTTCCCCATCATTGTTCTTGGTACTTTGTACTTCGTACTTTTTCCCCCGCATGGCATCAAAGGCATTATTACACAGGTTGATGATTACCCGGGTAAAATCCTCTTTGATCAGTGGGACGTTGCCCAATTCAGGATCCAGATCTAATTCTATATCCACATCGATCGGGTTCTTTCCTGCCCGCATTCCATGAAATGATAAATTGACATATTCCTTGATCAAGGCATTGAGATCTGTAGGTTCCATTTTCCCTGAACCACATCTGGAATGTTGTAACATCGAGGTCACAATGCCATTTGCCCGCGAACCATGCTCATGTATTTTCTTCAAGTTTCCTTTTATATCCTCCAAAATCTCATCCTCTTCACCACTCAGATTCACATCTTGTGTCTTGCGTCTTATGTCTTGTATCTCTTCAACCAATTCCAAACTCACTTCCGAAAAATTATTGACAAAGTTCAGTGGGTTCTTGATCTCATGGGCAATTCCTGCTGTGAGCTGGCCTAGAGAGGCAAGTTTTTCTTGTTGGACGAGTTGGGCTTGGGTAGATTTGAGGTTTTCATAGGATTTTTCAATAATAGCTTTGTTCTTTTTTTGTCGGATGTTGTTTCTATAGATAATCATACTTATTAAAAACAATACACCGATTCCGGCGGCCAGCCCATACATCCGTATGCGACTCTGAAGCAATACCTTTTCGGTTTCCATTTCATTAAGCCTTAACTGCTCATTTAGCCCCAGAACTTGGAATTCTTTTACTCTTTCTTCCCTGTTCATTGCCGATTTAAGCGCCGTTTCTTTTTTCATATAGTAATAGGCGCTATCAATTTGACCCCGTGCATCAAATACTGCAGCAAGAGTTGAATACGAATTCATGAGGCCTACTGAATCGTTTATGAGCATGTATGTTGATAGGCCATTATGGGCTGACTGATAACCTGAGTCAAGTGAACTTTTCTTTATATATAAATTAGCCAAAGCCAGATATGCCTCTCCAAGAAAATCAGGACTATCAGATTCGATATTGGTAGCTACACTCAATTCATAATACTTTTTTGCTTCTCTATAATTATTTTCTTTTTCATAGATCTTGCCGATATCCCAGTAAATAAGTCCTCTGTATTTATCATAACCGGAAGACTGTGAGTAATCAAGTGCGGTTCTTAATTCGGTTTTTGCCAGATCATTTTTCCCCAAGGGAAAATAAGATTCCCCTTTGTTCATATGCAGCAATACAAACATTACTTCATCCTGAATGACTGAATTCAATTCGGCCGCTTCTTGATAGTAGGCAATGGCTTTTTCAAAATTGCCAACGAAATAATTAAGTACTCCGAAATGGTTGATGTTATCTAATAGGATTGTCAACCGAGCACTGTTTGCAATACCATCATCAGTCAGTAAATGAACTCCCCACATGTTCAAACTGGAATTAGGATCTGAGGCAATTTCACGGGCTGCGAGAAGGTAATTTAATGCCCCCGGATAATTTTGACTCAAACTTGAAATATAACCTAGCTGGTTTAATGCGCCAGCTTCCCATATTTTTTGTTTCAGGTTTTTAGCCTGTAGTAATTGTGCTGTAAAATATTCGAAAGCAGTATAACGGTTTCTTTCCTGATAAAACCAACCTAGTTGCCAGTTGATATACATCTTTACTGAATCATTTTCAGTGGATTGAAGCAAAATCTTGAGACTGTCGGCTTCAGCTGCTGTAGGTTCTTGCCAGTATGGATTTTTTTGACCCAACACCATCAATGAATTAGTCAGGATGAAAAACAGAATGATATTGATTTTAAAAATTTTCATAGACTTCATTTTGGCAGTTGAATGATAAATGTGGAACCCTCACCAGGCGAACTCTTAATCTCCAACTGCCCCCCGTGCGCCTTCACGATATCATGCGTAATGCTCAGCCCAAGTCCCGTACCTTCTGTGCCTTTTTTCGTGGTGAAGAAAGGCTGTAGGATTTTGTCTTTGATGTCGTCGGGTATCCCCGGCCCATTGTCCTCAAGTGATATCCGAACCCGACTCATTTCAAGCATTGTGGTCACCCTCAATTTTGGTATATAGTTTCCATCAACAATTTCCCCATCATTGTACTTGGTACTTTGTACTTCGTACTTTTTCCCCCGCATGGCATCAAAAGCATTATTACACAAATTGATCACCACCCGGGTAAAATCCTCTTTGATCAGTGGGACGTTGCCCAATTCAGGATCCAGATCTAATTCTATATCCACATCGATCGGGTTCTTTCCTGCCCGCATGCCATGAAATGAAAGATTCACATATTCCTTGATCAGCGCATTGAGGTCCGTAGGTTCCATTTTCCCCGAACCTCCTCGCGAGTGTTGGAGCATGGAAGTCACAATACCGTTTGCCCGCGAACCATGCTCATGTATTTTCTTCAAATTGGCTTTAATATCCTCCAAAATCTCATCCTCAATTTCATCAGCCTCAGTCTTGTGTCTTGTGTCTTGTGTCTTGAGTCTTGAGTCTTGTATCTCCTCAATCATCTCCATCGACACCTCCGAAAAGTTATTCACAAAATTCAGCGGGTTTTTGATCTCATGGGCGATGCCGGCAGTAAGTTGCCCAAGTGAGGCAAGTTTTTCCTGTTGGACGAGTTGGGATTGGGTAGCTTTGAGTTCGCTCATGGCCGATTCTACTTCAGCTTTGGCTTGCTCCAGTTTCACAAAATCCTCGTACCGGGCATAGGCTATGGCAAAGGACCTGGCCAAAGCTTTTACCAAATCAATCTGTTCTTCGTCCAAAGTTCTGGGTGAACCTACATACAGCAATCCTTGAGCAAAAGGGACAAAGTGTAGATGAAGTGATTCAGGTGCAGCGTCCGTTCCCTGATAGGTTTTAAGGTCTTTGACATGTCCTTGTTCCTGCAGGGATTTACTCCAATTGATAAAATCAGCCTTGTCCCAATGCTGAATATACACCTGCTCCCTTTTCCAGGCTTCCACCGATCGGGCAGTCATCTCATTTGCCTCAAAAGGAAGGTTCATCGCTGCCAGGGACTTGCCCTCAGATGTGGAAAGGTAAATCTCTACATTTCTCTCTTTTTCATGTACAATAAATACTCCGCAGCGGATAAAGGGAATACCCAGTGTAGTCAATTCATGAAAGAAAAGCGGGGTAATTCTGTCAAGATCATCGGCATTGCGCATGGATGAAATGTCAGCGCGAACCCGATCCAAAGAAGCCTGTCGCATGGCGGTTCGGGCGCTGGCTTGGGCCATTTGCAAATCCCTGAAACGGGTATAGGCAAAAGAGAATACTGCTGTGGCCCTTTTCAAAAGTTCCCAGCTTTCTGTTGAAATCTCTCCGGGAGCTGCGGCACCGATATAGCCGTTGGAAAATTTGTACAAATGATAGGTACGATCGGGAATAGTCTCCCCATAAAAATTACTGCTTCCAAACAGGTCAGATTTTTCTTCACAATATCGGATCCATTCTATCCTTTCCTCACCCTGCATCAGAATGGAAGTTTGTTTTGCTTTGGACTGGTAAAATTCATCCATCTTCCGGCCCACCCAGGTACCCTGAAGGTCAATATCCATTTGGTCCGTTATCGCTTTGTCAGGGTTATCCGGATTCTTAATGGTAAACCAACATTGGGTCAATCCGCTGCTTTCATCGTGGATGTAGATGGAGCTGGTCTCCAATTCCTCTACACCCAATGCACCCATTTCATCCCTAAGCAGTTGCGCTACCTCAATCAGTTCATCAGGACTTTGCATGGCCAAAGACCGGGATCGGACTTTTTCCAAGGCATTTTCGATCTGTGCTTCTCTGGTCTGAGCTTCAGCTTTTTTTAGATCTAAAAACCGAGTGTAGGTCTGGTCAAATACCGAGGTAAAGCGTTTAAATAAACCATGGGCATCCGGAACCGGCTCATAGGTGATGAACAGGAGAAATCCGTGGCCGAATTTGCAGAGGTGGTTGATCTGATAGGTGGGAAGAGAGAGTCCCTGCTCCTCAATGTTCTTAAATGTAGATTGCAGGTCGGGGAAGGTTTTCATGTAGGCATAGTGATCTTCCAACGCTTTACCACCGAGTTCCTGAACAAACATTGTATGATCACTCGGGATGAATTCACCCATTTCATCAAAAGATGCTTCACCAAACAAGCGAAGCTGAAATGGCGTTTGCATGATTCCTTCGCTACTCATCCAGGCAGTAGCTGTTTTTTTATCTTCTTCAAGAATATTGTACCCACAACTCCAGGCAGGGATACCAAGCGACCTCACTTCTGTAAACAACAGGTTGGCTACTTCAGGCAATTCCTCACTGCTTTGCATTCCCATTGTACGGGAGCGAACTTTTTCTAGAGCGGTTTCAATTTTTGACTCTCTGGCTTGTGCCTCTGCTTTTTGCAAGTCTAGAAAGCGGGTGTAGGTCTGGTCAAAGACCTTTGCAAATCGCTTAAAGATCTCCTCTTCAGGGCAAGGCTCACGGGTAATGATGACCAAATAGCCTTTTGAAAAGTAGGCCGCATGCAATTTTTGCCATTCCGGCCGTTGCATACCCGCCGCTTCCATATCATCAAAAATATTTTTGGCAACCGGAATTTCCATGAGCCAGTCATAGTGCTCTTGCAATTTATCCCCATCCAACTGAACCGTCCGAAATGAATCTCCCTCAAGCCAGCCTTTGTAAAGTGTGGCATGGGCATAATCGTTTACATTGGGTAAAAAGAAGCCTCGAGAAAAGCCATCTTCCAGGCTCAACCACCATTCATCTTCTTCGCGACCTTTTTCGCACAGCACAAATCCGCAAGTCCATAGATTGTGCACCAGATCATTCATTTCTGCAAAAAGCACATTGGCCACTTCTGCCAATTCATCAGAGTTCTGCATGCCCATGGTTCGGGAGCGGACTTTTTCAAGGGAGGTTTCAATTTTAGCTTCTCTGACCTGAGCTTCTGCTTTTTTGATATCAAGAAAGCGGATATAGGTTTGCCTGAACTCTTTTGCAAAGCGTTCGTAAATCTCAAGTTCCTCAACTGTATAGGGTTCTGTATTCCATTTAACCATAGAAACAGTTATCTCTTCCAAAAACGCATCTACTATTATTGAACCTGGAGTGGCATTAACATAATTGACAAATTCATCTGACACAACTGGTGCATGCTTCCAATAGTGGTCGGGAAATTCATTCTTCTCTTTCTTTGTGAATGTTTTTACTTGGATTGGCTGGCCGGTCTTTTGGTACTCTTTTACAGCTTTTGCTGTTTTTGTGAAATATGGAGTCTCTATGTAAGGAATGAGAATTTTATCGGTTGTATTTTCTGCCTCCGGCGCATAGCTCCATAAATCCCAGTCTCTTTTTTTTGTGATGGGTCCTTCGATAAACGTGACGTTATCAAACCTTATACCTACAGCATTCAGTTGTTCGCCAAATAACTCAATGATGCCGAGGAGATCAGACTGGGTTTTCATGGCCATGGTCTTAGCTCTCACTCTTTCCAACGCCAATTGGATTTCAGCTTCCCTGGCTTGTGCCTCTGCTTTTTGCAGATCGAGAAAGCGGGTATAAGCCTGCTCGAAGACTCTACCAAAACGTTCGAGGATTTCAAGTTCGTCTTCAGATATAGGATTAACACTCACTGTTTGTAGTCCGCTATACTTGAAGAATGTAAAGCCGGCTACATAGCGTTCTAGGGATTTATTTGCTTTTTGAACGTTTTTCGGGAAACGTCGAAATTCAGTATCATTATAAAGATATTCATCATAGGTTTTTTTCTCTTCTCCTGCTATGGTGTACACAAATCTTTTTTTCTGAGCTTTCCAGGCATCCCACATGGCATGATGAAAGGGATAATCTTCAAATTTCATGTAATAGGATTCTGGGTCTTTCCCGGTTTCGGGGTTAGCTGCCCACACCGTATTGCTCATGTCTTGTTCATCGATCAAATTGATAATACAGAAGGTAAGGGTGAATTCAAGACTTGTGAACTCCCGCAGCAGCGTATCTACTACAGCGGATAACTCGGTTGAATGATGCATGGCCAAACTACGGGATCTTACCCGTTCCAATGCTGCTTCAATTTGAGCTTCTTTAGCCTGGGCTTCTGCTCTTTGAAGATCAAGGAAGCGGGTATAGGTCTGTTCAAATACTTTGGCAAATCGCTTAAAGATTTCAGGTTCAGGATAGGGTTCCAGCGTGATGATCAATAAATAGCCTTTTGAAAAATAAGCGGCATTCCACTGCTGCTTTTCTGGAAAGGAAAGTCCTTGGTCAATGATTTTTTGGAAAAAAGTCCTAACGTCCGGTAAGGATAACATGTAATCATAATGCTCCTTGAGCGCAGCTCTCGACTTTTCAATGGATAGAAAATCAGTTTTTTTCAGCCATCCCTGATACATTTGCTTATGTGCAAGATCAGTGGTGTTCGGAATAGCAACAGGTGGGAATACCCCATTTTCATTGGCGAACCAAAATTCATCCTTTTCAACATTCTCCTGGCACAAGCCAAATCCGGTGCCCCAGAGATTGCCTCCCAAAGCTCTAAGCTGTTCGAAAAGAACAAAGGCTGCATCTGCAAGTTCTTCGGACTTTTGCATGGCCATGGTGCGGGCTCGAACTCTTTCCAAAGCCAATTGGATTTGAGCTTCCCTAGCTTGATCCTCAGCTTTTTGCAGATCGAGAAACCGAATATAGGCTTGTTCAAACACATTGGCCGAGCGACGCAATAAATTTCGTGATGATGCATCCGGTTCGCCATAGGTTACCATAACTAACGCCCCACCGGAAAAATCAGCAACCGACCAGTTGGCTTCGAGCTTATTTACTGAAGCATTACCTATTGCGTGCATAATGGATGCGTGCAGTTCCGGTGCATTATTTTCCATCACCTTAAACCATTCCGCAATTTTTTCTCCATCATTCACCAGGATATAATCCATAGTTCCACTGGAATAATGTTGCATCAATTCATCAACAATACGAATACCCTTTTTTGGAAAGTTGGCCTGCGTCTGAACTATTTCAGTTTCAGAATCCGGTGATTTCATAGCACTCCACGATTCAAATGAATCTTTATCATCGCCATACAAATGGATAGCACATACTTCCAGGTCCTTTTGACCAAGCAACCCCATTTGTTTTCTCAACTCCATGGCCACTTCTCTTAATTCCTGCGAGCTGTGCATAGCCATTGCCCTGCTACGTACCCGTTCCAGTCCCGCTTCAATCTGTGCTTCTCTGGCTTGGATTTCAGCTTTTTGAAGATCGAGAAAGCGGGTGTAGGCCTGATCGAATACCCGCGCAAAACGCTTGATGATATCAATTTCATTTTCGGCTAAAACCTTCCCTTCAAAATCATTGACATTAAACACTGCATTTTTAACCGCAACCATGGAAATGGTATAGTTGGTGCTATCGAATATCATGCGCTTGATATCTTCAGGCAAATGCCTGAATTCAGCAGTGTGTTCAATTACATATTTATAGAAGGCATCTTTTTCTTCTTTTGAATAATGGCCCACAAAATAATCCAATTGCTCTTCAATGGCGCCGTATAAATCTTTCGGTACCGGATTATCAAAGTGATGAAGACGATAATTAGTGATGACCAGGCCAGCTTCATTCTGACCGCAGACATAGGCATTTAAATCTTTTGAGCCTTCAATGTTTGTGGCGATGCCAATGGCTGTAAATGGAATTTGAAGCTCCTTTAATTTTTCGAAAAGAACGGAGACCACCTCATTCAGCTCCTCGCTCTTGTGCATGGCTAATGATCGGGAGCGAACTTTCTCCAGTGCCGCTTCTATCTGCGCTTCCCTAGCCTGTGCTTCTGCCTTTTGTAGATCGAGGAAGCGTTGGTAAGCCCTTCCAAATTCATTGGCGAATTTTATGACAATTTGTTCTTCCTTTTCGGTTGCAGGTCGCACCTGATTCATTCCTATGTAACCAAATGGATGCTTACCTGCTGTATGGTAAATACCATCCGGATAATCATCAGGCGTAATCTTTGAACCTTCAGGCATTGAAGCAAATGACTCATGAAATACTTCCCAAACCTGAGCTAGTGTATCTTTTGGGAAATGCAGCCTGTTGATGGAATAAGGTTCGGCGCTTTTCCAACTTTCCACCATGTCTTTCCAGGTATCCATGGCGTCCAAAGCAACGGTTTGTTCGCCAAAACTCCTGTTTCCGAATTTTCCGGTTTCCCTGAAGGTAAATTTGTTTTTGGCAATATCAAGTACGGTCATGTGTGTTGACATCGGAAAAATACCGAGTGTGTCAAACTGCTCACATAAAACGGCCAATACTTCATCCAACTCATCTGAATGATGCATAGACATCGCTTTGGCACGAATTCTTTCTAGTGAAGCTTCGATCTGCGCTTCCCGTGCCTGAGCTTCTGCTTTTTGCAGGTCGAGGAAGCGGGTGTAGGTCTGTTCGAATACTTTGGCAAAGCGTTGGAAAATGGCATGTGATTGGGGAACCTGCTTATAGGTAATGAAGAGGAGGAACCCATGCTTGAAAAAAGCAATATGGTCATACTGCGACTCGGGCAAAGAGGCACCGGAAGCCACAATTTCACGAAGTGCATCACCCATGACTGGAATAGTCATCAGGTAATCATAGTGGACTTTGCAATCCTCGCCTAAGAATTCTTCCACATGGAAAGTTTCTCCGGCTTTGCCTTTTTCGTAAAATTTCAAGAAGAAATTTTCCCTGGGAGTTTTGTAAAATGGCAAAGAGCCTTCACGGCTGCTAAACCATTCATAGTCACCCTCAGGATCATCTGCATAAATATGAAAAGCACAGCCCCAGGTTTCGATACCCAATTCGCGGACTTGCCGGTCCAAAACTTCTGAAGCTTCAGTGAGTTCGTCAGAGTGCTGCATGGCCATGGTCCTTGCCCTTACCCGTTCGAGCGCCAACTCGATTTCTGCCTCACGGGCTTGACCTTCTGCTCTAACCAAATCCAGATACCTTCTGTAGGTTTGTTCAAAAAGCGCACTGAACCGCTTGGTAATGTGAATTAATTCGGGTTGAAATTCACGGGGAGTGAATGCATAAAAAAATCCATGCTCGAATATGAAACAGTGTTGTATTTCTTTTTTGGGTAATTTTTCTATCGGTATCTGAATTTTATAGTCAGGGGCATTATTGAGCATTTGGTAGTAATTCAGTAAATCTTCCCCTTCCAATACATACTTGTGAAATGGAACCTGCTCTAGCCAAGCCTGACGGGCTCTCTTTAGCATGGGGTGCCAAGCCATATCGATGTTGCCGATATGCATGTTGACTTCCTCTCCGGTTTTGCGGGCCGTCCAAAGCTGATTGTTTTCATTGTCATGGTTCAGGATGCCGATACCGAATCGGGTACCTTCATCCACCCCTAAGGCTGTAAGTTCACTGAACATTTTGACAACACATTTCCCCACATCCTCACTGCTGTGCATGGCCATGGTCTGAGCACGGACTCTTTCCAGCGCTGCTTCAATCTGCGCTTCCCGTGCCTGCGCCTCTGCTTTTTGGAGGTCGAGGAAGCGGATATATGCCTGATCAAAAACTTTTGCAAATCGCTTCAAAATATCTATTTCACCATCCGCCAATGATTTTCCTTCAAAATCATTGAGCGTAATCATGGTGTGTTTTGTGGATACCACTGAAATAGAATAAAAGAGGCTTTGAAAAATAAATTGCTTAATCTCCTCCGTCAATTCATTTTTCAACTCCGTATGCTCAATTACATATTCATAGAAACTGTCCTTTTCCTGCTTTGAATAATTGCCTACAAAAAAATCAAGTTGCTTTTCCCGGGCTTCAAAAAAATCATTGGCAATTCTGTGATCAAAATAAGGCAGGCGGTAGTTATTGATGGCAATTCCGCTTTCTACCTTTCCGCACGTATAATTATCCAGATCTTTTGAGCCTTCTATGTTAATACTAATGCCCACAGCTGAAACCGGAATACTTAGGTCACTTAGTTTTTCAAAGAACACCGTGACCACTTCAGTCAATTCATCGCTTGAATGCATTGCTAGAGATCGGGACCGGACTTTTTCCAAAGCCCCTTCTATCTCTAACTCCCGGTTCTTCTGCTCCAGTTCAATTGTCCGGCGCTTGATGGCGTCACGCAGTTCGAGATTTTCCTTGCTGATTTTCTCCAGAGCCATGGTTTCACCTTCCTGCACCCGCATATCCGGTAATGACCCGTGCTGCTGGATGACCTTCCAACCTGATCCGGTTTCACTAAGAAAAGTGGAGATCCTGATCTTTGAATAGAAATTCCAATCCTGCCTGCCTGCCGATAGGTATCCTCTGTCAGCAGACTTGTCCATCCCTACAAAAACATAAATATCACATTGCTCATTGACCAGCATCAAATTGTCCACAGGAATCACATCAATTTGCCTGTTTCGCATCTCTACTTTACCAACTACCTCATGCAGTTGGGCTTTCAAAAATTCGATCCCTTCAGTTTTGGAATGGCAGACTTCAGTTTCGGAGGTGCCGATCATTTCAAAGGTATCATCCAAAGTGGAGGCAAAAGTTTCCAAGTCTCCGTTTTGGTAGCTTTCCCAATAGGTCTCGTAAATCTTTCTGGCAGCTGACACCTTATTTAATATTTTTTGCATGAGACGGGGAATTTTATTCGAAAAGATAAATGGCTTAGGTTTGTTCTTTGAGCATTTGTTCTACTTCATTCCTGAGGGTATTAAAATCTATAGGTTTGATAAAAAACTCCTTTGCACCTGAGCTCATGGCTTTGTCGTGGTTTTCTGTATCTCCGTAAGCTGAAATCATGCTTACCTGGATTTCGGGAAATTTTTCTTTGACTTTTTCCAGTAGTTGTAGCCCTGTCATACCTGGCATATTGATATCCGAAAAAATATACATTACCTCTGGAGGTTGGGTATTTTCCAAAATATCCAAAGCTTCCTGACCCGAAAAAGCAAATTCCAGTTCTACTGCACCACTTCTGATTTCTTTCCTGAACTTTTGTCGAAATAACATTTCAACATCTTTCTCATCATCTACGACTAAAAACTTCATGTTTAATAAATTTATATGTTGGCTTATTGAAAAGATTTACTTTTTACTAATTCATTCAAATTAATAAATTGAAGGTGTCTAGAAATTAAGTTGGGACGAAAGCAGTGTTTTATTGTCCCAAAGTATTGAAAAAGTTTCCGAAGAGATTATTAGACATTTTTTAGAGGGGGTAAATGATGTCTCATAAAAAAGCATCTGGAAGCCCATGTTCCAAATGGATTTTATGAGATTTTGATAGGCCTTGCAATCAAAATACCAATGACCACAAGGATGATTTCTCCCAACGCGTAGACAAAGTAGCGGGTGACCCTGTTTCCTGCCTTTCCTGCGGGCAGGTTGCGGAAAAATTTTAGCATTTACAAAGTTCTTTTATAAAAAGATGTTTTTTGTTCCTTAAAGTTATTTTCCATACAAAACCCTGATCGTTCTGCTGATGGAAGCGGCTACCACTGAATTATGGGTTTCATCTTCGAAAATATGGGAAGTTAATTTTAGTCCTTGGTAATTTCGGTTGTGGAGGGAATCAGTAAAAGCTTTCATCTTTGGGACCATGCTTGTCCCCTCCTTGCTTCCTACCGAAATAAATACCTTGGCATTTAAATCCTGGTTTTGCTGAGAATACAGCTGCTCCAAAGCAAAAATTTCATCCTTATTCCACCAAAATGAGGGACTTTTGATGCCAAATCTGCTGAAGGTATTTGATGCTTTGAGCAAACAATAACCTGCAAATAAACCTCCAAAGGAATGCCCTGCTATCCCTCTGTCCTGATTGGTTTTGTATTGTCCATCGATAAATGGGATAATTTCATTTTGGATCATATCCAAAAAAACAGGGCCTCCTCCTGATAATAATGCTCCTTCCCTTAGGTCAAAAAGGTTTAAAAAAGCAGGATTGGAGTCACTTGCCGGATCAGCGGATGGGGTATAGTCCGTCCACCGACTGCTTATCCAAGGAGAATAGGATTGCTCCCATTCATCTCCTATGCCAACTATAATCACTTTCTCAATCTCTCCAAACATGTCCAAAAGGGTCCGTGCAGCATGGGCAATTGGAAATGAAAAACTTCCATCCAAGAGGTATAATACAGGGTACTGTGAGCTGTCTGTAGCAGAATAATTTGGCGGCAGGGATACGGCTAAATGGTAACTTTTTCCATTGGTTGTGGAGTGGAACAGGTGTTGTTCCTGCTGATTGATAACAGGGACAGGAGGTTTTTGTGCCGTCACCTCAAAGGAAACGGTGATAATAAAAATTATTGGAAGGAAAATTGTGAAGAAAAATTTTATCATATCATTCCTTATTTATGGATTATCGGCATAATGCAATTGGTATTTACCTCTGATCTCTTTGATGAGGTCTTCACTCTGAACTAGCTGCGCTTCATATTCTTGTATTGACCGTCCCATCATCGTTCGAACCACGGCTATTTTGTTGATGAAAATATCTAGGGTTCGTTTGTCCGGAATTTTAAGATACATTTCCCGGGTGATAGACTTGTTGAACCGTAACTCTCCCGTCACTTCAAAATTCAATATCTCAGCACCTAACGGGACAAGTTCCCACTCCGCTTTCTCAATAAGTTCGTCCCGAAATAGGGTTTTCCTAAGTTGATTGTCATAAGCATTCATTTGATTCACCAAACTCTGTTCAAAGAATCGGAGTGTTCCGGAGGATTTCATTTGGGTATAGGTCCCATCTGTGGGAGAAAAAGGGAAAGTGGCGAAGGTTGCTGTCATTTTCCGGTAGATGGCCAAAGTATCCCACGTATTTTGGGGACTGTTGAAAATTTCCAACAGAGATGAAATTTCGACTTCTTTTTCTTTGTTGAATCGTATGGCTGAGTTCAAGGCGACTTTATCCTGTTCCAGATCTTCCAACATGGATTGCGCGAGGACTTTGGCACTTTTGTTTTCGACGTAGGCTTCCCGCTGATTTTCCACAAAAAAGCCAAGGGAGATGGCGAGAAAGAGCATAAAGAATTCCTTGAAATAGGATGTCCAGTTTCTCTTTTTAGAGACCTTTGACTCTATTGCATTGGATTCTTCAATAGTCTGATCTTGATCTAAAGGCTGCTTTTCCATAGTCAATTGAGTTTATATTCTGAATGAATTAATTCCAATAAGCGGCCTGCATCAGACTTTAAGAATTCCGCCCGGAGGCTATTGCCTTTTGTCATTTTGGATAGATAGTGGATTTGAAAAGCAATCTCATTGATGACCCCAAAATCAGCTGTGATCAATTGAGGATTGGTGGTCGGCATGACAAATCTCATTTCTGAATCCATCGTAGCGTTCAATTCTGCGGAATGGAAGACCTTCCCTCCCATTTCCCGAAAGGTGGATTTGGTCCGGTTATCATTCTCATCCCATTCATTTAGTATTTTGACTTTTTTCTCATAATTAAGTAATTCATTGACGACGTTTCTTTTTCGAAGCAGCCGTAGGTTTCCTGCATTTTTGAGCTGCTGTATGGTACCATCCGAATAGAAAAATGCCTTTTCATTAAATACTTGTCTGGCCAAAAAATAAATCTGATTCCCCATTACACTCCGGTTGTCGGAAAGCATCATTTCTGCCAAAGAATCCATCAAAATGCTCTTTTCTTCCCGGAATTCGATGTATGCGCTTAGATTGGTCGTGTCTGTTTTTAAGTCTTCTATCAAAGAGAGGATGTATTCTTTTTCAATCTTTTTTGCAGTCAAAGACTCTCTGTAATTCTCCGCAAGAAATCCACAGAAGACTGCCAGAAAAAGCATAAAGAACTCCTTGAAATAGGATTTCCAGTTCTTCTTTTTCAGGGAGTTAATTACCTCTTTGTTGGAAAGGTCTTTCTCAGTTTCGGGGGCTTGATTCTCTTCCATAGCTTTAATTTTCCAATGTGACAAACAACTGCGAGTGGATCAGCCAAACCCCCGATGCTTTGGTCCATTGGGCCGAGTACTTTCCTCCCACTACTGCCTTATCTGACCCTTCTACATATCCTTTCCAGGTTCCCGTTTCCCAGGCCAACTTAGTTTGGGGATTGACCAACACTTCGTCAGGAGTGCGAATCCAATACATCTTCGGGCCTGTCGATTCTTGGATATACTTCATCAATTCCTTTTTTCCGGAAATCAGTGTTCCTGCACCGGTGGTGATCAAGGCATCTTCTGTGGAAAAGCTCGCATTCAACTCCTCATCAAAAGCACGAAGTGCCTGATTGGAAGCTTCTCTTTGGGATAGGATTTTAGAGATCTCCTCATTTTGACTAAAAGAAATTTCCGGAAGTAAAAGGAGCAAAACGATTATGGGAGTAACCAAAATTTTCATTTTCTTCTATTTTTTTTTTTGATTTGATCAAAATATCCAGATTTTCAGCGATTCTTCAATTTTATATAGACCTTTCCCAAAAAATAAAAAGCCGTTAAAACCGCAATCAAAGTCAGCATTCCCCTAATCTCAAATTCAGTCAAATTGGAAAGGAAAAAAAGGATGATCCCTGCTGAAAGTATAGGAACGGTATAACCAAAAGGAATTTTGAAACCCCCATTGTCCAAGTACTTCTTTCTTCGAAGACCTATCACCGAGAGCGAAACGCCAAAATAAAGCAATAGTGCCATGGCAGAGGAAATGACCGCTAAGGTTCTAAATCCCCCTACACAAGCGAGTATAAATCCTATTCCCGCATAAATCAAAATTGCCAAATAAGGGGTTTTGAATTGATGGTGGATGGAAGCCAACCTGCTGATAGGTATCATGTTATCCCTTGACAATCTAAATATCACTCTTGGTGTGTTCAGAACTGAACCACTGATCATCCCAAACATGGATATTCCGGCCCCGACAAAAAGCAGGGTATATCCCACAGGGCCAAAAACAAGTTGCGCTGCTTCTGCTAAAGGTGTTTCGGTAAAATTTGGCAGATCCTTGCCCAAAATCCCCTGAGAAACCAATTGGATCAGAATGTATAAGGATAATACACCCGAAATCCCTATAAAAATTGCTCTGGGAACTGTTTTTTGTGGATTTTTGATTTCGCCACCTATGGTCAATCCAACCTCCACGCCCATAAATCCAAAAAATAAAATCAGGGAAGCCTCCCCTAGATTTTGAATGGTCGGTTCGGTCTCCCAAGCTAAATTGGCCCATTGCACATCTTTCCATCCTATTACAATCAAAAGGATCAGGGGAATCAATTTGGCAACTGTAATGATTTTTACTAATCCAATTCCCTGTTTTACTCCGATAATATTAAGAACAGCCAATCCTGAAAAGAGAATAAACAAAAAAGTGACCCTCATTGCAGGTTGTTTAAAAATGGGAAAAACCAATCCGATGATTTCCACCAAGGCATTGGAAACCGCCGCATTCGCAAATATATTTCCAATTATACCAAAGATGGCAACCAAAAATCCAGGATACGGTCCAAATGCGGTCTCTACATAGGCATAAGCTCCTCCGGAATGGGTGACCTTACTTCCGGCTTCCGCAAAACAAAGCGTAACCAACCCGATAAGCAATCCGCAAAACAGGTAAGCCAAGACCCCTGAAGCCCCCATAGTTTCGGCGATGATCGCCGGTAATACAAAAATGCCGGCACCGATCATGATATTGACAATATTGGCCGAAAGTCCCCATACGCCGACTTCTCTTTTTAATCCTTCTTGGGTGGTTTGCATAAGGGGGTTGTAAAATGGGGATGGATGGATTTTTTGACCATGTTTAAGTTAAATACCAATGCAATTTGTTCTTGTAATCCTTGAAAAGGATCTTAGTTGATGAATGCATTTGAGGTTAAGATAAAAAAATCAATGGTTCGAGAACGTCGAGTTAGGACGAAGCATAGGATTTTCTTCCCCAATGAGGGGATTTATTTCCCGAAGGAAGGTTTGGGAGGAGAAGGGGATTCAATTTGATCCGAAGTATTTGTTTTGGTTGTGTTTTGGTAAATCAGGTTTTTTCAAATTCAACCACGTTGTGGTTGGGAAAACCAGGTATGCATATCCATTCTCAACCCCACATTGGCATGTGGGGCTAATCGAATTGATTCCCGTTAGGAATCACAACAAACCAATCAATTCAAAGGCTTTCTAACTTTTCCCCTACCATGGCAGGTTGGATCATAAGGAATTACCTAAAAATTGTCATCCACACCAGACAAACAACCAAAAAGTAATTGACTAACGGAAGGCAGGGTTGAATTTGATTAGCTATATACGAAATGTGTGGATCCAAAATTGACCTTCCTTTTTTATTCTATCAATCACAAAGTGATTGAATCTGATTATCCATACATCGCCATGTGTGGTCATGAAATCACGGAATGAATTTATCCTTTCAACCCTGCTGGGCCTGTCTTCCTACAGGTGGAGTTGAATTTGATTTACCGAACAAGATGACGTTAAGATCCAAAATTGAAGGTCCAATTCCATCTAACAACCACAAAGTGGTTGAATTCGATTAGCCACATATCATGATATGTGGTTGAAATAACCATATCCAATTATCCTTTCAACCCTAAAGGGGTTGAATTTGAAAGACCTTCCCAAAATTATCCGTTTATTTTTACTGACATCTGAATATCAATTTTTAAATTCACTCAAGAAGGATTTTAACCATACAATTTTTCACTATGAGCACCTACACGCAACTCCTCTACCACATCGTATTTTCAACTCATCAACGTAAACCAACTCTTTCAGAAAATGGACGGTCTGAATTGTTCGCATTCATCTTGGGTCTTCTCAAAAACAAAAACTGTCATCTCTATCGGATCAATGGGATGGAAGACCACATTCATATTTTCACACATATTCACCCCGCCATTCCGGTTTCATCATTGATCAAGAATATCAAACTGGCCAGTTCAGATATGATAAAGAGGAATAGGTTATTTGATCATTTTGAAGGCTGGCAAAAAGGGTACGGCGCATTCTCTGTCAATTATTCTTCAAAAAACAATCTGATCGAATACATCAAAAACCAACAGGAACATCATCAAAAAATTAATTTTATCACGGAATATAAAAGGGTTTTGGAAGAGAACGGGATTGAGTTTGATGAGAAATATTTGTTTTGATAACATGTTGATCAGGCCGTTTTTTGAAATTCAACTCCTTCAGAGTTGAGAAGATCATGAACAGGTTATCATTATTTACCCCACATTGGTATGTGGGGCTAATCGAATTGATTCCCCTTGGGAATCAAGATGAGCCAATTATTTTAAAAGTGTTATCTTGATTTCCCCGTCACGTCTGCAAATTATTTAGGATTCATGGATAAGAAATTTACAACCACAAAGTGGTTAAATATGATTAGCCACACAAGAATTGTGTGGATCTAAGATTAATGGGATATTTCGATCCATCAACTACAAAGTAGTTGAATGTAATTAGCCACACATCGCCAGGTGTGATCTAATATTAAAATCCCTATCCTTTCATGTTGATGGCATCTTTCCAAATTTTTATCAAAGCCGAAGTCTCCTCTTTTATTTCTTTCGGCATGATAATACAATCTTTATGGATTCAATTTTAAATCCTGTGCTGCTACTATCTGCCACTTTTTATCTCTGTATATCCAGGTATCTGTCCAGATATTGGTTGTGCTGGTAGAGTCGGCTTTTTTTGTCCAGGTCTCATTACCCTGTGCCACAGCAGCCTCTCCGTAAAATCTTATGGTAACATTGAAAACCTTGGGTTTGTAAGATTGATTGGCTTTCATTTTAGACTCACGAATCAAGGTTTGTTTGTCATAAAGATCACCCCTTAAACTTACCCCTACGAAGTCATCTGCTACAATCTTATCAATTACTAAAGAATCGCCCTCATTTATCGCTTCTGCCCATTCTTGTGCAGATTTTAAAATATAGGCGTTGGCTGCTTCATAATCTATTTTCTCAGAACAGGAGAAAAGCGTTAAACCTGTTAGAATTATTAGAAAATTTGATTTTATTTTCATAGTTATGGTTTGCTATTTAATAATAAGATGATGACTGGCTTTTGCTGTCGTTCTTTATCCAATTCTGGGGTTCGTATTCTTGTCTCATATTTCATGATTTATCAAGGGTATTTGTGCAATCCGGCAGGTATTGGATTTACTATATAATCCCTCTAAAAATCTAAATATTTCCACATAAGCAGTGGCTAATTCTTCCTCTGTAGGACTATGCTTTCCGTTAGGGATAAACATCCTGGTATCTTTCTCCTTCCTCATGAGGGAAACAAACTGCTCAAAAGTTGCTGGCGGAATCTGGTCATCCAGGCCTCCATGCCAAAGAAAAATAGGAGGGTCATTGGCATCAAAGTAGCTAACTGGTGCATAAACAGATAATACCTCATTGCTGGTATAGCCTTCTGAGGGGAAGAGCGCTTTACCGGCATTACTAAATAGCTCGTATTCGTGATCTATGAATATTTTTTCTATAACATCTAAGCCATCTACAGGACCGGAGAAGTTTATGATACCCTTAATGCTTATTTTCGTATTCAATTTATCCGGAAAGGATGGGTTGTTTTGTCCTAAACCTACATTCGTGGCAATTTGCGCCCCCGCAGAAAAGCCGGTCACAATCACCTTGTCCAGATTCAAACTATAGTCAGCATTGTTGGCTTTGAGAAAATTCAGGGCATTGGTCAAGTCACTTGTGGCCAATGGAATTCCTCTTTTTAAGCGATAATTCATGTTGACTACATTCAGGCCTTTCCTCAGGTAAGGTTCTATGTACCTTTCTTCCTGACTTTTGTCGCTCAAATAATAAGCTCCTCCATGAAGGAAGACAATAGTGTAATTCCGTTTACCAAAGGATGTAGCATTTTGAGAAAGGTAAACGTCCATCACCTGTTCTGCATCTGAACCGTAGGAGACATCTTTCAATACTTTGTAAACTGTTTCCATTTCAGTGGCCGACAGGTCTGCTATGGATGTCAATTTTTTGGAGCAGGAGGAGAGAATTATTGAAAATATAAGGATCAGGTATGATGTGGTTATTTTCATGGCAGTAATGGTTCTTTGCTCTAAATATATTTTTGAAGTTTTTCGAAGTAAATACCACGTTATTTTTTTATTCTTCCATACTTTTTTAAGATGTCTACTACTTCATTCTCAGGAAGTTCATAGACTGTAGTATTGTTTTTCCCAACCATGGTCTCAGCAGCGACAAGTGCATTTAAAATAGATTCTTCGGTAGCCTGAGCAACTGCTTCGAAAAGAGGAGATATTTTGTCATTGGGAAGCATATTAACTTGCTGATTATTTACCCGGTGGGCAGCACCTTCGTTGGCGGTAGAAAAAGCGATGAAAATATCACCCGAGTCATTTCCTCCATATCCGCCCAGCCTACTGATTCCAATAGGGACTCTCCTGGTAAGCCTTTTCAGTTGATGGGGAAGTAAGGGTGCATCTGTGGCCACTATTACAATGATGGACCCTCTTTCTTCTAGGCGTTTTAATGGATCACATTGGATTTGCCGATCGGAAATTTCCTTGCCTAATGGGACCCCCGCGATGGTCAGCGTCTTACGTGTTCCATAATTGGCTTGCACGATGACCCCTAATGTATACATGGTATTATTAATCACTACTTCCCGTGAGGATGTGCCAATTCCACCTTTAAACTCATGGCAAATCATTCCTGTACCCCCACCGACATTTCCTTCTTCTACGGGGCCAGCCTGTGCATTATCCAATGCTGAAAAAACATGTTCTTTTTTGACGTGAAAACCATTGATGTCATTCAAGTCTCCATCATAAGTTTCAGCAACTACAGGCAAAGACCAAAATATATCGAGTTCGTCAGGAAGTGGGTCAAAGTGCTTATTCTTAAATTGCCATTCCACCACGGCATCACGTACCACGCCGACACTGTGGGTGTTGGTAATGGCAATCGGTCCTTCGAGAAAGCCTGATTCTTCCACCCATGTGGTTCCTGTCATTTCTCCATTTCCATTGAGACTATACCAGCCTGCAAAAACCGGATCGTAAGTTTTACCTCTTGGGAAAATTGCCGTTACTCCCGTCCGGACGGGACCTTCTCCCACGACCAATTCTCCTTCTCCTGATATCAGCGTGGTATGCCCAACTTCAATGCCCTTGACATCGGTGATGGCATTCAATTCACCTGTTTTTCCTTCAAGAGGTATCCCCAAATCTCTTGCTCGGGGTTTCTGGCCAAAGGATGGATAACAAATTAAGATTAAGAGGAAAATTAAAAATAATCGGTTCATATATTTCATTTTAAATTTTAGTCGTTTCTATTTGGTTTATTTATAGAAAATTAAACTTATCCAAACCGATTAAAGGTGAACTCCTTACTTGTCGGCCATAAACTCTGTGACCACCCGACTTCTTTCAGTTTCCATTTCACAAGTCCAACTGTCAATCCACCACCTCTCATTTTCATAATGGAGCTGAATGCTATTCAATCCACGTACAGGGGATTCAATTTTGGGATCATTTCGGATCTCAAAAGCACTCCAAACCTGTGCTATATTTCCAAACTGGCTTACTGTTCTTTTCAGTTCTATCTCATAAAAATCTTGCTTTGGGGATAAAGCAAGCGGGATATATTCCGCCTCCAAAGCATGCGATTCCGCTTTTCCATTTTCATCTAATCTGGTAATTATGGCATTTTGGGAGTGGATATAGCGGTCTCGTTCAAATTGCCAAGGGTCTTCACTTGATCCTGAAACCACTTCATAGTAAGCAGTAATAATGGCATCGATGGATTGTACATCTTGAGCGTATCTGTCTTTTGGACTTTGAGCGAAAACAAGAGGGCCAGTTAACAATAGGATTGGGAGTATTATGTTTTTTATCATCATCCAGATTTTGTCTTTATATAAATGTTATGAGTTGCAATTATCCTTTAATTTTATTTGCTACTTCCCGTCCAAATCCATGTAATCTACGACCAAATTGACCATGGCAGCAGTTTATTTCTTATTCAGCAAATAAATTGCATCTGCAAATTTTTCTCCTAAATAGGAAACTCTAATTGAATCTCTTTCAGCTTGCTGACAAATGCCGATAAACGGAAGAAGAAATGCGATTAATGTGAATGCTGTTCGGTTCATAATTTTTTTGGTTAGCAACTGTTATTTTATGTCTTCAACATCGTTAAAAATATCCCATACAGACTCCCATTTACCATTTGGTTGTTTCTTACTCAATATTATCCATTTGTAAGTTCCGCTCGCCCCTTCTGAATCTCTTGTTTCAAAGCCAGAACCTCTAATTACAGCCCAATCGTCAAGAACAATTACTTCCTTTACAGTTTCGGTCATTTCTATTCGAGTCGAATCATTCCTCTGATTAAACATTTCTTCGTAACGATCTTTAATCGCGGCTCTTCCGTGATATGATGGTTGGTCTGGAACCATAAATACAGCATTTTCCGAGTATGTGTTGGCACACCCTTCAGCGTCTCCATTGATCCAGGCGGTTACAAATTCGTTCGTTACCTCTTGAATCATTTCAAAGTCAGAACCGCTTGTTATTATTTCATTTTTGGATTGATCAGTAGATTTGTTGTAGCATGTACCTCCTATGAAGCCTATGATAAGCAAGCCAATAGATGCAAGAATTTTAAAGATTGGTTTATTCATAATTGGTTGGTTTTAATAATTGATGCTAACAATTGACTAATGGCTTAAAAGTTTTCATCATACCTTTTTATGCTTTCGCAATTTTTCGTTTTCTCTTCCTTCCGATAATTATTTGACTAAAACATCGATGCTCCGAAAACCTGTAAACTTAATTACTCAAACTAATTAAGTACTTATCTATAAATTTAGAAACCGATCAAGGACTAAGCCCTTTTTATTTTTTTCCTGAGAGTTGATTTTTCAAACTTAATGCATCAGGAAAACCCCATTGCTCTGCTATTTTACCATCCGCTATTCTGTATATGGAAGTTTCATAGATGGTTACTTTAATACCGGTAGAGTCAAGTCCTTCGAATGCACCCTGATGAGTGCCTGTCGATTTATATCGTGTTACCACTTTGTCGCCTTCACTTACCATATCGACTATTTCTTCATTCCAGTCCGGAAATATTTTTCTATGACTTGAAATGGAATATTTTGCTCCTTCAATTCCTTTCCACTCAATCCCGTTTATAAAGTGGCAGACGAAATCGAATGCCAATATTTTATCCAATTCGGCTATTTTTCCGTCGGTCCAAATCCGGTGATAATGCCTTACCACATCGCGATTAGCGTCCAGGTCTATTTCTTGTTTATATGAACTACAACTGTTTATAAACATACAGGCGGTAAGCATCAGGACTGCACAGCGTGATTTTTTCATTTGAAAATATTTCAATTCCATGCCCATAAAATATTGATGATCTTCCATTCCCCGTTGATTTTTCCAAGATGTATATAGTCAAAAAAGGCAAACCGGAATAAATGATTGAATGGTGTAGTCTTTCTCATAAGCTGAAGGTTAGGGATAAAACATGGGCATACCTGTCTATGGTAAGATAGGAAAATCAATGGTGGCAAAGCTTTAACTTAGGACGAAACGCACCTTTTTCTTCCCCAATGAACAGGATTACTTTCCCGAAAGAGTTTTTTGTAATAAGCTTTGAAAAAAATCAAAAAAAAGGCGACTTCAATTTTTTGCTTTTGGCTTTGAATCCAGCTAATTGATTTTTTCATAATTATTTTTCTTTGATTCATTTATTGTAAAAGTGATTATCAATCGGTTGAGTAAACACCTATTTTAAATAAGTATCCAGCCATCCTAATATGTACTTTTGTATTTCCTTTTGTCTTAAAGGATCAGCCGGATAATGACCTGAAACAGGAAATGCCATAAATTTTGTTTCTGTACCAATGTCTTGAAGCACTCTAAAATATTTATAAGATTGCGATATAGGCACGCGTTCATCTTCAGTATTGGATAGGATAAGCGTAGGTATTTTTACATTTTCAGCATAAGTAATCGGTGAGTTTTTTATCCAGTTTTCCTTCACTTTTTTATCTGTAAATGGGGATTTTCCATTGCCAACCTCATAGTGATAAATAGCTCCCACATCACTTTGTGTATACTGCTCAAACCAATCTGTTACTGCCGCACCTGCAACGGCACATTTCCAGCCTTGGTAGTTTCCAATAAGCCAGGTAGTCATAAAGCCACCGTAAGACCAGCCTGTAACTGCCATGTTATTGCCGTCTATATAAGGTCTTTTCTTTAATTCTTTAATGCCCTGCATCACATCTCTTCCTGGCCCTTCACCCATATCACCATTTATGGCTTCCGAGAAGCCATAGCCCATATTATCGCTTCCTCTATAATTAGGTTGAAAAACAATATAGCCTTGGGCTGCCTTTAATTGTGCAGAAACATTAAATGTCTCCTTCGATGCAGATCTTGGTCCACCGTGGGGTTCAACTACCAATGGGTATTTTTTCTTTGGGTCAAAGTCTGGAGGAAAAGTAAGAATACCGTTAGGTGTAAATTGGTCCGATTTCCATGAAACTGTTTCCTGTTTTCCAAAAGTAAATGCATCCATTTCTTTATTAAAATGGGTCAATTTTTGAGGAGCTGCATCTGGGTTGGAAAGATAATAGAGTTCGTTAGGCGATTGCGAGGTGCTTGCTATTAAGGCGATTGCGTTATTTTTACCCACCGAAAATTGATACCCATACGCCCCATTGATACACAAATTACCTAAACTTATTTTTTTTGCCATACCGTTTAGTGGTTGCATCCAAAGCGAAACCGTATTATAATCATTGGCCGCTACAAACAATGCTTTGCTATCGCTACTCCATTCAGCATTAAAAAAACAGCGGTCTATTGCAGCGGTTAAATTCTTCTCTTCACTGCTATTGAGCGACTTATAAAGTATATCTGAGCCATATCCTACGTTCTTTAGGTTAAACTGATAGGAGATAGAGTTGCCATCTGGTGAAAAAATAGGTTTACCTTCAAGGTGAATGGCATCTTTTTGTACCGTTTTTGTTGTAATTCTGTTTATTTTTTTAGTTGATATATCAACGGTGTTAATAGTAGAAATAAGATCTCCAGAATAGGGTGTTTCAAAGCGCTTAAATGCTATTTTTTCGCCATCGGGTGACCAAGATATTTCTGACATTAAAAACCCAGTAAATAGAGACCATGTACCAGAGGTTAACCGTTCTGCTTTGCCGCCATCTGTTGCTATAAGCCACAAATGTGTGGAACTAGGCTTGGCTTTCACAAACATGCTATGCTTGTTTACCTCAAATGCATCGTAGCCTTTTTCTATTTCTTTTTATTGGCCACCTCATCAAATTGCGAAAAGGCGATCATTTTTCCATCTGGTCGCCAGCTAAACACAAGCACACCAGTGGGCGAGTTTGTAATTTGTTTGGCTTCTCCACCAGCCATGGTAAGCACAAATATTTGTGATTTTTTTTCAGCATCAGCAGCAATAAAGGCCATTTGAGTTCCTGATGGTGACCATTTTGGCGAACTAACCGAAACCCTATCAAAGGTGAGTTGTTGACTGCTTTGTGTAGCAATATCCACTTGATGTATAGAAGATTTGAATTTATTTGTAAGCGTATCTGGTTTTGCCACCACTACCAAAATTGATTTTCCATCGGGTGCGATTTGCGGATCTGATAGGGTATACAATTTATCCATATCGTTTAATTCAAAACGCTTTTGGGCTGAAACCGTAATGGAAAAAAAGGATATGAATGCGATAAAGAGTATGCTAGTTAGTTTTGTTTTCATGATTGTTGTATTCTTTTTAGTATCCAATTACAAAATCCCTTGTAATTTTTTCAATTGAAGCAGTTCCGGCAAGTTGCATATTACGGACCAACTCCCCCTTGAGAATGTCCAAGGCGATTTAAACGCCCTCTTGACCAAAGTCCCCAACAATATGGCCTTCCTATACAGACCGCATCGGCTCCAAGAGCCAAAGCTTTGAATATATCGGTTCCTCTTCTGATACCTCCGTCAATCAAAACCGGAATCTTGCCATCAATCTCTTCCACGATTTCAGGAAGACATAAGGTTAAGGTTTACTTTTTTCATATTAACTCTACCTTGTCAAGTTATGGAATCCTGATTTAAAAATTTTCAATAATAATTATTTTCTGACATTGGCTAAGTGTCCCTTTAGGGACTATATATGGGTAGTAAGAGTTTAATTTTAATAGGGTTCCGTGCCTTTAGGTACGGGATATATGTTGTACCTAAAGGCACAAATCCCGTTTGATTGATCATTTGTTTTTACCCATATTAGGTCCCTAAAGGGACATTTTCTTCATTCAGTAGCATTATTGAATAGAAATGTGAATTGTCGAACCGCTCTTTAAATTTGACAAAGTTGAGTAAAGTCGTTTTTATAAATATTAAATTTCAATCTCCCTTTACCCCCTACTGAATTTTCCTCCAGGGAGCCTGGTTTTGATGTACTTGAATTGCCCGTTGTGGTTGGACTCATGTTCGCAGACATGAAACCATTTGCAGTACTTAGGAGGAATAGTTATTCAAAGGAATACTGACAGGCTTAAATGCTATTCCCAAGTCCTTTGTTGCCAACGCAGAGCTGTAAACAATTTCAGGCTTGCCTATTGGAGGTTGATTGTTGAGCATCAATGTCACATCCGATACCCTGTAACTTTCCCCTGATAAGAGATAGTTTTTCCCATGGATGTTTTTGGTGGTAGCGGCTTTGAAAATCGCTTCGGCAACATCTTCTACATCTACCAAAGCCCATAATACATCCACATCATAGATCATTTGAATGAAGGGATTGGGAGCAATTTTATTTTTAAACAGAAACTGTATCCCCGTCGAAGTAGAATCTTTTCTGTTTGATAATGATTTGCCCATTACACCCGTCGGTGAAACAGAAGTAATTTCAAAACTTAAATCAGGGTGGTCGGCAATGAATTTATCAACGGCCTGATTGGCGATAAACTTTGCCTGGGCATAAGGAATGCCTTCTTCGCTCATAAATGGCGCATCTTCTTCGGTGATTTGCTCGCCTTCAGTTTTTCCTGCAGGTAAAAATGGAAAGCTTGTGTTGTATGCTGCCACAGATGCAATGAAAACGACTTTTTCAATCCTGGTAGTCTTGAGAACTGCTTCAAGGAAGTTTTCTGTTCCCTTAATGGTCGGGTCAAACAGTTCTTTCTGAAGGTCTTTCACATCCAATTGAAAGGGAGTTCCTCCGTGAATCACAATGTCACAGTCTTTCAGAAAATCCATAAGCTCCTGTTTGTTTTCCACATCCAATTGAGCGATTTCAAGGTTCTCAGCATTCTTGAGGCTGAGCAAATGTTCATACTTTTCTTTTTTGGAAAGGTCTGTGGTAGATACTTTTACCTTGTATCCTTCATTTAAGAACTTTTGGGTATTATAGCTTCCTATAAAGCCGGAGCCTCCGATAATGCCTACAGTGTTCATTTTTATTTTGTTTATAATATGTAGCCATAATTTACATTTTGGATTTTTACATTGAATCCCATCAAGGACGAACAGGCTTAAAAAATGTCCGAATGATATAATTAACTTCCCGAGTGTTTTTTGGAAAAATGATGGAGTTGCTTTTTATGTGAAAAAATTCTGATTTTAAATGCTAATGAAAAATCAGTTAAGCAATATTTGTTTTCTTAAAAAGCAAAGAAACTACTGTTCCATTATTGTTTTCGTAAGTCAATTTTCCACCCAATTGCCTCGTTAAGAGATCGACAAGCTGGGTGCCAAACCCAGTCCCTTTGGAGGGTTGATTGTCCGCTTTCCCAATACCATCATCCCTGATGATCAGCTGAAGATCAACTTCATCTTCCTCTTCGTTGGAGATAGGGCTTAAACTGATTTTGATCGTTCCTGAATCTTTTCCCTCAAAAGCATACTTTAGAGAGTTTGTCAATAGCTCATTTGTAATCAGACCAATAGAAATTGCTGTGTCTACATCAAGAATTAATTTCGCCATGTTACACTCCACTTTGATTTTACCACTGGCATTGAAAGAGTCTAAGATGTTTTCACTCAAATTGATAAAATAATCACGCATTTCAATCGAAGAAAGGTGCTCTCCCTGATAGAGTTTTTGGTGAATGATCCCCATGGAGTGAACTCTGTTTTGGCTGGAAATCATGGCCTCTTGTACCGATGGATCATTTATCTGAGAGGACTGTAGTTGCAATAAGCTTGACACGACTTCCATATTGTTTTTCACTCGATGATGAATCTCCCTCAATAGCAATTCATTTTCTGCATTACGCTTGTCAAGCAATGTATTTTTTTGAGCTAATTCTCCATTCAGTACTTCTAATTTTTGATTGCTCCTTTGTTTTAGCCTATAATTTCTATATAAAAGCCCGAGCAATAGTGTACCTATAAAAAGAGCAACAATATAAATGGTTTGTTCTTGTTGTTGGGCGATCAGCTCTTTGTCCTGTTGGAGAAGATTCACCTGTAATTCACTTTCGCGAAGGCTTCTTTCGTTTCTTTCTACTTCGATAATATTGTTAGCTTCAGAATACTCAATGTAGTGTTCAAGTGCTTTTTTGTAGTCGCCCATTTGTTCATAAACGCTATATAATTTCATGATAAAATAGGCCGTATTTGATTTTGTGTCGATTGCAATAGAGGAATTCTTAGCTTTTTGATAATAGGCAATTGCATCATCATATTTGCCTTCTTCTTTAGCAATGTCGCCCAAACGGGAATGTGAAAATTGATAAGTATCAATAGTAGTCAAGTTATAGTCCTCCAAAAGTTTTATGTTTTCAATCAGGTAGGGTTTTGCTTCTAAAAATTTGCCCTTATCAATTAAGTTATTTCCTATGGAGTAATAGTACCAAGCATGATGAAAGGGATTGGTCAGCTCAGGTAGGAGCTCTTGAAATCGATCCATATAAAAGTCAGTAGAATCTGGATTTGAATTTCCAAAATGATAAGTCAAAAGTTTATAGGCAACTACTAAGGCTTCTCTTTTTTCCGGGTAATCTGAATGCAGATAACCATTCATACTCTCCTTGAGATATTGAATTCCTATTTCTTCTTCTTCAGGCAATCCATATTGATAATAGAATCTTCCTTTATTATTCAAAACCTTGAGCTGAATTTCAGGTCGGGGATCATCTTTAAGCAAATTCATGGCTTTTTCAAATAGCTCAAGCCCAGGTTTTGGTTCACCTCTGATAATTTTGATCAAAGCCCAATTGATCAACAAATCATAACCTAACACTTTATCTTTTTGGTCGTCAGGGATTTTTTCATAGTAGGACCAGCCAATCGGTGCGAGCGAATCTACAACTATAAAATTATGCGATCGATTGGCTCTATCAGTGATGTCACGGTACAATTCTGCCAAAATCTTGTATTGAAGGGGTTCACTATTTTGAAGTAAAGCTGTTGCTTTATCAAAATAATAAACTGTGCTATCTCGATCAAAATGGGGCATTTCTCTAAAATATAATCCCTTTTCTTGGTAGCTTTTGCTCAAAGCAACAACCTGCTCAGTAGAGAGACTTTGAGCAGTGGTTTTGGTTATTAAGAGAAAAAGAATGAAAAATAAAGGGGTTTTCATTTGAGTTTGTTGATTGCGTGGGTGAAACTCATTATGGGCTTAAATAACGCTTCAATGGCGAATTGATAAATATAGTAAAAAAGCGTAGGTGAATTTTTTAGGATTACAAATAGTTTTTTTCTCTTTTCATTTAAAGATGCCTTTGTTTTTGAAATTTATAACCAAATCAGTTTCACTTTATTCTTGAAAAATTAATTAAAATTTCTTTTTAACTGTTTAATTATCAGCAAGATGATTTTTTTATTTAAACTTCAATATAAAAAAATTGGAATTTTGGAGCGTATTAATTGTGTTTGTATTTGTTTGTGTTAATAAATAAAAGGCTATAAACAAGCTGGGTTTTGGCAATAATATTTTGCCCAAACCCAGCTATTTGATTAAAAATCATTTAAGGGATTAATTTAATATCGAACTTTGGTGTTCAACAGGGATCAAATTTCATAGATGTTATTTTGATGTTCTACTGATTTCTTTATCCAATTTGTACACATAAGACCAGCTACTTTCCAAAGCGGATCTGAATGCGGCCTGTAGTTCATCTCGCTTGGTCTTGCCTGCTTCTTTTTCCACCGTTTCCCAAACTCCTTCTTGTACAATATCCATGGCTGCAAAATCCTTGTAGGCTGTTATAACGTGATAATTGGGACTTTCAGGGTCTGCTGTTAACCAAGTATACCAATATCCCCTTATGTCCTTTCCTGCCTTTTTTCGGATAGCCTCTACCTCTTTTACTACTTCCATCATTTTGTAGCCATTAGTAGGATTTACTTTGTACAATCCCACTTGGATGATTTCTCCATCTAAAGGATTTGCGTTACTTACATCAAGTTGAAGCTGTGAAATGTGGTTTGTAGCCTTTTCAATATGTGGATTGATCATGTTCATGGCCAGCAACTGACAATTTTTTCCTTGCTCATCAGTTTTATCCATCTCTGCCCAATTCAGCATTTGAGATGCCAATACATACACATTGCCTTCTCCTTGTTGTCTGCTCCACATGTTCCAAGTCCAATCTCCATTGTTTTCAAGATAACAGGCCTTCCAAGCTTTCACTCCTTCGCGGAACTGCATTTCATGTCCAGGCTTGACAGTGAATTCAGTCATTGACACTAGAGGACCACGCAGCACTTCCTGTGCTACGGCAAAGGGAATTAGGATCGTAAAAAGAGCTATTCCCAAAGAGGTTTTTAATAAATAATTCAAAAGTGTTTTCATATTCTTTGTTTGAAGTGGTTTTAATAATGATTGAAATTTCTATGAATTAAATTCGATTTAAAAAACATCAGGGACGAATGAGCTTGTTTATTGTCCCAACGCCTTTTTTTTCTTTTCGAAAAGATTTTAAAATGAAATAAATTGATTTTAAAAAACATTTATATTACTATATTTAAATAATAATATGGTTTTAATTAGTATTCTGCTTTTTCACCAAATATGCTGATTGCTAAACTTTCTTTTGATTACGAAAATTATGAGTATCAGCAATTTTTTGTTGAGACTCATGTCCATGTGTCTGATTACTATGATTGAATTGAATCAGTTAATACGACATTCAGAATGACTCTTGAAAGCTTTTTCAATCACAAAAGATGGAATTGGAGTTCAAAAATTAAAAATAAGATAAAGGCACTGAGTTAGCCATCCGATTGATAAGTTTATTGATCAAACAATTTGAGGCTATATTGACTTTGACAGAGGTATATTTAGAATTTTATTAGAAGAAATTAGCATGAGTAAAAGCATCAAAATTTTGATCGTAGAGGATGATATGATCATTGCTGCAAACATTTCTCTCCAACTTTCTAAATTGGGTTATGAAGTGACTGGTATTGAGTCTCGAGGGGAAGATGCAATCAATCATAACAAAGAAAATCATCCTGACATTATTTTGATGGATATTAATTTGAAGGGTGAGATTAATGGAATTCAAACCGCCAGGATAATTCAAGAAGAAAGTGATGTTGCCTTGATTTATCTTACTGCAAATACAGATGAAGTGTCTTTTCAAAAAGCCAAAGAAACCCATCCCTACGCCTTTATTTCGAAGCCTTTCAACAAACTGAACTTAGAAAGGACGATTGCTTTGGTGGTAGATAAAATTAAGGATCACCATCATATTTCATCAGAGCACAATACCTTGGTTGAAAGTATGGAGGATAGGATATTTATCAGAAACAATGGTAAATTGATTAAACTGATGCTAGAAGATATTCATTATGTCGAGGCGGATAGAAACTACTGTAATATTTATACTTCCAAGGAGCATTACATTTTGGTGAATACTTTAAATACATTTTGTGAAAAAGTGATGGATAAGTCTTTTTTGAGAGTTCACAGGTCATTTGTAGTAAATCTCAAAAAACTCGATGCTGTTTCTGAACACTATTTAGAAATCAATAGAAAGATCATCCCAATCAGTAAGATGTATAAAGATGATCTGATGAAAAGTATAAGGAAGTTATAAAGAGAATCCGCTAAAAAGGTGTTCATTTAGGCAAGGAGATGGTAAATACTGTCCCAATTTCCCCAGAAAAGCTTTCCACCCTAATCTCCCCACCATGTGCCTTCACAATATCATAACTCAGACTCAACCCTAATCCGGTTCCCTGTCCTGCCGGCTTGGTCGTGAAAAAGGGCTGGAAGATTTTTTCTTTAATGTGATCAGGAATGCCTGGACCGTTATCCGAGATCATGATCTGAATTTTATTTTTTTAAATTATTAGTTAAAACAGTAACTAATGGTTTCAAATCTAAATTCTTAAATCTAATATCTTCGTCACCACAAACCAAGGGTTCAATAAATCTTCCTTATTATATTCCAGTTCTTCATCAAGTCCCCATTTCAGGACCTTTCCTCCAGCAGCATTAACTATAGCATGTGCAGCAGCGGTATCCCACTCCATGGTCGGTGCAGGCCTTGGGTAAAGTTGGGCTTTCCCTTCGGCCACAAGAAGTAATTTCAATGATGAACCCATGCTGACCAGTTCGGCTTCAGGGTAGTTTGCGAGAAACTCCCGGGTAGCTTCGTTGAGATGAGAACGGCTGGCCACTATCCGGTTGACGGTTTGGACGCCACTTGCCTGTATGGCTTGAACTGCCCCAAATGCATCTCTTTTCCAAGCCCCATTTCCGACTTTTCCCCAATACAAATCCCCAAGAACAGGGGCATATACCACTCCAAAAACGGCTTTTCCATTATCTATCAAAGCAATATTGACGGTAAATTCCCCATTTCTTTTAACAAACTCCTTGGTCCCGTCCAATGGGTCCACCATCCAAAAATAACCCCAGTTTTTGCGGTTCTGAAAAGGGATTTTTTCACCCTCCTCAGACAGTATGGGTATTCCGGTATTGGCTAATCCTTCCATGATGACTTTATGGGCAGCCTTATCTGCCAAAGTCAGAGGTGATTGATCCGACTTCAATTCCAATCCAAGGTCGGTCTTTTGATAATACTCTAAAATCACTTTCCCGGCCTGTACGGCAGTTTTCTTTACAGCTTCAAGGTCAAATTCAAGATGAGGCATCAATACTATTTTAAAGGAATATTTTCTAATCCCCAAGCTAATCAGTATTTTGAATAATATTTAGTCTTACCTTGTCAAAGTAGCAGATTAGGTCAAACCTGCCAGGTTTATGAGCTAAATCAGTTTTGAAATTTATCGTGTCAAAAAAACCTGGCAGGTTTTTTCTTGTCATTTTGTAAGATGACAAAGTAGGGCTAGACGCACAGGTTAGTTTTAAATGATGACTATGAAAAAATTGATTTTCCCAATAATTGCCATCTCTCTAGTGTTTTCGGTCAAGGCTCAAGAAAAAACAGAGACAATCAAACGCATTTTTGAAAAAGCAGGAACAGAGGGTTTTTCCGGTGTATTGCTATTGGCAGAACAGGGAGGAGCTTTTTTTGAAGAAGCAGTAGGATACAGGAATTTTGAAAATGAGGTAGAACTACTGACCACGGATATTTTTGAAATGGCCTCGGTCTCCAAACAGTTTACCGCCATGATGGTAATGATGTGCCAGGAAAAAGGCATGTTGCAATTTGATGACCCCATGGACAAATACTTGGATGTCCCCTACTCGGGTATAAGCATCAGGCACCTTTTTACCCATACCTCTGGTTTGCCGGACTATCAGGAAGTAATGGATGAGCATTGGGATAAAAGTAAGGTGGCAGGAAACGAGGATATCTTGGAATACCTTCGGGAATACAATCCTCCCATGTTATTTCAGCCAGGTGAGCGCTACGAATACAGCAATACTGCCTATGTTTTTTTGGCCAGCATAGTAGAAAAAGTGACGGGTGAAGACTTTATTGACCTTTCCAAAAAATGGATTTTTGAACCACTGGAGATGTATGATACGGGCATCCGTACGCTGGAAGAAAAGGCAGAAACCTCAAATTTTGCTGCCGGTCACCTGAAGGACGAAGATCGAAATTATGTCAACGCCAATAAATTTCACGATTCCGACTATACTGTATGGCTGGGCAACAGGAAAGGTCCGGGCAGGGTCAGTAGTACAGCACAGGATCTCTTGAAATGGGATCAGGCACTTTACACTGAGCAATTGGTTTCAAAAAAAACGCTTGATGAAGCTTTTTCACCCATGAAGTTAAACGATGGAAGTGAAAGCAATTACGGTTTTGGTTGGGACATCAGCGATGATGATCAAGTGGGGAAAATTGTCTCTCATGATGGAGATAATCCGGGATACAAAACCAAAATCATCCGCCTGATCGATCAGCAAAAGACCTTGATATTACTCAACAACAATGCCCATCCTTACAAAGACCAATTGATAGAGGAAGCCTTGGAGGTATTGAAAAAATGGTAAAACTTGTTTCGGCCAGACATTTTACACCTACCATTGACATAAATCTTAGTAATACGTCACCCTGAGAATTTAACATTTAGGGGAAAGTTCAGAAAGGGTAATGACAAAATTACGTGTCATGCTGAGATTTTAAAATTTGGCATTTACAGATAATCAAATGACAAATGGTTTCACGCAGCGTGCGCAGCGAGGTCGCAGCGAGAAATAGCTATTTGGCATTGGAAGCGGAGCTTGCGGAGTCGAAAGCCTGTCCCACAGCATTGCGGGGCATCTCCTAAACTATGGGCGATTCTTCCTTTCTACCAATGACAGATATGGAGGGATCGTCATTCTGAACGTAGTGAAGAATCTCCTACTTTTAAAGAGAGGAGATCCTTCATCTCCGCAAGCTCCGATTCAGGATGACGTACCCCAACTGTCATTCTCTTTCCGTAAATGTCAATGTTAATAACTTAGCATAAACTAAGAAAAAATTGAACCACGACTTGTCCCGAAAATCGGGAAAAGCATACAAAAATCACATAAGAAAATCCTAGCTTTTAACCATTGCCCCTCCATCAATGGTGTAGACGGCTCCGGTAATCCAAGATGCATCTTCAGATGCTAGAAAAAGTGCTAAGTTGGCTACATCTTCCGGTCGCCCCAACCTTTGGAGTGGGGTGTTTTTCCCAGCATCTTCCACGGCTTTTTCAGGGTCCGGAAAGGCTACCGCAGACGCATGGATAAACGGTGTATCTACAGGGCCCGGACAAATGCAGTTGACCCTTACTTCAGGTGCATAATCTACTGCTGTCTGTTTGGCTAAAGCCACAAGGGCCGCTTTGGAAGCACAATAAGCCGGGTGGTTCGGGAAATTTTTAAATGCCGCAATTGACCCATTGATAAGTACATTGGCCTTATTGCTTTTTTTCAATTCCGGTAATCCTGCCTTCAACAGGTAAAATGCTGCATCAACATTGACAGCAAAAGTTCTGTGCCAGCTTTCTGAAGGCAATTCTGTCAACGCACCCAGTCCAAGGGTACCTGCATTGATGGATATCCCGTCAATTTTGCCAAATTTTTCTAAAGCGGTTTTAACCAAGTTCTGATTGTAAGATTCCTCGGCCACGTCCCCAGAGAGGAAAAAAGCTTTAGCACCCAATCCTGTGATTTCATTGAGGAGAAACATACCCCTTTCTTCATTTCTACCGCCCAAAATCATTTTGGCCCCTTCTTTGGCAAACTTTATGGCTATCGCCCTTCCCATTCCTGAAGTAGCTCCTGTAATGATAAAAACCTGATCTTTAAGTTTCATAGTGGCTTATTGAAGGTATTCTCTGACCTTTTTCTGGATAGATTTTTTCACTGACTTCCAAGTTTGTCCTTTAATAAGGAAAAAGTTCCGGGTTTGACTGTCTCAATTTGTAGCATCTGAATTCAGTTATAGGCTTATCGATTACAGCTGCAGCGAAATACATCCTTGTTTCGGGGAGGAATTTAGCATTTAAAAGCACCTCTGAGATTTTTTCATCACCATAGTAGCGCCTGCAATTTCTGATATCCGGCACATCTCCCCGCTCAAACACACGCTCAATGACAAACTTAGCCTTGGCATCATAGTCCAGGTTTTCAAAGTGCACATCCCAAAAAATCCTTTTTTCGAATACCGGTTTTTCTTTATGTCCCATTTGATTCAAGTTTTTTTAAAATTACGAAATACGATATGCGATTTACGAGGCTGTCCGATTATCTTACCTTTTCACTTATTTCCAAGCCCATCTCATTTCCCCGATACTCAGGGCAGGCTTTGTTTCTCGTCTCTCGCTTCTAGCCTCTCGTATCTCCCGAGGCAAACTTTGACTCTTGATTCTTGTCTCTTGTCTCTCACTTCTCATCCTTCCTCCTTTTATTTACACCTTAACAACTCCTACCTCATCAGTTAATCAATTCAACAATTACACAATTAATCACTCCCACTTTTTCAACCTCACGTCAACCTCTCCCAAAGCCCTAATATGAACGGTGATGGCTTCCTCATCGGGATAGATCCCTTCGATTTTCAGATCGGGATGAACAATACTGAAATCCGCAAAGTCAGTAGTGATATTGCCTTGACTTTGAAGTTCATTTTTAGCACTGTCCATAATATCTCCTATAGCTAATACAGCCATTTTTTTGATCTGTCTCTGTACTTTCCCTTTGCGTAGCCTGATACCCAAGTTAGTCAAAAAATCGCCTGTGTCCACATCAAACTTTGGGTCGGTAAAAACCAAAGTCTGGCTCTCTTCATCATATTCCGGCTTTCCGACAAAGAACATCCTTCCGCTGATGTCATTTTTATTGTCTCTAATGGCTACAAAGTCCATACTGAGCAGGGTATTGTCGCCAAACTGCTGGGTTCTCAGATTGGTAGGAAGCAATACCGTATTTTTGTTGGTTCTTATCTGCTGACCATCAAAGGTCTCATTCAGGTATGCATCCAAATCGGAATAGGGAATTTTCAAAGGCAAAACCAAATCAAGGTAATTGTCATTTTCGGCTACTTTGGAAATTGGAGGAAGGGCTGTTTTGGCCACATCTGGCTTTTGTCCCAGTTTAGAATGCATCTCTCCCTCTATTCCCATGTACAGGACAAGGTTTTGGTCTTGGGTAAACTCTTCCTTAATTGAAATACGCTTGGGGACGGAATAAAAATGTGCTGTGATCCCTGCTTCTTCAATCGTATAAGGTTCAGAAAAAGCATCCCAAGTAGATTGGGCTATCTCTTTAAAGTCAAAACTGGTCAGGTTTGCAGCTTTGAGCTGGTTGTCAAGCACGTTTTTCAACTGCTTTTTCACCAAAGGCTCCAGATTGATTTCAAAACCTAGCAGGTTGTAGCTGAGGGATCTGCCCCAATTGTCTATATCTATATTTCTTACATTAAGCTGCCAATCTGTTGCGATTTCGGGTCTAAAGCTGATTTCTGGAGCCAGGTTTTCATTGAAAGGAAAATTGGTCGAGAGGTTTTGTCCAAAGACCCGCTTTTCTATTTTGAGGTCACCTCTGGCATTCATGGGCACTTTAACTTTGATCAGGTTGTTTTCCTCTGCCCGTATACTGAGCAAGCCCGTTCGGTTGATATCCAAGTCTGCCGTCAGACCTGACCCAAGATCCAATCCCCGATCGGCAAACAGTTTGCTTCCTACTTCTTTATTCAGATTGTCCTGCAAAAAAGAGAGGGGAATAACCACAGGCACATTGATCTTGGAGACAGCCTGAGGAGCAATTTGCAATTCACTGACAGCAGGTGGACGGTCCGGTCTAATGCTTCTACAAGAGAAAAAGGAGAGGATAATAAGAATATAAAATATTCTGGTGGTAAAATTTATCATTTATATGCAGCTTGGATTGTAATCCGTGAAGTCTTCACTGTAAAGGAACTATTTTTAGGCCAAATTTATTAATCCCTTACTTGAATTAAGAAATATTAAGAGATGAATTGGGATAAAATTGAAAACCTCCTCCAACTAGAGGAAATCATTGAAGAAAGCAAGAGCAAGCCTGTATTGATTTTCAAACACTCCACCAGCTGTTCCATCAGTAGCATGGCACTCAATCGCCTGAGCCGAAACTGGAAGTCTAAGGACTCCGAAAAAGTAAAAGCTTACTACTTGGACCTTATCAGCTACAGAGAAATATCAAATAAAATTGCAGAACAATTTGGGGTTTACCATCAATCTCCTCAGGTCATCCTGATCAAAGACGGAAAAGCCGTATACGACAATAGCCATATGGGGATCAATTATGGGGATATTATGGCAGAAGCCGAATAATTCCCTTTCAATACTTTTAAAATCAAAAAACCTGATGCAATTAAATACATCAGGTTTTTATATTGAAAAAACGCCAGGTAAATACCCAGCGTTTTTTTTGTTACATGTTATTCTTAGTTAAAAGAATATCTCACACCCACTTGCATTCTCCAAACGTTAGCAATGCTGTTTGAAAGTCTGAAAGTATCATTGATGATTTCAGAAGTACCAGGGTTAGTAGTGATTCTGTAAACTGGCTCGTTGTTTTCATTTCTTCTTATGAAGTTCAAAGGGTTTCTTTGCCACTCAATTTGAGGTACACCCCACTCAGAGTTCAACAAGTTACCCACGTTCATAAAGTCAAGTCTGAATTCCAACCTGTTTTTGTCATCTTTTGTGACATTAACTCTTTGGATAAAGCTCAAATCAAATGTATGAACCCATGGCCTTAGGCCAGCATTTCTGTCTAAGACGCTACCTCTGTTCTGGCTCAATACTGCATCTTGATCGATGAAAGCATCGAACAATTGAGCTTGAAGCTGAGGAGTATAAACCACGTCATTTAAAGTAAACTGCTCAAAATTCAATTCACTTGCAGAGTTTGGAACATAAAGTAATCTGTTAGATGCATCTCCAAAGTTGCCTGCATAAGTATAGCTCCATCTACCAGCATTACCACCTTCGTAGAACATGGAGATAGTCGTGTTTTTGGTAGTATATGATAAGTTAGCGATCAATCTTTGAGGCTGATCATGTTGTGCAAAGCCTAGCTCTGGATTGTTTCTGTCAGTCTGCACAATTGAAGGCCATAAAGAAATAGCCTGAGAACCTCCTGCTGCATCCAAATCTCTAGCTCTAGAAAGCGTGTAGGCAACACTTGTGTAGAAACCACCTTCAAAGATTTTTTCCAAACTTACAGTTCCTGAGATATAGTCTGCCCTTCTGTTGGCATTGGTCAGGAAGAAAGCATTTCGGAAATCAGGATCATTAGAGTAACCTGCCAGTCCTGGCTGTGTAGTCCAAAAAGGTCTTTGATCAGGACCATTCAAAGTTCCATCAGGATCTCTCAAAACCAAATTGTTGGCAATCGGGGTAGTCACATCTCTTGAGTAGATGAAGTCAAATGCTCCAATAATTCCAAATGGCAACTGCTTATCCACACCTAAGTTAGTTCTCCATACTTGAGGCAATCTGAAGTTTCTGTCAGTCAGGTTTAGCTCATTTGACAATGTCTGACCTGGGTTTTCAGGGTTGTAAGCAGTAACATCAGGATTGAAAGTAATTCCTGCATCAATCACTTCCTGACCTTCAAGCCCATAACCACCTCTGATCACACCAGAACCATTAACCTGGTTTGACAACCATACAAAAGGAATACGTCCTGAGAATACACCTGTACCACCTCTAATTACAGTAGATCTATCACCATTAACATCCCAGTTTACACCGACTCTTGGAGAAAACAAAGGATTTACCTTAGGGAACACGGAGACATCAGGGGTAAAAGTAGATCCATCAGGAGCAGTGAATGTCTTGTTCAAGTCATTTAACAACTCATTCTGAGGAATATCAATTGGGTAGAATGGAAGATCGACTCTCAAGCCACCTGTAACTTTCAATTGTGGAGTTACTTGGTATTCATCCTGTACATAGAAGCCTAACTGGCCGAATCGAGTAGCATCGGTTGGAGGAGTGGTGGATCCATCCAATGCAAAACCTTTAGCAAAAGCATCAGGGTAAACATTGGGATTTCTGTTAATGACAGCCTCTACAAAATTGTCATAACCGATAAATCTGTAGAACCCGTTGAAAGTTGGGTTAAAGGCATTATCGAATGTCATATACTCGAAGTTACCACCAAATGTATATGTGTGTTTTCCTTTGAATAAAGAGAAATTATTGGTGATGTTAAGGATGTTGTTTTCCAATAGGTTTCCTACTGTAAATAACTCATTACCCATTGACATGTAGTACAAAAGGTTTCCTGCATCGTCTGGTTCAAGTACCTCTACAAACGGGAAGTTCTGACCACCTGGAATACCTCTTCTTGGATCAGTTACTGCTGTATAACCAATATTCAATTGATTGGACATATTAGAGCCAATTCTGGAGTTCAATTCAGCCACTACAGATCTAACTCGTCTGTCATTGGTATAATTTGCATTTCTGAAGTTAATCCCTTCTACTCCAGTTCTATTGGTATTAAAATACCTGGTCTGAATATATCTGATTGAATTTCCGTTTGTAGGAACATCCGTAAAAGCACTGTAATCATTATACCTTACCGTCAGTTTGTTGCTTTGATTAATGTTATAATCCAACCTTACATTCAATCTTGTTTGTTCTGAGTTGAAAGGATAAGAATCAGGAGCTCCTGTATCATAACCATAAATGCTGTTTATCCTGTCTCTAACGAAGTTAGCTTCTGATAAAGGAACTCTTGAAATAAACTGACCATCAGGAGTTTCTCCATCTCTGGCAGCTCTTCTTAAGATAGAAGGGCTTAATTCTGTTTCAGTCTCATAATTAACGAAGAAGAACAATTTGTCTTTGATGATTGGACCACCCAATCTAAAGCCCATAATTTCGTTTCTGGCATCATTTTGAGGAATGAAGTTCTCTCCGATTTTAGTACCCTGCATCTGGTCATTTCTTAAGAAATAATAAGCAGAACCTTTGAAAGTATTATCACCAGATCTTGTAATAGCATTTACACCAGCTCCAGTAAATCCACCCTGTCTTACATCATAAGGAGCAAGGTTTACCTGAATCTCTTCAATAGCATCAAGAGAAACAGGATTACCACCTGCAAACTGTCCTGAACCAAGTCCGAAGTTGTTGTTATAAATGTTACCATCAATGGTAAAGTTGTTAAACCTGGAAGAAGTTCCAGCAAAAGCATTACCGTTTGACTGCGGAGTCAATCTGGTAAAGTCATTCACACTTCTGTTTACCGTAGGCAATGAATTGATTCTTTCGCTACCTAAATTAAGCGCTGCACCAGTACGGTCAGCATCCAAAATACCACCTTTTGTTGTGATAACTTCCACAGCTTGTAGCTCCATGCCGTCAGTCATCACAGCATTGATATTATAATTTTGTCCCAGAGACAAATTAATATTATCAAAAACTCTGTCTTCAAAACCAACAAATGTAACAGTAACCGTGTAAGGACCACCTACCCTTACATTCGGTAGAACGAAACGTCCGTCCACGTTGGAAACCGCTCCGTATCTAGTTCCTGACGGCGTGTGAACCGCCACAATGTTAGCACCGGGAAGTGTCTCTCCGGAATCATCCGTGACAGTACCCTGCATGCTAGCAGTCGTAACCCCTTGCGAATATGCTGTACCGGCCGCAAAGACCAGCATCAACACTGCAAAAAGACTCTTTAGTAATGATTGCCTCATAATTTTTGTTTTTTGTGGAAAATTGAAATATAGTTTAGAAATAAGATTTGTTTTCCGAGTACAAATGTAGAGGTCTTATCCAAGTTTTTATTTTAGGAATTGTTAAGTTTTAACATTTATTCACAGCGTTACTTAACAATTTCTTAACATTGGAATGCGAAGGAAATTTCATTTATCCCCTATTTCAGCCTTTTCAATCGGTTTAAATCTAATAATTTGGGGTCAAATTCGAAATTAATTTTTCCTGACATTTTTTATGTTAAGAAATCTTTATGGGAATGTTAACTACAAACTTTGTGTAAAAATCGGAAGTTTTGGGGTATTATCTCCCTATATTTAGCAACAAAACACATTACAATTATGAAAAAAAGAAATATACTTTTGTTATATGTTTTTTTGTTGGTCAGTATATTGGATATACTTTTTACAGCCAATGGAGAATCCGACCTGAGATATTTTTCAAAGCCTCTGATAATCCTTTCCTTATGGGGCTATTTCATCACATCTTCTGTAGCCATCAAAGGAACCACATTGAGAAAAGCAATCAGTGCCGCACTCCTTTTCTCTTGGGCCGGTGATGTTCTGCTTCTTTTTCCCAACTTGTTCCTCTATGGTCTAGGCGCTTTCCTGATGGCACACTTATGCTATATATTTTCCTTTAAAATTGCTCAGATCAATCCATTTGCTATTGGAAATGTAAACTTCATCCAACTCTTCTTCTACAACCTCCCCATATATTTCATCGCCGCTTTTGTTTACTTCCTTATCAATCCGGGGCTAGGTAATATGAAAATCCCCGTAATCATATATCTGATCGTGATTGTCCTTATGGCCACTGTGGCGAGGGAAAGGTTCGGCAAAACCAATGCAATAAGCTTTTGGCAGGTATTTATAGGAGGTATATTCTTTTTGATTTCAGATGGAATTCTTGCTTTGAATATGTTTTACTCCTCATTTCCAGAAGCCGGAGTCTTGGTAATGGGCACTTATATATTCGCCCAGTTTCTAATAATCCGAGGCATCATGGCACATGGTCAGGAATATAAAGTGGCAAAAAAATAAAAAACCACTCATCAGAGTGGCCTTTAAAATAATCTTGTCAGGTTTGAATTAAAAAAAGCCTGCCAGGTTTCTTGCTGAACTGACATAAATAGGCTTATGTTGGCCCGGAACCTGGCAGGCTTGATCCTTCTTACTCTACTTTTACAAATCAGGAATCAAAACCCTAATTACCCCTTTGGAAGTACCACAGTGTCTATGACATGGATCACACCATTAGACTGGAATACATCTCCTATGGTCACTTTGGATTGGTTACCGCTTTCGTCCGAGATATAAAGGTCTTTTCCTTTCATCCATGCAGTCAACTCACCACCACTGACTGTTTTGAAAGTAGCTTTACCGTTTCCTTTTTTGATTGCTTCTGCGATTTCTTTGGACCCGAATTTCCCTGCTACTACATGGTAGGTAAGGATGTTGGTCAAGGTGTTTTTGTTTTCAGGCTTCACCAAAGTCTCCACGGTACCGGCAGGTAGTTTTTCGAAAGCTGCATTGGTAGGCGCAAACACTGTAAATGGACCTGCAGATTGTAAAGTTTCCACTAAGCCTGCAGCCTGTACTGCTGCTACCAAAGTAGTGTGGTCTTTAGAGTTCACTGCGTTTTCCACAATGTTTTTAGAAGGGTACATGGGTGCTCCACCCACTTCTACTGTTTTTTCTTTTTGACCGAAAGCTGTAAAAGCATTCAGTACAAACATGGCCAAAATGGCAAATTGAAAGAATCTCATGGTTTTCATAAATAATATTGGTTTAAATGTTATGGTTGGATTTACGGATATGTTCCATAGATTGGATTTTGGAAGATCAAAAAAATGTATTTACGGGCAATTGTTTTAGATTTGTGCCTCTGATAAAAAAAACCAAAACATGCATCAGGAAAAAATCGAAGCTATCAAGTCATCCATTGCTGCCGCAGACGCAACGAATGCCGATGAACTTGAGGCTTACCGAATGAAATATATCAGTAAAAAGTCAGTTGTAGGAGAGCTTTTCGCAGGCATGAGGGATATCCCCAATGAGCAGAAAAAAGCCTATGGACAAACAGTCAACGAGGTCAAGCAATTGGCAGAGGCAAAGTTTCAGGAACTGATAGAAAAAGTAAACAGCTCCTCAACCAAGTCCAAGTCCAGTGATCTGGACCTGACCTTACCCCCAAGCAATATTTCAGCTGGCGGAGTGCACCCTTTGACCGCAACCCGTCAACGTATCATTGAGATCTTTGAAAGAATAGGTTTCAATCTTTCTGAAGGACCGGAAATAGAAGACGACTGGCATAACTTTACAGCACTCAACTTCCCTGAAAACCATCCAGCCAGGGAGATGCAGGATACTTTCTTTATAGAAAAAAATCCGGATATAGCCTTGAGAACCCACACTTCCTCTGTGCAGGTAAGGGTTATGGAAAATCAAAAACCTCCCATCCGGACTTTATCACCAGGTAGGGTCTTTAGAAATGAAGCCATCTCAGCAAGAGCCCATTGCATTTTCCATCAAGTAGAAGGTCTATACGTGGATGAAAACGTAGGATTTGCAGATTTGAAAAATACGCTTTATCATTTCGCCAAGGAGATGTTCGGTAAGGAAACCAAAGTGAGGTTCCGTCCTTCCTTTTTCCCATTCACAGAACCCAGTGCTGAGATAGATATTTCCTGCCAACTTTGCGGAGGAAAAGGCTGTAATGTCTGCAAAGGCACCGGATGGGTAGAAATCGGAGGTTCAGGAATGGTGGATCCGAATGTATTGGAAAACTGTGGCATCGACTCCAAGAAATATACAGGCTTTGCTTTTGGAATGGGTATTGAGCGGATAGCTATGCTCAAATACCAAATCAAGGATTTAAGGCTCTTCACTGAAAACGACGTACGGTTTCTGAAACAGTTCAGGTCTATGGTATAAGCGTGTTTGCCACGAAGAAAATCACGAAGCACTTTTGAAGTTTCGGTAATTGGGGACAGTAATCTAGACGAAGCGTAAAAATTGATATTTATAGATATTAGATACTGGTAGATATTTGAACCTGGACTTAGCGAATCCTTTGGGTCTTTGGGTCTTTGTGGCTCATTCCTTTAATTGCTTCTTTGTGACAAAAGAATAACCACATAAAACTTGGGAAACTCTTTGTGTGTTAGCGTCTTTGTAGCTAAGAGTTGTTAATTGACTCTAACATGTACGATTTCTAAAAATGAGGAAACCTCTTCTAAAAGCTCCATATTTTGTACTACTGCATTGCCAAGCACTACCAGATCAGCACCTGACTGATAGGCTAGTTTAATTTTTTCCAAAGAGTTCAGTCCTCCTCCCACAAACAAGGGAGCCTGGATAGCATTTTTCACAGCTTTAATAATTTCAGAGGACACAGGGTCTGGGGCACCGCTCCCTGCATCCAGATAAAAATATTTCAATCCCAAAAACTTCCCTGCTAAAGCAGTCGCGACGGCGAGTTCGGGATGGTGATTGGGTAATGGAATGGTCTGACTCACATAGTGGACGGCTGTTTTTTCGCCCCCATCTATCAGCAAATAGCCCGTGGGAAGTACTTCAATGTCACTTTTCGCCAATTCAGGAGCTATGCTGACGTGCTGCCCAATAAGCAGTTCGGGATTTCTTCCGGAAATCAGGGATAAAAACAAAATCCCATCAGCTTCAGGAGAAAACTGTATGGCACTGCCGGGAAATAGAATTACAGGTATTTGAGTGTGCTTACTTTTTATGAGCTGTATGATTTCATGGATGTTATTTCTTTGAATCAAGCTACCGCCCAAGAAAAAAAAATCAACATTAGCTCTGGAAACAAGCTCAAGTTTTTCGCTGAATTCCCTTTCGGATTTGAAATCATCGGGATCAATCAACCATGCCAAAGCCTTTTTCCCGGATTGGTTTATTAAAGCTAATTTATCGCTTATCAGCTTATTCATCTTCTGAATGTCCTTCTTTTTTGGACATTTGATCCAAAAACTGCTGTTTGCCATAGCTGATCAAAATAGGCAGCAATAATGCCCCAAATCTGCTCATGAAGCCTGACTTTTGCTTTGAAGTCAGTCTCTTTTCAATTTCCTCGTCCAATAGTCCTTCCCTCTCAAGGATCTGAAGAGCTTTCTCTGTCTTTTTATTCTTTTTCCCGGAAAGTATTCTGATAAATGTAAAAGCTACTACACCTCCTAAAAGAACGCCTGCACCTACCTTGACCCAATCCTCAGACTCTTTTTTAGCCAAGCTTAGCTGCATCCCCAGTGTCTGCTCAAGTTCTTCAGCTTTTTTCTTCAGGTCCTCTTTCATTGTTTTTTAGATTTTCTTCCGAAAACAAAACCGGTAACAAACTGCTTGATCCCATTGATCAAGCCCCTAGCATCTTTGATGAATAGCAGCAGAAAAAAGAGCAACAGGTAAATGACAGCCACATATAAAAACCCCTTGTAGGTAGAATAAAACAGTTCACTCAGATAAAAGGCCAAAGAAATACTGGCGAAGAGCAACATGAGCAAGGAGGCAATAACCATAGTAATCAGAATCACGATTTTGGTCATGATGGCAGAAACCCGGTCACTCAATTCATCCTTGATCAGCTCAATACGTACCTCTACAAGCTGTTTGATGGTTTGAACTATTTCAGAAACATTGATCATAAAAAGCTATTTTTTTTGAAATGATGCTTCCAATATACAGCAAAAAGCTGGCATCAAAAATTTTCAGCAGCTTCCGGTTCCTGGTTTTCAAAGTAATACATGTAGTCCATCACCTTTTCCAAAGCTGCCCGGATTGCCTGATTGATAGGCATTTGATCTTCTGCCAGACGGCTATCGATATTATTGAGCCTCCTGTAAGTCCCTGAGCTGGAAGGAACAGGCATATCCTTTTTGATTTCTAAGGCTGCATGTTGATAAAGATCAGCCTTCTCTGTTTTGATTTTTTTGCAGGTGATAACCTCTCTTTCTCCAAGTCTATTGACTCTGGCAGATGATCCAAAAAGCCTACATATCAATCCTCTGTTCACATAATCCGAACAAAAACCTGATTCACCATCAGCGGATAGGCTTTTATAAACTATACAAAAATCATTTTCCGAGGAATTCTCAAGTAGCTCCAAAGCAGATTCTGCCTTGCCTTTTTCATAAAGGTCAAATGCCAAGGGTAAAAACTCCAAAATAGATGCGCTGACTTTGGGGTTGGCGCAGCAGCGACCGCAACCTGCAATGCAGCCCAGCTGGCTCTGATCTAAAAAAGCCTTGATTTCCTGGTCCAGCTCATCAAATAAAACCCTGACCTCCTGTGACTTTTCCCTTAAGTTCATATGATATTTTATAAAAGCCTGCGAAAGTAAGCAGAGTTTAATTCACTTACAATATAAATCTCTCTGCCTCATGCATTTGTTTGTCTCTTATCTATAAATTCATATCCTGCTTTTATTATACTTCGTTTATATCCTATCTTTATTGGCTTAAAGTTTACTTTTAAGCCTTTATCTTTTGACATTAACAGGAAGCAGTATGAGCAGCAGATTTGAAAATTTTGAAGAAAAAAGAGAGGAAAAAATCAGAAAAGCTTTTAAAGAAAGAGATTGGAATGAGATCAAGAGTACAGACTCTTGGGTAATTTTTAAGGTAATCTCCGAGTTTGTAGAAGGTTTCGAGAAACTTTCAAAAATAGGCCCCTGTGTCTCTGTCTTTGGTTCAGCGAGGACACCGGCAGATCATCCGCATTATAAGGTGGCTGAAGAGTTATCTGCCAAACTTGTCAGGCATGGGTATGGGGTCATCACAGGAGGCGGGCCGGGCATCATGGAAGCTGCCAATAAAGGCGCAGCCTCTGAAAACGGGCGTTCTGTTGGTCTTTGTATCAAATTACCCTTTGAAGCAAAAGGAAATATCTATATAGACCCTGATAAGATGATCATGTTTGATTATTTTTTCGTCAGAAAGGTCATGTTTACCAAGTATTCTCAGGGTTTTGTGGTCCTGCCAGGAGGTTTTGGCACCTTAGATGAATTGTTTGAAGCCATGACTTTGATACAAACCATCAAAATCGGCAGGTTCCCTATTGTGCTGGTCGGAAAAGAGTATTGGTCAGGACTGATGGATTGGATCAAAAGCACCTTACTCGAGCAGTATAACTATATCAATGCTGAGGATCTGGATCTATTTATTCTCGTGGATGATGCCACAGAAGCTGTCAAAGTGATTGATGATTTCTACAGCAAATATTTACTCACTCCAAATTATTGATTTTGAATAGAGCTCATTTATTTCTGATTTACGGCCTTATCGGACTTCTTTTCCTGTTATGGTTTTTTCAAAACCCAGAAGATTCCAGAAAAGAATTGCATGCTGAAGAAATCACACTTGAATCCAGTTCTGGCGAAACCATGACCTTTAGCATACCTGAACCCAAGGTCAGGATTTTTGAATTGCCCGAAACCATTTCATTCGCCGATGAGACCGTTCCTCTCAATGATGCAGAGGTCAAAGAAAGGTTTGAGCGGGAAATCTATGTAAATGCCTACTGGCAATCCAACATGATCTTGCTGATGAAAAGGGCCGGAAAGTATCTTCCTACCATAGAGCGAATTCTAAATGAACAGGGGGTTCCCGATGATTTCAAATATTTGGCAATGGCAGAATCAGGGCTGATGAATGTAGTCAGTCCTGCAGGTGCCAGAGGTTTTTGGCAGTTTATGCCAGCTACGGCCAAGGAATACAACCTGGAAGTAAGCAATGATGTGGACGAGCGCTATCATCTGGAAAAATCTACAGAAGCTACCTGTAAATACCTGAAATCGGCTTTTGCAAAGTTTGGAAATTGGACTGCAGTGGCAGCGAGCTACAATATGGGTATCAATGGCTTTGGCCGAAGGCTGCAGGAGCAAAGACAGGCGAGCTATTATGACTTACTTCTCAATGATGAAACCAGTAGATATCTTTTCCGGATATTAGCCTTCAAGGAAATCTTCGAAAACCCGGTCAAATATGGCTTTGAGCTAAAGGAAAAGGAGATTTATCAACCAGCCGTCTACAGAGAGTTGATTATCGATAGTAGTGTAGATAATCTGGCTAATTGGGCTATTCAGCATAACAGCAATTACAAAGAACTCAAAAACAACAATCCCTGGCTAAGGTCATCAAGCCTGAATGTGAAAAGGGGAAAAACCTATACAATTCGCTTACCTGTTCAGAATTAAATGATTTGCTTCCATAGTTCTCAGACAATTTCATATCTTCAGGGCATAGACATAATTTTTTTGAAAATCTGGGGCATAACTTTCATTCAAAGCCAATCAGACGGTCAAAAAACCCGGTGTCCGTGATGCTCAAGTACTGAAAGTTGAATCAAATGAAAAAAATTCTTATCGGTGTCCTCATTTTTTTTCTGCTTGTAGCATTTTTCATGCGCGCAGTACCTTTTTTGATCAACTTATACCTCAATCAGAATGCCGATAGGATTGTCAGCAATATGATTACCCGAACCAACACTTTTGGAGATCATGAAGTACATTTTGGGGAAATCCAGTTGGATTATAATTACAGAGGTACCTTTCTAAACCTAAAAGACGTAGAAGTGACCCCTCCTTCTTTGTCCACTGAAGATCATGTAAAGGTTCAACTCCACATCGACAGGCTAAATATCAGCGGTTTTAGTTGGTATTCCTTCTTATTTCAGAACACTATTGCTGTAGACTCTGCTTTTGTCGACAACATCAACCTCTTGTCCTCAAGCCCCCCCCTGGATACTCTAGCCAATGACCTGGAGGAAGAAGGAGAAATCAGCGAGTCAAAAACTAACGGCAACTATGAAGCCATCAAGGTAGGTTATTTTGAGCTACGTGATCTTAATATTCGACTTACGGACAGTTCCAACGATTCGCTGAGAGTTTCCATGATAGATATGGATCTGCAAGCAGAAGACTTTAAGTTGACTAAGGAATACATTGAAGACTCCAAAGCGCTTTTCGAAATTTCTTCTGTACACGGTACCATCGAAAGTGTAGAATTCCACTTCGATCAATTCAGGCAATATACCCGGGTAGAAGAAATAGAGCTCGATACCAAGTCTGAACAAATGACCTTTGGGTATATTGGCCTATTGAATAAAGAGGGTAGGTATGAATACACCTCCCAATTTGATTATGAACAGACTTGGATTGAAATTGACAAAACCAGCATGAAGCTCAAAGGTGTCAATTTTCAGGAATATTTATCCCAAGGAGTCCTGGAAGTAGACTCTATATTTGCCCATGACATGCACTTGGAAGCCTTCAAAGACAAAAGAAAAACAGAGGATAAATCCAGAAGGCCTAAGATGATCAATCAGGTCTTGGAGGAATTGGATCAGAAAGTTCACGTAAACAATCTATTTATTGAAAATGCATACATCAAAGTAGAAGAAAGGCCTGACAATGATGCCCCCACTGCAGGTCATGTCTATTTTTCAGAGGTAAATGCGCACATCACCAATATTTCCAACATTGAAGATAAAGTAGATGAAAACAATGAAATGTTGATCGATGCCTCTGGCAAACTCATGGGGGAAGGTGAACTCACTACCCAAATCACTTATTTTCTGGAGACCGAGATGCACGATTTCAAACTCAAAGGCACCTTGAAAAACTTCACTCTTCCCTCTGTCAACTCTATGGTGGAGCCTGAAGCAAAAATAGGTTTGAAATCAGGAATGATCAACCGATTAGATTTTAACATTGCTGCCAATGACTATGAAGGCAGTGGTGACCTGATTGTCCGATACGAAAATCTGGAAATAGAGATATTGAATGCTGACTTTGAGAGCGACAATAACTTGTGGAGAAAACTTGGGGCTTTTGTAGCCAACAAATTGATCATCAAATCCAACAATCCCGATAACAGGGGCAATCTGAAAGAAGGGAAAGTTTACTTTATGAGAATCCAATATAAGTCCATGTTCAATTATTGGTGGCAACTGTTGTTTTCTGGTTTAAAATCCACACTTACTGGAGAAGATATCAGCGATATGAGAGAAAAAGCCAAGGCTGAACGCTCAGGTGAAGAAGAATCCGGGGGGATACTCAATATTTCTTTTGGGAATAAAGACAATGAAGACAAACCCAGCCGGAAAGAGAGAAGAGCAGCCCGGAGGGTAGAAAAACAAAAAGAATAACCTCCTAAATCAAAACCTTGATTGGACAACTTGGTTTTAAGCTTAGAATCGCTTCGGAATCCCCGTCTATTCTGCGTATTTTTGCAAGCTTCAAATCATGCACACATCCTCCATGTCAGACCTATTAGTAGAGAAAAAAGAAGAGTTGATTGAAATCTTCGGTGCCAGAGAACACAATCTGAAAAATATTGACATTTCCATTCCCCGCAACAAGCTGATTGTACTTACAGGGCTAAGTGGAAGCGGAAAAAGTTCGTTGGCATTTGACACGATCTATGCTGAAGGGCAAAGAAGGTATATGGAAAGCTTTTCGGCCTATGCCAGGTCCTTTTTAGGAGGCATGGAGCGTCCGGATGTGGATAAAATCAACGGATTGTCACCGGTGATTTCCATTGAGCAAAAGACCACTTCCAAAAACCCCAGATCTACTGTAGGCACGGTCACTGAAATTTATGATTTTATGAGATTGCTCTATGCCAGAGCTGGAGAAGCATTTTCCTATCTCAGTGGACACAAAATGATCCGACAGTCAGAGGATCAGATTGTAGAGCAGCTATTTGAAAATTTTGGCGGGAAAAAACTATTTATTCTCGCACCTGTAGTCAAGGGTAGAAAAGGGCATTACCGAGAGCTCTTTGAACAGATCAGAAAAATGGGTTTTTCGAAGGTGAGAGTAGATGGTGTAGTGATGGAAGTCCAACCTAAAATGCAGGTAGACCGATACAAAATCCATGATATTGAAATCGTCGTAGATAGAATCATTGCTGACCAGGAAGATAGATTTAGAATAAGCCAATCTCTCAAAACAGCATTGCAGCACGGAAAAGGCATTATCATGTTGAGAGATGAGGAAGGAAATATCCATCATTTTTCGAAATACCTGATGGACCCCACTACCGGCCTTTCTTATGATGAACCTGCTCCCAATACTTTTTCATTCAACAGTCCATACGGAGCCTGCCCTACTTGTAATGGGCTCGGTGTAATAGATGAAATCACCAAAGAAAGCATCATTCCGGATCCAAGCTTAAGCATTACCCGTGGAGGTATTGCTCCTTTGGGTGAATACAGAGATGTGTGGATTTTCAAAAAAATTGAAGCCATACTCAAACATTATAAATGCAGCATCTCCACTCCTATTGCCAAACTTCCGGAAGAAGTTGTCAATATTCTTTTGTATGGAGACAAAGTTGAAGTAGCTGTTGATTCTGTCAAGTATCCGGGCACCAAGTGGCACACCACCTTTGAGGGTATTGTCAATTTTCTTCAAAAACAACAAGAAGGAGGCACTGAAAAAATCCAGGATTGGGTGAGTGAGTTTACCATCACCAAAACCTGCCCGGACTGCGAAGGGTATCGCTTGAAAAAAGAAGCCCTTCACTTTAAACTGGACAATACCCACATTGGAGAGTTGGCCATGATGGATATCAGCACATTGGGCAAATGGTTCGAAGATCTGGAGGAAAGGTTGGACGAGAGGCAGAACATGATTGCCAAAGAGGTGCTCAAAGAAATCAGAAAAAGAATCGGATTTTTGCTGGATATAGGGCTGGATTACCTCACTCTGAATAGACCGCTTAGGACACTTTCAGGAGGAGAAGCCCAGCGGATCAGGTTGGCCACACAAATCGGGACCCAATTGGTAGGCGTACTTTATATTCTGGATGAGCCGAGTATTGGCTTGCACCAAAGGGATAACGTAAAGTTGATCAAAGCGCTACAGGATTTGCGGGATTTAGGCAATTCAGTGATTGTGGTGGAGCACGACAAGGATATGATGCTAGCAGCTGATTTTGTCATCGATATTGGACCCGGTGCAGGTAGACATGGTGGTCAGATCGTCGCGGCAGGTACTCCCAAAGAGATTTTGAAAATGAATTCCCTCACAGCCAAATATCTCAATGGTGAAGTGAATATTGCTATTCCTGAAAAGAGAAGAAAGGGGAATGAAAAGTTCCTGACATTGAAAGGCGCATCAGGGCATAATTTGAAAAATGTAGATTTGAAGTTACCCTTGGGTACGATGATCTGTGTCACCGGAGTATCCGGATCAGGAAAAAGCTCCTTGATTCACGAGACTCTTTATCCGCTTCTCAACCAGCATTTTTACAATTCCAAAAAAGAACCTCTGCCGCACAAAAGCATAGACGGGTTGAAATACCTTGATAAGGTCATAGAAGTTGACCAATCCCCTATCGGAAGGACTCCAAGATCCAATCCTGCCACTTATACAGGGGTCTTTACAGATATCCGCGCACTCTTTACAGAGTTGCCAGAAGCCAAAATCAGAGGTTATAAACCTGGCCGTTTTAGTTTTAATGTAAAAGGAGGTCGCTGTGAAGACTGTGAAGGAGCAGGAATGAAGCTGGTCGAAATGGATTTTTTGCCGGATGTACATATTCCCTGCGAAACCTGTAAAGGAAAAAGGTATAACCGGGAAACTTTGGAAGTCAGGTTCAAAGGCAAATCCATCTCTGATGTGCTGGACATGACAGTGGAACAAGCAGTTGAGTTTTTCGAAAATCAGCCTAAAATCCTCAGAAAAATAAAAACCCTGAATGATGTCGGCTTAGATTATATTACATTAGGACAGCATGCCACCACACTTTCCGGTGGAGAAGCGCAGCGTGTCAAGCTGGCAACCGAGCTTTCTAAAAAAGACACAGGAAATACCTTTTATATATTAGATGAGCCTACCACGGGACTTCATTTTCAGGATATTGAGCACCTTCTGGAAGTCTTGAACAAGTTGGTTGAAAAAGGCAATACTGTCCTTATTATTGAACACAACTTGGATATTATCAAAGTAGCAGACTACATAGTGGATTTGGGCCCTGAAGGAGGATCTAATGGAGGAACTATAGTCTGCAAAGGCAGTCCAGAGGAGGTCGCCAAGCATAAAAGTAGTCATACGGCCCGTTTTCTCAAAGAAGAATTGAGTTGAGCACCGAATATAACCCTCCATTGCAGATTAGCCACCCTTCTGTAAAATTAATAGTCCGGCATTCACAAGCTTGACTATATTTGGGGTCAGGTTATGAACAGGATACGCTTATATTGGAGTCTTCAGATACTGGGATGGTCAAGCCTGGCTTTGATCTATCTTTTTTTTATCTCTTTGGATAGGGGGATTTCTTCTGTACAGGTGGGAGCTTTCTTTTCATTGTCGGCCTTTTACCTTTTTTCCACACATATTCTAAGAAACACCATCAAAAAGTATGGCTGGTTCAATCTGAATTTTGGAAAGCTTCTCTTCAATTCATTCTTGGCTTTGCTTCTACTGAGTGTTCTGAATACCATAGCCCAGATCATCATCAATCTTCTTTTTGACATCCTGGACACCGAAGTAGATTTCAGGCCCGTAGTCATAGCCGGTAATATTTTCGTGAGCTTCCTTTTTTATGCCCTTTGGGTAATGATGTACTTCCTTTTCCATTTTCTGGACAATTACAACCAATCTCTAAAGTACCAGGCCAAAATCAACGAAATCCAGCTGAATCACCTCAAAAGCCAGCTCAATCCCCACTTTATTTTCAATGCACTCAATAGCGTCCGCGCACTTGTAGATGAGGATCCCTCCAAAGCCAAAACCGCAATCACCCAATTATCCAATATCCTTAGATTTTCTCTGATGATGGATAAAAAAAGGACCATAGATTTTGAAAATGAATTCAACACAGTGAAGGATTATCTCAACTTGGAATCCATCCGGTTTGAGGAAAGGCTGGATATCAAATACAGCGTAGACCCTACAGCCTACGAATACAAAGTCCCCCCCATGATGTTGCAGACAATTGTGGAAAATGCCATCAAACATGGTATTTCCAACAGGGTAAAAGGCGGACTTATAGAAATCAAATGTCATGAGGGAATCAGAGATGGCCTGATCATCCAGGTCAAGAACAGCGGACAACTGAAAGCCAATGCATTAAGCAAGAAAAAGGACGGAGAAGGGCATGGGATTAGCAATACCATACAGCGGTTGAAACTGATCTATGGGAGCAGGGCTTCCTTCAAAATTTTCAATTCGGGTAACGATTTTGTTATAACTGAAATAAAAATTCCAAAACAAAACCTTACATTAGGTTAAAATTTAACGAAAAATGCGCGCACTAGTAATCGACGATGAAAGGTTAGCCAGAAAAGAGCTGATCAATTTACTCTCACAATTTGATCACGTAGAAGTGGTCGGTGAAGCAAATAACGTAGATGATGCCAAGGATAAAATAGAATCCATGAACCCTGACGTTGTCTTCTTGGATATTCAAATGCCGGAAAAAACCGGTTTTGATTTATTGGAAGAGTTAGACAATGTCCCACATGTGATATTTACTACGGCGTACGATGAGTATGCTCTTAAAGCATTCCAGGTAAATGCCTTGGATTATTTGCTCAAGCCAGTAGAACCCAAAAGATTGGGTGAAGCTATTGAAAGACTTCAAAAGAAGCTAGCCGACAGCAATGAAAGACAAGAAATCGCCACTGATTCCCACCAAAGCAAAAAGCTTACCTTGCATGACCAGGTCTTTGTAAAAGATGGTGACAGGTGCTGGTTTGTCAAACTTCAGAATGTCAGGCTTTTCGAATCTGACGGTAACTATATCAAAGTTTACTTTGACAACAATAAACCAATGATTCACAAATCCCTGAACGCATTGGACGAAAGGCTGGATGAGAAATCATTTTTCCGTGCCAGCAGAAAACACATCATCAACCTAAGTTGGGTAGAAGCAATAGAGCCTTGGTTCAATGGTGGACTAGTAGTCACCCTTAAGGGTGGTGATAGAATTGAAGTAAGTAGAAGACAAGCTGCCCGTTTTAAGGATATGATGAGCCTTTAATTGTATATATCTCTATTTTGAATTAAGAAATACGATGTATTTATTGATTCTCAGAACCAAATTTTGTAAATAGAGCTATATATTGGTTTTATATCTATAAAAATCTACTTTGTTAAAATTTTAACGCTTTATTTCGAACAAAGCACCTATGAAAGAGGAAAGGATTTTAATCGTCGAAGACGACATCAATATTGCAGAAAATATTGAGGAAATATTAGAGCTTTTAGGGTATGTCAATATAGACACTGCCAATTCTGCGAATCAGGCCATCAAAGTGGTGAAAAAATATCGCCCTGACTTGGTTTTTATGGACATCAAGCTAAAAGGAGACAAAGACGGCATTGAGCTGGGAGAGATCATCAAGCAAATGGTAGATGCACCTTTGGTATTTGTAACTTCTTACTCTGACCCTACCATCATTGAAAGAGCAAAAAGAATAAACCCTGCAGGGTTTATTGTAAAACCTTTCAATACAAATGATATCCATGCAATCGTAGAGATCGTGCTCTACAACAAAAGAGCTAAGCCCGCTCCAGCTACTGCCTCCACAGTCATCAATAAAGACGAAAGTCCTTACCTGGTCAATGATGCAGTATTTATCAAATCTGACAATGCATACGAAAGGGTTCCGTACAAAGAAATCTATTACGTTGAGGCCAATGGCAACATGGTGACCATCTACTGCAAAGGAAGAAATTTTACAATCAGAAAATCGATGAAAGATATGGAAGAAAAACTTCCTTCCCATCTTTTCATGAGAGTCCAGAAATCCTTTATCGTGCAGTTAGCACAAATAGAAAGCTTTAATACAAAAGACATTTCACTCATTTCAGGACCAGTAGTACAGGTCGGACGACAGTATTACAATGGCTTCCTCGCGAAGTTAAACACCATCACGGAAAGTTGATAACAATAAAAAAGGTGAGCAATGCCCACCTTTTTTACTTTTCAAAAAACCAAACAATCAACTAAACTGTCAAATCAGATAGATTTCCTGTTTGCCTGAAGCAACCAATAGACTTCCTTTTTTGACAAGTTCTTTGAACTTCCCTTCGATTTCTGATTTCTCTCCGTAAAATTCAGCTACCACTTCACCATACTTATTGATGAATGTCAGTGTTGGCTGTACTTTAAGATCTTTTAGATCTACCTCCAAAACCTGAAAGGCCTCTTTGGCTTCAATTGTATCATTTACTCCCTTCACGGTAGCCACCTCTCCGAAAGATTGATCTTTCGCTTCCGCACTGGCAGACCATAAAATAGTCATTGCCATCATTAGGCCTAATAAGGCACATACATTTTTTTGAGTCAAAATAGTTGGTTTCATTTTTATATAATTTAAAGTTTTCAATTGTTTCTCAACCAATCAGTTACGCTTGCATGACTAGTATATGCCAAATTTGAATCCAAATTTTTAATACACTGATTTTCAATTGCTTATAATTATCAATGAAGCGAGACCTGTTCGGTTTCGTACACAAAATATTATTTTGTGATACAAGTCAATTGATACGGATTTGGAAAAAAAGGTTGCATGAAAAATGAAAAATAATATTAGCTAAACAGTAATTAAATGTAAAAATTGATTTTATGAAGATTAGAAAAATCTTCGTCAACGTCCAACAAAGTATTTGCTCATCAGTACTTAATTCCTAAGAGGAGCAAATTCTGAATTTTTAGGCATTCAGTATCCTTTTCTTATTCGATTTCTTTTTCTCCCTTCAACCAAGCCACTTTTTGCTCCGATTGATGGGAACCACCGATGATATCCTTATAAAGCTCCGGCCTTCTTGCCATTAAGTATCTATGTCCACCAGCCTGTGTTAATTTTTCAGCCTGTACGGAAGCAATCACAAAACTATCTTCTAACTCCCTGCATTCTACCAAGATATCTCCAAAAGGGTCTATGATCATTGAACAACCGTTTTTCAACTGATCATCATCCATTCCTATTGGGTTGGAAAAAACTGCATAAACAGCGTTGTCATACGCTCTGGCAGGAAGCCACTTCATCAGCCATGCCCTTCCTTTTAAGCCATCAAACTCCATTCTCAGGCTTGTGGGATCATTTTCCCTGTTTTCCCAAAGCTTAGGATCCACAAATCCAGCTCCAGGACGTGTAGACGGAGTACACATGGTCACATGCGGCATAAATATGATATCTGCTCCCAGAAGTTTAGTGGCTCGGACATTTTCCACGATGTTGAATAAATCTAAGGACTTTTGAAAAAGGACGAAAGATAAATGGGATAAATGGACTGGCTGCCCATCAAGCCATTGTCCTCAAACCATATAATTGATATTCAGATCGCTTGGTACTGGAATGACCATCCGGATTCAAAAACCAAAGATGTAAAATAAAAAAACCGATGGATTGCCAGTTTCCATCGGTAATACTCAATTATGAAACTGCTTACAAAAGGTCATTGGCCAAATTAGCCAACTCTGATCTTTCTCCCTTTTCAAGTTTGATATGGGAATAAAGTGGATGATCCTTTACCCGATCTATCAAATAAGATAGTCCATTACTCTGAGAATCAAGGTAAGGGGTGTCTATCTGGAAAATATCTCCTGTAAAAACAATTTTTGTGTTTTCTCCAGCCCTACTGATAATGGTCTTAATTTCGTGAGGAGTGAGGTTTTGGGCCTCATCTACAATAAAGAAAATATTAGACAAAGAACGCCCCCTGATATATGCCAAAGGCTGAATGACCAGTTTTTCCTGGTTGACTAATTCTGTGATTTTCTGATACTCTTTGTCGGATTCTTTAAACTGATTTTGGATAAATTTCAAATTATCCCATAATGGCTCCATGTAGGGATTGAGCTTGGATTTGATATCTCCTGGGAGGTAGCCAATGTCCTTATTGCTCAAAGGTACAATGGGTCTTGCCAGAAATACCTGCTTGTATTCCCGTCTTTGTTCCAATGCTCCTGCTAGTGCCAGTAATGTCTTTCCTGTCCCTGCTACACCTTGAATAGATACCAACTTCACCCGGGGGTTGAGAATCGCATGCAATGCAAATGTTTGTTCGGCATTCTTAGGTTTGATATTGTATGCCAGCTTTTTATCTACTCTTTCCAAAGTATTGTCTTCTGCATTAAAGTATGCCAAGACAGAATTTTTATCACTTTTAAGGATATAGTAAGCATTGGCTTTCCTTTTTCTGGTTCCAAGAATCAGTTTTGCTTCCACATGATGCTTGTCGTAGAGTTGATTGATCATCTCGGGATCCACACCATCAAGGACGAATCTTCCTGTATTTTCCAGCTCGGAAATATTCTTAATCTTGCCGGTTTCATAGTCTTCCGCATAAATGTCCAGGGACTTTGCTTTGAGACGAAGATTAATGTCTTTACTGACCAAAATTACTTTTCTGTTTTTCTCGGTCTCTTTGAGGTGTAGAGCCGCATTTAGGATTTTGTGGTCATTTTTCTCTTCTCCGAATACAATATTGGCGTTGATATTATTCTCCGGGTTCATGAGCACTCTAAAGTTGCCTTTGGTCTTGCCATTGAGCGGAGTCCAATTGTGAATCATGTTGTCTTTGGAGAGTTTATCCAAGAGTCGGATAAATTCTCTGGCCTCAAAATTTTTGGTATCGTTACCCTTCTTAAACTGATCGAGCTCTTCCAATACAGTGATAGGGATGACCACATCATGCTCAGCAAAGTTCATGATGGAATTATGTGCATATAGGATTACAGAAGTGTCCAGCACAAAAATTTTACGGTCTTTATCGGATTTAGCTCTTGGCATAAATGGTAAAATTTTAGCGGTTAATAGTTAGGAATAAGTTAGAAAAATAAAAATAAGATTACCATTTAAATAAGATAAAATAAGAAAGATTAAGAATTCCGCAATGTTATTCAATTGAAAGTCAAGTCAATAAATTTTAGATTATCCTCTGGGTAAACCAACTCTCAAAAAAAACATTGTTTCAAAAATACCCTGTATAAAAAAAATCACCCTATATGATACTTAAAAATAAAAAGGCGTATTTAAGATCTCCCTTAAATACGCCTTTAAAAATGCAAAGCTAAAGGCTACTTTCTACCTCTTACCTCTGAATCCAAATCCATCAAGAACGCATCAATAGTACCAGGCTTGACATGGGGCATCACCACAATTTTGAACCATTTTGGCTCAAATTCATAGGAATCTGCAACGAGATAATATTTATTCGCCAATTCCATACTCATATATTTTGCTTTGATGGCAATGATATTCAGGTATTGGTTTCGGAAGTATTCCACCCCCATCCTATCCAGCTTTTTACAAATCCGTTCGGTCTTATCACAAAGGGTTTCCATTTTGTACTTCCACCCCTCAGAACCATGAATCTGTAAAATCATCCACATGGAAATCGCATTGGCTCCTGATCGACTCCCACTGATCGTATAGTCTTTGCCGGGTATATACTGAGCTTCTTCTGTTTTGACGTAATCAAAATACCCTTTCCTGATCAAAAACAAGCCTGTACCATAGGGTGTCTGCAACATCTTGTGCCCATCTACAGTAATGGAGTTCATGTAGGGATTTTGGAATGTAAACCTGCTGGTAGTATTGGTAAAGGGGTATATAAAGCCACCGTAAGCAGCATCTACATGTATCTTAAAATCTACATTTAGATTGCTAAAATAGTCTCCCAACATATCAATATCATCCACTGAACCAAACATGGTCGTAGAAAGGTTGGCAATCACAATAAAGTACTTGATACCATCTTTCAAGGCTTCTTTTACCTTTTGATCCAAGGAGTCTTTGCGGATTTCTCTGGTTTCTTGATCGACCTCTACAATAATATTGTGGAGATTGAGGATATTGGCGCCTTTAGGCATGGAATAATGAGAATCCTGAGAGTAAACCAAGCCAATTTCTCCAATTCTGGCCCCCATTGACTTCCGGAAATAATTCCTGTAAATCCACATAGCCTGAATATTGGCCTCTGTGCCTCCAGTGGCAACATATCCGTCTTGTTTTCCCGAATCACCATTGAATATTTCTTCGGAAACAAGCTTGATCAGTTCCTTTTCTATTTTCTGAGTACCTTCAAAAACCTCCAAAACAGATTCTTCACTCAGAGTATGAACCCCTATATGGTTAGGATTCCTTACCATTGCGGACATGAATGGGGCATCTTTGAGGAATGGGGCATCCGGATAAAACTCTGTGGTGTCCAGGTATGTGCCTGGAATGCCTAGAATCGGCCTGTCTCCTCTATAATCCAGGTTATGATCCAAGGCCTTGAAAATATATTCTTTTACTTGTTCGTGTGTTTTTTTCTTCCAATACATAGTGTAAATAATAATAGATGTGAAATTAATTCCAAATCTTCCAGGCAGCTTCTGCCTGTAGTTCGAGCATTTCCAATCCATTTTTCACCAAGGCTCCCCTGGCTTCCAGGGACCTCATTAAAAAAGTCTTTTCAGGATTATAAACCAAATCATAAACTTTATGCTTGCCCGAAATATGGGCAGGGTCTATCTCTGGCATTTCTTCCGTATTGGGATATGTCCCCAAGGGTGTAGTATTGATAATCAGATGATATTGTGAAAGTAAGCCGGGCTTTTCTTTCAAGTCCTGATAGGTGATAAATCCAGGATGATCAGAAGCTGTCCTGCTCACCATCAGGTGGTCTATGTGCAAGTCTTTTAGGGCTTGCACTACCGCCTTGGAAGCGCCGCCTGTTCCCAACACCAAAGCATTCGGTCTCTCATTTCCCAACCATTTTTCAAGTGAATTTTTAAAGCCAATGTAATCTGTATTAAAACCGGTCAGCTTTCTTTCCCGGATCTGAATGCAGTTCACTGCTCCGATTTGTTTGCAAGCTGGGTCAAGGAAATCTAAATAAGGGATGACTTTTTCTTTGTACGGAATCGTAACGCTTAGCCCCTTCAATTCAGGATTATTGCTCAGGATATCAGGAAATTGGGTGATTTCAGGGATTTCATACAAGTCAAAACGGCAATCATCAATCCCTTCCTTTTCGAATTTTGAAGTAAAATACTTCTTCGAAAAAGAATGACCCAGTGGAAAACCTATCAACCCGTATTTTTTCATTTTTTGCTGATGTAATATGCTGTTCTTTCAATTCCCAATACCAACAGGATTCCAAAAGAAAATGCCAATATTGCCAGCAAAATTAAGGATTCTTCCCCAGTAACACTTAAATAATTTTGAGGAAGCACATTTTCTGTAATGAATGGTTTCTGCACCCCACTGGAGGATAGTCGGTAAGAGATCACTTTTTTCCAAGGCCAGATTTTATTGATCGACCCAAGCATAATTCCCGACAGGAAGGCAATGGTCAGGGCATGATATTTCTTTAAAAACCAGGAAATCAACCTACTAAAAGACAATAACCCGACTACGCATCCCAAAGCAAACAATGCTAAAGTGACTATATCTCTTTCATTTACTGCCTGTAAAACTCTCTCGTACTGCCCAAGAATCAGTAAGAGAAAACTCCCCGAAATCCCCGGAAGAATCATGGCACTGATAGCTATGGCACCTGCAATAAAAGTAAACCAAAGTGCATCGGGAGATCCTGTGGGCGGAAGCCCGGTTACAAAATAGGCGAAAACTATCCCTATCAATAAAAACAAGATAACGGCAATTGTCCAGCCTTTGATATCCCTGAGAATGATAATTGCTGAAATTATGATTAGCCCACAGAAAAATGACCACAAGGGAATGGGGTGCTCTTCCATCAGGTAAGTGATCAGCTTGGAAAGGGAAAATATGCTGAATAGAATCCCTGCTAACAAAGTCAGCAAAAACTTTCCATTGATGTGCTGCCAAAATTCCACAAACTTGGCTTTGAAAAGTAACTTCAAAGCCTCTGCATCTATGGATTTGATACTATCAAGCAACTGTTCGTAAATCCCAGTGATCAGCGCAATGGAACCTCCGGAAACGCCGGGAACAATATCTGCAGCTCCCATCCCCATCCCCTTGAGAAAGGTTAGGATTGTGTTTTTTAATCTACCCATAGATTGAAATGAAAAAGATGCCGAAAAACCCGGCATCAATACTTTTTGAGCTTTTTATAAATCTCGTTAATCACAGTTTGTGATCTCCAAGGAAATGGTCAAAGGTGTCTCCTCTCAACCCAAGCCTGATAGTCTCTAGTGGAATCAATTCATTGGGTGCGATATTACCCAAATTGACATTTGCCCCTAGGAGTTTGACAAACCAAACCTGTTGTTCCTTTTGAGGTGCTTCCCAGATAATTTTTTCTTCGGGAATTTTGGTGAGAATTTCTTCCACCAAACCTTGCCTCACCTCTCCGGAATCTCTGAAAAGCCCGACTGTACCCCCTTCTCTTGCCTCACCAATTACCTTCCAAGAACCCGCATCAAGTTCGCTTTGCATCTGTTCTATCCACTTGTAGGGGGGAATAATTTTGGCGGCATCTTTGGACCCTACCTCAGAAAGTACGGTCACATCCTTTGCCAGCGTCCTGATAAACTCACACTTTTTGTCATGTGGCAAACTGATAGAGCCATCAGACACTTCCGCAAATTTAAGGTCATATTTTTCCAGCACTTTCCTGTAATCGTCGAACTGATCCCTAATAACAAAAGCTTCAAAGAGTGTCCCTCCAAAATATACAGGGATACCTGCATCTCTGTAAAGCTCTATTTTTTCAGCCAAATGCTTGGTAAGGTAAGAAGTGGCCCAGCCCAGCTTTACAATATCAGCAAAATCACTGTTGGCACTGATGAAATTTTCCACTTCTTTAAGGCTCAATCCTTTGTCCATGACCATGGTAAAGCCTGCAGTACGTGGCTTTTCAGTCCGCACAGGGAGATTCTTAAGAAAATAATTCATTCAAATAAATTTCTGATTTTCGATAATAGGTCTCAGGAAGCTGATGAGTCTTCCCTATACTGAGAGATAATTTTGAAAATCGCCTTCTGTTTTTTAATGTCAGGCATCAAATCATACAAAATTATATGCTTCTCAAAGTTCAAAGTTAATGCATTTTCTAAATATGAAAAGGCTTCCTTGTATTTCCCCATTCTAAGCAAATACACAACAAGTCTATAATAAAGCTCTGACTCCTCTGGAAGTTCTTCTATCCCTTCCTTCATTACATCTACAGTCTCTTCAAACCTGTTTTGGTCAAAATAAATTATAGCAAGATTGACATAGGTTTCCATGATGCCCGGTTCCAGATTAATCGCCTCCTCATAGGCTTCTGAACTTGCCTGTAAATTACCAAGGTTATATTCAGCATCTGCTAGGCCTACCCAGTATGTAGCATTATCATTACAAAGCTTAATGGCTTTTCTAAAATAATGTATAGCCTCAAAAAACTTTTCTTTCTTGAGCATACACATCCCCAGACCAAACCAGGCATCATCATATTCAGGGTCCAGTTTTGCTGATTTTTTAAAATATTTGAACGCCATGTCAATCTGCCCCATTTTTTCGTAAGCAGCGGCCAGATAGCAGCAGTTTTCAGCGTTGGCACCTTCACAATTGATGGTGTTTTGATAAGCTTCAAGTGCAAGTTCAAATTGTTCGGTATTCATGTAGGCATTGCCCAAATTGAAATAGGCCGATGCAAATGAATCATCTATGATCAAGGCATAATCATAAGCTTGAATGGCTTCTTCATACCTACCAAGCCTATTATACACCACTCCCATATTGTACCACGCTCCGGCACTATAGGGATCTTGGTCTATAAATTCCTGATAAAAAATGAGTATTTCATCAAATGACCCTTCTTCTTCGGTAATCATGGCGAGCTGAAAAAGAGCATCTTCATGATTGATCCTTAATTTGACACATTGCTTGTAATGAAAAATCGCTTTCTCAGAATCATTCTCCGCTCTGTAAAGATTTCCCAAAAGATAGTGCACCTCAGCTTTATCCTCTGCCAAGGGTAGAAAATCCTCAAGCATCCCAATCGCCTCTTTCATATTTCCTGCGATCATCAGGGCATTGGAATAGGCCAAGACGATGTCCTCGTTATTGGGAGAAAGGTTGTTGATGCTTTCCAAAATATCCAAACCTTCATCCAGCTCATCATTGAATATCAGGCAGTTGGCTTTTAGAAGCTTTATTTCTACACTAAAGGGGAATTTTTCCAAAGCATGCTCAGAGGCTTTCAATGCTTTGACGAACTTTTGTTGGTCGAAGTAAAACCGGACGATATTCTCTAATTCTTCTTCTTCAAAGTACAAGTCAAGGTTGGATTTGAGCGAGTTTTCGAATCTCTCTACTAACTCTCTGTCCTCATCCCATTCGTTATCAAAGTCTCCGGTCATCGGCTGTATTTATTTGTTATTTAAGATACCAAAATAATCGGTGTCCTAAAAAGTATTCTTATTTATTTTTTCTGAATCAATCATCGCATTTAATAAGGCTGCTTCAAAATGCCTGTTTTTTGATTCATTTGACAAAACGGCAAAGGACTATGAATCGTTCGAACCAGCCCATTCAAATGTTTTTTCTATGGGAGTGAATTGGAATGAAAGTAGATTTTTCACTTTGGTATTGTCCATATGATAAGACAATTGAGAAATCATTGCGGTTTGTTTATTGAGGGGGCTCTTACTTAAACCTAACAATTTTGCTATTTTGATGAAAAATAGCCCAATGGTCAACATGCCATTTGTAACAGCTGTATCGGGAGCTTTTTTGCCCAAAGCTTTGGCCATTTTCTCAAAGAACTCCTTATAAGATATGCTATCTGCGCTTAGAATAAAACGCTCGTTCCACTGGGATTTTTGATAGAGTTCATAAATCAAATCTACAGTATCCCTTAAATCAATATAATTGACAGTACCAGCCGGGTAGTATTTTTTCTCTTCCAATACATAATTGTAAATTTCTGTACTGGATCTTCCGGTCCCAACTTTTCCCAAAATAATGCTGGGATGAACGACCAAGGCTTTTAGTCCTTCTTGAACTGCTCTCCATACTTCTAGTTCACTGAGATATTTGGAAATGGCATAAGGCGTGTTCAGGTCAGAGTTCACCCATTTGTGAGTTTCATCAATGACTTTGTTGTCAGGACTTTTGCCCAAGGCAGCCACAGATGAAATATGGATCAACTTTTCCACACCTTTGGTAAGCATGGCATTCACCAAATTGGTAGTGCCCTCTACATTCACCCGCATCAACTTCGACTCATCTTTTGGGTCATAAGACACCAAAGCTGCCGAATGGATCACCAAATCCATTCCCTCCAATGCATCTTCCAGAGATTGAATATCTGATAAGTCTCCTGTATGCCATTGTATGGCAAGCCCATCAGTAAGCGAAAGGTCACTTGTTTCTCTTTTTATCCCATTTATTTCACCCAAGGGAGCGAATTTTCTCGCTAGACTACTTCCCAAAAGACCTGTAGCTCCCGTGATTAGAATTTTCATAGATTTCTGTTGAGTAAATCCAACTGTTGGATCTTTCCAAAATACTTACTGGCGGGAAGAGATTCCAGCATATCCAAATACCTGTGATTGTGACAGTCTGTTCCAAAAAACCTCACCTTCCCTTCATCTACAAGCATTTCTGCAAAAGACTTCACCGGTTTGGAATAAAACCCCGTCAAAGACAAAAGGTTGATCTGAAAGTAAATTTCTCTATCAAAAAGATCTGAAAGTAATTTTTTGTCTTGGATAAGGTATTGATATCTTTCTGGGTGAGCAAAAATTGGCCTATAACCATTCATCTCCATCGCAAAAAAGATCTCTAAGAGCATTTGGGGCCTATTGATAAAACCGGTTTCTACCAACACAAGGTTGTCCTTTACCGTGAGCAGCTTTTCTCCACCTTGGACTTTTTCCAAAAAAATCTCATCCAAGTAATATTCAGCGGCAGCATGAATCTCTATATCAATCCCCTCTTTTGCTAATCCAAGCCTCAAATCCTCTAAACCCAAGCCAATAATTTCGGGGGTATTCCTGTAAAATTCCGACATAATATGCGGTGTCGTGATCAACTTTCGAAGACCATAGCCATGGAGCCTTTTGACCAGTTCTATAGATTCTTCCAAAGTCTTTGATCCATCATCTATGCCTGGAATCAAGTGAGAATGCATATCCACTTCCAACCATTTCAAACTCAGGTCATCGGTTATTTCAGTCTTTTTCCTTTTAAACAGGTCTAATAATCCCATTACAATCCACCTCCACTTTTTTCTTTAAACTCTTTGAGGGTAGGCCAATATTGATCTTTTTCAGACAATACCGGTGAATCTACCCCCCAATCTATATTTAACTCAGGGTCATTCCAAAGAATCCCTCCTTCGCTTTCTTTATTAAAATAATTAGAACATTTGTAGGAAAAAACCGCATCCTCCAAAACAGAAAATCCATGAGCAAATCCCGCAGGAATATAAAGCATGTTTGCTTCCTCACTGTTCAGTTCCTTGACAAAAGCCTTTCCAAAAGTCTCTGATCCTTTTCTAAGATCTACAGCCACATCCAAGACAGTACCAGAAAGCACCCTCACCAGTTTGGCTTGGCTGAATGGATTATTCTGAAAATGGAGGCCCCTAACTATTCCCTTTTTTGAAAAGGATTGATTTTCCTGTAGCCATTCTTCATCTATTCCGCTCTCCTGAAGAATATCAGCTCTGTAAGATTCAAAAAAGTAACCTCGGTTGTCCTGCCATTTTTTGGGATAAATTTCAAAGACTCCTTTGATGGGTGATTCAATAATTTTCATGTGCTCAATTATATGAGGCTCAAATATAACAGGATTTCACGCTAGGTTGGTAACTTTGCAATATAATCCTTGATGAACTAATTAATCTATCCCTGCATTCTACTTATACATGAGCAAATATTCAAGAAAACTTCAAAAACTTTACGATACTGCGCCCAAAAAAGACACTGCTGTTCTTGTGGCATTGATTAAACAAGGTCAATCTGACCAGCAAGCTGCTGAATACCTGGATGAGCTCGCATTTCTAACCGAAACTCTCGGTGCCAGTACAGTATACCGATTTACACAAAGGCTTGAAAAACCTGATGTAAAAACTTTTGTAGGAACAGGAAAGCTTGAGGAAATCAAATCATACATCGAACACTTTGAAGTGGACATGGTCATTTTTGATGATGATCTTTCTCCATCTCAGATGAGAAATCTCGAGAATGAACTCAAGATAAAAGTATATGACAGATCTTTACTGATACTGGACATATTCCTCAACCGGGCCCAAACTGCCCAGGCCAAGACCCAGGTAGAACTGGCAAGGTTCCAATACCTCCTGCCAAGACTTACAAGAATGTGGACTCACTTGGAACGTCAGCGGGGAGGAACAAGTACCAGAGGCGGTGCCGGTGAAAAAGAAATAGAAACAGATAAAAGGGACATCCGCCAAAAGATCACTTTGCTGAAAAACAAGCTCAAGGATATTGAAAAACAAGGTGTAACCCAAAGAAAGGGAAGAAAAGGCATCGTTAGAGTGGCTTTGGTAGGATATACCAATGTGGGCAAAAGCACCCTCATGAATTTGATCACCAAATCAGAAATTCTGGCTGAAAATAAGCTCTTTGCGACAGTTGATTCTACTGTAAGAAAAGTTGTTTTGGACAATATACCTTTTTTGCTGTCCGACACAGTGGGCTTTATCAGAAAACTGCCTACTCACCTGATAGAATCATTCAAGTCAACACTTGATGAAATCAGAGAAGCAGACCTTTTGGTACATGTCATCGATATCTCCCACCCAGGATTTGAAGACCATTTTACAGTGGTTAACAATACCTTGAATGAAATCGGGGCCAGGGATAAACCCATGCTTTTGGTATTCAACAAAATAGATCTGATCCAAGAAAAACCTTCGGAAGAAGAACTTCAACATATGACTGAAATTGAGGTAGAGGAAAACAATTACCTGGATCTTGAAAAATTATCCGAAGCTTATGAAAAGAAAACCGGAATTACTCCTGTTTTCATGGCAGCGCAAGATGGGACTCACGTAGAAGACTTCCGAAAAGCACTGGTAAAAGAAGTTAAAAAACAGCATCTTAAAATTTACCCCCATTATTTAGAATCAGAGGTATTTGACCTTTCACAGTTTGAAGACTTAGACTAAGTCTTCAAACTGTTTTTACTTGAATCTTTGGTCAGAGTCTTTTTCCACACCAACCCCGACTTCAAGTATATAAAAAAAATTGATCATTTTTGAACCAAAGAGAAGCCTAATCCCACCTGTACTCTAAGATGATTGTAATCAAAATCAGTCATGACCGTGCCGATTTTCAGATTTACTCCCATTAAATTCATTATCAAGCCAGATTCCAAAGCAAATACATTCAAATTATTTTGGGGGCTTTTGGCCCAGGATGTCAAGTTTGGATTTTCCTCCGGGTTCTCCATTTCATAGAAAACTCTGGAATGATTCAGGCCTGCCCCTGAATACATCCATAATGGTCCTATCAATTTCCATGTCAAACCCATAATTCCTTCAATCGACCCGGTTCTTGTAATTCCAGTAGGCTCAAATCCAGCATCGGATTCATATGGCTTGCCATTTCCCCTAACTTCAAAACCATTTGTTGCTGTAAAAAGACCTTGATTTGAGCGAACAGCCATGTAGCTTCCAACACCTCTGGGCCTAAGATTTCCCATAGAAATCCCGATTGGCATCGATTGATGAAAATCATAACTAAAATAGAACCTGTCCTTTAGTTTGGGAATACGGATATCACTTGAGGTTTCACTTAAACCTGTGGAATCCGGCATGGATTTTCTCCTACCCATTTCAAACTCCAGTTGGGAGATCTTGTATGCGAGATTTTTGTCTTTTAGCCTTTTTGCATGCTTGATATATGTTTTTGCCTTACTTTTCATTTCCAAATGGTGGTATGCGAAAGCCATATAATAATACCCACCTGCTTCGTAAGGTGATTCCAAAATCAAAAAATGTGCATTGGAAAGAACTTCTTCCCATTTTGAGTTTTTGGCCAATTCTTCAATGATTTCATCAGCCCTGTTGTCTTCAGAATAAGAAAAAGCTAACATAGGAAACAGCAAAATTCCCACTAATAAATTCAAAATGACTCGCTTCATTTGCGCTGGGGTTATAAGTGAAATTGAGCAAATTTGGTAGGCCAAAATTACGCATCCCCATTCTGATTTACTAATTTATCCCCATATTTTATAAACTTAAATAACTGATTTTCAGTGCTTTAAAAAAATATTTTGGATAAAGAAAAAGATATTTTATATACCAAAAAATGTTGTAAAATTTACCAGCGTATTTGAATTAGGAAAAAGTGAATTTCATCACAAAAATAATTTTAAACTTTTGCTGAAAACCTGACCAAATCGCTATTAAAAACCCAGCGTTCGGCCAGGTTTTAGGACTTTGAACAATGCCTCGAAAATAGTCTTGATGGTTTCACTTTGATTATCTTTTGAAGCTCCAAGATTGAATTCCCAGCCATCGGCCTTATTGTATGAAACCCTAAAGGTACTCATGATCATTACGGCACTCAGGGCACCTCCCAAAGCCAGAATAGTCCCTGCTACCATTTCATTATCATTCCAGTTTTCAAGCTTATCTTTCAGGTAGTCTACAGTATCTGGATTTTTTGCCATGAGTTCCAGAGATTGTCGGGCTAATTTTACGGCAAACTCCTGTTGTAAAGGTTCTACAAATTTTTCTTCTGATACCTGGTCGAGTTGTCTCATTTCAGGCATATTTTTCACAGCATCGGGCAAATTATCGATGATATCGGGAAGATCGGCTTTGGCTTTTTGGACCATTTCCATTTCTATATGCCTGAAAAGTCTAAGGGCTTTAAAATCATCCAGTGCTTTTACTTTTTCTAATGTTGTCATGGTATGAGTGGTTTTATCTGAAATCTCCGATTAAGGAAAGGCCCGCCCAATAATATTCTGGGGGATGCGGCCCAACTGGTACAATTTTTTTTAGCTCTAAAACAGCATTTCTGTGGGCATCTTTTATTGGAATTTGCTCATTCATCCAAATGCTGTAGAATTTTTTGAAGAAAAGGTTGCTCCAGTCTACATCAATATCCCAACTTGCACTGATCATGCTGCTGACTCCACAATAAAAGAAAGCCCATTCCAGTCCTAAAGCATCCCCTCCATAACCTTCTTTTGATCTCCCACTTACACAGGCCTGCATGCTGACATGACTACCTAATAAACTTACTCCCGATCCTGTCAATACCTCCGGGCTTAATAAATGCTGACCTTGATGATAATTGAACATAGCTTCAAGTTCAGGCTTTTTTCCATCTGACATCAGCAAAAGTCCACTGTTATAATAAGGATTCAACTGTTTATGATCCGCATTAGCAACTGGCTTTGGAAAGACTCCGTGCGTAGAGAAATGATATAATTTGTGAGGAAAGAGTACCTGAAGCACCTTGGGAATGGATACATCCTCATCTTCTTTTGCCCCATCTTCCTCAGGCAACAAAAATTGAGGAATTTCTTCGAAGGCTTTGACTTTTTCTTCATCATCCTGAACAGCTGAACAAGTGATGGCTATGATTTCATTCAGATCCTGGGGTTCCTGTTCCAACAATTTTAAAAGCTGAGAGCCGGAATGGATTCTGGAAACAGAGAAACCCTCTATCAATGCTTCTCCTGATTGTAACTTGGCAAATTGAAGGGAAAATAAATTTAAAATTCCATCCGGTGAATAGGCAATATGGTCTCCTGCCTCAATCAATCCTTCTTCCAATGCAAAATTCAAAGGATCAATAAACTTCCCAAGCTCCAAAGGGATATCTGTTTGTTCTCTTTTTCCAAAAAGACCCGAAACCGGAGCATTCCAAGCCGAAGGGCTAGCATAATCCCTGCTCAGCCATTTTTGTAAAGCATCCTCTCCCGCTCCCTTTGCAGAGGCAAATAGCCTTCCCTGCTTGGTAAGAAGCACTGCATAGCTCCTGTCATAATCCACAAAAATACTCAGGTAGTGCGCATTATACTTCTGTAAATAAGGTAAAAGCTTTTCCTTCAATTGATCAGGACTCTGTAGTTCCATTTGCTTACCTGTTGTCTCCAGGAGTCTGTCTGATAGATTTCTTCCTTTAGACGCTTCAATTCTGTGAAACAAACGAGTGATATTTTTAGACATATAGTTTGTCAAAGCCATGGCTCCAAAAAGAGCAGGATATTGTCCAAAAACACCTGCCCTTTCATGAATATTACTGATAGAAGCTCTTTGTTTTTCTAAATGGTGGTAAACCTTGTCCAATGCATCCGCCGCTTCCTGAAAAGACTCCAAGCGATTGTGACAGATATACTGGCAATAAGCTATAAAAGCCAGGTCAGAATGTAGAGATTTTTCAAAAAACCATTGATAGTGTAGACCTAAATCCATCAAACATTTTCTAAGCAGCTCTTCCTTATGACCAAGTTCTTCATTGTGAAAAAAAGAAGTTTGTTGGGTCAATAGATGCCTCTTGGCCTGGGGAGTATCAGAATTATCAATCCCTCCGAGTTTAGCTTGACTTTCCAGAGTCTTGGCAGATATTTTCTGAGTAAGCTCAATGAGTTCTTCATTTGAGATACCCCCGGGCCCCTCATGCTTCGCTATTAGTTTTTCAATGGATGTAATATCCATTTGATCCTCATATCCGGCCATTACAATTTTGATTGATTCAAGCATGCGCTTGAGATCCTGGATTTTTCGATTTTTAGAAAAATCCTCAACTTCTGCTACCGACATAAATGTTTTGGAATTGATCAATTTCAGCTTGTTCATTAGCCGATCAAAAAGAATTCTTGATGCAGGAAGGACGAGAGATTCATCTACATTTTCAAGGATATCTTTGGCCCGATCCGATTGATTGTTTTCCAGATAGTTTTCAGCTGCCTGGAGATGAGTGGAAATAAAAACCTGCTTTTCCCAACCCGGTAGGGTCAGCCCTTTCATGGTTTCATATTGGGTGACAGCAGCCTGAAACTGTCCGGAGTCCAAAAGCCCTTTTTGAATCAGGTAGCTGTTATTTCCCAAATAGTATTCAAGATCATCATTGGAAAGCTCTATCCCTGAGGACCAGAGCTGTACTCCCCAAACCAAACAAGCAGAAGCAAAATCTCTTCCCTCATTCAGTTTTCCACCATGTGTCAGTGAGGTGGCCATGGCATCAAAGGCTGCTAAATCATAAATATGCTGTTTGGCTTCCAGGAAAAATAGTGCGTTCTCCAAGGAAGCATTAGGGTATTGCTTAAAAATCCCGGCCAACTGCTCCCTATTTTGGGCCTGAATGGTATCAATCAAAAGTTGATATAGCGTAGGAGCTGAATTTTGATTATCCATTTTACAAAATTTTGATTGAAAAATATCCAGAAGTCAGACCATTAATATATTGACAAACAATTGTTTAATAGGCTCTTACAATTTAAAAACAAAATTTCAGAGTACACAGAAGATTGAAATTAATCTGTTAAATAAATTGATGTATCCAAACAACAGTTGATTCTTGAATGAATTGAAATTAGAGGTCTAGTGGCAAATTGAGTTCAATCAGCACAAAAATGAAATGTGAATTTGTGAACACAAGCACCAATTGAAAAAACTCATGGTCAAATACATTTTTTTAGAAACCAATCATAAATGTATTGATCAAGGACTGTTTATACAGTTAAAATCCTTAATCAAATTAGGTTTTAAAGAAAAATATTACAAAATATAAACAAACTTTTTTGTTGATTTTATTAAATTTTACTAATATTCAATCCTTTTTATCAATAATTATAGAATTTAATTTTGATTTAAAGCTATTTGAATCAGAAAAAAAGTATTTCAAATAATTAAAAATGAGTTTAGTTCAATTTTGAAGCGATCACCCATGAAGCTCAAAGTTTTATTCGTGCTAGTTTTTCTTGTGAATTATTTCAATGCATTTTCCCAATGCGATGATTGTGATGTCACAATCAATGGCAATGGAAATCCATCTGGAAATTTTTCTCATGGGAGCAAAGTATGTATTAGTGGTATTCGGACAAATGCCATTAATTTTAACAACAGAAACAATATTATTATTTGCATAGCCGATGGAGCATCATGGAATGGTCAGGCAAGCAGTTTGTCGGGGTTAAGTCAAATTTCAAACTTTGGGTCATTAGAAATAAACAATGATTTCAATGGCAACTGGTCAATAGATAATTTCGGAGAAATATCATTTAGCATCAATCTTAATTCAAATAAAACAATTAATAATTACGGGGCATTTTCAACTAATGGAGATTTTGTCATATCAAGTAATAGTACATTTTACAGCAATGGGACATTTTATGCAGGTGGCTCTGTTAACTTCAATAGTAATGCACATGTAACTTTAGAGGGCAACAGTCTTATTGCAGGTTCTTCTGTTATCAATACCGAAATAAATTTATCAGGAAGCTATACAGTAAATGGAGCCTTACAGATAAACAGCAATGGTGGAGTCAATGCACTTAATGGATTTAATAATCCTAAAATCAATGTGCTAGGCAGTTTCAATAATAACGGGAAAATAACTGGAAATGGCTTAGATAAATTTGGGAACACCCTTTTTGTCAACAAAAGCCCGGGTAACAATCCGATAATTGGAGGTTTCAGCATAGGGGATGTATCAAATACCTCTTGTCTTGAAATAGAAGAATTACCCACTGCCGAAGGGGTGGATAGAATTTTCTATTTCAGTTGTTCTGATATTTTTATAGTGCCTAACTTAGACGTGAATGAGGAAATAATTGATGTTATGGTCAGTATAATTGGAGGCGGAGGCGGAGGCGGATTGGGTTCTTCCGCTGGAGGAGGAGGTGCAGGCGGTGTTATCAATGCTGACGGGTTGCCTTTGAAGGTTGGCTCTTCTTACCCGGTTGCCGTTGGAAGCGGTGGACCTGGAGCAATCACATCTAATAATCAAGGTATTAACGGTACCAATTCCGCTTTTTATGGAATAGTTTCCAAAGGAGGAGGTGGAGGAGGATCTACACACCCATCAGCTAGAGGCGGTGTAAACGGTGCGTCTGGTGGTGGTGGCGGAGCTAATAACAATCCTTCTGCAGGCCAAGGGAATGGAGGCTCAAGAATAGCGGGTATTGGCAATACTGGTGGAACTTCCTTAAGGCAAAATCAAAATCAACTCAATGGAGGAGGAGGGGGTGGTGCTGGGGGACCTGGAGAAAATGGAAGAAATAATAATCCAGGCAATGGAGGTGACGGAATTGGGCTTAATATTTTGGCTGGAAGTTCAAGATTTTCAAATGCTTTTGCTGGTGGGGGTGGTTCAACCGGCAGAAATCCATCTCAGGAATATGGAAATGGGACAGGAGGAGAATTTAACAGCATTAAGATAGGTGGAGATGGAGATGGTAGAGAAGAGTTTGGAATTGGAAATCAGGGGCTTAAGGGGACCGGTTCGGGCGGAGGTGCAGGAAGGAATCAAGGAGGTACTGGTTCATCTGGAGTGGTAGTGATCAGGTTTGTCCTAAAAATCCTCCCCGTAGAGTACCTCTACTTTGAAGGCGTACTCAGCCAAGACCAAAAAACCGTAGGGCTATCCTGGGCCACGGCCAAGGAATGGGAAAGCTCCCACTTTGAGGTATTGCGAAGCTTTGACAATATCGACAGCTGGGAAAAAGTAGGGGAAGTTGAAGCCGCTGGCTATTCTGAATCTCCTATGGAATACAGTTTTGAGGACAATGATAATTTCACCCCTTTCAATATGGCCTATTATCAGCTTAGGCAGGTTGATTTTGATGAATCATCACATTTGAGCAAAGTCATCGGCATACAACTTCCAGTGAATTCAGACCAAACCGTCACTTGGAGGGTTTATCCCAACCCCGCATCAAATCAGAATGTTCAACTTTCTATCCTTGAACAAGGAGGACATAGTGGGGAAACTGTTTATGCAACACTTTTTTATCCTCTCGGTAGAAGTATACAGTTTACCGGCAACACCATAAGTGAATTATCGGAGCAACTTAATGATGCCTTGAAAAATGGAGGTAGAGGGGTATATATTTTAAACTTGTTATGGGGAAATGAAAATCAGCAATTGAAAGTTTTAAAGAATTAAGCATAGTTAATTGCGTAAAAAATCCATTCCACAATTAAGGCTTATAGTTTCATAAAAAAACCACATATAAAATCGTTATAATTATTTTTTCATTGTTTTTTATATAAAATGTATGAATCATAAAAAAACAAAACTATATTTGTAATGCTTTTTATTGATTTTTAAATTCATTTTTTTGTATTCTAAATTTTTTTATGAGTATATTTACCTTGATAACCAAGTACTTACAAATACTATGGAGCCTAAAATTTTTTTTTATGAAAAAATCTTATTTTCTACTGTTTTTTTCACGGTTGCTGCTTTACTGTGTTTCATAAGTTATGAAGCCAAATCCCAATCGAATGATAAACCTGATTTGAGAGAAGACTGTAACATTTGTAAAGGACAAGTTGCTAATTACACTATTCTGAATGCCTACTTCAGCGATAATTCAGGAAATCCTAGTACCATTGATCAAATTTGCAATGAGCCCGGCCCTTCATACATTTCCTTACTATATACCTCCAATGCAAAAAACAACATACATAATCTCAGGTTGATTGCTGATATTTTGAAAAAAAACACAAACGATCCAGAAGGTCCAGCTTTAGACAGTTATTATATTAACGAATTTGCTGGAACAATTTCACCCTGTAATTCTGAAACTTGCATTTTAACTATACCTATACCTAATATGGGTATAAACTGTCCCAATGAGTTTTTTGAATTATCTAATCCATTAGTTGCTTGGACTACTAGCGGAGCTAAAGAATTGGAAGATAAATATAAATGCCAAGATTATCCTGCTGCCCAATGTTTAAATGCATCCAGTATTCCAATTGAAGTAGGTGATTTGGAATATAATTTTGACGTCAACTTTGAATGTTTTCAAGAAAATCTAAATCACACAAACGTTTCCTTTTTTATCACTTCGTTATTTGGAGGAAATCCTACTCAAGAATATAATGTACTATGGAACTTTGAATTTGAAGATGGAACTATTATCAATTCCTCTGATATTAACCCATCCTTTCAAAACGTGGAGTCCGGGGAAATTGTAACAGCTTCTTTAACGGTTAGTCAGGGAAGTTTGAACGGTAGTATTATAGAAAACACCTATACGATCCCCATTGCCCTGAATGAAAACGAAGTGATTGAAAGTTCCACCATAATAGAAGGGGACAAAGGAGAAGCCAATGGCTCAATTGAAGTAGAATTTAGGCCAGGGAATTTTTTTTATTTTTGGACTTCTTTGGATGATCCGGACTTTTATTCTGAAGAAAAGAGAATAGAGGACCTTCCTGAAGGCACTTATCGTCTTACAACATTTGATGAAGACACAGGGCTTTGCAGAACAGACATTTTTGAGATCACTTTTAGTATTCTTCCTGTTGAACTTAAATACTTTGAAGCTGAACATTTTTCATCAGAGCAAGCTATAAAATTAACTTGGGCCACTACCAAAGAATGGGAAAGCTCACATTTCGAAGTGTTTAAAAGTTTTGACAATATTGAAAATTGGCAAAAAATAGCAGAAATAGATGCCGCTGGTTATTCAGAAAAAATCCAATACTACGAGTTTATTGACACAGAAAATTCCACTAGGTCATCGATGGTATATTACCAACTCAGGCAGGTGGACTTTGATGGCACTTACGAAAAGAGTAAAGTTCTCGGAGTCCAAATCCCCAGTGATGGAATAAATAAAAATACCTGGAAAATTTATCCAAATCCGGTTGAAAACCAGTCCATCCATCTTATTCTTGCACAGGCAGAAGACTATGAAGACGAAGCAATTTCAGCAAGTTTAATCAACCCATTAGGCAGTACCTATTACCTAAATGGTCCTACGATCGAAGCACTTACCGAAGAAATAAATCTTGTCCTTTCCCAAAACTCAAAAGGTGTGTATGTACTTCAAATAGCTTGGGATAAAGAGACTCAGCAACTTAAAATTCTGAAAAGATGATTTTTTTTAATTTTTAACAAAAAAATTTTCTTGAAGTAAAAGGATTGTAAATAAATGCTTTAGGATAATATTCAATTTAAACCATAATAAACTCATTATTTTTTCAGGTTTAAATCTTATTATTTAATCTCAATTTTTTTGACAAAACATCTCTAAATGATTTTGAAATACATTTTTTTGTGTTTTAAATTTTATTTTATCGTACATTTCGCCTGTTAATCAGCCCATTAATCCTATATGAAAATTTTTACCAAAAGAGGAATTTTATTTTTTATAAAAAAAAGAACAGGTTTAACTTTAACTTATTTATTATGGAAGCTTAAGGTTGCTTTTTTAGATAAAGATTATCGGTTTATTTATTTATTAATTTTATTCTTAATAGTCTCAAACAAAGGATCTTCTCAAACCTTAGATTCAATACAAGTTATAAATCCTTGCACAACTGAATATTATTTAAATGATGGCTCTGTAGTTGTAGTATTTAAATGTAGCACACTTTGGACTCCACCTTTGGACTTAATAGAGCTGGAAATGGCATTAGTAGTTGCAGGTGGTGGCGGTGGTGGACGGAGAGATTCAAATGACAGTAGAGGAGGAGGTGGTGGTGGCGCAGGTGGAGCAATTTATATTGAAAATCCAAATCTTCTTCAATTAAGTAATAATCCTATAAATATAGTTGTAGGATTAGGTGGTTCAGGCTCTACTTCTACTAGTAGAAGAGGAAGTAAAGGCCAAGATTCAAAAATTGAAACAAATCAATTTAATGATATTATTGCAGAAGGGGGTGGAGGAGGAGGTAGTGCCTTGACAGGCAGTGATTTAGATGGTCTCCAAAGAAATGGAGGGTCAGGAGGATCTGGAGGTGGAGGAACATCGAGAACTGGTTTTGGAGGAGCAGGAAGTTCTGGTTTTAGAGGTGGAAATGGAGTAGGAAATGTTAATGATAATGTCACAGGAGGCGGTGGTGGTGGTGGTGCTGGAGGGCAAGGGCAAGACCCAAATGGTGCTACAAATGGAGGTCGAGGAGGAATTGGACTAAGTTTTAATATAACAAATGGATTACCAGCAATTATTGAAGGTGTTGGTGAGAATATTTTTGCTGGTGGCGGTGGTGGTGTAGGAGGAAATCCAGGTGGCCAAGGCAGCAGTGAGCCAGGAGGATCCGGAATTGGCGGAAATGGAAATAATACAAATTCATCAGGTATTAATGGGGCAGGTGGAAATGGTATTACCAATACTGGATCAGGAGGTGGAGCCGGTTTTTCCAGAGGAGGAAACGGCTCCTCTGGAATTGTAATAATAAAATACAATGTAGCTAAAATCCTCCCCGTAGAATTTCTTTACTTCCGAGCTGACTACAGTTCCAATAAGCGTGAAGCGATTCTGAACTGGGCCACTGCCAAGGAATGGGAAAACTCACACTTTGAAGTAGAAAGGTCCATCAGTGGAATCAAAGGCTTCGAAAAAGTCGGAGAGGTGGAAGGCATGGGCTGGACGGATCAGGTCACAGAATACCAATTTATCGATCAACAATTGCCTCTGGGGTCACACAATGTTCTATACAGACTCAAGCAGGTAGATTTCAGTGGTGAATTCCAGTATTCAGATGTGGTATCCTTAAGGCTTCCGGGAGTGACATTCACGCATGGAGTTTGGCGGGCATACCCCAACCCAACAAACGGTACTGCACTCCGCATTGCACTGATGGATAGGTCACAGTATGATGCAGAGAAACTGACCTTCAGAATCGTGCATCCTATGTATGTGACTGAACCTACCACGGTAGAGTCAGAAGATAAAATGAATGAACTTCTAAGCAATCTGGCCTTAAGAGTTCCTAAAGGGGTCTTTGTGGTAGAAATCCAATGGGGGCAAAAAGTAGAGCATATCAAAATTTTGAAGCAGCATTGACCCTAACTTTTTATTGACATTTATAAACCCTGAAAATTTTCAGGGTTTTTTCATTTTAGACACATCTATATGTTTTGAATACATAATATAGTTTTTTAATTATATTTTAATGTATAATGTTTTTAGCATTTTATCATAATTTTATTCCTTATTTTTTGATTTAATAAATTTTTATTTTATTGAAATAGAGTTTTTGTATAATTAAATTTTAAAATATGTAATTCGAATTTTACACTAAAGAAAACGTCTTATGAAAAAAAACCTTTTTGGAATAGCAGCCTTAGCCTTGCTGTTTTCCTGCCAGCAAGAGGGAGAATTCCCCAACAATGCCGAAGAAAACATCATAATCAGCTCAGACTCTCAAGAATTAAGCGAAAGAATAAGTCTGGAGGGAACTGGGGTAGTAAGTATTTTCAACCCTGAATTCCCTTCAGGTAGGGTCTCAGAAGAAATACCAGCTGGAAAACTACCACTTTTACTCGTTTCTCAAGTAGATCCCCCCTCCTATGATGGAAAAGTATTAAAAGCCACTCACGTAGACCTTGACGGTGATTATGCTTTTGTGAGTTACAATAAAGAAGGGGCTCAATTTTATGGTGCCATAGAAATTTACAATATTTCCAATCCACTGAAACCACAAATAACCGCACAGTCAATTTTTAAAACTGCCGGCATCAACTCTCTCACTTACAGGAACGGACGCTTGTATATTGCAGCAGCTTTTGATATAGACAGGGACAATTCAGTGGGTACCGCTGCCCAATTTCTTACCGTTAGCGTAGCTAATGGAAATTTTACCTCTGATTTTGCCAAATCCGATATCCACGGGTATGCTGCCACTGACATTACCAATACTTCGTCCCATACAGCAGTTGCTTCTGGGGCAAACGGCCTTATTGGGCTTTTTGACGGCAATAGGCAAATGGAGCAAAAATTGGACATAGACGACCTGAGAGCAGTAAAGTTTGGCAATAACATGCTTGCCGCTCTCAGTGGAAGAGGCGGAGTTCACCTTCTCAATCCCGAAAACTTAAACTCTATAGGCAGAATCTCAATGAGTGACGACATCCCCGAATCCAAAAGGACATTGGACATGGGAAAAGATTTACTTTTTGTATCTGAAGGTTTATCCGGAGCAGGCATCTACTCACTCCCTTCAGGCAATCTCATTGAAAAAATCACAATCCCTATCCGGCCTGATGGAGTGAATTCTGAAGACATCGTAACCAATGCCGTTTCTTTTGATGATAACCTGCTACTTATGGCAAATGGTGGCGCAGGTGTGAGCATTGCTGACCTGAGCACCATGTCAAATATTGAGAAACTCGGTATACTATCATTAAATGGATCCTCAAATTTTGTAAAAATCAAAAACAACCATCTCTTCGTAGCCACTGGTGCAGGTGGATTACAAATCCTAAAAATCGAAAAAGAATTGGATGCCCCTACAGACCTTTCGATAGATTGCGGAGGAAATGTCACTTACACAGGAAATGACAACCTTAATATCAACAGTAATCAAGCTGAATCTTTTGGAGGTTCCAATGCATTTAAAAATGTAAACATCGGAGGACACCTCGTCTATTGCGGTTCTATGTCTGTCGAAAACAGTCTCAATATTAATTCTGGAGGTCTTTTCGAAATGAATGGTTCTTTTGCTTTTGGCCAGTATAGACGCAATACCTCTCTTTCTATCAACAGCAATGCCGTCATGAGAATACATGGCTCTGCAGTAATTTATGGTGACTTGAACCTCAACTCAGGAGCTACCTTAGAATTTGTGGGTGAGGGGAATTCCATTACCATTTTTGGAGATGTTAGAAAGAACAATAACGTCACCATTAAAGGTAACTTTAATGACACCGAAGGAAAACTGAATTAAGCAAAGTTTAATTTCCCAAATCATAAAAAAGGCCCGCATTGAACGGGCCGTTTTTTATCTCTTCTCTTCATACCAGGTCTTATGGACAATTTTCCAATCTCCGTCAATTTTGACTAAGGTCAGAAAATCATAATAATAAACCCCTGGCCAAAACAATTCTGTCCTTACCACGGCGGTATATCCTTTGATTTCTATTTCCAGCAACCTGTTGTCAAAATCTTTTGGATCTCTCTTTTGAGTTCCGGAAGCTGTTCCGGACGCCCAATCTTCGTAAGGAGTTACTGTAAATTGATCCCCCCTGTACCCTATCAGCCTGGCTGAGGGATCAAAAGCCTGGTCCAATTTATTCCGATCCCGTTCTACCATCCCATCAAAATACAGCTGCACTGTCGCTTCAATCGCTTTTTTCTCTTTTTCCTCCCCTTGCCCAAAAACAGAGGAAACACACAAGAAAAGCACGAATATTAAACATCCGGTATTTTTCATCATTTCAATTTTTTTTTAAACATTCGCCAAAGCTCCAGTTTCTACTTTTTTTCAACCTAAGGAATATCTCAATATCTTTCAATATCAATCAGTATCCACTAATATCCCTAACCCCTATCCCGAATCGCTTCGTTCTCGAGACTTCCGCCCCGAATCATTTCATTCTCGGGATCTTCGACCAAGCTCAAGTTTCAATAATATTTCTACAGTATTTCTATCATATTTCCACTTTATTTCAATCTAAGGAATATCTCAATATCCATCAGTATCCACTAATATCTTTAATAACCACCGATTTACACAGATAAACACAGATTCTTTGTTAAATCAAATTATTGTAATAAACCTTCTATCAATATCCCTCTCCCATCCCTGTTTTTGGCGATAAGCCTTATTCACTCTTGACCATCCCTCGGCCAATGGATCTGCTACATTTGATTGGACATTAAGTTAAGCTCGATTAACTTAGTAGATATGGAAAAGAAAAAAAGAAGGTCATTCGATAAATCCTTCAAGT
>NZ_ALWO02000032.1 GCF_000295935.2 Indibacter alkaliphilus LW1
AATCAAATGTAGCAGATCCAAACCCAAATCTTAAAACCAAAACCCTTAAACCAAAACATCGAGAAAACTCAAAACAAGTCCCATAGGGACGGACTATCTTATAACCAGAGGTTTCAACCTCTGGACCTGCATATGCCACCCCCCTCGGTAATCCCGTAGGGATGATCCATACCTCGTTTTTACAATATTTTCCCAAGCCTATCATTTCAAGCCTATTTTCCCTATATTGATTGCCTTTCAAAGGTCTATTTAGAGGTTCTATTACCTGATTTTAACAGGAATATATTCCATATAAAATGAATGAGTCAAAAATCCATCAGGAGATAAGATTTTTGGGCAACCTTCAAAGGTACCTCAGAGAGTTTGTTTACGGAGGTATCGATGGAGCTGTGACTACATTTGCTGTCGTAGCTGGGGCCGTTGGAGCAAGTCTGAGCTCAGAGATCATCATCATTCTTGGATTTGCCAACCTGTTTGCAGACGGATTTTCCATGTCTGTTGGGGCATACCTTTCCGCCAAATCCGAAAAAGAGAGCTACCAAAAACACAAAAACATTGAATATTGGGAAATAGATAATATCCCAGAAAAGGAAATTCAAGAAGTCCGGGACATCTACAAGGCAAAAGGTTTTGAAGGCAAGTTGCTCGAGCAAGTAGTCACCGTGATTACTTCAGACAGGGAGCGCTGGGTAGAAGAAATGATGAAAAACGAACTGGAAATGATTCCCGAAGAGAAAAGCCCATTTAAGATAGGCTTGGCCACCCTGATTTCCTTTATTCTAATTGGCTTCATACCCTTAATGATTTATGTCTATGATTTTTTTAAACATACTGAATTTGATATCTTTCTGTGGACAAGCATTTTCACAGGCCTTGCTTTTGCCGTGATTGGCTCTTTAAAAAGCTTGGTCAATCAGACCAATATATTTAAAAGCATGGGTGAGACTATTGGATTGGGGCTATTGGCAGCTCTAGTCGCATATTTTGTTGGAGATTTTCTGGAAACTTTAATCATGAATTCATAAATGGAAACCATAGACGATGTCATTGAGGCCATTGACCGGATTGCCACTGAAAGTTATAACAAGGACAGCAGATTGGGCTATTTTGCTATACTTTACAGGCAAGTCACCATCAGGGTCAAGGAGGGAATCATAAATGGTGAGTTTGATGATAACCCAAGAATGGTCAAGCTGGACATAATTTTTGCCAAAAGGTTTATCGATGCTTATGATGACTATCAAGCCGGCAAATCCATCACCTCATCTTGGCAAACAGCCTTTGACACGGCTATTTCTTCAAGACATGTGGTCCTTCAGCACCTCCTTCTTGGTATCAATGCCCATATCAATTTAGATTTAGGGATAGCAACTGTAGAAACTATGGAAGGCAAAAACCTGGAAGCCATACGCAACGACTTCGATAAGATCAATGCCATTCTCTATGAGTTGGTCAATGGTGTCAAAAATAATATCGGAAAAGTCTCTCCATTGTTCAGGTTACTGATCCGCTTCGCCAAAGGCAGAGATGAAATCCTTGTCAACTTCAGCATCAGAACAGCCCGTGATGGGGCTTGGAAATTTGCAGAAGAATATGCAGCCAGCAAAGACCTACCCAGCACCCTATCTATCCGGGATCAAGTTATCGATGGCTTAGCCCAAAGTCTCAGTAATCCAGGCAAAAGACTTTCCAGGCTCTTGAGCCTGATAAGCTTGGCTGAGTGGCGATCGGTTAAAAGAACAATGAAACAACTCGAAACTATCGCAAAGGAGCAATAAAGTCAGTTCATCTACCTATGCTGTAGGCTCTCAGCCAACTGTTCAAGCCGATATGAAGATTTAGCATTGGCTTTTGCAGTCTCTTCTGAAACATAAACACCCACCCGGTGCTCTGTCAGATCAAGCAAGTCATCATAAGGCCCTCTTAAAGAAATCAATTTGACAAAAACAGGCGCCGTTTCTACTGCGACAAATAAAAGCATGATAAAATAGCCCGCGATTTTAATAGCCTTTGATTCCATTCCCAATGCTGCCAATGCATCCAATCTCGCTGCCAAACCATCGTAAGCTTCAATTCCAGGCTTCAGTTGGTCAACAGCGTTGGTTCTGGCCTGCATGAGCATCCTGATTTCATCATCCAAAATATCCAAGCGCTGTTGATGAGACTCTCTCAGTCTGTCCAAGGCCTCTTGCGCTGCATCCAATTGCTGCTCTTTCTTCTTGGCATTGCTGCCCAATCCTACTATTCCTGAAGTCCTTTCGGTTTTGGTCCCGAACCTTTCAAAATCATATTCCTCTTGCAGCTTATCCCTAAAATCAACAGCCTCCTTGATTTCTTTTCTCAACAATTCCTTTTGAGCTTCTCTTTCCCCTATTTCAGAAAAAGTTTGCTCCACTGCAAGTTTGCTTGAAGCCAACATTGCTGTTTTTTGTTCATCCAACTTCCGGTTGATTTCTTTTTCAAAAATCTTCAACTCTAAGGGTTTTGAAATCACTATGGCCAAAAGAACAGCGAAAAGTAGCCTGGGAATTGCCATCTTCCATTCTTGCCATGAATTGTCTCTTTTCTTCATGCTTGAGACGATAAATCTATCCAAATTGAAAATCATCACCCCCCATACTAAACCGAAGCCCACTGCGAATAACAAAGAATTGAAAACAGTGTATAAGGCATATCCTGCTGAAATTGAAGCTAGCAAACCCGTAAAAAATACCGTACCCCCTATCCCAATAAATTTATGGGTTTCTGTAGGAACCCTATTTAATAAGGGTGTGTAGGCACCCGAACAAAACCAGAAGAATCTTGTAATGGTACGCATGAATTATTGAATTGATTTAAGCAAGCTTCTCTCAAAAAACGAGCAATCCGGAATTGAATTTTAATATTTTTATATGCTAGTTCAGGTATTCTACCTAAAATGGCCCCTCAGCTCAATTAAGACAGTTTGGTCAGCAGATTTATAAATTCAATTAGAGTAATTTTGACTGAATCACCCTGTTCAAAAATGTGCAATTAGATTAAGTGACCAATTATTGTTCGCTTTTGAAACAGTCATGGAAGGGACCCAAGAAGAATTACTTCTTGTCGCTCAAAAGGCGCAGGATGCCGTTCTGAAAGCTGGCGCAGATGAAGTATTGATTTATTTCAGAATGCAGATTAGAAAAAACGAGGATGTGACAATTGAAGATAAAATCGGTAAATACTCTTAACAATGCGTTGATTTAAAAAATAAAGAATCTTGAGAATGCACAAATTTTCCATCAAAGCCTCAGAGACTTAGCCCCTACAAGGAAACCATTGAGCCTGTAGAAGGTTGTTTTTTCGTATATTAAAAAAGAATCAACCTTAAACAGCTTATGAAAAGATTGATACTTGGAGTTTTTATTTTATTTTCTGTTAGCCTATTTTCTCATGCACAGATCAAATCTGTGACTTACAATGTGGTCAACAATGAAATTAACAGCAATAACCCTCTCCCCTCGGAAGAACCCTTTTTTATAAAAGGCACACTTCCAGAAGGTATAGACCTGGTCAAGGTCATTGTCAACAGAACCGGCAAAAATGAGAGACTGGCGGAGGAATATTTCTGGAAAAGGGCCTTTGAATTTCCTGTTTCTCAATATGAACTTTTTGTTTCCAGGGAATTGAGAAGCAATGACAATTACGATCTGGAGTTTCATTATTTCAGAAAAGCAGATAATTTGGAAATGAGTAATGTCAGGACATCTATCTACCGGAATTTGGAAGCTTATATTCGTGCGAATTTTGAAGTCACCTCAAGAGGAATCAGGACCAACCATTCAGATCCAGTCATGATGACTCAGATGAATCAGATTGTTACAGATGCCCTTGAAGATTTCAGACATTTCCTCGGGAGGGATTTCAGAGGGTTCAGTGAAATTGTAAGGCAAAAATTGGATCAGAAAAGCCGCTTACGGCTAAATAGAGCCAGATTCAATATTCTTGGTAAAAACGAGTTGGACAATGAAAAAGCAGCTTATGCAGCTCAGTACATCAACGAATTGATCCAATTAGTTCAATCAGAAACCTCTCAATACCTAGACAACAGTCTTTTAGCTTTAGCTGAAATAAGAACTGTTAGCAATTATCCCACGGAAAGAAAACCTGGCACCTTGCCACTCAATTTTGGTTATGGTAGCATAGCAGTAAAAAGAAGTCTTTCAAGTACAGAATACCTTCATGGTCCCTATGTAGGGCTATCTTTGCCCTTGGGAAATCAAACATTTACCCGCTTTTTGGGCAATGCGTCAATTTCAACTGGGGTGTTTTTGCAAAACTTCGGATCAAGAGATGGGACAATCGTCCGGGGAGAACTCGTCGGTTTACCCATCTATGCTGGCTTGGGATATAAAATGTTCCGTGTGTTGCGGCTTAATGTAGGCGCAGTGATGCTCAATATTGAAGAAAGTAATGGGAACTTCAGCCCTAATCACATCCAACCTTTTGCCGGAATAAGCCTTGAGTTCAATATGTGGCTTGGATTAAGAGACAGGAGGTAAATTATGCTAAAGAAAGCGTACACATTTCTTTTCGCATTGATTTGTTATTCATCTCTTTTTGCCCAACAGAAAGACTTTGAATGGAGAATAGGTGTCAGCGCGGGCTTCTCCAACTACTATGGAGATTTGAGCCCCTACACTGTCAGAGGTCTGAGCAACTGGAAAGCTGTCCACCATCTATTTTATTTCAACCCGACTTACAGCCAGAGACCTTCCTTTAAAATATCATTGGAGAGGCAATTGAGTCCGACAGTTGGTCTGATGTTCAGTTACGGTGAATATCATTTCGCTATGAGTGATCGGTACATTCAGAGAGATGGGAGATTGATGTTGGAAAATCCCAACTTTTTCCGAAGCCTAAATTTCCAAAACCACACCCGGGACATGGGATTATCTTTTGTTTTCAAGACTGATAACGATAGGCTTTTGTCATCTAAATCACTGATTGCTCCATATTTCACATTGGGTTTTGGGCTGATCAATTTTGAGGTTTTTGGAGACCTCTTAGATGACGAGGGAAACAGGTACGATTATACACTCCCAATTCCTGTCAACAATTTTGAATATGAAACAGACCTTCAGCCAATACGGACTGAACAGGAGAGCGGGTATTCACTTGGTTCATTATATACCAATTTGGGTTTGGGGTTTAGGATAAGGTTGAGTAATCGTCTGGAGCTTTTTGCCCAATCTGACTTTCTTTACACTTTTACAGATTACCTGGATGACGTAAGTGGGAATTACAGGACTAATTATGAAAATGACTTCCAAGCTTACGCTGCTAATCCCTCAGGGATGGTTTTGGATCCAAATAACCTGCAAAGAGGCAATCCAAACAGCCCCAACGATTGGATAATTTTTCACAGTATAGGCCTGAAATACAACTTTGGAGCTAGCAAAAAAACCTTCTCGGCGCCTAGAATCAGTAGTTACAATCCTGAATATACAGTATCCGCGCAAAGTCAAAAAACAGCTATTCCTGAAGAAAAAGAGGAGGAGAGTATTGAAAGCCAAACAACCAGTAATTATTACAATATCCAGATCATTGATGATAAAAGGCTGGATAGCCTAGAGCACAAATCTCAAATTTTGATTTGGGAGCAGCAAATTCTCAACAGGGAAAACAGGATTTTAGCCGGACAGGTAGCACAAAAAGACCTGATAGGGCTTCGAAGTCAGTTTCTTATTCACTTACAATCCCTGCAAAAGGAACAAAATCTAGAGCTTAAAGAAAAAGAAAGTATGTTGGACTCCAGCATGCTCAGATTAGACAACCTACGATACAGTATAGACAGTATCAGCAGAAGAGAAAAAGAATTGCTGTTGGAGATTGATAGCATTAGAAATCTTATTTCGACCAAAAGTCTCCCATCACAAGCACGGAGTATTTCAACTGATAGCCTTGATCTTTTTATTCAAGAAAGAATTCATTCTCCTTCAGATACCTCTTCTATCTTGGAAAAGAAGGAGAGTGATGCAGTATCTGGGGCAGAGACCTTAGAAGGTGAACAACCAGAAACCAAACTTAGGACTGAACAATCACAAAGGGAAAACTTAATTGAGAATAAAGAGAGCAAAATAAGCTCATCGGAGTCAGTTATATCTCATGAGGAGGCGGCAACCTCAACTTCTACTGATGAAAATGCTAGAATTCGCCGCTTGGAAAATCAAGTTGATTACCTCATCTATCAGAGAGACCAACTTCTACTTCAAAACAGACAGGATGTAGAGCAAACTACGAGTCAGGAGAATATTTACCAAGAAAGAGACACTTCTACTTTTCAAGCCACCCGAACCCCTTCTAGCCAAGAGCCAGAGGAAAGAAAAAGAAACAGGTGGTGGTGGCCGTTCGCAGCTGGAAATGCGGCAGCAAGGATTGAGAATAGTCAAAATCTAGATGAACAGAACCAAATCAATACGCTCAATCAAACTCAACTAAACCCGGCCATAATATCTCCAACTCAGGAAGAATTGCGTAATCTAAGTTTGGCAATCAGCAGTTTATTTCTGAGTACCGCATTGGTTCAACAAAGCGCTCCTCTTAATGGGTCAGCTTCTGTGAGACAAGATAATATGGATGATGATGTAAGCGAGGATATCAAACCCACAAGTACTCAGCCGTCTGAAATTATCAGAGATACTGTTTTCCTGGAAAATAAAGCTATCATCAAAATGATCCGGTCCAAGGAAAGCATTTATTTCAAAATCAATCAGAGGGAAGTAGACTCCGAAGAGTTAAAGAAATTGGCTGATTTGGCAGATTTTGTCAAAGAGAATGCAGGTGCAAGCTTGATGCTTACAGGTTTTGCTGACAATACCGGCAATGTCAATTATAACCTGAAATTAGCAGAAGATAGAACCAAGGCCGTAGCTGAGGCACTGATTGAATCTTTTGGATTAGATCCATCCAAAATCCAGTTGGAATCCGGGGGACAGGTTGTTCGTGGCACTCAAAGGGCTACCAATGACAGGGACAGGCGTGTTGAAGTCAAACTTCTTTTTGAGGATTAGATTACTATCCTTTATAATCTCAAAAAAGTGAGAATTTAAGCTTATCGGTCAAGAGCTCAAGTGCCTTGATTGATTTCACTGAATTTCCTTTTTCATTTAACTCAGGGCACCAGACAGCTATAGAGAATTTGTGAGGCATAACAGCTGCAATTCCCCCTCCTACTCCACTTTTACCCGGCAATCCTACCCTAAAAGCAAACTCACCTGATTCATCATAGAAACCACAAGTCAGCATCAAAGCATTGATCCTTCTCGCATGGCTCTCGGAAACAATTTCCCTATTGGCAAAAATACTGTAACCGTCATTCGCTAAAAAAGAGAAAGACTTAGCCAAGTCTGTACAGGACATTTCTATTGCGCATTGAGAAAAATATACATCCAACACATCCTCTACCTTGTTTTCAAAGTTTTTATATGCTTTTAGAAAATAAGCCAGTGCTGTATTTCTTTCGGCATGGTTTTGTTCGGATTGTTTCACTTCTGGATTCATCAAAACACATTGATGCCCGGAAAGCTCGTTGATAAAGTCCGATATTTGATGAAAAGGTCTATCAAATTTGCTGCAAAGGGCATCAGTGATCACCAAGGCACCAGCATTGATAAATGGGTTTCTAGGTATTCCCTTTTCGTATTCAAGCTGTGCAATAGAATTGAAAGGGTTGCCACTGGGCTCCACATTAACTCTGGACCAAAGCTTACTTTTGAAAACATGGAATACCATAGTCAAAGTATGTACTTTGGATACACTCTGAATAGAAAAAGGTGTTTGATAGTCTCCAACTCCGAATACATTGCCCTCAAGATCAACCAGAGCAATCCCAAACTGATTCCCGTCTACATGGGCCAGTTCCGGGATATAGTCTGCAACTTTGCCTCGGGGATTTTCATTTTGTACTTCCTTGTAAACTTCTTCTATTAATGCTTGATAGTCCATTTTTTCAATTTGCAGAAATTGATTGGGCAAAACAAATCAGCCAAAGCAATAATAGATCATAAGTCATTATTTTCAATATTCTGGCATAGCATTCAAAACCAAAAATTATCAGGCTAAAAATTAGACCTTTAGGTAATTTGGTTAAAATTATTCACACTGTTTTTATTTAAGGATTAATTAATTTGCTTTTTTCGGTGAATTTTATTGATAATTCCATATGAAAAAGTATTTACTTGCCAGCTTTTGGATCCTTTCCTTATTTTCTTGTGAAGAATCCCAGGAACCACCGGTTCCCATTAACCATTTGCTTCACATCAATATTGAAGTGAATTACCTTTCTGAAAATGAATCAGCATGGGTATTCCTCCACAACAAGCATGGAGAGCTATTGGATTACCAACCTATTTCTGATAAGAACAATTTAGACTTAACCACAGGTGACAACACCTCTGACTTAAGCTTGACTGTCATCAAAAAAATCACTTTTGGAGACATCAGCAGGTACAATGCTGAAACTGTATCCAGTATTGTATTTGACAAGGATTTTAACAACATAAATATTGAATGGAGGAAAAAGGATTCTCAAGGCAACCTAAGTATCATTTGGAACCTATGGTCTGAAAAAGGCCACCCTGTTCTGAAAGATTTCCCATCAGAGTTTATTTCAGCCCATCCAGAATTTTCAAATAGGGACGCTTTGGAAATTTCATCAATCACTGTAATAAAAAGTGATCAAAATTTCCAAACCTTATTGGACAGGAAATATCATGAAATTGTTTCAGGTGAAGAGACTCAGTCTTACTCCCTCAATAAAAGAATTGGGTGGTAAATCGGATAAAATAACTTCACTTTTCCTAAAAGGCATCCTGAATCAGCATGCCTTTTAGGTTTTTTTATTTAAAAAGTAAAGTAAATTATTTGCTAAAATCAAATCCCAATCCAACAAAAGCCCCCACATAATCTCCATAAGACCCCACTCTATAATTCCCTGTATCCAGAAAATTGCCCTTGTTCATATTTTCGAATCCATATTGGTACCTTAATCCCCAGAAAAAGTAGTCTTTACTTTCCTTAAAATAGTTCTTCAACCCTACCTCCGCTCTGACCACAGGGCCAAGTGCCATTTGGGTTGTTCCTGAGTCTTCATAGTTATTTAATGCATAACCAAATGAGGGCTGCAGATAAAAGGCATAACCTTCTTTTTCTATGTTATACCGGATCCCAAGGCTATAAATCCCATATTCATCACCTCTGACGACATTCTGACCAATATTTCCCGCCCAAATCTCCCGAACTGCCACTCTGTAAAACTCCCCTTGTAGGGCGAGCTGCCAATTTTGATGGAAACTAGTCAAAAATGTAGCTCCTGCATGAAAATCAAAGGGAGATCTGACTGTCAGAACATTAGCAAAAGCTGGGCTGCTGTAATTGACATCTACAAAAGATTTTTGGATTCCGCCATAAACTTCCGCGCCAAATCCAAGCTGAGCATTGGATTTGAAAACTGTAATGAGGATCAAACTAAGAGTGAGGATTGTAAATCTAAGCTTCATTTATTGTTGTAATTTGAGAAGCCCAAATTAAAGGAATCTTTTAGAAATAGCGGTTTACTATGCTTGAAATCTCATTGATGCCTATCTTTTTAAAGCCAATTTCTAAATCATTCCCCAGTTCATAATATCCCCTCAAACTTTCCTGCCAAGCCAACCTGGTATAGGAGCGAAAATTTGGCTCAAATGCTGAATTTTCATAACTTAAAAAAGAACGGGATGGACCTCCCAAAATTTCTACATGAAAGTTACGCTGAGCCCAAGCATTATTGAAAATTACAACCAAAAAAAACGTTGAAAACAATACCCTTTTCATTCTGAGAATCAAAATTACAGAATGTAAACGTCTCTTCAACATTAATATTATCTCACCAAAGTGCTGATAGGTAATTTAAGTCCTACTTCTATATTGAAACCGTCAAGGGTACCGGATTTCACGGACTCCACCTGCTGCTGATTGACGAACTCCCGCACATTTACCTGCCCAATTTCAGGACTTCCAAAATTCTGGGAAAAATTAAAGGCAAGTAAACTGGAATTAAAGAAAGGAATTTCAAAAAACGCACCGGCCTGATAGAACAGCTTCCCGCCGGAGTTTTGATCCGTCGGAACAGACCTCAAGGCTGGAACCCTTTCATCATTCACCATTACGGCCCCTATTCGCGCTACATTCATCCTCACGGTGTTTAATGTAACAAAAGTAGCAGCTGACACTCCCACCCTCAGTCGGTTGCTTTGACCTACATCCAAATGATATCTTGCCCTTAGCGGAATGGCCCTTGTCCCTGGCTCATTTAGGCTGACCCATCCAAAGTTTTGAGATTCCACCTTGGTCTGACTCTTCCAACTGGTATAGCCAGTCTCAAAACTCCATTGACCTGAAGTGTAACCAAATAGAATTTGGGAAGCGGGCCTAAGCCTGGTCATGCCTGGGGCATTACTTTGCACAAAATCTGGCTGGAACCTTTGTAAGGTTGTGAACAATGCATAAGTGCCATCACCCCAGGCCGCCTCGCGCTTCTCTGTTTTTCGCTCCTTTTTGGTCACTCTCCAATCCTCCCCTTTTCTTGTCCTAAAATCTATTCCATATCCAAAAACAAGTCCGGTGTAGGTACCCCTTCGCTGAACTTGTGGTAAAGGCGGTTCCTTGCTGTACGTAAACCAAGATTGCAGCATTCCGAATCCTTGATGATGTCTTAATCCGACCAGAAAATAATTATTACTTGGAGTACTGAACTTCATGCCTACTTCGATAGATGCCGCTGGAACAACTTGAGTCATCAAATTGGCTCTAGGGAAATTCACTAAAGAGTCTTGATGGTCAAATCCAAAACTACGTGATCGATTTATCCCCAAAGAGGGTTGAACATAAAGCGCATATTCTCCCATTTCCCAGATTCTTCTAAGACCCAAACTAAAATTACTGTAGGAAAAACCCCAATCTATTCGCTGTGGTCCCGGAATAAATGCAGATCCTGAATGTTCAGGATGTTGTGTAAACCGAAGAGGGGAAGATACATGCCAGGATTGAAGGACCATTTGCCAGTCATTACTGATATTGTAAGATAATCCCAAGCCCAAATTCAGCCCAGTACGGGTAGCAAAATCAAAGGAAGGAGATGGATCATTCAATAGGCTTTGATGGTGCCGCTGGGGAACAAAGTACATTTCAAGATTAATTCTGCTCTGGGCATGAGCTTCAAAAGAACATACCAAAACAAGTAGACTTATGGAACTCAGGAGTTTTTTCATCTTAGAAAGGCCTTGTAAACGAATCTTTACATTAAAGCTAAAACTTTTTATCGGAAATATCCCATAACAGACTAAAAAACAATACCTCAATTCCTTATGTATATAATTTTTTTATATATTTGACTTACTGATGCATCAAAACGCTATGTCAAATAACAATTTAATTAAAGGAAGCCTGCAAACCATCATCCTCAAACTCCTTGAGGAAAATGATAGAATGTACGGCTATGAAATAACCCAAAGGGTCAAAGAACTTACGGAAGGGGAGATTAAGATTACAGAAGGCGCACTCTACCCTGCCCTTCACAAGCTGGAAGCTGAAGGGATGCTGACCACAGAAATACAGCAGGTAGACAACCGTGTAAGAAAATATTACAGCTTGACCAAGGATGGCCAAAAGGAAGTCAGTGCCAAGATGTCCGAGTTGCAGAGTTTTGTAGGTAATCTCCAACGCATCCTGGATCCTGAATGGAAGCCAGGTTTGGCTTAAAGGGTTCACGCGACGTTCGCAACGAATGACGCAAGAAACGCTAAGAGATATTGAACAATAATTAAAAAGTTATTTAAAAGCTGAAAAAGTACTCGTAGCGCAAGTGGCGAAAACTTTGCGCCCGTTGCGAGAAACAAAAATTTATGCGCCAACTAACTGACATAGAACTTCAAGAAATCCGCAAAGCCATTATGCGGAAAGAGATCTCCTCAGCAGAGATACTGATGGAGGTATATGACCATTACATCAGTCACTTAGAGGAATCTTCAGAAGAGGAATTCAATGAACAACTTTTTGAATTGGAACATAAGTTTACCTATGCCTATTGCCATGCCTTGCAGGCAAAATATAACAAAGAAATCAGAAAGGAACTCAGCAGTCTACATTGGCAAGTTTTCAAAAGATATTTCTGTCTTTCCAAAATTCTATATGTTTTGGTCTTTTCATTCTTGGCATTTCAGCTGAGTCGATTTGTCACTGATCAAAAAGAAATAGCTTTATTTATGCTTTCACCGCTTTTGATATTGGCTGGAGCCCATATTTTCTTTTTGATTAAATCGTACTTCAAGATCAAAAGCATCAAAAAGAATTTCAATGCTGAGGGTCCTCTCCAATCTTCTCTCTTTTACCCCATTTCAGAAAAACTGTACTTGCCCGTCATGATGGCCTACGGCATTATTTGGTCTTCTGAATGGATTTTTAATTCAAAAACAACAGTGAATTTGGCCCCTTCAATTGCTGTAGTAATATTTATTACCCTTTCCATATATGTGCTTACGCTATTTGAAGTTTGGCAAGTCAAATCCAAAAAATCCTTAATATGAAACTGACTGAAGACCAAATAAAACAACTGCATTACCATATCAATGCCAAGCAGATTCCCTATACAGAAGTCAGGGATGAGGTATTAGATCATTATCAGACTGCTTTGGAATCGGAAAAAGAAAAGACAATGGAAGAGGTTTTGAAATCCTTGGATCAAACCTTTACATTGGGTTATTGTAATCAAGCATCAGAAAACTACCTCAATAGCCTAAAATCAGAATACCCGAAACAGTTTAAAAAGAATTTCTTCAACCTTTTCCAAAAAGAAAAGGTTTGGGTTCCGATTTTATTATTGGCATTTGTATTAAGCCTACCGAGTTGGATACAAAACGCGAACATGCTTTTTCATCTGGTAAATTTATCGTTGTTGACCGGATTGATGCTTGAAAACTGGATCATATCAAGATCATATCCCAATAAAAAAATCAAACATCATTACAGAAGCATAGATGATAAACCGACATTTGCCCAACTTAGGGCAGCGGCTCCAAAAGGCTTTGGAATATTACATGTAGCGGTTATGTTGCTGATTTTCCTTCCGATAGGTGCGCTTTACATTTTTGAAGTAGTTGAAGACAGTACTTCCTACTTCTTTTTCCAACCACCCTATCTTTATGCCACCACTGTCTGCTTGTGGCTATTCTTTTTGATGACTATTGCAAGATATCAGGCTAGAAAGGCTATGGTCAAACCAAAGGTGAACTAAATCAAAAGACTGTATGAGAAAGTTAAGTGACCTTGAATTCAACAGTATCAAAACAAGACTTGATAGCTTGCAAATTGTTTATAAGGAAATCTATGATGAGTTGCTGGATCATTATATCAGCCAACTGGAGAAAAAAGATCAACCGGAATTTGAGCAAGAACTCGAAAAACTAAATGAGACTTTTGCTTGGTCGGTAGTAAAGGGCATGGAAAAGAACCTTGAAAAGCAAACCAATAAGCTCATAGCCAAAATACAATGGGAAAGTTTGAAGATTTGGAAGTTTTCACCAAATGAATTTTTTACAGGCTTATTGATAGCAGGCTTAATGTTTATTTCTTTCCTTACTTTTAAGCTTGAAGGCCTTTTTATGGCTTCAAGTATTTTAGCTTTGGCAGGTATCATCCTAGCCTGGAACAAACAAGGGAAAGGAATTAGTTTTTCCCTCAATCCAAAAAAACAAAAACCTGTTGCCTGTGTCAGTAGGGTCATTCTGTCTCGGCTTGGATTATTGTACGGTTGTTTATCTTGGTTTTGGATAGGAGTCAGTAATTGGGGAGAATCAAACCCAGGGCCTATCGGGACAACTTTGGGAATCATCATCTGCACAATAATTTTTCTTTACACCATTTCTTTACTGAAGGTGTCCATCACATACAAAAGACCTGAATTAAATGTTCCCCAAACATGAAACTCACCAAAGACCAAATCGAGCAACTCAAAAAACTGATCTCCTACAAAGGCTATCCGGAAATTGATGTGCAATATGAGATTTTGGACCATGTCGCTTGCAAGATAGAAGAGCTTACAGAAGCAAATCCAGAGCTAAGTGTATCCGATGCCTTTCAAAAGGTACATGCTTCTTTTGGGATTTTTGGATTTTCAGAATTGGAAGAGTCTTATAAAAAGATGATTGAAAAAAGATTGCTAGGATATTTTTGGACAGAATTGAAATCAAGTGTTTTCAGTCTAAACATAATATCCCCTATTCTCTTGACATTTTGCTACTTCCAAAGTGCTTATGTTATAGAAAAAAACTTCAGTTTCGGAGAGGGCAGTGCTTTAATGATAGGTTTCTTATTCTTGGTTATTGTGGTGTTATGGTGGTACTATGCCTTCAGCAAAGATTTCAAAAAGTACAAAAACTATGCATTATGGAGAGGGAACCAAGGTATATTAATGTTTACATACATACCGCTTCAGTTTATGATTCAGGGGTATAGGTATTTTGGGAATTTTAATTTACTAGAGCCATTTACATTAAGTTTATGGCAGATTTTTGCGGTTATATTTGTATTTGGTGGGATGATGATTCTTTCTGTTCTTCCTGCTGTTTTCCGAAAATCTTTAGAAGACACCAAAAAACTGGAGGCGGTCTACGAAACAGCTTAAAAAATGAATTTTAGGTAGTAAAGAGAATGATTCATTTAGATCGTCCATGCCTACGGCACTTCCCTACTCCTTAAGCTATCCTGATCCACGGCTTGAAAGCCGTGGTTATTACATCGGCCGCTCCTCCGGAGCTTTTTCCTACCTTTCTCAAAATTAGCTAAAAATTAAAAACTCTCCCCAATTAACATACACATGGACATGGATAAACATGCCAGGCTAAGAGTCAACGCATCTCCCCAAAACATCACTACCTAAAAAAATCCCAGTAGGTCGCATTATCTATTTTCTATTATTTTGAACACATTGTTATAGCAAACCAGGAGCCCCCATAAGTCCCGTAGGGATGATCGATATAATAACCGTGGGTTTCAACCCACGGATCCAGAAAAATAAATGCACTCCATCAGTCCCGTAGGGACGGACGTTAAATACTTTGCGAGTTTCAACCTATCTACTCTTAAATTTAAGCCATTAAAATCACTCAAGGATATAAATTTCAAGCAATAATAAAACAATAATTTTTCAACTGATTTTTATACATTTAATCCTCAATTCTTTAATAGGAAACTAATGAATAAAGTATTCAGCTCCGTCATTTTAGCTATTTGGCTATCAACTCCCATTTTCGCTCAATCCCCCTGTGATCTTCATCCCCTTTTAAATGCCCTGCCCCAACACAGTATTTCAGGTTGTGAAGAAAAAGAATATGATAAATTGAAAGTTGACTTTACAGATAGAGACGGTACTTGGATTCAATATGAAAAAGCTGGATATTTTCTAAAAACATATTACAGCTTCGATGGAGATTGGGAAAAGAGACCTTCCAATGCGATGATTTTTCAAAATTATATCCAAGCTGTTGCATCCAAGGGTGGCTCAGTGATTAATGAGTCAAAATCAGTAGTCTTGCTAACCCTAAAATCTGGCAGTGATACTTGGTGGATACAGATCCAAAGTGACCAAAGCGGAACTTTCTCGGTTAGCGCTGTAAAAGAAGAATCGATGAACCAATACATTGTTCTTTCTGCAGAAGACATCGCCAAAGAAATGGAGGCTAATGGTAAGGCTACTTTTTATGGGATCTTTTTCGATACAGACAAATCAGAAATCAAGCCTGAGTCCAAGGAAACTTTAGAGCAAATGGCTAACTATTTAAAATCGAATGCACAAGTTAATGTCTTTATAGTAGGTCATACCGACAACACAGGGGCTTTCGAACACAATCAAAAATTATCCGAAAGAAGGGCTGAGGCAGTGGTTAACTATTTAATTGAGAATTATCAAATTACTGCAAGTAGATTAGAGGAGTATGGAGTATCTTCTCTTTCTCCAGTTTCAGCCAACACCTCGGAAGAAGGGAAAAGCAAAAACAGGAGAGTGGAGATGGTGTTGAAATAATCTTAAATTTGAACTTAGCTTACCACATTTGTTCAATAAGAAATCCATTTTAATATTGCTTCAAAAAGCCTCTGATGTATAAAATTTCAATTGCAAAGATTTGCTTCTATTTTTTATGTTTTTCAATTGTGCTTCAAAACTGCACATCTAAAAATCCTGCCTCACAACCTCAACATAATTTAGGGTTTGAAGTTTGGACTAATAAATCGGATTTATCAGATGGTTGGAGTACTTGGGGAGATAAAAAGGTAGAAATCGACTCTACATTTTCTTATGAAGGGAAATACTCGGGTAAAATTTCATCAATTTCGGATAAAGAGTCTTTTGGTGGAATAGTTTATAAAATCCCAATTAAAGGAATAATAGGTGACAGTGTTCGATTGGAGGGTAAAATCCGATTTGAAAATATTTCAGAGGGTTTTGTTGGTTTAATTCTTAGAGTTGAAGAAAATGGAAATACCATACACTTTGAAAATCTTCAAGACCTAAATCTGAATGGAACAAAAGATTGGAGCACTTATCGAATTACATTACCACTTGGATTTGGGAAGGATAACTTAACAATAGCCGGTATTATTCAAGGAAAAGGAACAGCTTGGTTTGATGATTTTAAGGTTCAAATAGATGGCAAGGATATCAATAACTTCGAAATTCCTAATTTAAAACCGGGAATTTTTGAATCGGACACTATTTTTGATAAAGGATCTGAAATTATTTTAAGCCAAATTACGGACCAGCAAATAAACAACTTGGCAATCACTGCCAAAATATGGTCTTTCCTAAAGTACTATCATCCCGAGGTAAATGCAGGTAAGTTTAATTGGGACTATGAACTATTTAGGGTTTTACCTGAAATACTTAAAGCAAAAAATGATAAACTGAGAGACCAATCCTTTTTAAAATGGATCAAAAATTTAGGTACTGTGCCAACATGTGACCCTTGCGTTGAAGTATCTCCTGACTCTTTTTCTCTTGGAAATTTTGATTGGATTGAGCAGGAAAATATTTCAAATGATGTGAAAACGGCTTTAAAATGGATTTTTAAAAACAGAACCAGTGAGGAAAAGTTTTATGTCGGACCAGCAGAATATGGCCCTTCCCCTGTCTTTTCAAATGAGTTGGATTACAAACAGTTTGCATACCCTGATGATGGGTTTAGATTACTTGCCCTTTTTAGATATTGGGGAGTAATTGAATATTTTTTTCCATATAAACATCTTATGGATGAAGATTGGAATACTGTCTTAAAAACCTTTATCCCAATTTTCCTAAATGCCAAAAATGCCCTCGAATATGAATTGGCTTTGCTTCAATTAATCACTATGATTAATGATAGCCATGCAAGTTTGAATGCAAGATTGATTGACCGAGAGCTCCGGGGAGACTATTACCCACCATTCAAAGTGGATTTTATTGAAAATAATTTGGTTGTAACCCAGCCATTGGTGGATAGCTTATCCCATCTAAGTGGTACAGTGGTCAGCCATTTCAATGGCAAAGAAATCCATAGTATTGTGGACAGTATAAGACCATTTTTTCCAGCCTCTAATGAAGCTGCATTGAAAAGAGATATGGCTTGGCAAATTCTCCGAAGTAAAACAAAATCATCAACTATCACTTTTGAAAAAAAAGGATTAGCAACTATGGATTTTATTCATGCCAATTCATTCAACTCGATTTATGCGAATAAAAATCCAGATCCAGAGTCATTTAAAATGCTAACTCCTAATATTGCTTACTTGAATATCAAAAAATTAACTCCTACTGAGTTAGCGTCTGCTTTTGAGAAAATTCAGTCAACAAATGGGCTTATCATCGATTTAAGGACTTATCCTGAACATACCTTGGTCTATGATCTTGGAGCATTCCTAGTCAACACTCCCAAGGGATTTGTCAAAGGGAGCTTGCCCCAATATGATACACCAGGAAAATTCTATTTTACACAAATACTACAAATTAATCCGAACCCAACAGCCTTTTACTTGGGTAAGGTAATTCTTCTTGTAGACGAAAACACTCAAAGTGCTCCTGAATTCCATACAATGGGGCTTCAAGTTGGAGAAAACGTAATGACTATAGGTAGTCAAACGGCAGGAGCAGATGGCAATGTTGCAACTATTAAAATTCCAGGTGGCTATTTAACTTTTTTCTCCGGAGTGGGAATCTATTACCCCGATGGAACAGAGACCCAAAGAGTGGGTATCAAAATAGACTTAGAGGTTAAACCTACCTTCCAAGGTGTCAGGGAAGGTAGAGACGAAGTACTGGAAAAAGCGATTGAACTCTTGATAAAATAAAACTATGACGAACTCAACTTTCTTTGAAAAAAGAGGACGGATAGTCCTTTTAATTTACCTCTTGACATTTTTCACTCAAGATATCCATGCGCAATTCAGTTCCTCTTTTTTTAAACTTTGCGTTTACAATGAAAAAGATGAAATTCTATTGGTCAAATGGGAGGGAGAGTGGGAAGTGGTTGGAAATAGATTTAATCAAGATGTGAGTATTTCAGAATTTTTAGAATTCATGTCTTTAACTATGGGCATAGAAACAAATAATTGGGAACTGCGTGCAATTTTCACTAATCACTTACCTTCTCCACATCCAACTATTATGCATTATTATTCAGCAAGATATGTATCTGGAGAAATTACACCACCAGAGGATTGTACTCATATTGGTTGGTTCAGTAAAGAAAAAGCCATGGAGGTAATTCCTTATCCGATAATGAAAGAAATCCTCAATGCTATCCATGAAAATCCTAAAACTCTCATTACAGCTAAAGGAAGGGTTTATTTAGATAAAAATGGAGTAAGGCAAGAGGAAATGCTTGAAAATCCTCAACCCCTTAATAAAATATTACAATCCAACTAATCCTTATCCATAATAGTTGATTGCATCCTAATTTGCTTTTTGAATTGAATTAACAAATCATTAAATCTTAGAGACTTTCAGATCGCATCAGTCTGAAACCAAATTTTCTTCTTACCTTTGCACCCTAATTCAATTTTACAATGCAAAGTATTCGGAATATCGCGATTATCGCACACGTTGACCACGGCAAGACGACCCTCGTGGACAAAATCATCCATGCCTCCAAAATCTTTCGTGAAAACCAACAGTTTGACGATTTAATCCTGGATAACAACGACTTGGAAAGGGAAAGAGGAATTACCATTCTATCCAAGAACGTATCCGTAAGATATAAAGACACCAAAATCAACATCATTGACACCCCCGGTCACGCCGACTTTGGAGGTGAAGTGGAAAGGGTATTGAAAATGGCTGATGGGGTTATCCTATTGGTAGATGCCTTTGAAGGCCCTATGCCTCAGACACGTTTTGTGTTGGGTAAAGCGCTTGACCTTGGGCTTACTCCTATTGTGGTGGTCAATAAAGTGGACAAAGAAAACTGTAGACCTGACGAAGTTCAGGAATCAGTATTTGAACTGATGTTCAACCTAGATGCCACTGAAGAGCAGCTCAACTTCCAGACTTTGTACGGCTCTGCCAAGCAAAACTGGATGGGACCTGATTGGCAAAACCCAACCGACTCCATTATTCCACTTCTAGACGCTATCGTTGAGCATATTCCTGCTCCAAAAATTGACGAAGGAACTGTTCAAATGCAGATCACCTCCCTGGATTATTCGAACTTCGTAGGCCGTATTGCTATTGGCAGGGTAAAAAGAGGAACCATCAAGGAAGGCGCTCAGTTGATGCTATGCAAAGCTGATGGTGTATTCAAAAAAGTAAAAGTAAAAGAACTTCATACTTTTGAAGGTCTTGGTAAAAACAAAGTTACAGAAGTTGTTGCCGGTGATATCTGTGCGGTAACGGGCATTGAAGATTTTGAAATCGGAGATACATTAGCTGACTTGGAAAACCCTGAACCACTTCCAAGAATTGCGATTGATGAGCCTACTATGAACATGCTCTTCACGATCAACAACTCTCCTTTCTTCGGTAAAGAAGGAAAGTTTGTGACTTCACGTCACTTGAGAGATAGATTGATGAAAGAGATGGAAAAGAACTTGGCTTTGAGAGTAGAATCAACTGACTCCGAAGACAAATTCTTGGTCTATGGTCGCGGTATCCTTCACTTGTCAGTCTTAATCGAGACCATGAGAAGAGAAGGTTATGAACTTCAAGTAGGTCAGCCTCAGGTGATTTTCAAAGAAATCGATGGTGTAAAACACGAGCCAATTGAAGTTTTGGTCGTTGACGTACCTGAGACAACTGCTGGAAAAGTGATAGAGTTAGCTACACAGAGAAAAGGCGAACTCCTTGTCATGGAACCAAAAGGCGATCTTCAACACCTTGAGTTCAGAATCCCTTCAAGAGGTTTGATCGGATTGAGAAACAATGTCTTGACTGCTACCCAAGGTGAAGCGATCATGAACCACAGATTCTCCGCTTACGAGCCTTTCAAGGGAAATATCCCCGAAAGAAACAACGGATCACTGATTTCCATGGAAGCCGGTCAGTGTACTGCGTATGCAATTGATAAATTGCAGGATAGAGGCACCTTCTTTATTGAGCCAGGAGACGAGCTATACACAGGTCAGGTGATCGGCGAAAACTCCCGTGACAATGACATTGTAGTTAACGTACAGAAAGGTAAAAAATTGACTAACATGCGTGCTTCAGGTTCTGATGACAATACCAGAATCGCTCCTGCCAAAAAATTCTCCTTGGAAGAGGCTATGGAATACATCCAAAAAGATGAATATCTTGAAATCACGCCTAAGTCTATCCGAATGAGAAAAATCTACTTGGATGAAAATGAGAGAACGAGAATGGCGAAGAAAGATTCATAATTGTACAAAGTTTAAAGTACCAAGTACAAAGATGGACCCCGGAAGTTGAAAGACTTTTGGGGTCTTTTTTTTGACCTTTGAGGTTTCCAAAAACCTCGAAGGTATCTTCCTGAAAAGCATCAAGAATTGAAAACCTATTATTACTCTTTTTTAAGTGATACCTTTCACCAATACATCTAAACTATCCAATAATCAAAAAACCGGACATCTCTGCCCGGCTTTTTTATCAAGAGACTCTTGTCTTCATCCTTCATCCTTCATCTCTCATCCTTCATCCTTCCTCCCTCATCCTTCATCCTTTTCTTACTCTCCCTGAGCCAAGCTATAAGCCCTCACACCATCAAAGGAATAAAGGTTTTCAGTCTTAATGAAGTCAAAGCCTAATTTAGCAATCTGATCCATCAAATCCAGTACTTGGGCATGTGAAACCGGTGATTGATCCGCTTTTTGGAATCTACATCTCCAATGATCCGTACAGAATGTTTCTTTCATTCCTCCTGGGTACACTTTGATTCCTCTATTCGTTATCAGCTGGAGCACAAGGCCATCTGCGTCCGCTTTTCTCAAAGAGTCTCCGATAGAGTTAGGGTCTCTACCGTCTTTATCCCAATCGATAAACACATCCACGCCTATAAGTTTTTTCTCAGATTTGGTCACTGGAGAAAGTTTGATACTGATAGGGTCTTTGGCTGATTTGTCAAAAATAGCCGGAGTCATATTGACAGGCTTTTGTCCTAATCTTTCAATCACTGCTTGGGCAAACTCCTGAGTACCTACTTTTTTGCTGGAAATCCCTTCCTGATAAATATCACCTGTATGGATTCCATCTTCCAAAGTTTTCATCCAGGCATTGCCTACTTTCTCAGCGATCTCAGGCTGACCGATGTGTACAAGCATCATCACAGCGCCGTTGAGCAATCCTGATGGATTGGCCATGTCCTGTCCGGCAATATCCGGAGCAGATCCATGAATAGCTTCAAACATAGCAACTTCCTCTCCCACATTGGCAGAGCCACCCAAACCAACAGAACCTGTCACCTGTGCAGCAATATCCGAAATGATATCCCCGTAAAGATTCAATGTCACGATCACGTCAAACATTTCCGGTCTTTCAGCAATCAAAGCTGAACCTATGTCGATGATTTTATGATCAGTTTCTATCTCTGGGTATTCTTTGGCAATATCATTGAAGGTTTTGTGGAATAGTCCATCAGCCAATTTCATGATATTATCCTTCGTCATGCAAGTCACTTTCTTTCTGCCATATTTCTTTGCATATTCAAAGGCATATCTGATGATTTTTTCAGAACCCGGCTGGGAAATCAATTTCAGACACTGATAGACTTCTTGTGTTTGTCTGTGTTCGATACCAGCATATAAATCCTCCTCATTTTCCCTGATTATGACCAAATCTGTCTTAGGGAAATGCGTCTTTACAAAAGGTGAATAAGCTTTACAAGGCCTTACATTGGCAAAAAGTCCAAAGGATTTCCTGGTGGTCACGTTCAGACTTTTGAATCCTCCTCCCTGAGGAGTCGTGATCGGAGACTTCAAAAATACTTTGGTTTCTCTCAAAGAATCAAAAGCCTTAGGCTCCATTCCTGAACTGATCCCCTTCAAATATACCTGTTCGCCGATTTCAATGATATCATATTCCAGTTGAGCGCCAGCAGCTTCTAGTATGCTGAGTGTGGCTTTCATAATTTCCGGTCCGATCCCATCACCATAGGCAACAGTAATTTTTGTTTTTGACGACATATATAAAATGAGTTTTGTTGAAATTTCGATGTGGTACAAAAATATAAAAATAAAGGCTATGAGCAGGGTAAACCTATTATAAATTAGCACATAAATAAAAATAGACAACAAACGATTGAATTATTGGAACAAGGCACTTTGGATACAAACAGATTGTATTTTTCTAAGGAATGCTTTGGGAATGCCTGTCAGCCTTGTATATTTGGCCCCTAACCATCACCAAATCCAATGGCTGATAATACCAACATTCTCTCAGAAGAAAAAGAAGGGATTTTATACCTGACAGTAAATAGAGAATCGAAGCTCAATGCATTGAACTTTGATACCCTCGAAGAAATCAGGAATATTTTTAATGAAGTATCGGACAATAAGGACATCAAGGCAGTAATCATCACCGGTTCAGGTGAAAAAGCCTTCATTGCAGGTGCCGATATCAGTGAAATTGCAGGGCTCAATGAGCTCAACGCAAGGAAGTTTGCCGAAAACGGGCAGGAAATATTCAGCCTCATAGAAAACTGTCACAAACCTGTGATTGCCGTTGTCAATGGATTTGCCTTAGGTGGCGGATGTGAATTAGCAATGGCATGTCACATGAGAATTGCTACAGCAAACGCTAAGTTTGGACAGCCTGAGGTAAATTTGGGAATTATTCCAGGATACGGTGGAACGCAAAGACTGACTTATCTGATTGGCAGAGGAAAAGCCAATGAGCTAATGATGACGGGAGACATGATAGGGGCAGAGGAAGCAAAATCTTTGGGCCTTGTAAATCATGTCTGCGAGACCAAAGCAGCAGCTATGGAAAAAGCAGGGGAAATCATCCAGAAGGTCATGAGTAAGGCGCCATTAGCCATTGGAATGATTGTAGACTGTGTCAATGCAGTATTTATCCAAGGTGAAAATGGTTATCAAACTGAAGCAAACAGTTTTGCCCGATGTGTCAAGTCGGGAGATTATAAAGAAGGCACTTCGGCATTCCTTGAAAAAAGAAAACCGGTTTTCAAAGGGGAGTAAATCCCCTTTTCTTTTTTAACCATGGGGCAACTCAAACAATTAGCCGGACAGACAGCTATATATGGGATCAGCAGTATCCTTGGCCGCACTGTTAACTTTTTATTAATACCCATTTACACAGCTTACCTGACCAAAGACGCTGTAGGAGCTTACACAGCTCTATATGGCTATATGGCACTTTTCAACATTATTTTTACCTATGGGATGGAAACTACTTATTTCCGATATGCCACGGGAAAAGGTCTGGATCCTGAAAAAGTCTTCTCCCAGATTCAATCATTACTGATCACCACTTCCCTTTCTTTGGGGGCTATCATTTATCTCTCCGCACCCACCCTGGCCTCATGGCTCAATTATGAAGGGCAAGAGCATCTTTTTAGATGGATTGCCTGGATATTGGCCATTGATGCAGTTTTGGTGATACCCTATGCCAAGCTGAGAAAAGAAAACAAGGCTTTTCAATTTGCCCTTACCAAACTGAGCAATATCCTGATCAATGTGGGGCTGAATGTTTTTTTTATTGTCCTTTGTTATCAGATATGGAATGGGAACTGGTTTTCGGAGCTTGTGCCCCTAATCGGCAAAATATACAACCCTGATTGGGGAGTCGAATATATCTTTATTTCCAACTTAATAGCGAATGCGGCAATGATTCCGGTTTTGATCTGGTTGACCAAAACATTCCGCTTTGCCATCAACAGAGAATTTCTCAAACCCATTTGGCATTATGCATTCCCACTTTTATTTATGGGATTGGCTGGAACTATCAATGAAACTTTTTCCCGGACTATCTTTGAATATGTGCTACCTGAAGGTTTCTATGAAGGGCTGACATCAAGAGAAGCTACAGGTATATTCGGTGCCAACTTCAAATTGGCCATTTTGATGAACCTCATCATTCAGGCATTTAAATATGCTGCAGAACCTTTTTTCTTCAATCAGTCCACTGAAAAAAACAGTCCGCAAACTTTTGCTACCGTAATGCACGCATTTATTATCTTTTGCTCAGGCTTGATGATAGCGGTTTCAGTAAATCTGGATTTGATAGGTAGCCTCTTTCTAAGAGGTGAGGGTTATGCTATGGGCAATCATATTGTACCTGTTTTGCTGCTCGGTTACTTGATGCTTGGAATTTATTTCAATCTCAGCATTTGGTTTAAACTTACAGATCAAACAAAATACAGCTTTTACATCACTGTTTTAGGTGCTATAGTAACTGTCACAGTCATGTTGACGCTTGTTCCCAGAATCGGGTTAATGGGAGGAGCACTAAGTACACTCTGCTGCTACACAGTCATGAGTATTACTTGCTATTTCATTGGGCAAAAACATTTTCCAATACCTTACCAAGCCGGAAAGGGGATTTTTTACCTTTTGATGGCCTTTGGGCTGAGTTATCTTGGATTTTATTGGGACTGGGGTACACCTTTTCTTCAATTTATAGGAAAGAATAGTCTGTTGATTGTTTTTGTTCTTGTAGTTTTGTGGCTGGAAAAAAAAGAAGTTCAGAAAATACGCGACAGACTAAATCCTAAATCATAAAAAGTCCTCTCAAAGGTAATGCTATTAATTCAGGAAAAGTCTAAACCATCACCAGTGATGTTCACCAAGGTTATTCGCACTGAATGAATCCACGTAAATTGACCGTATTCTTTTTTGAATTCCTGAATTGGCCTATCCTATAATATAAATTTAAAAAGTATATGCAAATCAAAGTCATCAACAATTCCAAACATGATCTGCCCCAATATCAGACAGAGCTATCAGCAGGTCTTGACCTGAGGGCAAATTTAGATGAACCTGTCACTTTGCTTCCATTAGAAAGAAAGCTAATTGGCACAGGACTGTTTATTGAATTGCCCGCAGGATACGAAGCTCAGATAAGGCCTAGGTCAGGATTGGCTTTCAAGCACGGGCTTACAGTACTGAATACACCTGGTACAATAGATGCCGACTATAGAGGAGAAATTAAAGTATTATTGGTAAACCTGTCCAACGAACCTTTTACCGTAGCAAACGGTGAAAGAGTCGCCCAAATGGTAGTAGCCAAACACGAACAGATCAAATGGCAGCTCAGTGAATTGCTTTCAGAAACAGAAAGGGGCACTGGAGGTTATGGAAGTACTGGGAAAAAGTAATTAAAATTAAAGGTTTTTATTATAGATTGGATCAAGGGCAAGCCTTCTTGTGTTTGGAAAGAACAAAAAGGCATTAAGTTTGCGTTATAGCTGTGATTCATGCTCTTCCCAATTAGCAAACCCAACCTCATCTTTGCTTCTTCGTAAAGGCATTTCAGGCATGAAATAAATATAACCGTTGACACGTGAAAATTAAAATCAGAAATTTCATCATAATAATACTCAGCTTCTTTTTGGGCTTTCAGGCATTTCCTCAGGAGAAACTGTCAAGAAAGGAAAGGAAAAAGCAACTGGAAGAGAGAAAAGCAAGCAGATTATTTGTCGACGGGCAAAGATTTATGATGCTGGAAGACTTTGACAAAGCCTATTTTTATTTTCAAAAAGCTAGGGAATTGAGTCCTGATGATCCTGCCATCAATTTTAAAATAGCCGAAATACTTCTCCGGGCAAACCGGGTGGATGATGCCATGGAATATGGGCTTTTGGCTGTGGAAGGTGATCCGGAAAACAAGTACTATAATTTGGTCATGGCAGAGGCTTTTTCCAAACAGGGAAACCCAGAAGCTGCTGCTGATATTTTGGAAAACCTGATGAGTAATTCAGAAGAAAACCAAAATTACATCCTTGACTTAGCTTCCCTTTATCTCAGTGCAGGAGATTACGACAATGCATTGGACGCATTGAACAGGGCCGAAGATTATTATGGAATAGTGGAGCAGCTCACCGTTCAAAAACAAAGGATTTACCTCAGAAAGAATGACCTTGAAAGTGCCATCAATGAGGGAAGAAATCTAATTGAGGCACATCCCGGAAATTCACAGTTTGTTCTCAATTTAGTTGAAATCCTTTTTAACAATAACCGCTCAAATGAGGCCATACAACTGGTAGAAGAATCTCTAAAAGCCTACCCCAACCAACCTGACCTTCAAATGGCAGCTTATGCACTATACAAGGAAAAGGGGGATTTGGAAACTGCTGAGGACCTGATCATTGAAGCTTTCAAAAATCCTGATCTGGAAGCTGCAGTCAAAGCCGAAGCATTTTCTGATATCTTGAAAGAAATGAAAACTGCCCGAAGAGAAAAGCTGCTGGATGCTCTTCAAGGCCCAATGGTTAATTTGCATACCAACGATGCTGATGTACTCACTGTCGTGGGAGACAGGTTATATTTCAATGACCAAAGGCAAGAAGCCTTGGAATTTTATGAAAAAAGTATCAAAATAGACCCTTCCAATGCAGAAGTGCTTCAGGGAATCATCATGACAATGTTTGATTCCGGGAAGGACTTTAAAGATATAGAAACTTACACGGAGCTTGCAGTTGAGGAATTTCCAACAAGGGCTGAATTTTGGTTTTTTGATGGTACAGCTAAGCTAGCACTAAAAAAAGCAGAAGAGGCTATTGAATCTCTGGAAAAAGCCAAGGAAATAAATCAGGGTAGAAATAAGCAGCTTGACATTTTGGTTCAAGGACAGATGGGAGATTCATTTCATCAACTCGGAGAAAAAGAAAAAGCATTTAAAGCCTACGAGTCAGTATTGAAAGAAAGACCTGATGATGAGCATGTACTGAATAATTATGCTTACTTTTTATCGTTAGCCAAAAAAGACTTGGACAAAGCCAAAAAGATGTCAGAGAGATTGGTTAAAAAACATCCCAAAAATTCTACTTACCTTGACACGCACGCTTGGGTTTTATTCCAATTGAAGGAGTACGAAGAAGCAAAAAAATTCATGGAACTTGCTCTGGAAAATGAAGAAACGCCGAGTGGTGTCATGCTTGAGCATTATGGAGATATATTATATCATCTTGGCAAAAGAAATGAGGCTATCAGCTTCTGGAAACAAGCTGAGGGTGGGGATGAAACATCTGAACTTTTATTCAAAAAAATCAAGGATCAAAAATATTATGATTAGGTCTTTTTTAGCCATGTGGGTACTGCTGATTGTTGGAATCGGCTGTGCACCCAAACCTAACCTTTACACTTCAGATGAGGTCATGCAGGAATTCAATCCTGTTTACCTTGAGTTTGACAATTTGACGGCAAGAGGTAGAATTGTTATTGAAGAGCCTTCTGGTAAAACGACTAGAGGAACCATTAACATCCGTGCCAAGAAAGACAGTATCCTCTGGTTTAGCATTACTCCTGGACTAGGCCTGGAAGCATTCCGAGGAACCATTACCAAAGACAGAGTGATGATCAAAGACCGTCTCAATGGCCAGGATATCAATCTTACTTTTCAAGAAGTTGAGACAATTTATGATCTGAGCTTAAGTCTTGATCTGCTTCAAAATATAATTTTTGCAAATATTCCGCATGAGTTCAGTTATCGTGACCGCCTGATCAGGGTAGGGCAATATTTTGAACTCACACAAGCCCGGGAAGGATTTAGATACCACTCCAGAGTCAGTACACAACATGGTAAGGTAGCAGAGCTCACCAGCACCTCCATGAAGGAAAAAGGTTCCCTCATGGCCAATTACCATGTTTTTGAAGATTTGGAAAATCAACCTTTCCCCAATCAAATGCTCCTGAGGCTTTCCTTTAATACTCCCGATGGACCTCAGGCATCGATTGTCAATCTTGAAATGTCAAGGACAGAATTGGTCAGTTCTCCATTATCTTTCCCATTTCGGTTCTAAAGTATGTTGAAATTCAGAGTTATCTTGATTTTCTTACTCTTTGTTTGGCTGGCACCAAGTCTAACAAGTCATGCCCAGACCAAAAAAACCAGAGCTGAACTGGAACGCGAAAAAGCAGAAATCCAAAAAAGACTCTTGGAATTTGATCAGATCTTAAAAAAAACAGCCGAAACAAAAAAAGTTTCTGTAGGTCAACTCAATGTAGTCAGCAAACAGCTTCAGAACCGGGTGAATTACATCAATACCCTGAACAGAGAAGTAAGGCTGCTAGACTCAGAAATCAAGGAAACAGAAAACAAAATCATAGCCTTGGAGAATGATTTGAAAAACATGAAGGAGGAGTATGCGGGTATGATTTACACCTCATCCAAACTCAATCAGGGAATGACTATGACTGCATTTGTATTTAGTTCCTCCACTTTCAAGCAGTTTTACATGAGACTTAAATATCTGAAACAGTATTCGGATGCAAGGAAAAAACAGGTAGAGCAGATTGAAAAAGTTACTGCTGAATTAGCCGTGCAGAGAGCTGGGCTGGAAGATAAAAAATCCGAAAAGCAAGTGGTTCTGCAGCAAGAACAGCAACAAAAGCAACAATTGGATAAGGCCAAACAGGAACAACAGGGAATTATAAACACACTTACCAAACAAGAACAAGACATTCGAAAACAGATCGCCGCGGCCAAAAAGCAGCAAGAGAACCTGAACAAAGCAATCAGGGCAATCATAGAAGAAGAGATAAGAAGGGCTGAAGCTGAAGCAAAAAAAGCAAACTCTACAGCTACAAAATCATCTGGAAGCTCTATTCCACTTACGCCAGAAGCTGCAGCACTATCCAATTCATTTGCAGGTAACCGAGGAAAACTTCCCTGGCCGGTGGAAAGCGGTTTCATTTCCAGGCCATTTGGCACCCACCCCCACCCTACGGTCAAAGGAGTGACTGAGGATAATGACGGAATTGACATTCAAACCACACCAAACGCCAGCGTGAGGGCTGTATTTGATGGAGAAGTCATTAAGGTTGCAACCATTCCTGGATATGGAGGTACTATTGTAGTGAGGCATGGAGAATATTATTCCATGTACAGCAAACTAAAGGTAGTTTCGGTCAAATCAGGAGACAAAGTGACTGCTAAACAGGTGATTGGACAGGTATACACCAATAAAGACGGAGTTGCAGAAGTGCACTTTGAGACTTGGAAAGGACTTCAGCCCATGAACCCATCCATTTGGCTTGCAGGGCGATAAAACAAATAATTCGTATATTTATAAAAAAAGCAGGATAAGGTGGCGGCTTTCCTTGGTCTAAGCGTAAGGCTGTTATATCTTTGTAGTAATTAATAATTTAAACAATACAACCATGACAACATTGGGTTTCTTACAAAATATGGGTGGAGGTTCTATCATCCTAATCATTTTGGTGATCTTGCTTCTATTCGGAGCTAAGAGAATCCCTGAATTGGCAAGAGGACTTGGAAGGGGAATCAGAGAATTCAAAGATGCAACCAAAGAAATTCAGGACGACCTTGAAGAGGGCCTGAAAGAAAAAAAGACAAAAAACTAAATTGACTCAAATAAAATAAGTTTGGAAAAATTCCTTTCATTTGACGACATACAAAAGTCGCTTGAAAATAGGGAAACCGATTGTAAAGCGATTGTAAATTATTACCTCGAAAATATTCAGACGAAGGCGCATCTCAACGCCTTCGTTGAAGTTTATAAGGAATCTGCTTTGGAACAAGCGGCCATTGTAGATGAAAAAATATCCTCAGGTAAAGCCGGGAAATTAGCCGGAATGGTTATAGGAATCAAAGACGTATTGGTCTACATGGATCATGAATCCAATGCTTCCAGTAAAATCCTCAAAGGATTCAAGTCTCAATTCACTGCCACTGCTATTCAAAAGCTCATCGATGAAGATGCCATCATTATTGGCCGACTCAACTGTGATGAATTCGGGATGGGCAGTTCCAATGAGAATTCTGCCCATGGTCGAGTATTGAATGCAGCAGACGAAGAAAGAGTACCGGGTGGTTCCTCTGGTGGTTCTGCTGTAGCTGTACAGGCCAATCTTTGTACTGTTTCTTTAGGTACTGACACAGGAGGATCCGTCAGACAGCCTGCAGCTTTTACAGGAATAGTGGGTATCAAGCCTACCTATTCCAGAGTATCTAGGTGGGGGCTGATAGCATATGCATCATCTTTTGACACCATAGGGGTTTTCTCCAGAAATGTACAGGACAATGCTTTAGTCATGGAAGTAATGGCAGGACCGGACAATTTTGATAGTACAGTTTCCAGAAAAGACGTACCTCATTATTCTGAGTTACTGCACTTTGATAAAAGGGCAAAAATAGCCTATCTCACAGAAACAATTGAATCTCCCGCATTGCAGGAAGAAATCAAGGAAAATACCATCTCTGTACTCAACAGGTTAAAAGAAGAAGGACATCAGGTTGACGAAGTTCACTTCCCTTTACTCAAATACGTACTTCCTACATATTACATTCTTACCACTGCAGAAGCGAGCTCGAATTTGTCCAGATTTGATGGTGTAAAATATGGATATAGAACTCCAAATGCACATAATCTGGAAAGTATGTATAAAATGACCCGCTCAGAAGGTTTTGGCGAAGAGGTCAAAAGGAGGATTATGTTGGGGACATTTGTTCTCAGTGCAAGTTATTACGATGCTTACTTTACAAAAGCACAAAGGGTAAGAAGATTGATCAAGGAATTTACAGAGAATTTATTGACAAAATATGACTATATTATTATGCCAACGACGCCGACTACAGCGTTTAAGTTTGGAGAGCATAATAATGATCCGGTAGCCATGTATCTGGAAGATTTATTCACTGTACAGGCCTCAGTTTCAGGAGTACCTTCAATTTCCATTCCAAATGGAAAAGATAAAAAAGGACTTCCAATAGGCCTTCAGATAATGGCTAACTCATTCAAAGAAGCAGAATTATATGCTTTTGCCAAATACTTATCTGAACAAAACAGCAACCTTTAAACAATCCTGACCATGAAAAAGAAAATTTGCTCTTTCTGCGCTTCACTCGCACTGCTTTTGGCAATCATTCAGTTTTCTCATGGTCAGGAACTTTTTCAACTGAACAGTACAGGTTTGGATGAAGAGACGATTACTCCACATTATCAGTTTGAATACATCCCCGATTTCACATACGAACAGGTAGAGCAAAGAATCAAGGCAATGGAAACCAGCATGCCTTTTGAGCTCAACGAACGTATATTTGCTTTCATCAATTATTTCGCTGTCAGAAACAGAGACTATACCAAAATGGTACTTCAAAGGATGGATACTTACTTCCCAATGTTTGAAGAAATGCTCTCTGCCCACGACATGCCAGATGATGTGAAGTTTTTGGCCATCATAGAATCCGGGCTTAATCCAAAAGCAAAATCGAGAGTGGGTGCCATGGGACTTTGGCAATTTATGCCAGCTACTGGCAGAATGTATAATATGCACACCAATATGGACATTGATGACCGCATGGATCCGGAAATGTCCACTGAAGCCGCTGCCAAGTACCTCAAATCTTTGTACAGAATGTTTAACGACTGGGAAGTGGCTCTAGCTGCTTATAATTGCGGTCCCGGCAATGTCAGGAAGGCAATCCGAAGATCTGGAGGTAAATCAAAATTCTGGGACCTATACAATTATCTTCCAAGGGAAACCAGAAGCTATATCCCCCAATTCCAGGCCATGATGTATCTCATCAGACATGCTGAGGAGCATAATTTTGTATTGGAAGAGCCCAGCTATCCTATTGCATTCGAAAAAATCAATTTCAACCAAGAGCTTGACCTGGAAGAACTTGCCAACCTCACCGGTATCTGTATAGAAGATATTGAATACCTCAACCCATCTATTCAACACCGTCTAGTTCCTGCTTCAAACAAAAACATGGCTATAAGAGTCCCAAAAAGCAAAGTGGAATACATCACGGAGAATAAAGAACATTTTGCTTCTGCTGTAAAACTGACAACAGAAAGAGCTATAGACCTGAGGTTGGCCAGTAATCAAAGTGCAGTAAGAGCAGTCGCTCAGGCAAATGCAGAAGTAAGCACTGGTGAAAGAACAAGAGTAACCTACAAAGTAAAGTCCGGTGATGTTTTAGGTAAAATTGCTCAGAATCACGGAACTACCGTCACCAATATCAAAGCATGGAACAATTTATCTAACAATAACATCAGAATTGGGCAAACACTTTATATCTATACCAAAAATGGATCTTTTGATAATTCCATTGCGGCTAACAATTCATCCAGCGAAAATCCTAAAGTGTATACAGTGCAACCAGGGGATTCCCTTTGGCTAATTTCCAAAAAACTGAGTGGCATATCCGTAGAACAGATCAAAAGATTGAATAACCTCAATACTAATCAAATCAAGCCAGGGCAGAAATTAATTATAGGATAACTATTTATTTAGTAAAAACTTTTTAATCCTTCCGATAATTGATAACTTGTACAAGGTTAAAAACATCTAAAAAATGATTGTCAAAAAAATATTTACAGCATTGCTTGTTGGCCTTGCCTCTATCGTATTTTGGAGCTGTGAGGAGACAGAAGAATCCAAAAACTCTACAAAGCCAAAAGCCAGAGGAGCCGTGGGCGAGATAATCCTGGCAATAGACTCCGCCAAGTGGGATGGCCCTGTCGGGAGCGCTTTGAAAGATATTTTCCAAGAAGATGTACACGGTCTTATCAGGGACGAGAGCATGTTCGATATCAGGAAAGTTGATCCTAGAGGTATGAACCGGATGCTTAAAATGGCAACCAATATTGTATATGTCACCACATTTGATGATAGGAAATCCGCCAGCCAAAATATCAATGCTTTATTCAGCAAAGAAGCAAAAGAACAGGCAGCATCAGACCCAAGCAAATACATTCTTAGAAGTGAAGATGAGTTTGCTGTAGGCCAGGAGGTGATTTACTTATTTGGAAATAATGAAGAGGAGCTTGTCAAAAATCTTCGGGAAAATAAAAATAAGCTTCAAAACCTCTTTCAGGTAAGAGAAAGAAATCGGCTTGAACGTGTGCTTTTAAATAGAAAAAGTTCTGCTGCCAAAGTTGCCGGGCGTGACTTAGGCTTGGAAGTCAATGTCCCCGCCTCCTACCAGATCGCCAAAACCACTGATAATTTTTTATGGCTAAGACAGCCTACACCGAGAGCCGACAGGGCTGATATCAGTTTGTTTTTCTATGAAACAGACTATTATTCAGAGGAGCAGCTTTTTCCGGAATCTCTTTTGGCATTGAGAGAAAGTATTACAAAAATGCATATTTATGGAGATCCAAATAATAGGAATTCCTATTTGGTAACCGAGCGGGTAGATCCTACTCCTGTATTTACAAATTTCAGTATCAACAATAATTTTGCAATAGAAATCAGAGGTGGATGGAAGACCAACAACCTCAGCATGGGCGGTTCATTCATGAGCTATGTGGTCGTGGATGACAAAAACGGCAAACTCTACTATATGGAGGGTTTTGTTTATTACCCCAACGAGGCACATCGAGAAGCCATCCGCGAGATTGAAACACTTTTGCTGGCTACAGAGCTTTCTCCCAAAGAAGATCAAGCCAGCTGATTTTATTAACAAAAAACACCTTTATGGCCATTAAAATCAGAAAAGAAGACGCCCTAAGTTACCACATCCAAGGTAAACCGGGAAAAATTGAAGTAGTACCCACCAAACCACTTTCCAGTCAATTGGATCTTGCATTGGCTTACTCTCCAGGAGTAGCAGAGCCTTGCAAGGAAATAGAAAGAGATAAAGAAAATGTCTATAAATATACTGCAAAGGGAAACCTTGTGGCAGTCATTTCCAATGGAACAGCAGTATTGGGATTAGGAGATATAGGCCCTGAAGCTTCCAAGCCAGTTATGGAAGGAAAAGGTGTACTTTTCAAAAAATTTGCAGGAATCGATGTCTTTGACATTGAAATCGATGAGAAAGACCCTGAAAAACTCATCCAAATCATCAAATCACTTGAGCCTACATTTGGGGGTGTAAATCTGGAAGATATCAAAGCTCCTGAATGCTTTGTCATAGAACAGACTTTGAAGAGGGATATGAATATTCCTGTCATGCACGATGACCAGCACGGAACAGCTATAATATCCGGGGCAGCACTGCTCAATGCACTGGAGGTAGTCGACAAAAAAATTGATGAAATCAAGCTTGTAGTAAACGGAGCTGGAGCTTCAGCTGTCTCTTGTACTAGATTTTATATGAGTCTGGGCGTCAAAAGAGAAAATATCATCATGTGTGATAAAGAAGGGGCTATCCGAATGGACAGGCAAAACCTTGATGCTATCAAAGGGGAATTTGCTACGCATAGGGACATCAATACCCTTACAGAAGCGCTTACTGGCGCTGATGTTTTTCTTGGCCTCTCTGCCGGAAACATTGTGAGTCCCGATCAAATTAAAGCAATGGCTCCAAACCCTATTGTTTTCGCTTTGGCCAATCCGGATCCGGAAATCGCTTATGATTTGGCAATGGAAACAAGAGATGATCTCATTATGGCTACAGGTAGATCCGATTACCCTAATCAGGTAAATAATGTTTTGGGATTTCCTTACATTTTCCGAGGTGCACTAGATGTCAGAGCTACTTCCATCAATGAGGAAATGAAATTGGCTGCTGCCAAAGCAATTGCAAAACTTGCCAAAGAACCCATTCCCGAAATTGTCAATAAAGCATACGGCGATGCAAAAATGGCATTTGGCAGATTTTATCTCATTCCTAAACCCTTGGATCCAAGACTGATTACAACCATCGCGCCTGCTGTAGCAAAAGCAGCGATGGAGTCAGGAGTGGCAAAAACCTTGATAACAGATTGGGAAGCCTACGAGCTTGAACTTCAGGAAAGAATCGGCATTGACCAAAGACTGATGCTCCGGGTAGTCACAAGAGCCAAAAAGAATCCAAAACGTGTTGTCTTCGCAGAAGCTGACAATGTAAAAATCCTCAAAGCAGTTCAGGTACTTCGGGATGAAAAAGTCGCCATCCCTATTTTGCTTGGGAGAAAAGAAAAAATCGACGAAATCATTGCTGAAAACAAACTTGATCTCAGTGGGGTACAAATCGTAGATCCTTACACTGACGATGAAAGACTGACCAAATACGGAAACATTCTTTTTGAAAAAAGAAAAAGAAAAGGACTTACACCCAAGGAGTGTTTTAGACTAATGAAAGACAGGAACTACTTCGGATCCATGATGGTAGAATTGGGTGAAGCAGATGCGCTTATTTCAGGTCTGACCAAAGATTATCCAAAAACAATTCTTCCCGCTCTTCATGTAATCGGAGTAAAAGAAGGAACAGACAGGGTAGCTGGGATGTATATCATGAATACCGAAAGAGGCCCATTCTTCTTTTCTGATACTACTGTCAATGTAAACCCCACGGCAGAGCAACTTGTAGAAATCGTCGGGCTTACCGCTAATGGCGTGAAGTTTTTCGATATTGACCCTAAAGTAGCTATTCTTTCCTATTCCAATTTTGGTTCGGCCAAAGGTGAAGTCGCATCAAAAACAGCTAAAGCCACAGCCATGGCAAAAGCTAAATACCCAAATATGGTGATTGAAGGAGAAATGCAGGCCAATGTTGCTCTCAATGAAGAAATTCAGAAAGAAAATTACCCATTCAGTGATCTAATAGGCAATAGGGCCAATACACTGATTTTCCCTGACCTTAGTTCGGGAAATATTGCTTATAAATTACTTTCAGAACTTGGCCATGCCGAAGCAATTGGTCCCGTACTTTTGGGAATGAATAAGCCTGTGCATATATTACAGCTTGGTAGCTCAATCAGAGAAATCATCAACATGGTTGCTATCGCTGTAGTAGATGCACAAACCAAAAGTTCATAATGATCGCTTATTTAAAAGGTAAATTAGTTTATAAAGATCCCACATACGTAATCATAGATATTTCAGGTGTGGGATACCATGTAAAGATTTCTTTACAGACATATTCCAAGATAAAAGATGAGGAGCAGATAATGCTCCTCACTTATTTGCATATCAAGGAAGACGCTCATACACTATTTGGATTCAAGGAAGAAGCCGAGAAAAAGCTATTTTTAAATCTCACATCCATATCAGGCGTGGGGCCTACGACAGGTCTGATGATTTTATCCTCCTTGAGTACTGAGGAATTAGAACAGGCAATAGTTTCGGAAGATTTTAAAACGATTCAAAATGTCAAAGGGGTAGGCGCCAAAACTGCTCAGAGAATTGTCCTAGAGCTTAAGGATAAAATCAAAAAAGATTACCCAACAGAAAGCTCTTCTGCAAATCTGGGATTTATCAAATCTAACAATAAAATCAAGGAGGAGGCGTTACAGGCCTTGATTACTCTGGGTTTTCCAAAAGCAACAGCCGAAAAAAATATCGCTGCTGTTTTGAAAAAAACAGGAATGGATATTTCTTTAGAAGAATTAATTAAAGCATCTTTAAAAACACCTTAACAACCTCTAAATATCAGGTCTTTTGTCTCTGCAGGATTTTTTTCCCAAAGGCGCTCTATTTATCATTTCAACAGTTTTTTTTCTGTTGCTGTGCATAGTTTTGCCTCCACTGGAAGCCATAGCACAGGAAGTGGAGACAGATACAGTTCCTCCTGTTGCGCAGGACACTTTAGCGGTATCTCCTAGAGACAGCTTAAATATTAATATTGTGGACTCACTAAGTAGAAGAAGGATGTTGCCTTCTTTTTTGCTTTGGAAGAACCTTAATACCAATCCACTTTATCCTGATCAAAATCCGTACCGACCCAGATATTCACCTTTTCACCCTGCCCCCCCTTCCGATGAAAGGGTACAGGTGGAATTGGATTCTACGCTGAAATATAGAATTCAAAACCAGCTGGACAGCGGAGATGTGGACTCAGGAGTGATTTATGATTTCGAAGAATTCTCTAAAATCCAAGAATACAAAGTAAGGCAGGAATATTGGCGAAGTAGATCCCGTGGGATGGACGGAGACAGCCCCGTAACTGGAAGAGACCTGGTTCTCCCCATGACAAGCACCCCTCAATTTGACAGGATTTTTGGAGGAGATGAAATCAATATAGTTCCCACTGGATTTGTCAACTTGGACTTGGGTGCAGTTTTCAGAAGAATTGATAACCCGGCTATCCCTATTCGGCAACAGCAAAACGGCAACTTTAATTTCAATCAACAGATCCAAATGGCCGTCAATGGTAATCTTGGTGAAAAAATGAGGTTAGGAGCCAATTTTGATTCCAACAATTCCTTTGACTTTCAGAATCAACTCAAACTTGAATATACCGGATTCAAGGAAGACATCATCAAATCCATAGAAATCGGAAATGTGAGCATGCCTGTACAAAACAGTCTGATCCAAGGAGCACAAAATCTCTTTGGGGTCAAGACACAGCTACAGTTTGGGAACCTTTTCGTGACAGCAGTGGCCTCTACACAAAGGGGAAGGCGTGATGAATTGGTGATAGAAGGTGGTAGTCAAGGAAGGCAGTTTGAAATTCAAGGTTCTAATTACGATGAAAACAGACACTTTTTCCTCGGACACTTTTTTAGAGACAATTATGAAAGATGGTTGAGAGGTTTGCCTCAGATACTTTCAGGAGTAAATATTACAAGGGTTGAAGTTTACATTATGAACAGGGCCAACAATACTGAAACTTTGAGAAATTTCAACGCATTCATGGATTTGGGTGAGGGTACAAGAATATTCAGACCTGACAATCCTAATATTGGTACGGGGACTCAAGGGGCTCCTACTGCCAACGGATCCAATGAATTATTTGGAAATTTGACTTCTAACCCGGCCTTCCGCCCTTTTGATACAGGATCTTCTGCTATTGAATCCAATTTACAGCTTACCAGAGGTGTGGATTTTGAACAGGTGAGCGGAGCCAGAAGGCTTGCGGATACTGAGTTTATTTTCCATAGAGAGCTTGGCTATGTCTCGCTTACCAGAAGGTTGCAGAATGATGAAGTCTTAGCAGTTTCATATGAATATACTTTTAATGGACAGGTGTTTAAGGTTGGAGAACTTTCTGAGGATTATCAAAACAGACCGGAAAATGAGCTGATATTTCTAAAAATGCTGAGACCTGCACGGATCAACATCAATATACCTACCTGGGATCTGATGATGAAAAACGTCTATAATCTCAATGCAAACCAGATTATGCAGGATGGCTTCCAGCTACAGGTTATTTATAGAGATGACAGGACGGGATTGGACAACCCTACCCTACTGGAGGGTGAAAATGTAGCCAATAGACCATTAATACGCTTGATGGGTCTGGACAATTTAAACCCCCAAAATGATCCGGCACCTGACGGAAACTTTGACTTTGTGCCGGGCATAACTATTTTTCCAGACCGGGGCCTTTTGGTTTTCCCGGTGTTGGAGCCATTTGGCAGGACCCTGAGGAATCTTTTTCAACCCAATGAAAGAAATCTTGCTGAGAGATATGTCTTTGACACCTTGTACAGGACTACAAAAGCAGATGCAGAACTGGTCACCCGCTACGATAAGTACTTCATCAAAGGCAGGTTTACTGCAGGCTCAGCTTCTGAAATTCTACTTCCCGGTTTGAATATTTCTCCAGGATCCGTCATCGTAAATGCGGGCAATATTCCTTTGACAGAGGGTGTGGATTTTACAGTGGATTACAATATAGGGCGTGTAAACATCATCAATGAAAGCATTCTCCAATCAGGAAAAAGAATTTCCATCAGTTTTGAAAAAGCAGATTTGGTTTCCTTTCAGACCCGAAGTTTGCTTGGAACAAGATTGGACTACATGGTTAATGACAAGTTGAATCTTGGAGGTACTTTTCTGTACCTCAACGAAAGGCCCAATATTACCCGTATAGCCACAGGTTCCGAGACATTGAGAAACAGCATGTGGGGGCTTGATGCAAATTATAATGACGAATCCAGGTGGTTGACAAAACTCGCCGATGCACTTCCTTTTACAAGCACCAAAGAAAAATCCATTATACAGTTTAGTGGAGAATTTGCCCAACTGCTTCCAGGAACTTCCAATAGGGTAAATGGGGAACAGGCTTCCTATATTGATGATTTCGAAACAGCCATTACTCCTTACGGACTTGGAAATGCAGCGGCCCAGACTTGGAGCCTTGCTGCAACCCCTAAAACAGATAATGATGACTTTGATCTCAGAGGAAGTACTGAAGACAGGTTGGGAAATGCATACAGAAGAGCTAAGGTAGCTTGGTACAATATTGACAATGTTTTTTATAGAGAAAGTGGCCCAGGAGTTCCTTCCAATATCGGAAGAGAAGACAGGCAAAACCATTATGTAAGGAGAGTAATTCCCCAAGAGATATTTCAATTTAGGGATAGAGATGTGATCATAGTGCCGGAGCCTTTATTTGAGTTGGCCTACTTTCCTCATGAAAGGGGAATGTATAATTATAATCCGAACCTTACCCCGGAAGGTTTACTTCCAAATCCCAGATTAAATTATGGGGGGGTCACTCGTGCTATTACTACAGAGGTGGATTTTGACAGAACGAATATCGAATACATTGAATTCTGGATGCTCGACCCCTTTATCGATGGGCCGAATGGCCGTGTTCTGGATGGAGTATTTAATGAAAATAATACTACCGGTGGAAAACTGAGGTTCAACTTGGGGGAAGTCTCAGAAGATGTCATCAAAGACGGAAGGCACGGATTTGAAAATGGGCTACCTGCAGATGGAGACGCAAGTGAAACTGCTACTACAGAATGGGGACGGATAACAAGACAGCAATTTTTGATACCTGCTTTTGACAACTCTCCCGAAGCAAGGGAAAATCAGGATATAGGCTTGGATGGACTCAGTAGTGATGCTGAGGTTGAGTTTTTTAGAGACAGGTTTATCAACAGGTTGAGTGTCTCTCCAAATGCCCTTCAGGAAATATTGGAAGATCCATCCAATGATGATTTTAAATATTACCTGGATCCAGAATACGATCAAAACAATGTAAAGATTCTTGAGCGCCACAAGAAATTTAATGGCATGGAGGGGAATACTCCAATCACCTCTAATGTAAATCTTCCTTATACGCCATCAGGTTCAAACCTTCCTGACAATGAGGATTTGAATAATGACAATACAATCAATGAACTGGAAGCTTATTATGAGTACGAAATAGATCTTAGACCTGGCGAATTGCAAGTTGGGAGAAATTATATTATTGATAAAGTGACTTCAACCCAGAGTGGGGACCAAGTAGATTGGTACTTATTCAGAATTCCCATTAGAACTCCTGACAGGGTACAGGGAGATATTTCAGGCTTTAAGTCCATCCGATTTATGAGGACATATCTGACGGAATTTGAACAGCCTGTGGTATTAAGGATGGCCAATTTCAGATTGATAGCAAGTCAATGGAGGGTTTTCCAAGAGTCTCTGTTTGAAAGAGGTTTTTTTGAAGTACCTGAGCCTGACAATTCCAATTTGACTGTTGGAGTAGTAAATATTGAAGAAAACAGTCAAGGATCGCCTACCCAAAGTCCTTATGTACTTCCTCCCGGCATCACCCGTGACCGTGACAATCTTGCGGCAGTTGAAAGACAGCTCAACGAACAATCCTTGAGGCTTTGTGTGGAAGATCTTCAAGCCAGGGATGCCAGAGCAGTATTCAAAAATGCCAATTCACTCGACTTGGTACAGTTTGAAAGGGTTAAAATGTTTTTTCATGCCGATTCGGATGATGCCGAAGACGGAGAAATGACTGCTTTTTTAAGAATGGGGACAGATTATACAGACAATTATTATGAGATTGAGGTACCCCTATTGATCACTCCAAGAGGTACGAGAGACCCCCAACAAATCTGGCCCTTGGAAAATGAAATAGATATCGCTATCGATGAAATTGTGGGGGTTAAAATTGCAAGAGACAATGCAAGAGTTCCCCTGAACTTAGCATTTACCCAAGATGTCAGACAATACAAAGTCACCGTGGTCGGAAGACCGGAACTCAGTTTGATCCAAGGGATGATGCTGGGAATCAGAAACCCCGGCGAAACAGGAGGTGCATCTAAATCTATCTGTATCTGGGCAAACGAACTCCGGGTGACGGGGTTCAAGGAATCGTCTGGCTGGGCAGCCAATGCTATTTTAAATGCGCAGATAGCTGATGTAGCGACCGTATCCACATCTATCCGCCACAGCTCCGTCGGGTTTGGAGGACTGGAAACACGCCTTTCTCAAAGATCTTTATTTGCTTCTACCCAATACGATGTATCCGCCAATGTAAACGTGGAAAAACTTCTGCCCGAAGCAATGAATGTAACCATTCCCATGTATGCCAGTATAGAGAACACTACCGTCAGACCGGAATATGACCCTTTAAATCCTGACGTTCTGCTTTCTCAGGCATTGGATAAATTCACCACGGATGCCGACCGGGATTTTTATCGAAGTCAGGTTTTAGATCTTTCCAGAAGGCGAAATATTGGATTCTCCAATGTCAGGAAAAACCGAAATCCTGAAAAAGAAAACGTAAGAATCTATGACCTCAGCAATTTTTCCTTTTCCTACGCCTATGGCTCAGTTAGACAAAGTAATATTGATACTGAAAGCTATTTATTCGAATCCTATGTAGGAAATATAGCCTATGTATTCCAACCTAAACCTGCCATTTTGGAGCCTTTCAAGAATGTTGATTGGTTGGGAAATTTCAGGTTGTTGAAAGATATGAATTTCAATTTCTCTCCAACCTCCGTTTCTGCAAGAGTGGATGTGGACCGGCGATTTTTGAGAACTCAATACAGAAATGAATTTTTAACAACAGATGGTGTGGAGCCTTTTTATCAGAAAAGTTTTTTCCTGAACAGAAACTACAATGTCAATTGGGATTTGACCAAAAATCTAAGGGTTGATTACAGCGGTAGGGTATTAGCTGTCATTGATGAACCTGAAGGAGCAAGAGACTCACAGGAAGCTAGGGATTCTGTCCGGGTCAACTTGATGAATCTGGGGAGAACTACAAATTACAATCACCAAGTAATGCTCAATTACAAACTTCCATTTGAAAAAGTGGGAGCCTTGGATTGGATAGGTATGGATTACCGGTATGGGGCCAATTACACCTGGATGACAGGAGCTATTGGCCAAAGGGATACCTTGGGTAATGTGATACAAAACACAAGAGACCAAGCCTTGAACGGTAGAATTGACCTTGTTAAACTATATAATAAAAACGCCAAAATCAGAGCATTGAATGCGCCCAAAAGACCAAGTATTCCAGGTAGACCCTCTGTCAATGCAGAAGACACCATTGGCACCCCCTTTACGAACAGGCTGATTAAGTTTGTGACCATGTTCAAGGACATTAACTTCAGGATTTCCAAAGTTGAGGGAACTTTCCTGCCAGGGTACATGGAAAACACGGGGTTACTGGGCTTGGATAGGAGCTTTTTGAATCCTGGTCTTGGATTTATATTAGGGGCTCAAAATCCAAATGTCAGATTTGGACTGGCAGATCAGGGTCTGATGGCTCCAAGTACAGAACTCACACAGGCATTCCGGCAGAATCAGGCAATCAATATTCAAGTCAATGCTTTGGCTGAACCCTTTAGGGACTTCAGGATAAATTTTGAAGCAAGAAAAAGAGAAACGGGGGAATTCAGTGAAATATTCAGGAACTCAGAAAGCAGTCCAGGAGAATTTGTTTCACTCAGTCCCAATAGGATGGGCGGCTACAGTATCACTTACTCTATGCTTCGAACGACCTTTTCGCGGGATGACAGAAGTAATAATTCTCCAATTTTCAGCCAGTTTGAGCAAAACAGATCTTTGATTCAGGACCGCTTAAATGCCGCTAATCCTGGAGGGGAATATGCCCTTAATGGTCAGGATGTATTGACTTTGGCATTTCTAGCAGCTTACTCTGGCAAAGACCCTACGGATATCGAATTAAATCCATTTCCTAAAATCCCGATTCCCAATTGGAGATTGGATTACAAGGGGTTATCCCAAATCCCAGCCTTAAGAGAGTATTTTGCCAGCATCAACCTGACCCATGGTTATGCTTCCACTTATGAGGTAAGCAATTTTTCAAATTCATTGCTTTATCAATCTGGCCTTGAGCTTTTCAACAGGGTCAGGGATATACCTGGAGCCACCCTTACCAATGAGTTTGGAGAATACATCCCGATTTTTGTATTGAACCAGGTAATCATGACTGAAAGATTTTCACCTCTCCTCGGAGTAAACTTATTGACAAAAGACAGGCTCAATATTAACCTTGAATACAATACTGAAAGGAATATTGGCTTAAATTTCTCCAATGCCCAAGTAACTGAGCAAAACAGTAGGGACATCGGCTTTGATCTGGGTTATACAAAAGCGGGAGTAAAAATCCCTTTTAAGATCCAGGGAAGGCAAGAAGTTTTGAAAAATGATCTTCAACTGCGGCTAAACACCAGAGTAGTGGATACAAGGCAAATCCAAAGAAAAATTGGAGAACCGGCAACAGTAACCAACGGCAACCTTAATTTGCAAATCCGTCCTACAATAGGTTATGTTATCAATCAAAGTCTGAATATCCAGTTTTATTTTGACAGAACTGTCAACGACCCAAGGGTAACAACAGCATTCCGAAGAAGCTCTACTGCCTTTGGTGGACAACTGAGATTTAATTTATCACAATAGGTTTTTTGATTTAATGAAACCTTGTATTTTTACCCACCTTAAAAAAATCAATTTATGAATTTGCCTCAAGAACTTAAGTACACCAAAGATCACGAATGGGTGAAAATTGAAGATGGAATCGCAACCATTGGAATTACAGAATTTGCTCAAAGAGAACTTGGTGATATTGTCTATGTAGAAGTAGAAACAGTTGGAGAAACGATCGCTTCAGGCGAGGTTTTCGGCACTGTAGAAGCTGTCAAAACAGTTTCAGACCTTTTTATGCCTTTAGAAGGCGAAATCATCGAATTTAATGAAGAGTTGGAATCTTCTCCTGAACTTGTGAATGAATCTCCATACGATGAAGGATGGATGATCAAAGTGAAAATCTCCGGAGACCTTCCTGATGACCTATTGAGCTCAGAAGATTACGCAGAGTTGATCGGTGCATAATTAATTTTGATAAATCACAGAATATTACCGGCCATCATTTGGTTGATCATTGTAACGGTGGCACTTTTGACACCAGGTGAAAACCTCCCGAAGACCCCGTTGTTTCCACATGCTGATAAGTTGGTGCACTTTGGAGTTTTTGCCTTATTGACATTTCTATGGTGCAGAGTCGGTACGATAAATGCTGATAATCAGTTGAATTGGGGAAAATTATTGACTAATTTGTTAGTATTTACAATAATTTTTCCTATCTTAGTGGAGTATTTGCAACAGTTTGTACCCAATCGGTCATTTGAATACGCTGATATTGCTGCAAATTTGATAGGGGGTACAGTGGGTTTTGTGGCGTTTATTATTTTATATAAGGCTAAAAGCAGACTTGTATAAATAAAAATAAATGGCTACAATTGTTATCTTTAAAATTGTAAAATTTATTAACCTTTATAAAGTACAACCATGGAAGCTAAAAAGACGCCAAAAGCGGATTTGACCAAAAAATCGGGAATGTTCCTGAATATAGGTCTTTTTGTTAGCGTCGGGTTGGTTCTGTTTGCCTTTGAATACAAGTCATTCGATGATCTTGGATTAAAAGACTTAGGACAGGTATCCGATGACTTTGAAGAACTATTGGACATTCCAATTACAGAACAGCCACCACCACCACCGCCGCCAATCGAGCAGCCGGTAATTCAGGAGATTCCTGATGAAGTGGAAATCGAAGAAAAAATCGAAGTAAATTTTGATTTGGATGTTCAGGAAGAGACTGTCATCAAAGAAGTAGTAATCGCTGATGCACCTGTAGTGGAGAAAGCAGATGAAATTTTTGATGTGGTAGAAAATTCTCCTGAATTCCCAGGTGGAATGGAAGCTTGGAATGAGTATTTGAGAAAAAATCTTAAGTACCCAACTCAAGCGAGAAGAATGGGTATAGAGGGAACAGTATATGTAGTATTCGTTGTAAACACTGACGGTTCTATTCAGGATGTTGAAATCCTAAGAGGAATTGGGGGAGGTTGCGATGAAGAAGCACTCAGAGTAGTTTCCAATGCTCCAAAATGGACTCCTGGTAAGCAAAGAGGCCGTCCAGTAAGAGTAAGGATGAGACTTCCGATCAGGTTCAAACTTGGATAATTTCCGAATTACAATACTTAAAGGGGCTTCAAGCCCCTTTTTTTATGCTTGAAAAGTCTTCTTCATTTCTCCTATATTCATTTTCTAAAATCCCACTTCTATAAGAAAAAACCTGCCAGCCCTTTTTCAAAAATTTGTGAATAATTATGAAACAAATCCCAATTGATTTCCTAACTGCTATCATAACTGAGAAGACTTCCTCAAAATCAAAGGTATTAAAAAGCCTGCCTGTCTAAAGACAAGCAGGCTTTTACCATAAATTTTAGGAAATAGAATGGTTTCTATTTAATAACTCCCAATTCCTTACCTACTTCTACAAAAGCATTGATAGCGGTATCCAAATGTTCTCTATCATGTCCGGCAGAAATCTGTACTCTTATTCTTGCCTGTCCCTTTGGCACTACTGGATAATAAAATCCAATCACATAAACTCCCTTTTCCAATAACCTCTCGGCCATTTTTTGGGACAGAACAGCATCATAGAGCATAATTGGAACAATAGCATGCTCCCCAGGTTTGATGTCAAATCCAGCTTCAGTCATTTTAGTCCTGAAATACTTAGTATTATCTTCAAGCTTATCCCTAAGTTCTGTGGTCTCAGATAGCAGGTCAAATACAGCAATAGATGCTCCGGTAATGGATGGGGCCAAGGTGTTTGAAAAAAGGTATGGCCGGGACCTTTGTCTCAACAGCTCAATGATTTCTTTTCTTCCTGAAGTAAACCCACCGGATGCTCCTCCAAGAGCTTTACCCAATGTTCCCGTGATGATATCTATTTTACCCATCACACCACAATGTTCGTGTACACCTCTTCCTGTCTTGCCCATAAATCCTGTGGAATGGCATTCGTCTGACATTACTACCGCATTGTACTTTTCGGCTAAGGCTACAATCTTATCCAATTGCGCAATAGTACCATCCATAGAAAATACACCATCCGTGACGATGATCTTTTGTTTGGCCCCTTTGACATCTGCTTCTTGTAGCTGTGCTTCTAGGTCTTTCATATCATTGTGCTGATATCTAAAACGCATAGCTTTACAAAGCCTTACACCGTCAATAATGGATGCGTGGTTGAGTGCGTCTGAGATAATGGCATCCTCTGGACCAAAAACAGGCTCAAAGACTCCCCCATTAGCATCAAATGCTGCTGCATAAAGAATAGTATCCTCTGTCCCTAAAAACTCGGATATCTTTCTTTCCAATTCTTTATGGATATCCTGCGTACCGCAGATAAACCTGACTGAAGACAACCCAAAACCATGAGTGTCAATGGCATTTTTTGCCGCTTCGATAACCTTAGGATGGGAAGAAAGACCCAGGTAATTATTTGCACAAAAGTTCAACACTTTCTTACCTCCGGAAATGGTTATTTCAGCTGATTGGGGAGAAGTAATGACTCTTTCCTTTTTGAAAAGACCTGCCTCTTCAATTTCTTTTAATTCTTGTTCTAATTTGGGTTTTAAAGTATCGTACATATTTATTAGACTGATTTATTATAAAAACACTTGTGGAATATTAATGTTATTCATTCATTGATTTCACTATTTTTGCCCACGCAAACCCAAATATAATCAAAAAAGCTCATGGGCCTTTGGACCCGGGAAGTGTAATTTATCTTATGGAAAGAATTCTTATTATAGGCTCAGCAGGGCAACTTGGTTCGGAATTATCACTGGCTCTGACAGAAATTTACGGAAGTGACAATGTCATCGCATCAGATATCAATCCTGGTAATCTTAAGAAGTTTGATTTTTGCCGCACTCAGGTGCTGGATGTCATGGATAAGGAAAAGGTCAGGAAACTGATCCAAGAAGAAAATGTCAAGCAGATATATCATTTAGCGGCAGTTCTGTCTGCTACGGGAGAAAAAAATCCTCTCTTTGCCTGGCATCTCAATATGGAAAGCCTCCTTTTTATTTTGGAACTGGCCAAAGAATTCAATATGGACAAAGTGTACTGGCCCTCTTCAATAGCAGTATTCGGGCCCAACACTCCAAAAGTCAATACCCCTCAATATTGTGTAAAAGAACCCAATACGGTATATGGCATTTCCAAGCAAGCTGGGGAGCGCTGGTGTGAATATTATTTCCAGAAATTCGGGGTTGATGTCCGAAGTCTCAGGTATCCAGGTCTTATTGGTTACAAATCCCTTCCTGGTGGGGGCACTACTGATTATGCAGTAGATATCTACCATAAAGCTATTGCCGGAGAGCATTTTGTTTCCTTCCTTAAGGAAGATTCATACTTACCGATGATGTACATGCCTGATGCGATCAAAGCTACCTTAGACCTCATGCATGCTCCTAAGGAAAAAGTGAAAATCAGATCAAGTTATAATTTGGCGGCCATTAGCTTTTCTCCGAAAGAAATCTTCGAAAGCATCAAAAAACATTATCCCAACTTTACCATAGGCTATGAACCGGATTTTAGGCAAGCCATAGCAGATTCCTGGCCGGATAGCATAGATGACAGCAGATCAAGGGAAGATTGGGGCTGGAAGCACGATTACGATTTGGGAAAAATGACAGCAGATATTTTGACCAACCTACCTGAGTATATGGTGAATTTCTAAAAATAAAAAAGAGGCGAAGGCCTCTTTTATTCTTCTATCTTCAGCTTATAGAACACGTTGTAATCTCTCTCTACCTCCGGACTGATATTGTCATTGATATAGATTGCTCCTTCTTTATCCAAAAATTCAATATTCCCATTCACAGGGAGTTCATTGATCACACCTATTTGCTGGCCATTCTTCACTAATATGTAACAGGGCTTAACGTATTTTCTGAAGGCTTCTTTATATTCCGGTAAATTGAAATATTGTTCTGACTTTGCTTTAAAAGCCTTAAGTTGATCCTCAGGAATCTTAGTAAAGAATTGCACCAAAGCATATTCTCCTGCAAAAAGTAAATTGCTGAAAACAGGATGATTTTCGATTTCATTGACATCATCCATAGAAATGCTTGGAAACACATCTGGTCTTTTTGGATGGCTAAGTTCTATGGTTTCTCTTAGTTAGTTTTATATGACAAAACGGGTCATATTAATTCAAAAAGTACCTCAATAAAAAAATATGGCAGCACCAATAACTGTGATGCTGCCGTAAACCTTTCCTTACATTTTTGCTTCAATTGCCTCTGGATCAAAACCCAAAACCAAATCTCCATCAGGAAATTCTATAATAGGCCTTTTGATCATACTGCTTTTCTTGCTTAAAAGTGCTAAGCCTTCCTTTTCATTTTCCAGACTTGATTTTTCCTCATCTGTTAGCTTCCTGAAAGTCATGCCCTTTTTATTGATCAATTTTTCATAGCCTACTTTTTCGGCGAATTTCACCAGAAGTTCTGCGTCAGGTGCTTCCTTTTTATAGTCAGTAAACTGGTAATCCACCCCCTTCTCTTCCAAAAAATCGAAGGTCTTTTTCATGGTATTACAGTTTTTGATGCCGTATATCCTAAGTTCCATTTTTATGCTTATTTATTGGTGAATCTCTTTTAACGCTACATTATTAGCTTCCAATATCTTGCCAATAAGCTGATCTGAAAGAGCCGTAGAAAGAAATAAACTTTCGAATTGACTAGGAGCAAGATACACCCCCTGACGAAGCATAGATTGAAAATATTTACCAAAGAGAGCAGTATCAGAATGCTTGGCAGATGCAAAGTCCGTAACTTTCGAATTGGTAAAGAAAAGACTGTACATACTACCAAGATGGTTCACAGTATAATCCAGTCCCAGTCCTTCAAGGCTGGATCTGATCCCAGCAACAATCTTTCCCCCTATTTGATTGAGTTGAGTATATACTTCATCATGGTCATTGAGATAGTTGAGCATGGTAAGTCCGGCTGCCATTGCAATGGGATTACCGGATAATGTTCCGGCTTGATAAACAGGTCCCGCTGGGGAAACAAATTCCATAATCTCCTTTTTGCCTCCATAAGCACCCACCGGCATACCTCCTCCGATTATTTTTCCTAGAGTGGTCATATCAGGAGTGACACCGAACAATTCCTGGGCTCCCCCTTTGGATAGCCTAAAGCCAGTCATTACTTCATCAAAGATCAGTACAATACCTTCACGGTCACATATATCTCTCAAACCTTGTAAATAGCCTTCTTTTGGAATAACAAGCCCCATGTTTCCTGGTACAGGTTCCAGTATCAAGGCTGCAATTTCCCCTTTGTTGGCCTCAACCAACGTTTCTATAGCCTCAAGGTCATTGTATGGGGCCAAAAGTGTGTCCTTAGCTGTACCTTTGGTCACGCCCGGAGAATCCGGATTGCCCATGGTAATGGCACCAGATCCCGCAGAAATCAAAAAAGAATCGCCATGACCGTGATAATGGCCTTCCATCTTGATGAATTTATCTCTGCCCGTAAAGCCTCTGGCAACCCTGATAGCTGACATGGTAGCTTCTGTACCGGAATTGACCATCCTTACTTTTTCAACAGAAGGCACCATAGCAACAATCAATTCTGCAATCTCCACCTCCCTTGCTGTAGGCGCGCCAAAAGAAGTTCCATTTTCCATTGCTTTGATTACAGCCTCCCGGATCATCGGATGATTGTGTCCCAAAATCATGGGACCCCAGCTGTTGATCAATTCTATATAAGCATTGTCATCCTCATCATAAATGAATGCTCCATCTGCCTTCTTGATAAAAATTGGGTCTCCTCCAACAGCTCTAAATGCACGAACGGGAGAATTGACTCCTCCCGGTATAAAATTTTTAGCCTTATTAAATAAATCTTTGCTTTGGGTAATCTGCATGAATTTTTATTGTTTGAGTTCAAGTTTTCCCTGTTCCAATTTAAGCACAGGGACATATTTGTTGTGATGACTTTTGCTGAAATCAAAACCATAGAACAATTTGCCTTCCCGGAATCCCCGTCTATCCAAATTCCTTCTTAGATCAAACCCATCAGATTGGTTGATAGTTTCCCCAATCCATTGAATTAATTCATAACCTAGGTGAGTATTAAAAGACGGATAGCCGACGAATAGTTGAAAGTACTTTTCGCGGAAGCTTGCAACAGGTTTGCTGTCTAATTTAATGGTATTATTACCTATAAAATACAGATTTTCAGCAAGCAACATTTCATAATTTGCGAAGTTGAAGAAAAGCCAACTGTCCATTACCAGAATAGGTGTGCTTACATTTTGTGATTCCAAGAACCCCAAAGCTGTTGCACCAATATTCGGGTCATCTGCCAATAAAACGACCATATCGGCTTTGGCAGCAGAATCATATCTTAAGTCCAGACCATTGAAAAATTCGTTTATTTCCCTTCCCGAAACCTTTTGGGATTTGACAATCTCAAACCCGAATTTCCTTGATGTTTCCTGAATTTGGGTGGAGAGCTGTTCATCCCTCAAAGAAGATGAATAAGCAATGGCTATTTTTTTCCCGTTGATATTTTTTCTAGCAAATTCCACCACACCGTCAGCAATTGAAGCTACAGAAGGTCTAAACAGGTATGCATAGTTCATCCCCTGAAACCTGTCGTCAATATTTGACAGCGGGTTGATATAAGGTATTTTATTGGTTTCAGCAAAATTCATTACTAACTCTGTTTCATCCGGATATATGGGGCCAATGATTGCATCAGCTTGTCTGAAATATGGATCTGCAAGTATCTCTTTGATTCTTTCCATATTTCTTTCCGTATCGAAAGTCTTGATATTGACGGCAACTCCGGATTTCTTTAGCTGCTCTACTCCCATTATGATTCCTTGATACAATTCTAAAACAAAATTGCTCGAATTGAGGCTTCTTACCCCAGATCCACCAGAATAATTAAAGGGAAGTACTAAAGCTATATCCAATTCTTGCCCATTTTTCCCATCTGCCTTCGTACCACCTTCCAAACCAATATTTCTAGCTTCGTTATACAAATCCCTCTCCTCTGAAGAAAGTATCGTTTTTCTATCCAATTGGGCCTTTAATGCCAGCATAAACCCTGAGTTATCATTAAACTCCTTCACGTTACCTAATAAGAAATCCAAAGGAGCTTCTTTCAAAAAATTAAAGCTGGCATTCTCAGCCTGTCTTTTTATTTCAGCCTCTTTGATGGAATTTATTACCTGAAGAGCCTCTTTATTTTTACCTTCTTCAAAAAAAGCTATTGCAAGTAAATATTTTGCATCTTCAGATTTTACCCAGCTGCCAGTGCCAACCAGGTCTTTTAAAGTTGTCTGAGCTAGAGCATAATTTTCACTCTTCAAGGCTGCCATTGCATAATTGTATTTGGCATAATTAGAAAGCTGACCATATTGATTTCTTTCCATAAATGGCTTTAAAAGTTCCATGGCTTCACCATAATTGCCATAGCCAATTAAAGTTTTGGCTCTTTCATACTCTCTTAATTCATCTTGAGCTGAGCTTTGGACAAAAAATGTAAAAACAAACAATAACAAAAGGAAAACTTGTCTCATATATAGATTTTCAAATTACAAGGGCAAAATTCATTCCTAACAGGGCTCGAATTTAACCCATTTTCGACCAAAAGAAAAGAAAAATGCCACCCTTGAAGAGGTGGCATTCATTCCATCAAGCAATTTCAATATTCCTTATTCCCATTCAATGGTAGCAGGTGGCTTGGAAGAAATGTCATAAACCACTCGATTTACTCCCTTAACCCGATTGATAATCTCATTGGACATTTTACCGAGAAACTCATACGGTAAATGAATCCAATCCGCAGTCATACCATCCACTGATCCTACAGCCCGGAGAGCTACTACTTTTTCATAAGTCCTTTCATCTCCCATCACCCCTACTGATTGGATGGGAAGCAAAATTGCTCCGGCCTGCCAAACCTGATCATAAAGACCATGAGTTTTCAATCCTTGGATAAAAATATAATCTACTTCTTGAAGTGTTTTGGCTTTTTCAGCAGTAATGTCCCCCAAAATCCTAATAGCCAGACCTGGACCTGGGAAAGGGTGTCTCCCAATAATAGCTTCTGGAATTTCCAACGCTCTGCCTACTTCCCTTACTTCATCCTTAAAAAGTGTATTTAAAGGCTCTATAACTGAAAGTTTCATAAAATCAGGGAGACCTCCCACATTGTGGTGAGACTTGATAGTTGCTGATGGCCCCTTAACAGAAACGGATTCGATCACATCAGGATAAATAGTCCCCTGTCCTAGCCATTTCACACCGTCGATCTTATGTGCTTCATCATCAAAAACTTCAATAAACACTCGTCCGATAGCCTTCCTTTTGGCTTCAGGCTCTGAGATCCCTGCCAATGCCACATAAAATCTTTCTTTGGCATCCACCCCAATCACATTAAGGCCCAATGTTTTGTAAGACTCCAAAACCTCCTCGTACTCGTTCTTTCTCAGAAGGCCATTATCTACAAATACACAAGTCAGGTTATCTCCTATAGCTCTATGAATCAAAGTTGCTGCCACTGAAGAGTCCACACCGCCTGAAAGACCCATCACTACTTTGTCAGAACCTATCTTTTCTTTGAGCTCTGCTACAGTGATATCAATAAACATATCAGAAGTCCAATCCTGGGAACAGCCACAGATATTGACTACGAAATTTCTGAGAAGATTTTTGCCTTCTGTAGAATGGGTTACTTCAGGATGAAACTGTATGCCATAGGTTTCTTCATTTTGGATTTTGAATGCAGCCACTTTTACTGATGCAGTGCTGGCAATCACATCAAATCCATCCGGTAGGTTTTTGATGGTATCACCATGAGACATCCATACTGTAGAACCATGAGTCATCTCCTTTAACAAATCATAATGGAGATCGATATGGTCTAAGTTTGCCCTGCCATACTCTCTAATTTCTGAAGGCAATACCTCACCTCCATACTTGTGAGCCAAAAGTTGAGATCCGTAACAAACGCCCAATATGGGCAATTTCCCCCTTAATGCATCCAGATCAAGATCTGGAGAGCCTTCATCTCTCACTGAGCAAGGACTTCCCGAAAGGATTATCCCTTTGATATCCGGGGTGATTTCGGGGATGTTGTTGTAGGGGTGGATTTCGCAATAAACATTAAGCTCCCTTACCCTGCGGGCAATTAACTGTGTGTATTGGGAACCAAAATCTAGGATGAGTATTTGTTCTGCCATGCGCAAAGGTACACAGGGCAGTGAGATTGGGAAAAAGTTTAAGGAAAATTTTCAGAAGAATGTTTGGCAAGTGAAAGGAATGGATTGAAAGGTTGAAAGAACTTGTCTACCGAGGTCGACTGGAAGATTAACTAGACTTTGACTAAAAAGTGGTAATACCCTTATCATATTTTGGATTTCTTCCGCTTAAAGGAATTCTATTGTCCAGAAAAGGTACTGAATTTCACTTGATCAAAAAAGGAATGATGTTTCTTTTCATGTGATTTGGATAAATGGTGATACATAAAAATAGAAATATTTATCCAAGTTTAACATCCATAATCTCTTTTGAGGTCAAAAGAAGTCTTTAAATGATCTAATGGGTATTTGATATTGAATCAAAAGAATCAACCGCTATTTTTCAAACTCCAATACCGTTAAAACTTATTTATAATACCCATCAATAGTTTGTCCGCTATGGGGATTAAATATCAACCTTCTGTTTCACTTCCATTCTCCCCTTCAAAAAGTGTTTCCAGTTCCACAGCCTGTATTTTTTCCACTTCCTCTAGATATCTGCCAAAAACAGCGGTACTTCCATGGGTGAGGTAAACTTTTTCGGCTTCCGTCGCTTTAATGGCCTTGATCAAACCTTCCCAATCTGCGTGGTCGGACAGCACAAACCCAATATCCGCTGATCTTCTCCTTCTGGCTCCTCGGATATTCATCCAACCTGAGCAAATGGCAGTTCGGTAGGGGCTGAACTTTTTCATCCAAGCTGTTCCCATAGCAGAAGGCGGGGCTATGATCAAAGCGCCTTTATAAGCGGACTTAGGCAATTCCTGAGTAACCCTAGGTATGTCAGGCAAGTTCAGCCCATTGGATTTCAAAGCTTGGTTTGTATTCCAAATTGCTCCATGGGCATAGACGGGGCCAATATTTTGATCCAAATGCTTAAGAATACGCTGTGCTTTTCCCAAGGAATAACCGAAAATCACAGAAGTGATTTCTTTTGAGGCATTTCGCTTCCACCAATTATTAATGGAATTGAAAATATACCCCTGTGATTCCCATTTATAGATCGGTAATCCAAAAGTGCATTCTGAAACAAACTCATGACATTTTACTGCCTCAAAAACAGTACTCAGACCATCATCCTCCAGTTTGTAATCACCACTGACTACCACTACTTGGCCTTTATACTCCAATCTTACTTGCGAGGAACCTGGAATATGCCCTGCCGGATGGAGGGAAAGTTTGACACCATTGATTTGCTTTGGAGAATTATAATCAACTGTTTCGAGAGATATGTCATTTCCCAGCCTAAGCTTCATCACCTCTCTGGACATGTGATGCGCTAAATAATGCTTCATTCCCCACTTGGAATGATCAGCATGTGCATGTGTAATCACAGCTCTATTTACAGACCTCCATGGATCTACATAAATATCTGCTTGTTTGCAATATAGCCCGGCAGGTGTAAGTTCGAGGAGAGACATTAGATTTCTTCTAAATCCTTGTTTGGCTTTGGATAGCTCAATCTACTCAATTTTTTACCCAAATAATAAGTATCCAAACCTGAACAGGTCACTGTTCCGATTGCTTCAAGATCTAATGAACCATCGGGAAGTAGACCTTTTTGGTCAACCCACAAATGCTCCACACTTGCTATGACCATAACAGTCCCATTGATTTCGAGCGTAAGGCTTTCTTCCAGTTTACACCCAACCTTCAGAGGACTTGGCTCTACAAAAGGGGCATAAAAATCTAGCTTATACTCCTCTTCAAGTCCAGTAGCTTCAAATTCAGAGCCTTCATACCTTGCCGCAGTCTGATGTGCTTGCTTATAAAAATCAGCTGTTACATGATTGAGCGTAAAATAATTTGTTTCGAGAATATTTTGTAAGGTATGTCTTTCAACAGTATGCGGTCTAAAAAGAATGCCAAGCAAAGGCGGAGTTGCCCCGATGTGAAAAACCTGTGAGAAGGGTGATAGATTACTTTGCCCGATTTTATTTTTAGTACCTATTAGATTAAGACTTTTGTAACCCGAGATGGAATTGATCAGATCTCTTCTGAAAAATGATTTAGCCTCCAATATGGAGGCCTTATCAAAATGCTTCATCATATTAAAATGGCTTCTTCTATGGAATTGCAGTATTTGATATCCAGCTTATCAATAATATTGTCTGGATTATTTTTCATGATCTGTTCCTTGGCGATCATGACCATTTTTTCAAACCATTTTTCTTCAGGAAGAATTTTTCTATGCTTTGAAATTCCTTCATCCAGCATTTTATTCTTCCAGTGCAGAAAGTACCATTCCATACTTGGCTGATGAAATGCTCTCAAAGATCTCTTATCAAAAATAAACTTCTCGTATTTTCCGTTTTTGACTATGGCTGTAATCTGATTAAATGTGTCTTTGAAATCATCAATAGGGATGTAATCGGCCAGCAATTCACAGATAATCATTCCTTTTTCCGAATTGGCATATACCTTGGCATACCTAGCTTCGAACAACATCTCAAAATTATTGGATTCTATGACATTTATAGTGGTATTCATGATGCTTTGGATAAGTTGATTTAATGAAATGAACGGTTTTTAGTATTTCTACCATTTGAGACTTCATCTTTAAAGCTTCCCAGATTCTCTTCTAGACGGATTGCATAATCCAAAGTTGTCTTAATCAACTCCTGTTGGGACTGAATCTGCTCCTTTAATCTCATTAATTCTCTATTCATATCAGCCAACTTGGCTTCGTATTCCTTTTTAAGCCTTTCCTTTTCAAGTTTGGCTTTTTCCAATTCTTCCTTGAAAATCAAAAATGATTCCGGTGGAGTCCTCATAATCTTTGTACTTTAAACGCAAGGGAGTATACCCTATAATAATTACACAATATCCTTATAAATTGTTTAAAACGGAGACACTTTGTCTATTTAATGGAGGACATGCCACCATCTAAATGTAGAATTTGCCCCGTCATCCAACCTGACGCATCTGAAAGCAAATAGAGACTCGCAGACGAGATGTCTTCAGGCTGCCCATATCGACCTAAAGGATGCCTTTTATTGGAAGCTTCTTTCTTATCATCCGTGCCCAAAAGTTGATTTGCCAACGGAGTATCTGTAAGAGAAGGAGCTATTGCATTTACTCTTATGTTATTTGGAGCCCATTCAGCTGCAAGCGATCTAGTCAGTCCTTCCACGGCACCTTTGGTCGATGCAATAGAAGCATGAAACCCCAATCCTACCTGTACTGCTACTGTACTAAAAAGAACAACAGATGCAGATCCAGATTTTTTCAAACCTTTCATACACGCTTGAAGCACCTTGACAGCGCCTAAAAAATTGATTTCGTGGTCTTTCTGAAAATCTTCGGTACTGAATCGATGAAAGGGCTTAAGATTGATAGTCCCCGGGCAATAAACCAAACCATCAATCTGCTCTGGAAGTGAAGCACTTATATCAAAATCCTCTGTCACATCCAATTGGTTTTGACCAGATTCACTTCGGGAAAATGAAAAAACATTCGCACCCTCCATTTTCAGTTTGTCTACTATGGATTTCCCAATGCCGGAATTCCCTCCTATGATCACAATATTCTTATCTTTCATACAATCTTGTTTAACATATATAATCAATTACACAGTGAATTGTTTTATACAAAAACCCCTTATCATTAAATACTAGACACTTATCCCTTGAAATAACCAACTAAAGAAGACTTTTGAGAAATAAAAAAAGCCGGGCATCACCCGGCTTCGTGTTGGTTTAATTTTCAGTCAGTATTATAGACTGATATATTTCATAAACTCATTTCTTGAGTTTTCGTCTGTTTCAAATTTACCGCTATAGTAGGAAGTGACAGTACTACTGTTGACGTCTTGTACTCCACGTGTGGAAACACACATGTGGTGTGCATCTATTACAACAGCAACGTCGTCAGAACCCAGTACTTCTCTCAATTCATTTCCAATCTGCATCGTCAGCCTTTCCTGCACCTGCGGTCTCTTGGCAAAGTATTGTACAATTCTGTTGATTTTGGAAAGACCAATCACATTACCATTTGAAATGTAGGCCACATGAGCTTTTCCGTAAATTGGCACAAAATGGTGCTCACAATTGGAGTAGAAGGTAATGTCCTTCTCAACCAGCATCTCTTTGTATTTATATTTGTTTTCAAAGAGTTTAATATCAGGCTTATTTTTTGGATTCAGCCCACTAAAAATTTCTTTGATGTACATTTTAGCTACCCTTCTTGGTGTACCTTTAAGACTATCATCTGATAGGTCCAAGCCCAAGACATGCATGATTTCCTTAAAATGTTTTTCAATGATCTCCATTTTGAGATCGTCATCCATTTCAAAAGCGTCTTCCCGTAAAGGAGTATCATGTGAGGTGCCAATGTGTTCATCGCCGATTTCATCTATTTGATGAGAATCAGATATTCCCATCGTATTCAACAAAGTTTCTTTCTGTTTCATATAGTCGTATGATTAACTCGTGTTTTATATCGATTTTTTCCCTTAGAATATTCCAAATAACCACCGCAATGTTTTCTGCAGTTGGGTTAAGGTTTTTAAATTCATCTGTGTCATGGTTTAAGTTTTTATGGTCAAATTTGTCTAATACTTCCTTTTTGATCAAATCACTCAAAATTTTCATGTCATACACATAACCAGTTTCTGGATCCACTGGGCCTATAAGTTTAACAATCAACTCATAATTATGTCCATGAAAGTTGGGGTTATTGCACTTCCCAAATATCTCAGCGTTCTTTTCATCTGACCAATTAGGATTGTGCAACCTATGGGCTGCATTAAAATGCTCTTTTCTGTATACTGCTACTTTCATTGTCTATCAAACCCCTTATTTTGATTTTTTGTTTAATTTTTTATTTTTTTCTTTAAACAAAATAGTCAAGTGACTGAATTACAATCCAATTCACATTCATTTTATTTTGCAATTAAATTGGCAACAGTTTCATTAACATAAGCCATACTCTAAACAGTTCCCAGTATCCATCGACCGATCAAATGGATTTCAGCTACAATCTTAATGCTTTGATTTGCAAATTCATACCAATGGAACTTAATTTGCCAAATCTGAATTTAACTCAAATGCGATTCACCCTCGTCATTACTCTTATTTGTTTGATTCTATTACCTGGAAAATTATTTCCTGAAAGAACTACTGAGTCAGATTTTTCTGACTCGAGAGACGACCTGTCTGTCTTGATCTATCAGAATGGTAATAATAAAAACGTTCCGCTACCAGCTTCTGAATTGATTCAAAAGGCTCTAGTAGGACAAAGTGCACTGGTCCGGCAGAAGGCTTTAGAACCTGACAGGCCTTTGACTATAATTGATTTTTCTCTCCCTTCGACTGAAAAAAGATTATGGGTAATCAACACAAAAACAGGACTTATACTTTTTCATGATTATGTGAGTCATGGAAGAAATTCAGGAGATTTGTATGCAAAGTCTTTTTCCAACACCAATTCATCTTACAAAAGCAGCTTGGGTTTTTATCTGACTGCTGAAACCTACCATGGCAAACATGGATATTCTCTGAGATTAGATGGCTTGGAAAAAGGAATTAATGACAAAGCAAGAGAAAGAGCAATCGTCATCCACGGTGCAGACTATGCAAAGGAAGAATTCATTGTTCAGACAGGAAGACTGGGCAGAAGTTTGGGTTGCCCAGCCTTACCCAATGAGTCGGCATCAGAGCTCATCGATATCATCAAAGAAAACAGCTGTATATTCATTTATGCAGAAGATCCTGAATATTTTTCAAACTCTTCCTTTTTTTAAGTTATTGATTCCTTTCCTGTAAAAGAGCTGTATAAACCTCTTGATCTCTATTATATAGGTCATTTCTGAAATTGATTGTCCCCTTGGAATCTGACCAATAGGTGAGGTAGAGGATAATTACTGGAATTTTCCTGTTGAGCAGTACCGTTTGCTCCCTGTCCTGACGCATGGCGTTACGGATCCGCTCATCTGTCCATTTTTGATCATAAGAAAGTAAGATCTTGGCCAGTTCAAATGGCTTTTGAACCCGAATACATCCATGACTCAAGGCCCTGTCTTCTCTGGCAAAAAGGCTTCGCGAAGGCGTGTCGTGAATGTAGACACTATATTTATTAGGAAACATAAATTTTACCAAACCCAACGCATTTTGCTCCCCTGGCTCTTGCCTGACTGTATAGGGGAAACTTCTCGGGTTGACTTTGTTCCAATCAATATTCGCAGGATTCACTTCTGTTCCATCTGAAGTCAACAACTTCATATTTTTCTTTTGAAAATAGGAAGGGTCTTTCCTAACAGCCGGAATAATTTCACTCCTGGTAATAGAGTTGGGCACTGTCCAAGTAGGGCTAAAAACCAAATAAGACATCTCTGCGCTAAATTGTGGAGTAGAGTGATAACTCCTGCCTACAATAACCCTGGAAGTCAATACTGTATCCCTGTTTAGAATTAGGTCTAGTTGAAAATTGGCTGTATTGACCAAAATCAGTTCCTGATCCTTAACATTGTCAGGCAACCACCTCAGCCTTTCCAAATTAACCGAAGCGGTGGCAACAAGATCTTGTGGTGATTGGTTGATGGCATTCATTGTCCCCCTTCCTATCACGGCATCCGGTTCTAATCCATGTCTGCTTTGTAATGCTTTTACCGCATCCTCCATTTGCTCATCGTATACCCTATCTGTTTGGCTTGAATCATTCAGATAGCCCCAAAAAATCAGCCTTTTTCTAATTTCAGGGATTTCACTATGATTTTCTCCCGGTTTGATTGATTTGTCAGCCTTTAGTGTCTTCCAAGATAGCCTTGTACTAAGTTTCATTTTTGCTTCAAAATCATACATCTCCCTCAAGCCATCTCTCATTTTTTTATAAATGGAGAGGTTTGGATAAAACTCCTCTATGGTTTTTCTAAGTCTTCCACTTTCTAAACCTTCTGCTAACTTTTCATCAAACCTGAGCTGGGGTGCATTACGCTGTATATTCCAAGTGGTTTTCAATGCTTCTGGGTCAACTTTTCCTAAACTTAAATGTGAAGCAAGCATGATAAATGCGTCAGTCAAAAGGACATCCAGTGAAGCAAGGGCTTGAAAGTCGCTTGCTTGCCCAAGTCTTTTGTCTTCTTCAATCAATGAAAAAAGCTCATTTATTGTCTTTAGGTGATAATCATTTGGGGTGAGTCCGTCAAATTTTGATTGTTGAATTTCATAGCGCATTTCGTAGGCTATCTCATTAAGCTTTCTGTCTTCACTCCAAGCAGCCTCAAAGCCTCTTGAGGTATAAAACCTCTTCATCACCACAGAACTAAATAAGCGCCTACCCATGACCATTCTGATTTCCTCTGGACTGTCATTTTCAAGAAAATTCCGTATCTGATTGGATAATTCTTCGTCTTGAACCGGGACATCTTGAGCCGAAATCCCTAATGTGATAAAAATGAAAATGAGAGTTACAAAATTCTTCATAACCTAAGATAGTGAATCAAATGAATGATGGCAGGGTATAAAACTAAATTTCAAAAGAACTTCTTTTTTCAAGCCTCCAAAAATCCAGGAGCATTTCCAAAAATTCATGCATTTTGACCAAAGGTATCATATTGGGACCATCACTTAATGCTTTATCTGGATTTGGGTGGGTCTCTACAAAAAAGCCATCTACGCCAGAGGCTGCTGCTGCCTTGGCCAAGAAAGGAGCCATACTTCGGTTTCCTCCACTGCTTCCTCCCTGTGCTCCCGGTTGTTGAACACTATGGGTCACGTCAAATACTACAGGGGCATATTGCCTCATGACCGGAAGACTTCTCATATCTACAATCAAATCATGGTAACCAAAAGAAGTCCCTCTCTCAGTTAAGAAAACATTGTTGTTGCCAGTGCTTTTTACTTTTTCAATGGCATATTGCATATCTTCCGCAGCCATAAACTGACCTTTTTTTATTTTGACAGCTTTGCCTGTTCTTCCTGCAGCAAGTAAAAGATCTGTCTGCCTGCAAAGAAATGCCGGAATCTGTAAAACATCCACCACCTCAGCAACAGTTGCGGCTTGATCACTTTCATGAATATCTGTCAAAACGGGGAGGCTAAATGATTTTTTTACATTTGAAAGTATCCCAAGCCCCTGTTCAATTCCGGCGGTTCTAAATGAAGTGACAGCAGTCCTATTGGCCTTGTCAAAAGAAGCCTTAAAAACCAGGTCAAAGTCAAGTTTTTGGGAAATTTCATTTAAAGTGCCCGCAATGTCCATACAAATTTGCTCATTTTCTATAGCACATGGACCACTAAAAATCACAGGCCTCCTATCTCCCAGCAAGATGGACTTGCTAATCCTAATAGCACTTTCAAAAAGCTTCATAGTTACTTTTTAGTATATCTTTCAATCACCTCTACTAATAAACCTTTGGAGTGAAGAATCATATCCGACACTTCTCTGAACACGCCATGCCCCCCTGGAAAAGAAGAAATAAAATCAGCCTTATTTTTAATGTATGGCAAAGTATCATTTGGACAACAGGCTAGTCCTACTTTATCCAACAAAGGTAAATCTATCATGTCGTCTCCTATGTAGGCCACCTCCTCATAAGAGATTTCCAAAACTTCCAAAATCTCCCGAAGCTTTTTATCCTTGTCCCAAATACCATGATAGTGAAAATCAAATTTAAGCTCCTCAAACCTATCCTCAACCACCTTGGATTTTCTCCCACTGATAGCCCCAACTAAAATCCCGTTTTTCCTCAAAGGAAGCACAATAAAACCATCCTTTGCATTGAAGCGCTTGTACTCCATACCGGAGTTGTCATAGATAATCCCACTATCTGTCAACACTCCATCTACATCTGTTACCAGCAATTTTATCTTTAGTGCTTTTTCCTTGATTTGCGGATTCAGATCCTTAAAATATTCTTCCATCTTATTTCTTTTTCTTCCACTGCACAGAATACAGATCCAATCTTCTTTGTTCAAGATTTCTTACACTTCCGGCTTTTCTTTGTTTGGTCAATAGATCAAGATCAACATCAGCTACAATTGTAGTCTCGGCATTTTCTGCTGCTTGGGCTACTGTTGCATCATGTGGAAAGGAAAAATCAGAAGGGGAATAGATCGCAGATTGGGAATATTGGATATCCATATTTTCAACCCTTGGAAGATTCCCAACAGAACCGGTGATGGCCACATAACATTCATTTTCGACTGCTCTGGCTTTTGCACAGGTATTAACACGTAGAAAAGCATTTTTGGTATCCGTCCAGAATGGCACAAATAAAATATCCATTTCCTGCTCGGCTAAGATTCTACCCAATTCAGGGAATTCTACATCATAGCATATCAGAATCCCGATCTTTCCGGCATCAGTATCAAATACCTTTATACCATTCCCCCCCTGCAATCCCCAGTAAGCTTGTTCATCAGGGGTAATGTGTAGTTTGTATTGCTTATCAGTCGTTCCATCCCTTCTGCAGAGGTAACTGACATTTCTCAATTTTTTCCCGTCATATTCGGGCATACTTCCCGCAATGATATTGACATTGTATGAAAGGGCCAAGTCACTCATCCGGCTGATGATTTCATCGGTATAGTCCGCCAAATTACGGATAGCTTCTGAAGCATCCATGTCATTGAATTCCGCAAGAAGGGGAGCGTTGAAAAACTCCGGAAGCAAACAGAAATCCGATTTGTAACCAGAAACAGTATCCACAAAAAATTCAACCTGTTGCATCAGGTCATCAACACTGTTGAAGCGCCTCATTTTCCATTGTACCAAGCCCAACCTTACTATTGACTTTTTATTCCCTATGAGCTTTTCATCTTTCTCATAATAAATATTGATCCACTCCAAAAGAGTAGCGTAAGCCCGGGAATCAGTATCTTCAGGTAGGTATTTGGTGATTACTTTTCTAACGTGAAACTCATTGGCCAATTGAAATGACAAGACAGGGTCAAAAATCTCCTTGCTTTTGACTTGGTCAATATACTTCCTTGGAGTCATTTGATCAAAGTACTTGGAATAGCCTGGAATACGTCCCCCGGCAATGATAGACCTCAGATTAAGGTTTTCACAAAGTTCCTTTCTGGCATCATAAAGCCTCCTTCCCAAACGCATTCCCCTGTATTCCTTGTCTACAAACACATCTGTTCCATAAAGGGTATCCCCATCATTGTCATGGGTATCAAATTTCCCAAAACCGGTAATTTGATCGTAGGTATGGTTATCGCCAAACTTTGCATAGTCTACGATCAGACTTAAAGCTGCAGCGACTACTTTACCATTATCTTCTATACAAATCTGACCTTCAGGAAAAGCTTTCAGTTGATTTTTTAGTTCTTGCTTAGTCCAAGCACCACCTTGGTCTTTATAGATGGATATCATTATTTCCCTGATATCCTCGTAATCTGATAGCTTGATGTTTCTTAACTTTAATCTATGTTCTAATTCTTCTCTTTGCTTACTCATGATACAAAATTAACCAATTTTCAATCAATAATTTTAAATTCTCAAAGTGCTGGTTTGAAAACAAAACTATATACTGTTTTTAAAACAATTATTTAGCCAAGGGCCTTATAATGTTCAATAAAGTTTAAATTTAAAGGTAGCAATCTTAATTAGGAATATATGGGTGAAGATATCTGGGAATTTAAAAAAGAAAAATTAGCCGAATTTTTAAATCTATTCAATGAAGTCATGAGCTTTAAGCTCTTCTCAATCGGAGACTCTTCATTGACTATAGGTCTTCTTCTGACATTGGCCTTATCGGTAGTCTTATTGTTTTTTATCTCAGAATGGATCAGAAGATTACTTGTCAACCGCGTACTCAACAGGTATAAAATTGAAAGAGGTACAAGGCAATCTGTAGGTACTATTGTTAAGTACGTCATTGTGATTGCGGGCCTTTTTTCTATTCTACAGACTAATGGAATCGACCTAAGTGCTTTCGGTATTCTTGCAGGTGCATTGGGTGTAGGTATTGGTTTTGGTCTTCAAAATATCACCAATAATTTTATCAGTGGATTGATTATTCTCTTCGAGCAACCCATTAAGGTTGGAGATAGAATAGAAGTAGGCGACATCGTAGGGGATGTGATAAGGATATCTGCACGTTCCACTGCTGTCCTCACCAACGACAATATTTCTGTGATCATTCCTAATTCACAATTTATTGATAGTCAAGTAATCAATTGGTCCCATAATGACAGAAAAGTTCGCTTCAATTTTGAGGTAGGTGTTTCGTACAAGGAGGATCCAGAGAAGGTTAAAGAAATTCTATTAGAAGTAGCCGATAAAAATGAAAATGTCCTGAAAACCCCAGCTCCGGATGTGCTTTTTGATGAGTTTGACGACAGCAGCCTAAACTTCATTCTTAGAGTATGGACCAGTGACTATGTCAATAAGCCCAGGGTTCTGAAGAGTCAATTGTATTTTGAGATTTTCAGAAGATTTGGAGAGGAAAACATAGAAATTCCTTTCCCACAGAGAGACATACATATTATAAGTGCACCCGAAAAATTGAAAAATTGAGCTTTTTTGCATTTATTTATTGCGCATTTGACTTTTGATTAGTTTGGAATAGAAAAATGCATTAACTACAATGCAATGAAAAGGGTATTAACACTGGTTTTTTTTATACTGCTTGGGCATACGGCAGTATCCCAGAGTTTTTATCGATACAGGTTTGAAACCCCTTGGTCCATTTCTGCTTCTATTGGTCCTACCCAATATTTTGGTGAATTGTATTCTTTGTGGAAATATAATGAAGGCATCCAGCCTGATTGGAATGTAAACTTTGCGGTAAGGCGTGTGTTGGGTACACACATCAAAGGACGTGTGGAAGGAACTTACTATGAATTATCGGGACAAGACCCTCCCGCAGATCCACGAAGTCTCAGACAACCCAGAAATCTTCATTTCCGGGCGAGAAATTGGGAGGCATCTGCCATTGGGGAAATCTACCTCAAGCCGGTCCGTCAGTACAACATTACCCGTGATTTTCTGAATTTTTATGCTTTTGCAGGCGTAGGAGTATCAACCAACGACCCTGAAGCCAGATTGCGTGATCAATGGGTTCCACTAAGACCCTTGCAGATAGAAAACAATCCTTACAATAAATTCATTATTGTATTCCCTACAGGAATAGGAATGAAATACAAAGCCAACGTGTATGCAGATTTGTTTTTGGAAATTAACTACCGTTGGACTTTAACCGATTACATGGATGATATTTCCGCCTTCAATGTCAGTGAGTTTTACTTGGATCTCGTGAGGGATTATGGAACAAACGGGGAAGGCCCAAACCCAGACCGCTTGAGACTGGCAATTAGAAATCCGGATTTTATCAGGGAAAATGGAGAACCTGATGTAGATAGAATCCTGAGAAACAATGGGAGGGTCAGACGTGGATCCGGACTAACTGAAAGATATGATGGCTATTTAGGAATTAATATTGGAGTAGAATTATATCTATCTGAAGACATTTGGGACAACTGGATCTTCAGAAACAGGATATACGAAAAACGCTTCCGTTTCTGGTAGTTTCTGTTTAATCCTTGCCCATATAAACCTTCTCTTTTTACCAGACAGATAATTTCACGGTTTGGTCTCTGAATATTTTTTAAATTCGCTGTATCATCCAAAACCCAAACCTATGAAACCTTATTTCAAGTACTTCTTTATTTTCTGGTTTTTTGCATTTTTATTATTTGCCTATTGGCAACTCAATGACCCTGATCCGGAAATCTGGGCTCCTATATACATAGCTGCTGCAATTTTCTCTGCTTTGGCAGTGAAAGGAAAACACCCTATGATCCCTCTGACAATCGCCATCATTGCCTGCCTCATCGGAGCCTTTTACTTTTTCCCTGATTCGGTATCAGAATGGATTTCCTACGAAGTTGAACAAAAAGACCTGAGCATGAAAACCCAAGAATCAGAAGAGGCCAGAGAAACTTTCGGCTTATTGATAATTGCCGCTGTATTAGCTGTATCTGCCTATTTGGGCTGGAAAAAACATCAAATCACTAAACCTTAAATAACAATGAAAAAACTAATATCTCTGATGACCTTTGTCCTGGCATTGGTTAGCGTTTGTTTAGCGCAGGACGAAAAAAAGTATTTTGAAATGAGAAAATACACCAACCATGAGGGGAAAATGGATGATTTGATTTCAAGATTTGAAAACCACACTCTCAAACTTTTTGAAAAACATGGGATTGAAAACATTGCTTATTTTTTACCTACTGAAGACGAACCGAAATTTCTGCTCTTTATCCTCGCCTATCCTGATAAAGAAAGTAGAAATTCCTTATGGAATTCATTTGCCAATGACCCAGAATGGAAGAAAGTCCATCAAGCGTCTGAAGCAAATGGACCACTCGTAGCCAATGTGGATCAGACATTCATGACATTATCGGGTGAGCTGAGCCCCAAAATTGTCAAAGACCTACCCAAAGGAGAGAAAATATTTGAGCTTAGAAAATACTATATGTTTGAAGGTAGAGTGGAAAATATTCATGCCAGATTCAGGGATCATACCCGCGAACTGTTCCAAAATCATGGAATGACCAATGTCATGTATTGGTATACAGAGGAACCGAATGGAGAACAGTCCAAGCTGGTTTATCTTTTAGCACATCAAAGTGAGCATGCTGCAAAAGAATCTTTCAGTCAATTTGGAAAAGATCCTAAATGGGTAAAAGTCAGAGATGACTCTGAAAAAGACGGTAAAATTGTAGAAAAAATTGATTCTTTCTATCTCAGATCATTGCCATTCTCGCCTTTGAAATAAGGCACAAGGGCCAGAAAATAAAATAAAAAAACGGGCTTCAAATGATTTTGAAGCCCGCTTTTTATTTTGCCCTATAAGATTATTTTGCTTTAAATTCTATCACATAGAACACCGCCATTTCCTCATCATCTTCCAAAGGATTACTGATGATATAAAGATCCTGTGGTTTGGAAGTGTCCTGATTGGAAAGCGGAACACTCAACATACCTCCCGGTCTGCCTTCGGGGCCAACCCCTGCCATTGTTTTGAAAATACCTTCACCTAATTTTGTTCCCGAAAGGGATCCTTGTCTGACCTCAACCTGGAAACCGTTTTTGGTAGCTTCCTGACCGCCGCCCATCAATTGTATAGAACTTATATCAGTCAGGTCGAGATTTGGAATGACAAAATGACCTTGACCACTACTTGGCAACAACATAAAGGTTCTTCCTCCGAAAGCCATGGTGGAAATACCCTCCATATTTTTGATACTACTAATGTCTATGGAAGCATTTCTAAGAGTAACAGCTGCATTGCCGGTAAGTGGTTTTATACCTTCTCCACCTCGATCTGTAAAGCTGGCAGAAAGAACAAATACTCCATTCTCACTGGCTGGCTTGCCTACAAGAGGATCAACCGAGCCTTGCGCTGGTAAAGATGGTTTTTCTTCACCCCCTCTTCTGCCCAGACTAGTGATATAGGCTACAATTTTGCTTGCATCAGCATAAGAAAGTTCCGGATTTGCCGGCATCACAGTTTCTCCCCAGACACCACCGCCTCCTTTCTGGATTTTATTAACCAGATAATCTGTAACATTTGGATTTCTACGGTATTTTCTGGCAACTTCTGTATAAGACGGTCCAATGGATGCCTCATCTTCTTTGTGACAAGTTTTACAAGTTAAAGAAGTTATGAGACTTTTTCCTGTCATGGCATCAGTCATGATCAGGTGTCCTTTGGAAGCTTCCGCCTGATCCAATCCTGAGATATAATCAGCTGACACAAACAAGGTAGAAAGATCATTTCCTGCCTCTGAATCATCAGGATCATTTACACTTATTTCATATTTCACTGGTTTGCCCGGGAAGTAGAAAGATTGGTTACCAAGTATTTTGATGGCTACCTCCGGTGCTATATTGCCTGCATAAACAGAAACTATAGTGCTTTTTGCTGAAAGTTTTGCTGGATCCTGGACTTCCACTTGAACATCATAATCACCTTTTTGCTCAAAAGTATGTTCTAATCTTGGTTCTGTTGTAGTCTTCACTACGTCATTGCCTAAGTTCCATACATAAGTCAAAGGATCATTTTCAGGATCTGAAGCGTCTACAGTAAATGTAGCTGTAAATGGCAAAGCTCCTGATGATTTATCTACTGCAATGGAATTGACTACGGGAGTCCTGTTTCCATCATTAAAATCGATTCTAAATAATCCAGAGTCAGGATTTTTAGTAAACCAACCATTGCCATACTCAAGGATGTAAATCTTGCCATCAGGCCCCACCTCCATATCAATCAAGGCATTGAATTTGGTAGTGGACATAAATGGCTCCATCTTATCAAAGTCGCCATTCGGCTTCATGGTTACAACTTTGATCCACCCTCTTACCCATTCGTAGATGAATAACTTCCCATCATAATAAGACGGATATCTCGTTTCTTTTGGGAACATATCAGAGTAATAGACAGGTCCTGCCATTGCATTTCGTCCACCTGTTCCTACTTGAGGAAACTCCTCTGAAGCTCCATACGGATACCAGATAAATGCAGGCTCTGCCGGAGGCAATTCACGAAGTCCTGTATTATTTCTTGAATTATTCACGGGTTTTTCAGGATCATATATGATGCCCGATTGACCAGTTCCATAATCATATTCTACATACGCATAATTGTCACCTACAAAATATGGCCAGCCAAAATTTCCTGCTTTTCTGGCTTGATTGACTTCATCATAACCCCTAGGACCTCTTGTTTGCAAACTATCCGGATTTGCATCTGGCCCTACCTCTCCCCAGTATAGAAATCCCGTTTTTTGGTCAATTGTAATCCTATAAGGGTTTCTATTCCCCTGTACATAAATCTCAGGTCTAGTTTTATCCATACCTTTTGGATAAAGATTATCATCAGGTATATCGTAAGAGCCATCTTCATTTACTTTGATTCTTAGAATTTTACCTCTCAGATCATTGGAGTTCCCTGAACTTCTTCTGGCGTCAAACTGCTCAAAACCAGGCCTATCATCCAATGGCGCATAGCCTCGATTGACATATTTACTGTCGGATTGGTCAAATGGTGTGCTGTTATCTCCAGTAGACAGGTAAAGCAACCCGTCTTTATCAAATGCAATGGAACCGCCAGTGTGACAGCAAATATTTCTTTGAGAGTACAATTCCAAAATAATTTTTTCAGAATCCATATCCCAGGTGTCATTTTTAAAAGTAAATCTCGAAAGCCTATTGATTTCCTGATCCCCCCTTGGGGCATAGTAGACAAAGACATGTCCGTTATTTTTAAAGTTGGGATCTTTCTGCATCCCCATCAATCCCTCTTCTGCATTCACTCCCTGGATGTCTGTTTTCCAGTATACATCAAGCTTTGCAACTTCCCGGGCAGTGGTATCCCCACTCTTGTAATGAAGCACTTCACCTCTTCTTTGCGCAATAAGAATATCCAAATTGGGTAAAATGGTAAATTCAGTAGGCTCAGTAAATTCACCCATTACCAATGCGGTCTTTTCAAACCTGTTTTCTTCTGGGACTCGCTGTGTTTTAGCTTTGCTGTAATCCAGTTTTTTGTTATCCCCCATGGCATACTTGATTCCTTCAAGTATATGCTTAAGAAAAAGTTCTTCTTGAAAAGACTCTGTGGTATGGCCTCCGGCAGTGTAAAATGCTCTTCCTCCATCAAAATCATGATACCAAGCCACCGGATGGTGCCCCATGGCATACCCTCCCTGATAGCTGTCTTCGTCTATGTCCATCAAAACGTTGACATCAGGGTTCATTTGCTTAAAGCTATACCATTCATCTCTTCTGTTCCAGATCTCCGGCAAAAATCTGGTCGTGGAATGTGTTCTGTCTGTAACGTTGATTGAACCATCCTGAACATTCGGGTGAGGGTCTCCCATACCTGGATGGTTCCAGAAATAAGCCCCTGCGAGCCTATTGTACCAACCCCAATGATATTCTGTATCTGTAGCTGCATGAATCCCAACATACCCTCCACCTGCTTGTATATATCTTTCAAAGTCTGCCTCCTGATAATGATTCAAAACATCCCCCGTAGTACTCAACCAGATGACAGCTGCGTATTGTTGAAGATTTTCCTCATTGATCAAGGCTGAATTGGTAGTAGTGTCTACAGAAAACCCGTTTTCTTCCCCCAGCTTCATTATAGCCGCTATTCCGTCCGGAATGGATTCATGATAGAAGCCGGCTGTTTTGCTGAAGATCAGAACCTTTGGGTCACCGCTTCTTTTATTATTACAGGAAAAGAATAAAAATGGGATAATCAAAAGTACCAGAAGGTACTTGGGTAGGCATTTAGAGGTTATCATAGGTCTAATAGTTTTGAGAAAGATAATGTGAAATATCCTTTAGTAGATCAATTATTCTTATTAAAGGAATATACATTGTAGGATTGGTAAGTATAAATAATTCAAGCTCAAATAAATACTCAATCCCTTAAATTAGCAAACATCATTATGTATTTTTTACATTTTGGGATATATTTGAATTCTAAAAAGCCAAAATCATGAAAACAAACAGCTTGGTTCTTCTCCTTTTATCCGCCTTCATTTTTGTTTCTTGCGAAAACAATGAAGTACAGGTAACAGAAAAGGAAGATGGAATAGTACTGATCACTCAAAGCAAGGGAGCATCTTTAGGGTATTCCAAAAATTCAGGAGTAAGGATATTGGATCTCGATGGACTAAAATTCAAAGACCTTGACAAAAACGGGCATATCGACCCCTTTGAAGATTGGAGGTTGAGTTATGAAGAAAGAGCAATAGACTTAGCATCCAGGCTTTCGGTGGAACAAATTGCGGGATTGATGCTGTACAGTTCCCACCAATCAATCCCATCTGCATCCGGAGGATTTGGTGCCGGGACTTATAATGGTAAAAACTTGGAAGAAAGTGGATTGCCTAATTATTCGCTTTCCGACCAACAAAAGAAGTTTTTGACAGAAGACAACCTCAGGCACGTCTTGCTGACTCGGGTTGAGAGCCCTGAAATAGCTGCTAGATGGAACAATCAAGCGCAAGCCTTTGTAGAAGGACTTGGATTTGGGATACCCGCCAATAACAGTTCAGACCCTAGGCATGGTCCTGTGGCAAGTACAGAGTATAATGCCGGAGCTGGAGGCACGATTTCCATGTGGCCTGAATCGCTGGGTTTGGCGGCCACATTTGATCCTAACTTAGTGGAAAGGTTTGGTGAGGTTGCTTCGATAGAATACAGGGCGCTTGGTTTGACTACAGCTCTTTCCCCTCAAATAGACTTGGGAACAGAGCCTAGATGGAATAGGCTAAAAGGGACTTTTGGCGAAGATCCCACCTTATCTACAGATATGGCTAGAGCTTACGTTGACGGTTTTCAGACATCTAAAGGAAGTAAAGAAACCAGTAATGGCTGGGGCTTTCACAGTGTCAATGCAATGGTAAAACACTGGCCGGGAGGAGGACCTGAAGAAGGGGGCAGAGACGGACATTTTTCCTATGGAAAATTTGCTGTTTACCCTGGTGATAACTTCAAAGATCACTTAAAGCCTTTTACTGAGGGAGCATTCAAGCTCAATGGCAAAACCAAATCTGCTACTGCAGTAATGCCTTATTACACCATTTCATATAATCAGGATGTGAAAAATAAGCTCAACACTGCCAATGCCTACAATGAGTATTTGATAACCGACCTCCTTCGCGGAGAATATGGCTATGACGGGGTAGTTTGTACTGACTGGGGAGTAACCGGAAATGAAGGTCCAAATCCTGAAGACTTCAGAGGTAAACCTTGGGGTATGGAAGAGAAAACAGTGGATGAGCGACACTATCAGGTTATCATGGCTGGAGCTGATCAGTTTGGCGGAAACAATGATATCAAACCTGTCCTCGCCGCTTTCCAATTAGGGGTGGAAGAGCACGGCGAAGAATGGATGCGGGCACGTTTTGAAAAATCAGCTGTACGTCTATTAAGAAATATTTTTCAGGCGGGATTATTTGAAAACCCATATTTGGATCCTTCCGAAACAATGAAAACGGTCGGTAAACCTGATTTTATGGATGAAGGGTATCAAGCTCAGCTAAAATCTATTGTAATGCTTAAAAACAAAAACTCCATCCTCCCCCTACAAGAAAAAACGAAAGTATATATACCGCAAAAATATATCCCTTCGACAACTAATTGGTGGGGTATAAAATCCGAAGAAAAATGGGTAGATGCTATCAACCAAGCCATCGCTACCAATTATTTTGAAATGGTCAGCACCCCAGAGGAAGCACAAGTTGCATTGGTCTTTATGAGCAACCCTGAATCAGGTACTGGATATGATCCTGAAGACCGGGAAAAAGGAGGTACAGGCTACGTGCCCATCAGCTTGCAATATGGCCCTTATACTGCAGAGCATGCAAGAGCCCAGAGTATTGCTGCCGGAGATCCAGTCATTGCACCTGAAGTCACTAATAGGACTTACAAGGGCAAAAGCATTACTGCAGCAAACTTTAAGGAGTTGGAAACTTTAAGGGACACAAAGAAGGAAATGGGTGACAAACCTGTAATTTCAATTATTCAAACTGGTAATCCATTGGTTTTCGAAGAATTTGAAAATCAAGTTGATGGAATCCTCTTACACTTCGGAGTACAGGATCAAGCGGTATTGGATATCTTGACTGGCAAAGCGGAACCCTCTGGATTGCTCCCCATACAAATGCCAAAAGATATGGAAACTGTGGAATTGCAACATGAGGACGTTCCCCATGATATGGAATGCCATATAGATGAATTGGGAAATAAATATGATTTTGCTTTTGGACTGAATTGGTCGGGAGTCATTGAGGATAATAGGGTTAGAAAATATAGCAAAAAATAAACTGGTCCTAGCCCAAATAATTGAAAAAGAAAAGCCGGGCAATTTACCCGGCTTCTTCGTTATGTTCCTCTTCTTGTTCTAGGTACACACTGTTTCCACATACTATACGTTCAACACGTATTGGTCTTTCATCGGTACTTTTTGACCAATAATTCCCATCCGCATCTACAGAAATGGACCATAATTTCCCATCTTCATCTCTGTAGGTAAAAACTCCGGTCTTTTTATTTCTTCTGATATCTTCATTAATTTCATAGAATCGCTCAGAGCCATCTTCTGTCTGAAGAAAAACCTCACATACAGAATTGATCTTTTCATATTCCATACACCCTGTAAGCAGGATTAAGCCTAGCAACAACACTGTTCCGGAAATCTTTAACATAAAATCTCAAGCAAACTTTCGGATGATTACTTTAAAGCTAAACCGGAATCACCGATTTAGACAAGGCCAATTTAGTAAAACTTTCCTAACCTACGGTATTTGGAAATACTTTCGATCATGTGTTAAAAAATAAAGGACCGATATTCCGGTCCTTTAAACTAACTCAATTTCTAGAATTTATTTTCCTCTATGGCATCAAGGCCGCTACACCAGGAAGTACTTTTCCTTCCATATGCTCCAATAAGGCTCCACCTCCTGTAGAAACATAGGATACTTTGTCGCTAAAACCAAACTTGTTTACAGCAGCTGCGGAATCCCCCCCTCCAATCAGAGAGAATGCGCCATTTTCAGTTGCCTCAGCTATTGCTTCAGCTACGGCTACGGTTCCATGAATAAAGCTACTCATTTCAAACACTCCCATAGGCCCGTTCCAGAGAATAGTCTTCGATGATTTGATCACATCAGAAAAAAGCTTTCTTGTTTCAGGACCAATATCAAGCCCCATCCAACCATCCGGGATTTGTCCTGCTGTAGCAAGATCTTGTTCTGCATCGTTTGCAAATGCTTTTGAGGTCACTGTATCTAGAGGCAGAATGATTTTCACTCCTTTTGCTTCTGCTTTTTGCATCAATTCTTTGACATAATCCAGCTTGTCCTCCTCACATAATGAATCTCCTATAGTGCCTCCCTTTGCCTTGGAAAAAGTGTAAGACATTCCACCACCTATGATCAGGTTATCTACTTTTTCCAGAAGCCTTTCGATAATTAGAATTTTGTCAGAAATTTTCGCACCGCCCATAATGGCTGTGTAAGGCCTTTCTGGCTTTTCCATTACCTTATCAGCATTCTCCAATTCTGAGCGCATCAAATATCCAGCTGCCTTGGTATCAAAAAATTTGGCAATCACTGCAGTCGAAGCATGTGCCCTATGTGCGGTTCCAAAAGCATCATTGACATAGACATCCCCTAATTTTGAGAGCTTTTCTGCAAAGGCCTCATCTCCTTTTTCCTCTTCTTTGTAAAACCTTAGGTTTTCCAACAACAATATTTCTCCTGGCTTCAGACCCGTGGCTAAATTTACAGCTTCACTGCCAATACAATCCGGAGCAAACTTCACACTCTTGCCTAAGTTTTTTTGGAGAGTACTGATTACGTGCCTCAGTGAAAAAACATCCTCCGGACCGCTTTTCGGCCTGCCTAAATGAGACATCAGGATGACAGAACCTCCTGATTCTAAGATTTTTTCTATGGTCGGTATTGCAGAACGTATTCTGGTATCATCACTTACAGTTTGATGTTCATCTAATGGAACATTGAAATCCACCCTGATCAGGGCTCTTTTTCCTTTGAAGTCAAGGTTGTCTACACTTTTGATTCTTTCATTCATGGTTATGAGTTTTTAAAAGGTTTTGATGTAATCAGACTATTGATTACGGGGTTATGTCCAAAACAATTATGTTTCAAAATTCAAAATCAATTGGCCGCAGCTCTTTTTAACCTGTCATTGATCGCTCTTCCAAGCCCTTTGTCAGGTAAAAGCTCCGATAAAATTACGGAAACATCCAAGGTATCCAAAGCCCTCATCGCTGCAAATAATTTTTTTGCAGCCTCAGCAGGGTCTCCTGATCTGCTTAACTGTCTTTGAAGTTCCGCTGGAACATTTGGCAAAACCTTGGTAAATGTTAGAACCGCAAAGCGATCCCCCCGCCGGGAATATGCCGCACTCAATATTTCAACATCTCCCAACACAAATGGTTTGGAAGGTGCATAGTGGCTTTTCAGCATTCCGGGAGATTTTGGATTGCTGCTTGAATGTGCCATTACTTGCACATCACCAACTACCTCTTCGATTTCCTGAATATCCAACCCTCCAAGTCTGTACACAGTCACTTGCCCATTTTCTAATCCGACAATAGTGCTTTCTAGTCCAACTTCACAAGGTCCTCCGTCCAAAATATATGGTATTTGGTACCCAAGCTGTGCATTCACGTGTGAGGCTTGGGTCGGGCTGATATACCCAAATGGATTGGCGCTTGGTGCTGCAAGAGGAAAATCCAAAGAGGCAAGCAGGGCTTTTGTCAAAGGATGTTTGGGTATTCTTACTGCAACTGTTTCAAGACCGCTGGTCACCAGATCAGGAACAAGTGATTTCCTTTTCAGGAGTAAAGTCAATGGGCCAGGCCAGAATTTATCAGCTAGAACCTTTAACTGTTCCGGCACTTCCTTTACAAATTGATGAACTTTGGAAAGTTCATCTGTATGGACTATCAGGGGATCGAAAGTGGGCCGCTTTTTGGTTTGGAAAATTTTGGCAACTGCATCAGGATTCAAAGCATTGCCCGCCAGCCCGTACACAGTCTCTGTAGGAATAGCAACCAAATGTCCTGATTCCAAGAGTTTTTTTGCTCTTTCTATATCCTGTCCTATTTCCGCCATCAGTCCTTACAGAAATCATCAATCCAGACTTTTGCTTCTGAAAAACCCAGACTCAAAGCCATTTTAAGATTTGCACATCCATCTTCTTTCTGGCCAAAGGCTGACATCTGAGTGACTCCAAGCAAATAGTACGCTGGACCATTGCTGTTATCCATATTGACAGTATTGACCAAAGACTCTATCGCTGCTACTGGATCATTATTACCCAATTGTGCTTTGGCTTTATTGAATTGTACTAAAGGCTGATTGGGATTGGCCTGAAGGATCACATCAAAATCAAAAATAGCATCTTCATATTCTTCCATTCCCAAAAGGGCCAGTCCTCTATTGTAATAAATGTCAGATTGCTGCGGATCAAGTCCATTGGCCTTGTTGTAATCCAAAACAGCTTCTTTGAACTGCTTCTTCTCTAGGTGGGCGTTCCCTCTGTTGAAGAAAGGCTTATAGGAAGTCTCGTCCAAGTCAATCGAGGCAGAAAAAGCTTCTATTGCTTCGTCGTATTTCTCCTGTTGATAAAAAGCCACACCTTTAGCGTTATAAGCAGAAGTATGTTCTGGATTTTTATCAATCACCCTGTCCATAAATTCAATCGATTTTTGATACTCCCCAGATTCCAACATCTTGATTCCTTCATCAAAAAGCTCCTCTTCTGAAGGACTACAAGCTAATAGTATTGTGATGGCGAAAAGCCAAAGCAGTTTGTTTTTCACTTTGATATGTTTTTTTGCGCAAAGATAGGGAATTAAAGAGCTTAGGAAGAAGCCAATTCCATTTTTAGCCTATATTCTTCAGGTACCGGTACGGGTCGCATTGTCTCCATAGAAACAGAAACCATTACAGTAGTAGCAGAGGCATATATTTTTTCTTTGCCTTCTATGTCCTTACCCATGATGATTTGTTCCATTATAAAGGATGTATTGCCTACATTTTTGATTTTTACAAAAACCTCTGGTTTATCCAATGCATATATAGGAAGTCTAAAGTCAATATTGATATTGGCCACCACAGTGCCTATTTTCATAACATCCCATCCACATACTTCATAAAGAAAAGATGCTCTTGCGTGCTCAAAATAGCTAAAATAAATACCATTATTGACATGCATGTAGCCATCAATATCTGAAAACCGCACCTGAACAGGCACAGAAAAAGAAAAAGAGGATTTGACATCCTCTGTAGAATACTTTTCCATCTATTGCTTCTTTGAAAATTATAATAGAATTTCGGATTTACTGGTTTTTTCTAACATCCGAAGAATTGAAATATTGCTTCCCACCAAGTCTTCGACTGTGTCAAAAGGAATCCAAGCCAAGTCCATACTTTCCTCAGATATCATCAAGGGTTCATTCATTTCTGCTTCAATCAAAAATCTCACATCGTAATGAAAATGTTCAGGGATATCCCCTCTTTGTGGTATCACATGTCTATCAATATCGAAAATCCCGGAATCCACAAAACTCAAAGACGACAGCCCACTTTCTTCAATTGCTTCTTTCATGGCTACCTCTTGAAGATTTTCTACACCGTCAGCATGCCCTCCTAATTGAAGCCACTTATTAAGCTTTTTGTGCAAGGTCATCAAAGTATGTGTCCTTCTTTTGTTTACAATCCATGCAGAGGCTGTAAAATGCCCATGCAATCGCTCCCTTTGAAAAGCCAGATCATCATGCGTCAGGTCTATAAAATCCTGAATGAATGAAGCCTCTTCTTCAAAAGGTGTGCGGTAATTTTCGAGGTTTTCTCTTAAAATTTTTCTATTCATCTCAGGATTTGTTTTGAAAGACATTATCAATAAACTCTTCAAAAGGATCTGCATTCTTATACAGGTGATCGGAATACACCGTTACAAGAACTTTTAGAAAATTGGGTTTATCGTTGATACTGACTTTTTCTATACTTACGTTGCCGTACAGCTGGTCTATTTTTTTTGAAAAGTCAGCGTTACTCAGTGGTGGTTTGAAATACTGCTTCTCGGTCGTCTTGACATTGTCGTTGACTTCTTCAATCTTCCGGTCTAAGCTGACCCTACTATATCCCAAATCTAACATTCGTCTACCAAATGCAAAGAAAAGATTGGAAAAACTTTCTTCAGTAAGTGGTTCTTCATAGGAAACAGCAAAGCCATTGGCATAAGGAGATTTGAGAATATGTACTTCAGGCTTATTATTCATGCCTGAATTTTTGAAATGGTAATTTTTCTCAATCAGTGCCAGAAGTTCTATTCCTTCCTCAGAAACCAACCACTCCTCAACAGCGTCTTTTTGATCTTCGGTCTGGGTGAAATTCTCCTTGATGTTAATGCGTTGATCCTTTTTGGGAAAAAGCTTTCCAAATATGTCTTCTATAAATGAGGCCATTCAGTCTTTAATTTTATAATTACCGTTGGGCTCACAAATAATCAAACCTTCGTCTTCCATTTCTCTCAATACCCTAACGGTGTAATCATCTTTTTTTAATCCGGGGATTTCCTGGATGTTATGGAGAGAAAACAAAGTTCCCAGCCTTAAAGTTTGGAGTATTTTGTTCCGAAGCTTGACACTCTGATCTTCCTTTGATTTTCTTCTTTCCACACAGACATCGCAAATCCCACAACTTGCCTCTGTTTCTTCCCCAAAATAATTGGAGATTTGTGTAGCCCTGCAGACATCCTTTTCACGGAGATAGGCGATCATGGATTTTGCCTTGGAAATAGCGTTCTGCCTTCTTTCCTCAATCCTTTTACTGTTTAGGGGCAGTTTGCCTGCATCATATCTTTCAGTCAAAAATGTTATTTGAGGCTGATCCTTCCTTTTAGAGTAGGCAATGATTCCCTGACTGTCTAATTGTTCTAAAATTTTGATCAACTGATTTTCAGAAATATTTAGAGATTTTGACAGCTTCCCTTCCTGAATTTTCAGAAAATCAGAAAACAACTCTCCTCCATAGGTTCTGAGAAGCATCTTAATCACGGGATCAAGCCGCGCATTGGCAATCTGAAATTCATATAGGGAACTGTGATCCACTGAGAATTTTAAGGCTGAAGGAGCATAAAAACCTTCATTCATTTCGATCAATCCTTCTTCCTGCAAAACCTTGATGGCATTGTAAACACTTAGTAAATCTAGATTATAATTGCTTGTAAACTCTGAAATATTAAAATCAAAACTCACCATAAACCCGCTACCTACTGCCATTCTGTAATAATTAGCTAGGCTTTGATAAACTTTTCTCAAAAACTCCAGGGGTGGATAAGCCATGGCCGCTCTTTCTTCCAAAGTTTGGATATCCTGTTCATTGGTCAATAGGACCGCATAGGCTTTTCTCTCATCCCGACCGGCCCTTCCCGCCTCCTGATAGTAATTTTCGAGGTTTTCGGTAAGATCCACATGAATTACCATCCGAACATCCGGCTTGTCTATCCCCATCCCAAAAGCATTTGTGGCCACCATTACCCTGACTTTTCCAGATTTCCATTCAGTCTGTCGGAGCTCCCTTGTTGTGTTATCCAAGCCTGCATGATAAAAAGTCGCCTCAATACCTATCCTTTGGAATACTGAAGCTATGTCTTTGGTACCCTTCCTATTTCTGACATACACGATGGCACTACCAGGTACCTTTTTTAAGATTTCAATGGCTTGTTCAAGCTTGTTTTCTGCCCATCTCACAGTATAGCTTAGGTTTGCTCTGGAAAAAGACTTGACAAATACAGCAGGGTTTTGAAGTTGTAATTTGGATATGATATCTTCTTTTACCTGAATCGTAGCCGAAGCAGTCAAGGCAAGGCAAGGGACTTCCGGATGAAATTCACGGATATTTGCAATTTCCAAATAGGGAGGCCTGAAATCATATCCCCATTGAGAGATGCAATGTGCTTCATCTACTGCAATGAGATTCACATTCATTTTTTTAAAACGCTCAATAAAAAGATCGGATTTGAGTCTTTCAGGGGATAGGTACAGAAATTTATAATTCCCGTAAATGCAATTATCCAGGACAGTGTCAATCTCTCTTTTACTCATACCTGAGTAAACCGCAGTAGCAAGCACTCCTCTTTTCCGTAAATTATCCACTTGGTCCTTCATCAATGCTATCAGAGGACTGATAACCACACATATCCCTTCAACGGCAAGTGCAGGCACCTGAAAGCAGATTGATTTCCCTCCTCCCGTAGGAAGTAAAGCAATACAGTCTCTTTTTTCCAAAACTGACAATACTATTTCCAACTGACTTGGGCGGAAGTCACTGTATCCAAATACCTTTTGGAGAATATGTAGGGCTTGGGCTTTCAATTCACCAAGTTAGTTTTTCCTTATTCAAAAATGCAGCAATCCCTCTCTGACAGTCTTCCGACCCTCTGGCTTTGGCGTTCATCCTGGCAGCATAGTCCAACCCATCTTCCAAGCTTTTCTCCTGAACTCTCCCTATCATTTCTTTGGTGAGCGACAGAGATTGTGATGAGTTTTGCTCGATTAATTTCCTGGCATAAGCGAATACCTTATCTTCCAGATCCTCAGGTGACACCACCCAATTGACAAGTCCCATAGCCCGTGCTTCATCAGCTTCAATCAAATCTCCATCAAGCAAAAGCTGTTTGGCCTTCCCCTCTCCTATTTTTCTGATCAAAAACACTTTGACAATTGCAGGTACAAAACCAATCTTGACCTCTGTATAACCAAACTTGGCTCCCTCTGCTGCAAATGAAAAATCACAAACGGTCGCTAGACCACACCCTCCGGCTAAAGCATGGCCTTGAACCTCTGCTATGATAACTTTCTGAGAGGTATAAATCCTATAAAAAAGCTCTTTGAGACTTCTGCTGTCTGCAAGATTTTCTTCAAATGTATTGGTCTGCAAAGACTGAAGATAAGCCAAATCAGCCCCTGAACAGAATACTTTTCCTGAAGCTCTGATCACAATTACTTTGACCTCCGAACTGTTCTCAAAATCCCCCAAACTTTGCTTTAACTCCCCCACCATCTCATCATTGAGGGCATTTCTTTTTTCAGGTCTGTTTAAGGTAATGTATCCTACTCGGTCTTTGATGGAAGTTATAACTGCCTTATTCATTTTATATTGGGGTTTATTTTCATAGTTTGATGATGAAAGATAGAGTGCCAAAAATGAGGATACAAGTCTTGAATCAGTAAAATGCCAATTTATAGGTCTTCCCTTCACCCTGAACCTGATTATCCAAAACCTCTTCCTGCCATTCCCCATCTTCCCAAACATAACTCTGAAAAGGACTTGTAATCCCCTGCAAATCCATTTTCCCGCTAGATATAATCAATGATCCAATATTTTTCGGCAAGACTGCTTGAATGATACTGTCATTTTCCAATAGCAATAAATCCTGAACAGTTTTCTTTTGTTGTGAATTTCTAAATGGAGCTAATTTAAAATTTTGACTTGCTGCATCCATGTTGTCAAAGGAATACAGGGCGTTGCCCAAAATCAAGTCTATTGAAAAATCCTTTTTACCTACATGAAAAATCATCTCTTTCTGTTTCAAATCATTGTTAAAACGCACTCCCTTCAAAATCAATAGCAAAGCCAATAAAAACATCAAGGAATACAAAGGCCAAGTCCTCCTAATTATTGTGGCAATGAAAATAAGCGCCAGAATCATCCAGTAAAAGAAAATGGTCTGGGTAGAAAAGTATATATTATCTACTCTGGCCAAGGGCAAATCCTGAATCCCGAATACAGCAAAATTCACCACAGCAATCGAGTTTTCGGTCAGCCATGCCAAAACACCCCCCAAGAATGGTACTCCCCCTAATAGCATAAGTGGTACTCCAAAACTCATAATCAAAAAAGCACCGGGAATAGCGACCAGGTTGGATAATATAAAATAAACAGGAAACGTATGGAAGTAATAAGCCGAAATCGGAAAGGTAGCCAATTGAGCCGCAACACCAACTGTAGAAATCTGCCAAATGTATTCTAAAACCTTGTTCTTAGGCAGCCAATGCCTAACTAAGACAGGCTGAAAAAGCAATATACCTGTCAATGCTACATAGGAAAGCTGAAACCCAACTGCAAAGATCAAATCCGAATCAAAAATCAAAAGAATAAAAGCTGAGAGGGCTATTGCATTGAAAATAGATGGACTCCTCGACTTCATCTGTGCCAATGCCATGAGAGAGAACATCGTTGCAGCCCTCATGACCGAAGGAGACATACCTGTAAGCATAGCATACCCCCAAATCAGGAGAATAATAGTGCTCAAATAAATGATTCTTTTGTGCCTTTTGAGGCGATAGGGCTTAATGAACAGAAAAAAGAACCCATATATAATACCGACATGCAAGCCTGATACAGCCAAAATATGCATTGCCCCTGCAGTAGCGTAGGCCTCACTGATTTCCTTTTCCATATTTTTCTTTTGCCCCAAAAGCAGTGCTTTGGCAACTTGGTTTGCTCTTGGGTCTTGGATCAGCAGGTCAAGGTTACCCATGACATTTCTTCTAAGACTGATAAAAAATAAATTAACCGGTTGGTCATGGATACTCCCGATTTTTTGAAAATTTTCATTTATAAAGTGCTGATGGGTGATTTTTTGCCTTCTCATAAACTTCCTGTAATCAAATTCATAAGGGAAAGTGGGGCCCTGAATAGCTTGAGGAAATCCTGGGATCATTAAAAAGTCTCCAACATTCAGTCCTTTTTCTGAACGATGATAAATCAGTACCTCTCCATCTACAGGAACCCAAGTCCCATTGACAAACCCTTGCTTTAATCTGACCCTGTTGGCTATGGAATTTGGCTTGGCTTCGTCTTCTCCAAGAACTTGGGCAGTATAGGCAACAAATGACATGTTGAGGTTAGAGAGGTGCAATGGAGAGTTTTTCAGATCATTTTTATGCGAAATCAACAATCCTAAAAGAGCCAACTGAACTGCGGCCAGTGATGGTATAAGAAATTTATAATTAAAAGAGCGCTTTTGCTGATTCCTCAAAACAAGGAACAAATACACTGTAAATGAAAGCCCCAAGCCAAAAACCAAGATTTCCTGGGCAATAAAATTCAGACAAGGATAAATCAATATCCCTAAAATGAGAAAAGCCAGATACCTTAAAAATGGAAACTCAGAAAAAATCATTCTTTCAAAAGTTTTTCTGAATTTAAACAAAAACAAAAAAAAGAGGGCCTCTCTAGCCCTCTTATGAATCAAATTAAACGGATAAGTTGATCAAAACCTATATCCCACATTAAACCCAGCCTTAAATTCAATTGCTGAGAAAGTATTGGCCACTTCTTGAGAAAACACCCTGCTGATAGCAGCGAAGGGACCAAAGGCAAAATTATTGTAATTCCACCTATATCCCGACATCAATCCAATCTGCCCACTGTTCAGGCTCGTGACTGTTATAGAACTATCAATGGCCTCAGTATACTCACCAAATCTATATTTGAAGAAAGGCGAAACGTGGATTTTGCCTCTATCATCTCCCGCGAAATAAAAATTGTAGGAAAGCAAAAAAGATGTGGCGGAAAAATCTCTCGCATCCCCGGCTCTTCTGTAGCCAAACCTGTCATTGAGATGCAGTTCAACACCTATAGATTGGTCGTTGGCGATAAATTGCTCATAACCAACTTCTACCGAGCCTAAAAGAATGGTATTTAAAAAATTTAATCTAACTTCTCCTCTTGGATTCTCCAATGAAGTCTGGGCTTTTAATGGATTTTGTAAAATAACCAAAGCGACAATCGCAATTACAATTTTTTTCATTTCTCATTCATTTAATTTAAAAGCTATAGACTGCCCGGCTGGTCAGCAGTTCCTGAAACTTTTCCAGGAATATCAACCAATTACGAGTGATACAAAAGAAAGCAAATGATCAGGTTAAAGTTTATTTCTTTTGATTTTATCTCATTACGGCTGAATCACAAATACAGTTCCATTTTATAATGAAGGATGTTACATTCTTCAAAAATATCGCCTACCTTTTCAAAGCCAAATCGGGCATAAAGTGAAACTGCCGGAAGCTGAGCATGCAAATATAACTTCTTCCCTTTTGCCTCGGGCTGGACAGCAATATCATCAATTACCGATTTCACCAAAGCCTGACCTACGCCTTTACCTCTTTGAGAGCTTAAAACTGCAAAACGCTCCAATTTCACCCCATTATCTGTAAACCTCCACCTGGCTGTTCCTGCCGGTGTCTCTCCGGATTTTGCCAGAAAATGTGTGGAACTGGCTTCAAATTCGTCATATTCCTCAGAGGGATCTACTTCCTGCTCAATGACAAATACTTCTTCTCTGATTTTAAAGATAGTATCAAGCTCATCTTTTGTCCTGACCTTTGTCACTGTTACCGGGCTCTCTTCTTTCATATTTTTGATTTTCACTTTTTTCGTAAGCTTCAATGATGGATTTAACCAGTTTGTGCCTGATCACGTCCTTTCCACTGAGATTGACTACACCAATACCTTTTACATCTTTTAGCACGGCCAAAGCCTCCTTTAGTCCTGATTTTTGTCTGCTTGGAAGATCTACCTGTGTCTGGTCTCCGGTGATGATTACTTTTGAGTTAGGTCCCATTCTGGTTAGAAACATCTTAATCTGCTCTGATGTGGTATTTTGGGCTTCATCCAAAAGCACAAAAGCATCATGTAGCGTTCTTCCTCTCATATAGGCCAATGGTGCAATTTCTATTACTCTTGTTTCCTGATAAAATTTCAACTTTTCCGAGGGAACCATATCCGCCAAGGCATCGTAAATCGGTCTTAGGTAGGGATCCAGTTTTTCTTGTAGGTCCCCTGGTAAGAAGCCTAAGTTCTCTCCAGCCTCTACTGCAGGTCGGGTAATTATAATCCTTTTGACTTCTCGGTTTTTTAAAGCTCTGACCGCCAATGCAACTGCAATGTATGTCTTCCCAGTACCAGCAGGGCCTAGGGCAAAAACCAGATCATTTTTAAAAGATGCATCCACCAGCTTTCTTTGATTGGGCGATTTGGGCTTGATGACAAGGCCCTTATTCCCAAAAATGATCACATCATCTTTCCTGTTTTCTTCAAAAGGAGCTCCTTCCAGGGCAATATATTCCTTGACATTGTCAGGTGTCACATGACCAAACCTATGGAAATGCTGAAGGAGCATATTCAGAAGATCGTTGATTCTCAAAATTTCAGGAGCTCGCCCCTGAATCCTGATTTCATTTCCTCTGGAAACAATTTTGCTTTGTGGGAAAGCTACTGCAATCTGGCGTATGTTTTCATTTTCTGTACCTAAAAAGTCCAGCAGCGGGATATTTTCTAAAGTAATTACTTTCTCTACCAATCTGATATATTTGATTTACGATTTGAACCTGTGGTGTACGGAATAAATTTCTATTTTTGCCAACACCTAGTACAAAAATAGAAAATTTTAACGGACTTGCTTCTATGGCATTGATAACATTCACCTCGGATTTCGGAGACAGAGATTATTATGTACCCGCTGTTAAAGCCAAGATGTTGTCGATCAACCCTCAATTATCCATCATTGACATCACTCACAAAATTGAGAATTATGATGTCGCTCATGCTGCTTTTGTGCTTAAATCAGTTTTTAGGGAATTCCCCAAAGGCACCATTCATTTGGTTGCCATGAATGGAACTAGTAATATCACAGATGGTTTTATAGGAGTCAAACATGAGGAGCATATTTTCCTTGGACCAAATAATGGAATCCTATCCTTACTTTTTGAAACAGAGCCAGGTATCGTGGTTCAGTTTGCAGATATACATCTCAAAGAAAGTACATTCCCTGCTAAGGACATCTTGGCTCCCATTGCGGCCAAAGTAGCATCAGGGGCCGCTATTCACGATTTTGGAGGTCCTTTGGGCCAATTCAGGAAAATGGTTCCCCGACATGTAAAAGCCAACAAAAAAGAAATTACAGGCCATGTGATCAGGATTGATAACTATGGGAATTTAATCACCAATATAGAAAAAACGGTTTTTGACAAACTCAACCCTGGAAAATTCCGGATAAAATTCAGCCGGGAAATTCTGACACACCTTCATCAGACCTATGATTTGGTAGAGCCGGGTGATTGTTTTGCATTTTTCAACAGTCTAGGACTTTTGGAAATCGGTATCAACCATGGTCATGGGGGAGATTTACTTGGATTGAGGTATGACAGTCCAGTCTTTGTTGAATTTATCACTGAAACAAACATAATTGAATGATCAGAGTAGTCAGGATGATTTTTGAGGAAGATAAAGTGGAAGATTTTTTGAAAAACTTTCATCAACATAAGGAACAGATCAGGAATTTCCCTGGCTGTAGCCATTTGGAACTCTGGCAGGACGAAAACAGCAAAAATATTTTTATGACCTACAGTCATTGGAAAGACGAAGAGGCATTGAATCAATACCGTGATTCTGAACTCTTTAAATCTGTCTGGAGCTACACTAAGCAGCTTTTTTTGGAAAAGCCTATCGCCTTTTCTGCAAAAAAAATTGAGGAACTGCCTTAAATAGGCTTGCAGAGAAAAAAAACAATACTCATATTTGCATCCCGTTCAGCAAGGAATGGAAAGTTCACCTGCCCAGGTGGCGGAATTGGTAGACGCGTTGGTCTCAAACACCAATGCCTTCGGGCGTGCCGGTTCGACTCCGGCCCTGGGTACAACAATGCAAAGCTCCTTCTTTTATTAGATGGAGCTTTTTTTATGGCATAGACCGGAGGAGAAGTTTATCCCGATAATTTTGGGAATGCATGCCCTAGGTACAAATATTCACAGAAATGCAGGATTTTTTTTTGATTTTTGCGGTAAGATTAATGAATAATAGTTAAACTTTTCCAAAGTTCAGAACTTTGGAAAAGTTAAGGGTTTTAGGGCGCCTAATTGGAACCTCAAGTTTCTAAGACCACAATATGTGACCCGTAAGATTCATCTTCTAAAATCACCAATAAATTAAACTCAGAGTTCAGAATCCTAAAGCTGTCAAAAGCTTTTTGCAGTCAAAGCATTGATAACTTTCAGCCTATTCTCTGCACTTCAAACAAGAACAAAATTCCTTAAAATCACACCCTTCAGGATTGCCCGAAAACTAATCCATAGTCTGGAAATTAAAAAAACACAAAATTAGGTTAGCAGAAAGAATACTGAGAAATAATATCCCAATATGGACTATTTATGAATTTAATGTTGAAATAAAAAAACCACGCACCCGCTAATGAGTAACATCAAAGTTCCTTTTATCCGAAACAAATAATCCTATACCACCTTTCCATTCCTCTACAAAATACTTAAATTCAAACTTACAATTATTTGATTGACAACCATTTTCACGCTTAATCACCCGACACCTATGAAGCGTAAAGGATTAATGGTAGATACCCTTTTAAAAATCCTTGCTAAAGAAAGCTTGGTCTTAGGGATCATTTTGCTTGTCCCTTTTTATTGTCTCGCCCAATCTGACATCATCAGTCAACTGAAGCGTGACTTGGAATCAGCTCCAAGAGATACCAATAAGGTCTGGATCTATAGAGATTTGGCTTTTTATTATCAAGAAGAAAACCTGGATTCTGTCCTTTATTTTTCAGAGGAAGCCAGCAAGCTTGCCATACAGTTGAATTTCACTTATGGACAGATTTGGAGTCTCTACCAGAAAGCTTTGGCTCTGGAATACCTCAATCGCTTTGAAGAGGCTATGGATATCTTTTCGTTTATGAAAAGCTTAGCCATACAAAACAGGGACAGTATAAGTCTTGCCAAAATCACCAATGCCATTGGGGTCGCTTATTATTATCAGGGGATTCATGATGAAGCTCTTTCCCACTACCAAAAAGGCTTGGAGTTAAGTGAAAAATTAAATTACCAAGAAGGGGCATCCCATGCTTTGAATAATCTGGCTGTGATTTACAGGCAACAGCGGAACTTCAGACGGGCTTTGGAAATACACGAAAAATCATTGGCAATCAAAACAGCACAATCAGATACTGTGGGCATGATCAATTCACACTATAATTTGGGGCTCCTTCATTCCTACCTCAATGACTTCAAAAAAAGTTTTTCTGAATTCGAATTGGCAGAAAAATTATCCTTAAACACCCCTTCTTCGCACAACCTTGCTGAGATCAATATCGGAAAGGCTGTGGCTCTGTACAACCTTGGAAATGACAATGAAGCGTATGACCTTCTTTTTGCTGAAGTCCCCAAACTCAAGCCAGACAAAATCCATGAAAAAGCTGCAGCGCTTACGTATTTGGGGATTTTGGAAATAAAATTGGATAAAAACGGCTTAGACAGATTACTTGAGGCCCATCAATTATTGGAAAATTCCGATAGATTGGAATTGCAGAGACAGCTGTACAAAGAAATGGCCTCTGCCTATGAAATTGTTGGTAAACACAATCTCGCTGTGAATGCCTGGAAAGAGTACAATATACTTAATGATAGCATTAATAATGAGCAAAAGGCCTGGGCTATGGAAGAAATGCAGGCAAGATTTGATGCCATTGACAAGGACAAGAAAATCCAGCAACAAGAACTGGCTCTCTTCTCTGAAAAATCAAAGAAAAAATGGATTGGTATAGTACTTAGTCTTACATTCTTCTCTTTTGCTACCGGGATGTATTTCTACATCAGAAAGTGGAGAGCAAGTGTGAAAAAACAGGAGGAAGAACTCAAGAATACAATCCACAACTCAAGTATTGATTTTCAAAAAGTCAATGGTAAAATGTTGACACCGCTCACCAAGCGTGAAATTGAAATAATAAAATTGGTCGAAAAAGGCAAATCCAACAATGAAATAGCCGATCAACTTTTTGTGAGTGAGAACACCATTAAAACACATCTAAAAAACATTTTTTCGAAAACCGAAGCCAACAATAGGACCGACCTGATTCACCGCTTACATAGGTACTAATCAAAAATTGAAAAATCACCCAAATGGGTGATTGATGTAAAGTTAGATTCCTGGAATTTTACCAAGAAAATCAATCGCTTTCAAAACCAATTTTTATTATGAAGAAAATCTTGAAAATCTCTGCTTTCGTCATCACAGGAATCCTTTCCCTAATTCTTGTGGCTGTTGCTTACATTTCCATCGCTCTCCCCAATGTTGGCCCTCCTGAGGAAATGCAAATAGAAATCACAGGGGAACGGGTAGCTCATGGAAAATATCTTGCCCATCACGTAATGTTATGCGTAGACTGCCATTCTGTCCGTGATTTCGAACTTTTTGCAGGTCCGCCGATTCAATCCACATTAGCTTCTGGTGGAGAAGTTTTCGACAAAAAAGAAGGTTTCCCCGGAACGTTTATTTCCCCGAACCTGACTCCCTTCAACCTCAAAGACTGGACGGATGGGGAGATTTTCAGGGCCATTACCACTGGGGTGAGAAAAGACGGTTCCGCTATCTTCCCAGTGATGCCTTATGGAGAATATTCCAAGGCAGACCCAGAGGACGTAAAAGCTGTGATTGCTTACCTCAGGACTTTGGACCCTGTAGAAACAAACCACCCAAAGTCTAAGCCTGACTTCCCCTTCAACATCATCTTGAATACCATGCCCAAAAAAGCAAGCCTAAGCAAAAGACCTAACCCACAACAAGATCAAATTGCTTATGGCGGATATTTGGCGACCATTTCGGGTTGTGCTGAATGCCATACCAGGTTTGAAAATGGAAGCTTTGTAGGCGAACGGCTGGCTGGAGGACGGGAATTTGAATTCCCGGAAGCCCTATTGGTTACTCCCAACCTGACCCCTCATGAAAGCGGAATCGGAAATTGGACCAAGGAAATGTTTGTTCAGCGTTTCAAAATGTATGGTGAAAACTATGTTCCTGAAAAGGTCAAGCAAGGAGACTTTCAGACAATAATGCCATGGATCATGTACGCAGGTATGGAGGAAAGAGACCTAGAGGCCATCTATGCTTATCTCAAATCCCTTCAGCCTGTAGAGAACTACGTGGAAAAATTTCAGGCCAAAAAATAAATTATCAAAGGGGCAGTTTCACGGCTGCCTCTTTTCAATTCCAATTGGCTTCTTTCTGAAACATGTCCTCAGGTCTATCTTCCTTATTCATAGGCCAAATACTATGCAATATGACTCCATCCCTTCTCAAGGCATAACCTAATACAAAAGTGATTTCCTGACAATATTCGTATTCCAAATAGATAAACTTCTCTCCGTCCTCACCAATTTTTTTAAAGGTATTTGCCAATTTATAATTGCTCGATTTACCACAAAGTTGATTGACTGACCCTTTTAAGTTTTCCAGGTTTCTCTTTTTGTTTTGAAAAGCGACTGATGAAGGAATACCTTCCGGCTCCATCATAGGATGATTGATCAGGCGCTCTGGAGTTCTCACATTTTTCAGGAAAATCTCAGCATCCTTTTTGGCCTTTCCCACCAAAGGATCTGACTCGCAAGAGAAAAGTAAAAATACAACAATTGGGAACAGGAGCTGTCGGACGTTCATAAGCATGATTTTTCCGAAACTAAACAAATTCTTCCAAAGAGAATAAAAACTTATACTCTTTAGTAAAAAGCATCTTCAAAATGCTTGAAATTGACATTTCCGTTTCTATCCCTGTACACACCAACTATGTCGAAGCGGATATCCTTGTGCCAGTCTTTTTCATGGATATAATGATCTGCCGCTTTGACCAGAAGTTTTCTTTTGGTACTGTCTACAAATTCTTCGGCATAGCCATAACCGGTTCCGCTCCTGTATTTTACTTCTACAAAAATGAGAAGTCCTTTGTAAATAAAAATGAGATCAATTTCAGCATGTCCGTATCTGTAGTTTGCATGCTGAAATTCATAGCCTTTTCCTGACAGCCAAGTTTTGACCAAGTCTTCGGCTTCCTTACCTTTGTCGTTGTGAAGTGCCATAATTATATGCATTTGAAATTGAAAAGCTGATTAAAAACCAATGGGCACTTTAATAAGAAAGAACTAACCTAAAAAAATCAGCGTTCATTTATCGCATTAAAGATAACCCGTGAACGAATTTATCAATAAAAAAGTAAAATTTCTAGACCTAGGCAGCAAGGACTATAAAGAAACCTGGGATTTTCAGGAAGAGATTTTTGCAAAAACTGTATCCTTAAAAATTGCCAATAGAAACGCTGCTCCGGAAGCACAACAAATCACGGATAATTACCTGATTTTTGTAGAACACCCTCATGTATATACTTTGGGTAAAAGCGGTGAAGAATCCCACCTTTTGCTGGATGAAAATGGGCTAATAGAGAAACAAGCTACATTTTATAAAATCAACCGGGGAGGTGACATCACCTATCATGGTCCAGGACAACTTGTTGGATATCCAATTCTGGATCTGGATAATTTCTTTACGGATATTCACAAGTACTTGAGATTGCTGGAAGAAGCTATTATCCTTACTCTGGCAGATTACGGAATCGAGGCAGGAAGGATTGACGGGCTTACGGGTGTATGGATAGACCATATCGAGCAAAAGAATCCCAGGAAAATCTGCGCTATGGGAGTCAAATCCAGCAGATGGGTCACCATGCACGGATTTGCTTTCAATGTCAATGCCGATATTGATTATTTTAACAACATCATTCCCTGTGGAATTCCGGACAAAGCAGTGACTTCTATGCACCTGGAATTAGGCAGACCTTTAGACTTAGATGAAGTCAAAGAAAAAGTCAAAAGACACATTATTCATCTATTTGAAATGGAAGAATGATTTATGATAAAAATGGATATTGTTATTTTCTGGTCAGACCTAAATAGAAATTAAGTAGAAATATAATTGAAACTGGAGCTTTAGCGGAAGTCCCGAGAGTGAAGCGATTTGGGATATAATAGAAATAGATATTAATGGATATTGGATACTAGTGGATATTATGATACAGAAATATGCTTCGCGAAATAATTAGAAATATGCCTTCGGCGAAATATTTTTTAACCCAGAGCTTTAGCGCAAACCAGAAGAGACAATTGATTCGGGATATAGAAGAAAGGATATTAGTGGATATTAGTGGATATTAGTGGACATACATTTTAACTAAGTCAAATACTAGATTACGAGTCTTAAATCTTATGTCTCAAATCTCTTGTCTCAAATCTAAAAAATGAAAAAAGACATCAACTTTCATCCCATAACAGGGGTAAAACTAGCCATTGCCAAGGAAGAGGTAAACGGCAATACAGAATGGGCAGTATATATCATCAACCTCAACCTGATCGAGCTGAATACAGTGATGATCACTTCAAAAGGTTATGGAATAATGGATGGGGAAGAAAAGAAAACCTCTACATTGCGTCACTTGATACAGGAATTGGGAGCGCAGTCCATTGCTAAAATTGAACCTATCGATCCTGCTCTTTTTGCTTTAAGCAATGAGTTTTGGGTGAGTTACTATATTATGGATCAGATTTTTGACAAAAAATTCATCTTCCCCCATGGTAGCATGGATCCCGGCAATGTTAAATTCATTCCTGAACTGGGCCTTGAGGGAGTTTTGCATGGGTAAAAGGATCACAATTCAATTTTAAAATCCGTGATTTCTAATTAAATTCATCGCTACCAACTTAATAATTAAAGCGAATGAACAATTTTTTGAATGAACTCAAAGACATCCTTTTTCTTGATATCGAAACAGCTTCTTGCGAATCCTCTTATGAAGACTTGCCTCCGAGGCTGCAAGAAGAATGGTTGAAAAAAGAAAAACTTATCACTCAGGGGACCAATAAGGAGAAGGAAGTAAAACCCGATGCAGGGAGTTTGTTTTTTGAGAAAGCAGGCATTTATGCTGAGTTTGGAAAAGTCATCACCGTAGGAGTTGGGTATTTTCATTTTAATGCTGAAGAAAACAAGTTGGAATTCAGGCTCAAGAGTTTTGCAGATGAAAATGAGTACGACACCTTATCTGCTTTTGCCGAGCTGCTACAAAAAAAGAAGTGGATTCTCTGTGCCCACAATGGAAAAGAATTTGATTTCCCTTACCTGAGCAGGAGGATTCTGATCAATAGGATTCCATTACCAGAGCCACTTCAGATGGCAGGTAAGAAACCTTGGGAAATCCGCCATTTGGACACGCTGGAACTTTGGAAATTCGGAGATTACAAGCATTACACCAGATTGGAATTGCTGGCTGCAGTTTTTGACATTCCTACTTCCAAAGATGGGATTGATGGTTCTCAGGTCAATGAGGCGTACTATGTAGAAAACAACCTTCAAAAAATCCGTGAATATTGCCTAAGGGATGTATTGGTGACCGCACAGATATATTTGGCTTTTCAGTGCTTCCCTCCTGATGTGGAGATGGAGGTTATTAATAAAGATGATTCTGAATGATATATGATTAGAGTAGGATTATTGATATTAGTGGGTATTTTTAGTTATTGAAATATGCTTCACGAAATCGGAGTGAAACGGAGATCCCGAGAGCGAAGTGATTCGGGATAAAATTGAAATAAATAGAAATAGAATAGCGGGAAAATCTATAAGAAACAGATATTCTGAGACCAGAGCTATTTGGGAGATTATGGAAATAGGATTAGAATAGGGGTTTCGATATTGATGGATATTTTTCTCTACTAAGATAATTAAGGTATTTTACCTTCTTTTCTTTAGCTTTCAAACTAAACTACCACATGTCAATTCAAAATTCAACTCGTGTTATTTCAAAATTCATATCTTGTTATTTCAAAGTTAACATTGTGAAATTTCAAAATTCAACTTACCTTTGAAATAAAAACATGCTGGTTTCGAGAGACATAGTGTCAGCGATAAAAAGGATTAGCCCCAAGTACCCAATTCTGGCACTGACAGGCCCAAGACAATCCGGAAAGACTACCCTGCTCAAAAATTTATTCCCGGACTACAGGTATGTCAGCCTAGAAAATCCTGATAACAGAAACTTCGCTGAGTCAGATCCTAATGGCTTTTTGAAAGAATTCCATACAAATGTAATTTTTGATGAAGTTCAGCGTGTTCCCGAACTGTTTTCTTACATCCAAAATATCGTTGATGATAGAAGAGGGGAAATGGGAATTTATCTCCTTTCAGGTTCGCAAAACTTTCACCTGATGCACAGCATCACCCAAAGTTTAGCCGGAAGGGTTGCGATTTTCAAGTTGTTCCCTTTTGATTTTAAGGAATTGAACAATGCCGGATTATTGGGAAAGAACTATTTGAATTCACTGATCAAAGGATATTACCCGGCCATTTATGACCGGGATATCCCTTCAAAGGTCTTTTACTCCAATTACATCGAAACATACATAAACCGGGACATCGGTGAACTTGTTGCTATTCGGGATTTGAGGATTTTCCAAAACTTCCTTGCCCTTTGCGCTACTAGAGCAGGACAACTATTGAACCTGAATGCCTTGGCTAATGAATGCGGCATCAGTCAACCTACTGCTAAAGCCTGGCTTTCCGCTTTGGAACAAAGTTTCATTACATTTCAACTATACCCCTATCACAAAAATTTCAATAAAAGGATTGTCAAAACACCTAAGCTTTACTTCTACGATACAGGTTTATTATGTCACTTGCTCAAAATCAGCAAAACGGAAAGTATACTGACAAATCCTATCAAAGGTGCTTTATTCAAAAACATGATGATTGCAGAGTATGTGAAACAAATGCACCATCAAAACAATCCTCAAGATCTATGGTTTTGGCGGGATGCTGCTGGGAATGAAATTGACCTATTGGTCGACAAAGGCGACAAAATTGATATCATAGAATTCAAAGCCTCCCAGACTATAAAAACCCAAATGTTTGATGGACTTGCCAAGTTTGAAGAAATCTCCCAAATACAAAACCTAAACAAGTCATTGGTTTATGGAGGAGAAACAACTCAAAAAAGAAGTGCTGGAAATTTGGTGTCATGGAGGAGGGTTGAATTATAAAAATTCAATCTTTCCTCTCGTATACCTCAATCCATCCAAACTCGGTGTTTTTGAGAATCATTTTGCCATCCTCGAAATCAACATTTGAAATTTGAACAAAGTTTGGTGCACCAGGAATTGATTGTGAAGGAAAAATATGAATATTGTTTCCTACTATTTTCCAAGCCATCATTTGCGATGCTTCTAAAAAATCTGAAGCTTTCAAAGTCAAGGTCAGTGATTTTTTGGTAAGTACTCCATGGACTTCTTCTGCTTCCCCTTCCACCTCAAAAACACCTGTAAATCCATTTTTACTTTTCCTGCCGACGAACTCCTTGGAACTTAAATCGGATCGGTAAAGTTTACCCATTAGCAATTCACCCTGCTCAGAAACAGATAAAACCAATGGGTTCTCCAAGTCTATGCTCTGATAAATACCCTGAAAATTCTGAGAAAACCCATTTATCTGAAAAGCAAAGCAGGTGAAGAATAAAAAAATGCTGATATTCGAGTCCATCTTTTTAGAGGTTAATAACCTACCACTCTTTAATTAAACTCTAAGTTAAAAATTTTCCTCGAAACCCAAATGATTTTAGTAACTTTAATCACAAACAAACAGGCCCAGTTCAAACATATCAATGGCCTGAAATTAAATAATTGGAAATAAACTTTTATGGGAAGAAAATCAAATAAAAATAGCCCGCAGGGCAAAAAGAAAGGCGGAAAAATAACTGACTCAGCCCAACTGACTCGAAAAATCCTGAATTTTTTGGACAATCATTTTGGAGAGGAATTCAACGCCAAACAAATCATCAAAAAACTGGAAATCAGGGATAGTCTGACCAAAGGCACAGTAGATACGGTTTTGCACAAACTAGCTGCTGCGGGCAATATCTCCAAAAGTCCCCGCAATTACTTTTCATCTGTCAAAGACCCTGAATTTATTGAAGGAGAGGTAGATTATGTCAATCCACGGTTTGCCTATGTCGTTCCAGATGCCAAGCATAATCTGGAGGAAGATATTCAGGTGAAAGCAGCTGATATGAAAAACGCACTGGACGGAGACAGAGTAAGGATAATGGTCTATCCATCCAAGGGACGCAGTGGAAGACTGGAAGGTAAGGTACTTGAAGTTGTAGAGCGCGACAGGGATGAGTTTGTAGGAAGAGTAGAGATTTCTCCGCGCTTCGCTTTTGTGGTGCCCGATTTCAAAAAAATGCACCAAGATATTTTTGTACATAAAGGGGATCTTGGAGGCGCTGAACACAATCAGAAAGTCGTGGTCAAGATGACCGAATGGAGAGATGGTGATAAAAACCCAACCGGAAAGATTACAAGAGTGCTCGGCAAAGCTGGAGAGCATGAAGTAGAGATCCACTCCATCATGGCAGAATTTGGACTTCCTTTCGGATACCCTAAAGAAGTAGAAGAAGAAGCCAATGAAATCCCTGAAGCTATTCCCGAACAAGAAATCAGCAAAAGAAGGGACATGAGGGATATACCTACCTTTACAATAGACCCTTCAGATGCCAAGGATTTTGATGATGCCATTTCATACAGAAGACTGGAAAACGGCAATTTGGAAATCGGAGTACACATAGCCGATGTCACCCATTTTGTCAAGCCCAAAACCATGCTGGAAAAAGAAGCCTACCATAGGGCTACTTCTGTTTATCTGGTAGACAGGACAATTCCCATGCTTCCTGAGCGCTTGAGTAATGGTCTTTGTTCGCTGAGGCCAAATGAAGATAAATTGACTTTCTCCTGTGTTTTTGAAATGGATGAAAATGCTGACGTTCTCAATCATTGGATAGGACGCACAGTAACCCACTCGGATAGGCGGTTTGCTTATGAGGAAGCCCAAGAATGCATCGACAAGCAAGAGGGCGACTTCTATTCAGAATTAACCTTACTTAACAACCTTGCAAAGAAAATCCGCAAAAGGAGATTTGATAAGGGAGCTGTAAATTTCGAAACCGTCGAAGTCAAATTTAAATTGGATGAAAAGGGTACTCCTCTCGGACTGATGATCAAAGAGCGAAAAGACATCCACAAATTGATTGAAGAATTCATGCTCTTGGCAAATAGAACAGTAGCAGAATTTATTTTCAACAAAAACAAAGGAGCTGATACATTTGTATATAGAATTCATGACCATCCAGACAGCGAAAGACTGGAGACGTTTTCCAACTTTGCCAAAAAATTTGGACATGAAATAGAAATAGGGGAAGGAGTGAGAATATCAAAAGCTCTGAATAAGCTCATGGATGAAATCGCCGGGAAGCCCGAACAAAATGTTCTGGAACAGCTTGCCATCAGAAGTATGGCCAAAGCCAAATACACCACTGAGCCAAAAGGGCATTTTGGGCTGGCATTTAAGCATTACACTCATTTCACATCTCCTATTCGAAGATATCCCGATATGATGGTGCATAGGCTATTGCAACATTACTTAGAGGGAGGAAAATCTCCTGAAGCAGATCCATGGGAGGAAAAATGTTTGCATTCCTCTGAAAGGGAAAAAAGGGCTGCAGACTCGGAGAGAGCCTCCATCAAATACAAACAGGTAGAATTCATGGCGCTAGCGGAGGACAAAGACTATGAAGGTATCGTTACTGGAGTTACAGAATGGGGAGTTTTTGTAGAAATCACCGAAACCAAATGCGAAGGTATGGTACGTGTGACAGACATGAAGGATGATTATTATGAGTTTGATGAAAAAAATATGCGTCTCATTGGGACAAGAAATAAAAAAATGATCACTTTGGGTGAAAAAGTGATAGTCCGTGTAGTGAACACAGACATAGACAGAAGAACCATAGACCTGGAATTTGCTGATAATGAATCAAAAGACAAGCGTAAATAAAATTTTACAAGACCTGGAATCCCATATACAGGGGTACACCTACGGGGAATCACCCAAAGAACTTTACGAACCTATTGCTTACATCATGAGTTTGGGCGGAAAAAGAATCCGCCCATTGCTCACACTGCTAGCTTACAGTCTTTACAAAGAGAATTATGAAAAGGCACTTATTCCTGCAGCTGCTGTTGAGGTGTTCCATAATTTCACCCTGATGCATGATGACATAATGGATGTGGCTCCTCTGAGAAGAGGAAAACCGACCGTTCACGAAAAGTGGAATGACAACACAGCAATTCTTTCAGGTGATGTGATGCTGGTAAGAGCATACGATATGTTATTGGAAGTTGATCATACCATTTTACCCAAGTGTATCATGTTGTTCAATCAGACAGCAGCCGAAGTTTGCGAGGGACAGCAGCATGACATGAATTTTGAAACCATGGACATTGTTGGAGAAGCTGCCTATTTGGACATGATTCGTCAAAAAACTGCCGTACTTTTGGGTTTTGCCCTTCAATTTGGGGCCATTATGGCCGGCGCATCTGAAAAGGACTCTAACAAACTTTATGAGTTTGGTGTCAATGTTGGAATCGGTTTTCAGTTAAAAGATGATTTGCTTGATGTCTACGCAGACAAAGCAAAATTTGGGAAGCAAGTAGGAGGCGATATCATTGCCAATAAAAAAACTTTCCTCTTGATAAAAGCTGCGGAGCTTGCAAAGGATGAATCAAAATCTACTCTGGAGCATTGGCTAGAGCAAAAAGAATTCGACAAAGAGGAAAAAGTAAAGGCAGTCAGGAAAATTTATGACGAATTGGGAATCAAGGCTCTTACAGAAAAGAAAATGCAGGAATATTTTGATAAAGGACTTGCTCAATTAGACTCAATTGATGTCCCTCATAAAGACGCATACCAAGCCCTTCTGCAAATTACCCAAGATCTAATCAACAGAGAAAAGTAAGCTCTCACTTATGGAACTATCAGCTACGGTAATACTCATTGCTATTACTGTCCTCACCTCTTACTATGCTTGGAAAAACCCTACAATCATGGAAAGGTGGATGTTTACCCCTTATGCCATTAAAAACAGAGGGCAATGGGACAGGTTTATTCTCTCAGGCTTTATTCATAAAGACAGCATGCATTTGCTGTTCAACATGTTTACATTCTTTTTCTTTGGAAGAGTGATTGAAATGTTCCTTACCTACAGACTAGGATTCGGCTTGGGAATCGTTACATACATTTTCTTTTATATTTCAGCAATTGTGATCGCAGATATTCCAACTTACCTAAAACACCATAACAATAGCTATTATCGAGCTTTGGGTGCCTCAGGAGGAGTGGCGGCAACGGTTTTTGCAAGCATTATCCTGATGCCCCTTTCAGATATCTGTCTATTTGGAATTGTTTGCTTACCAGGGTTTGCATTGGGTATTATGTTTTTACTTTACTCAGTTTTCAAAGCCAAAAAAGGGGACGACGGCATCAATCATGATGCGCATTTATACGGAGCATTATTTGGCATTGCATTCATATTGATTTTATCTCCGCAGAGTGCATTCGATTTTATAGACCAAATAAAAAGCTTCAGGCTTTTTTGACCTGAAGCTTTAAACTCTAAGAGAAATTTAATTTACTTCCCTTTCTGAAGTTGTCTTACGTTTTTATCTGTAACTGCTTTCAATAATGAGATCCAGTTATCACCCTTTTCTTCAGAAAAAACATCAGGTCCGGGAATCCCTACTCGCATACCCACTATCCTATTGGCACTGGCTCCCTGACCTTCATTTTTGAAATAAATATCTACCGCATTGATAACATTTGTAAATCTGGATAATTTATCAATTGAACCCCTTATCTCGGCCTGTACAGCTTCGCTGATATCTAGATTCACTGATTGTACATCAATCTTGATTCCTCTATAATTTTCTGTGTAATTCATAAAAGTGGATTTTGATTATTAATTGACCTTGGCGGCATTTTTGATTATATTAAGATAACACGATTCTTAAGGAAAGTCGTTTCGATCGTGGACAAAAATAAATGTTTAACCTCAAATTAATACGATATGGAAATTTTTAATAGAAATGATTTTATCGAACACGCCCAAAAAACAGGTAATCCGATAGTGAGTATATACAGCCCTACCTCAAGAAGAAGTTCAGATGGCTACAAGAAAGATCAGACACATTTCAAAAATCAGCTTAAAGAAATAGAAAAATCCCTGGCTGAGAATTATAAAATGGAGGACAAGGAAATCAGCGACTTTTTAGCTCCGGCAAATGACCTCCTTGATAATCACAAATTCTGGCAGCATAATTCCGACATGCTTGCTTGCTTTATAAGTCATGAAGGACTCAACATGTACAAACTTCCAATTGACATCAAAGACAGTCAGCATTTTATAGGCAGCAAACCCATGCTGCTCCCCATGCTTCCGGCACTTTCAGACGATGGTCACTATTACATACTCTTACTCAATCTTGATCAGATCAGGTTGTATGAAGCAACCCGTAATACTGTACAGGAAATACTCTTAGATCCTGAAGAAGTGGCTGTTTCATTCACTGCTGAAGAGGAGGAAGATGAAAACCAAAAACAACTCCATGGTCAGGGCGGCAAGGGCAATGCAGGCGCAATGTATCATGGTCATGCAGGCGGATCTGATGAAGAGAAAAAAGTAACTATCCTCAATTACTTCCACAGGATGACCAATATGCTTGAGCCTAAGCTTAATAATAACCCGCTTCCCTTGGTTTTAGCAGGAGTTGATTATTTGGTCCCGATTTTCAAAGAGGCTTCTAAATACAATCATTTGATGGAGGGGCATGTGAGTGGAGCTTTTGAAGAAAAAGACATGATGACACTCCACCAAAAATCCTGGGAACTAGCAGCTCCTCTATTCGAAAGTGAGCGCCTAAAAAGAAAAGAGAGTTTCTCACAAAAAGCAGCTGAAGGCTTGGCTGTAAGCAATGACAAGCTCAAGGTGATCAAAGCCGCATTGACAGGAGGTGTAGACACATTACTGATTAACAGAAACCACAAACATCTTTTCGGATCCTATGATACAGAAAAACATCAAATCAATGTATCAGAGCAGCAAGAAAGCGAACAACATTGCCTGATAGATGAAGCTGCAGCAAAAGTGGTTGAATTCAAAGGAAAAGTCTATCTTACTGATGAAGAACAAATGCCGGAAAATGCACAAGTAGCTGCAATTCTCAGGTATCCTTTGTAAATCGATATTGAGTCGCTTATGAATTGAGGCAGGATTTCCTGCCTTTTTTTTGCGCACTGTATTCCCTGATTTGGGGAAAACAATTCCTCAACCTCTCAAAGCCAAAACCACATTCCGGTGTAGCAAACCGAAAACCCTAAAATAAATCCTCCCAAAATTTCACCCGGCGTATGTGCGTTCAGGTAGAGTCGTGAAGACCCTACTGCTCCAACCAGTATCATGGAAATTAAAAAAAGAGGCAAAAGCTGACCTTGTGAATTATTGATCAGACCGTATAGAATAAAACCCATCAGACCTGCTGCACCTGTCATGTGGGCACTGATTTTCCAAAAAAATGTAATCCCTGTCAAAATAATAATACAGGCAGTAATGAGGAAAAGAGCCAGAATGATTGTAGGATCCAGTTCTTGCTTGGTAGAAAAAAGATATGTAGCCAATAGAAAAAAGGCACTGACCATTCCAAAAGGCAAAAGACGCTCCTCCTTTTTTCTCATCTGAAGAGAAGGAATATTTTTGGTGAGTTTCATGGTCAATAAACTTAAAGAAGGAATAATGAAGGTTGTCAGAAATACCATAAACACCAAGAGCAGATTTGTGGTAAAACTGAATCTGGGTACCTCATCAGCCTTAAATAATAAAAAAGCAACCACAAATGTGGGCATCAGCAAAGGCTGAAATAGGTAAGTAATTGACAATGCGAATACTCTGTACACTTAAAGCTCTTTTCTTAATCTTGCCACAGGAATCTGCAATTGTTCTCGGTATTTGGCTACTGTTCTTCTAGCTATATTATAGCCTTTGTCATTGAGCAGTTTCACCAGTTTATCGTCAGAAAGAGGTTTCTTTTTATTTTCATTGTCCACCATCTGCTGCAGAACTGATTTGACTTCCTTATTAGAGACATCTTCGCCTGAGTCAGTCGCTATCCCTTCAGAGAAAAAGTATTTCAAAGGAAAAATACCGAATTCAGTCTGAATGGACTTACTATTGGCTACTCGGGATACTGTCGAAATATCCATTTCAATTTTTTCAGCAATATCTTTGAGGATCATAGGCTTTAATTTTGTCTCATCGCCTTCGTAGAAAAACTCCGTCTGGTAATCCAAGATTGCATGCATGGTTTTTAGCAAAGTCTGTTGCCTTTGCTTGATAGCATCAATAAACCACTTGGCAGCATCAAGTTTCTGCTTGACAAAGGTGACTGTTTCTTTTAGTTTTTTATCCTTCTTGTCACTTTTATCATAAGCATCAAACATTTCTGAGTAAGAACGACTAACTCTTAACTCAGGAGCATTCTTAGAGTTTAAAGAAATATCAAATTTCCCATCCACATTGGTAAGGATAAAGTCAGGGATGATGTATTGCGTTTTGACCAAGCCATCAGAAGTTCCTCCTGGCTTAGGATTGAGTTTAATGATCATATTCACAGCGTCTTTGAGCTGCTCGTCATCTATCTCAAGTTTTTTCTGAATTTTAGAGTAATGCTTTTTGGTAAACTCTTCAAAGCAATCATTGACAATTTTGATAGAATTGCATGTGGTGGGATCATCAGGGTGTTCTTTTCTTTCCAATTGGATCAGAAGACACTCTTGTAAAGTCCGGGCGGCAATTCCCGCAGGATCAAAATCCTGAATTCTTCTAAGAATTTCCTCTACTTCATCTGCATCAGTTTCAATATTCTGGGAAAATGCAAGGTCATTGATAATGGCTTCTACATCTCTTCGGATATAGCCATCATTTTCAATACTGCCAATCAACTGCTTTCCTATATTTCTCTGTCTTTCATCAAGTTTCAAAAATCCAAGTTGGGAAATCAATTGCTCATGCAATGAAGACCCACTGGAAATTGGTATTTCCCGATCTTCCTCGTCTGGGGAATAATTTCCATCACCTTGCATTTTATATCCCCCATAGTCATCGTTGAGGTAGTCGTCGATATTGAGGTCTTTTTCGTCGAAACTTTGCTCCTCCTCGAAATTATCCTCAAAATTCTCATCTTCAGACTCCTTTTTTTCTTCGTCTCTCCCCTCTTCAAGCGCAGGATTAATTTCCAATTCCTCTTCTACCCGAGCATCAAGCTCAGCAGTAGGCACTTGCAGCAATTTGATAAATTGGATCTGCTGCGGTGAGAGCTTTTGTGATAAAACCTGGCTTAAATTTAATTTCTGCATAGATGTCTGATATTAGAAAAGAAGTTCAAATTACTGATTTTTCAATTCAATAATTCCTATCTCAAGTCTCCAAATTTAGGAAATTAGAACTATTTATTGATAAAAAGCTTATTATATCGTTTTTTTGCAATCCCTTCGAAAGGTCCTTTTTTGAAAGGCAATTATATATTTCACCAACATTATCAATTTGATATGGCTTTTAACAAAAGAGTAAAAATAAAAAATCTCTTGACAGAGGATTTCTTGAACAAAGAAGTCAGCGCGATGGGATGGGTTAGAACAAAGAGAAGTAACAAAAATGTTTCTTTTATTGCCCTGAATGACGGCTCTACCATCAAAAATTTTCAAGTGGTAGCTGATCCAAATCAGATTGATGATGAGATACTGAAAAAATGCAATACAGGGGCTTGCATCAAGGTTAGAGGAAAGGTAGTAGCATCACAAGGGGCTGGGCAGCAAGCAGAACTTCTGGCATCAGGCATAGAGATCCTGGGTGAAGCTGACCCTGAAAAATACCCGCTTCAACCTAAAAAGCATTCCTTGGAGTTTCTTAGAGAAATTGCGCACCTACGTGTAAGAACCAATACTTTTGGTGCTGTCTTCAGAGTAAGACATGCTTTAGCTTATGCTGTACACAAGTATTTCAATGACAAAGGCTTTTTCTATATACATACCCCGATCATTACCGCTTCAGATGCCGAGGGTGCAGGAGAAACATTCAAAGTAACCACCTTTGATCTCAAAAATCCTCCTTTGGATGAAAAAGGCAACATTGACTTCAAACAAGATTTCTTCGAAAGAGAGACCAATCTTACAGTATCAGGTCAACTTGAGGGAGAACTGGCGGCTATGGGGTTAGCTGATATTTATACATTTGGACCCACTTTCCGTGCTGAAAACTCCAATACCACGCGACATCTTGCTGAATTCTGGATGATTGAACCGGAAATGGCTTTTTACGATGCTGAAGACAATCAGGATCTAGCTGAAGATTTCCTTAAGTATGTCATCAATTATGCTTTGGAAAACTGCATGGATGATTTGGAGTTTTTGAATAAAAGAGCTGAGGATGAAGAAAGCACCAAGAAAGCAGACCAACGAGCCGAAATGGGTTTATTGGATAGGCTGAAGTTTGTGGTAGACAATAAATTTGAAAGATTAAGCTATACCGAAGCTATTGATATCCTCAGAAATTCTAATCCCAATAAGAAAAAGAAGTTTCAATACCTCATTGAAAGCTGGGGAGCTGATCTGCAATCCGAACATGAACGATATTTGGTAGAAAAGCACTTTAAAAAACCGGTTATTTTGACGGATTATCCCAAGGAAATAAAAGCCTTTTATATGCGCCAAAATGATGATGGGAAAACTGTAGCTGCCATGGATATCCTTTTCCCTGGAATTGGTGAAATTGTAGGAGGGTCGCAGAGAGAAGAAAGGCTGGATAAGCTAACCCAAAGAATGGAAGAAATGGACATACCGACTGAGGAAATGTGGTGGTACTTGGACACAAGGAAATTCGGAAGTACTCCACATGCAGGCTTTGGTTTGGGCTTCGAAAGACTTGTTCTTTTCGTCACCGGAATGGGCAATATCCGTGATGTGATTGCTTTTCCGCGAACTCCTGGAAATGCTGAGTTTTAGAGGAAAGCGTTTGAAAAAAAGAGGCTGTCATTTTTTGGCAGCCTCTTTTTTATACTCCCTGCTTATTCAGAACAGGCTTAATTTTTTCATCCAATGTGGGCTTATCTTCCAAATCCACCACCTTTATCCTTCTGATCAAAGGAATACAAATCAAACTGAATACTATGGCAATATAGCCGATAATATCAAAATTCTGCAACTCACCGCCAGCCCCCTCAGTCAAAACCAAGCCTGCAAAAAAAGATGCTACTCCAGCACCAAATTGCTGTACTGCTGAATTGAAACTCAAAAAACTCCCCCTATTCTCAGCCTTAGCAGTCCCTGTTATCAAGGCTGCAGCAGGAACCATTCTGCCATTTGATGTCACAAAAAACATCGTGGTGATGAGCAGGACATAAGGTATTGGAGTTGCACCTAATTGGGTGATTACTGCAATTGGAACAATATTCAAAGACATAAAGACAGTAAAAACTTTTACCTTTCCATATTTGTCCGTAAGCCTACCTACCCAAGGAGAGGTAAATATTGTAAACAATCCCCCTGCCATATATATGTATGTCAATTCAAGATCCGTAAAACCTACATTCGCCACCATGTAAGGACTCAAAAAAGGAATGATGGTAAATTGACCCAACATCATCATAATGGTCAAAGTAATCGCTCTCATCTGATTTGGATTACCCGTTACTCTTTTTACCACTTGAATGGGACTTGGTTTCAATTTTTTCTCTACTAAGTGCGCTGTAATGCTTGGAATAAATTTGTAAATCATCCAAAGGATTATTAATGACAAAGCTGCCAAAAAGAAAAAAGGTGCGTGCCAGTTGGAAATGCTGGCTATAAACAAACCAAATGGCACCCCGAATACAGAAGCCACGGAAAATGCTGCCATGACCAAGCCCATGGCCCGCCCTCTTCTGGCGTCTGGAATGACATCACCAATAATCGAAAGTACCAAAGCAGAAGTCAACCCACCAAAAACACCAGAAAGGATTCTTGAAATCAACAGGATCGGATAATTTGGTGAAAGCGCACAGGCCAAAGTACCCAAAAGGAAGCCTGTAAATACCCAAAGCATAATTTTCCTTCTGTCATACTTGTCAAGTACAAATGCTCCCAAAAAGCTGCTTAATCCTGCACTGAAAGTATATGAGGAAACCAATAGACCAAACTCTCTGGGACTGATTTCAAAAATCCGCATCAACTGTGGACCTAAGGGCATCAAAATCATAAAATCCACAATATGAGTGAAATTGATGGCTGCCAAAGTCCATAGCAGTAGTTTTTCTTTATTCATTTTTACAAAATTCTTCTTAACAACCCATTGTGAAAAAATTAAGTTCTAAGGGTTAAATTATTTGTCAGAACTTTTGAATAAACGAAGCCATTGTTCAAATATTCAATCAATCCCCAAATCCAAAAAAGTTTGAGGAATACTCTCTATGATATCAGAGGCAATAGTGCCTCTTCCTTTGGTCTTCGATGCAACTTGTCCAGCCAAACCATGATGAAAGACCGCGCAAAGACAGGCATCCAACGGAGAATATCCTTGACCAAGCATAGCAGTAAGCATCCCTGTAAGCACATCTCCCGAGCCAGCAGTAGCCATATGCTTATTTCCCGTAGAATTAAAATATTGAGTTCCATCAGGAGCAGAAACACACGTAAACGCACCTTTCAAAACAAGATATACTTTATTGTCACTCGCAAGACTTCTAGCCTTTTCCAGTCTTTCCATCTGGTTTTTAGCTTTCCCACTGATTCTCTCAAATTCTTTAAGATGAGGTGTAAGAATGCTGTTTTCCGGAAGATTTGCCCAAAGTTGTGGATTCTCAGAAAGTAAATTTAGTGCATCAGCATCCAATACAAGAGGCTTCCTAAAGGACTTCAATATTCCTTCAAGTTCAGAAACATCAACTTGACCCAAGCCTGGCCCTATTCCCAAAGCGTCAAAATCATCCATTGACACCAGCTTTTCCCCATCCAAATACATGGCCTCAATACAGTTGTTGTGCAAGGGTATGACAGCACTATCATCTGCCCATACATGCACCAAACCGGATCCAGTACGTAAAGCAGCCCTAGCACTAAGTATGATCGCACCAGCCTTTCCTCGTCTACCTCCAATCAATAAAATCCTTCCAAAATCACCCTTATGGCTAAATGCGTGAAATTTTTTATGCCTAGGAAGCATGTCGCTTTCCTGCATGAAAAATCTTCGCCTTTCAAATTTCATCAGGAAATCCTCAGGTATACCAATAGAAGCTACCAACAATTCCCCTATATACTTAGCATGCTCAGGAAAGAGCAAAGAAAATTTCGGGAATTGAAAGCTTACCGTCAATTCAGCGAGGAAAGCCTCTCCTTCCACCAACTCGTCAGCCGGCAATCCAGATGGGATATCAACCGCTATTTTATTTGCATGAAGCTCATTCAACCTTTTTACCGCCTTTAAGAAAACACCTTCTAAAGGTCTGTTTATTCCCACACCAAATAATGCATCAATTACAATCCCATCCTCTGCCAATTCATAATTGAAATCCTTTTCCAGAATGACACCTGTATTTTCAGGAAGTTTCTCAAAATTAATGACATAATCCTTGCTGCATTTTTCCTTTTCCGAAAAAGTAATAACTGATACCTTATAACCCCGATCTGCTATCAACCTGGCAATAGCAAGACCATCACCCCCATTATTACCCGGTCCAACAAAAACAAATATTTTCTTTTTGCTATTCTGAAACCTTTTGAAAAAATCCCTTACAAAACTCAAAGCCGCTCTTTCCATCAATTCCCATGAACTGATATTCTCAGATTGGATATAAGCCTTATCTAATTTTGCTACTTGATTTCCAGATAAAATACTAAGCATTTTTAATTTCGATTATTTTGTGAAAATCCTGTTTGGGGATCCTGACTAATAATAAAAAGCCCAGTCCCACAATAAAGAACAAACCTAATGCAAGGGAGCTATTCCTCATACTTCCAGTAAGCTGTTCAATGAAGCCATAGGAAAAGGTACCTAATACTATGGCTATTTTCTCCGTTACGTCATAAAAACTGAAGAAAGAAGCATGGTCAGTCGTATCCTCTGGAATCAATTTACTGTATGTAGAACGGGAAAGTGACTGTATCCCTCCCATTACCATACCTACTACAAAAGCCAAAGCATAGAATTGAAACTCATTTATAACATAATATGCTCCTCCGCAAATCAATACCCATACAAATACCATAATAACCAAGGAACTCTTATTCCCATATTTTTTTGACAAAAAGGCAAACAAATAACTTCCTATAATCGCAACTAATTGAATAATCAAAATAGTTATGATCAATTTATCACCTGGTAGGCCCAGTTCTTTGTCCCCAAAAGTAGCTGCCAAATACATCACAGTCTGAACTCCCATGCTATAAAAGAGAAAAGCTGCAAGAAACCTATTCATCACTGGCTTATCCCTAACTATCTGAAAAACTTTTCTGATTTCCTGATATCCTTTCAAGAGCAGGGCTCTTTCTACTTTTTTATTGTAAGGATTATCTGGAAGATATTTAAATGGAATTTGAGAAAATCCAGCCCACCAGATCCCCGTAATTAAAAAGGACCACCTCGCGGCCTGTCCACCATCACGGAAGCCAAACATATTGGGAAATTCAATCATCAGTAGATTCAGAACCAACAATATCACACTTCCGATATACCCTAGGGCAAACCCTCTTGCACTTAGAAAATCGTATTCTTCTTCCTTGGAAATTTCAGGCAAAAAGGCGTTGTAAAAAACAATGCTTCCTGCATATCCAATACTTGCAAGAATGGCACAAATAATTCCGTATTCAAGATTATCCCCATCAAAAAAGAAAAGACCTACACAGGAAACCGACCCGAGATAGGCAAATATTTTCATAAATGTAAGTTTCTTACCTCCAGTATCTGCTATCCCCGAAAGGAAAGGAGAAATAAATGCAATTACCAGAAAAGAAAAAGATATAGAGTAAGAGTAAAGCACTGTATTGACAATCTCAAAACCAAAAAACGAAACCAAATCTCCTTTATCCTCGGATTTGGTGACACTATTGAAATAGACAGGGAAAATTGTCGAGGTAATGACAAGGCTATAAACTGAATTTGCCCAATCATACATAGCCCAGGCATTTTGGACCTTATTTTTTGACCAAGTTGCTTTCATGTGCGTGGTTCTGAAAGTAAAAAAGCTATCCCATCAGGAATAGCTTTTTAATATAAATATTTTGTAGAATCTTAATTTTGCACTCTACCTACTGCTGCATAGAGCAGTTTTCTTGCGTCAGCCTCACGGAGCTCAAATTGGACATCAGAGATTGGTCCCATTTTCACATCCCGGTCAGCTTTCATAGAGATGGTTATCTGATCCCTTTCCACTTCCGACAATTGATCTTTTTCTTGGTTAACCCAAAGAACGATATCATTGGTAGTTATCAACACGTCATTTGCTTGAATTCTTGGTTCCGAACCATAAAGAGCTGTGTTTTTCGGTTTCCCCACATAAAGGTAAGAAATAAGGGATTTCTTTTCCAATTTTTGAAGCTGAGTAGCTTGCGGGATTTTTTGTTCAACCAAAATCTCCTGCTCTCTCAATACGGTAGTCACCATAAAGAAGAAAAGCAACATAAAGATAATATCCGGTAGTGCAGAAGTTGGGATATTTTCAGAAGTACCTGTTTTTTTCTTAAACTTTGACATATCAATTTCCTCCTATTTTATCTGGTTCTGCAATTGAAATTGCCATTGGTATACCTTCTTTTCCTCTATCCTGCAATTCTTTTTCTGCAGGATTTCTTCCGGTCAATGCTCTGTACTGATCTGCTGTAAGACCAACACGCTCAGCATAGATTTCAAAGTAAGCCCTTTTCACTTGATCCAGCACCTCAAGGTAGGTCTCATAAGAGGTACCTCTATTAGTTTTGATGGATACTACTGCACCGCCTGACATGGGGTGATCAGAAGATGAAGGGTCTCTTTGGGCTTTTTCACGAAGGGAAGCGGGTAAGCTGTTGAATAATGCTACTGCTTCCTCATCGGGAGCACCGAAGTTGAGGAGAAACTTTTTAACTTCCTCTGCAAGGGTATTGGTATTGTCCATGTACTCACCTTCTACCAAAAGCTGGTCATTCGCATTCACGAGAATATTGAAAATATTTCTCTCGTTCAATAAAATTTCAGGTGGTGGCTGGTTTGGATCCTGCTTTGGAGGCAGGAAGTTAAGGATACCCTTATCAGAGGCAATTGTAGTGGTTACCAAGAAGAATATAAGCAACAGGAAAGCAATATCCGCCATGGATCCTGCATTCACTTCCTGACTCATTCTACCTTTTTTCCTTGCCATTACTTGATTGCTTTATTGATTTCAGTAAATATTATTCCCAACAAGGCCACAAAGAATAATGTGTACGTTGTCAGAAGTGCACCTCCCACAAACTTAGAAAGTCCAGGAGTCAAATTAAACGGGTCTGCAGCAAATCTTGGAATTACTTCATTATCTGCAATTGAATACATAATAAAGAAGACGACACCAAGTGCTACTACCGCCGCACCGGTTTTGACCAAACTTCCCGGATCTCCTAGCGATTTGATTAATGGCATCAAAATCGCCAAGATTGCACCGATGATGATCAATCCCTCTGCTACGAATAAAAAGATGTCTATAGAATCCATAATTAATTTTTCTTTAGTTAATTGAATAATTCCAATCTGAGTAAAAACTCCCTAGAAATTATTTAGTCAATTTGTGCTTAACAAGCATGTCTACCAAAGTGATGGAAGCATCTTCCATATCATTAACCAAAGAGTCAATTTTAGCGACACAGTAGTTGTAGAACAACTGAAGGATAATAGCAACTATCAAACCAGCTACTGTAGTCAAAAGGGCAATTTTAATACCACCTGCCACAAGAGAAGGAGAGATATCTCCAGCTGCTTCAATCGCATCAAATGCACCGATCATACCGATTACAGTACCCATGAATCCAAGCATTGGAGCCAATGAAATGAATAGTGATATCCAAACTAGCCCTTTTTCCAAACGACCCATTTCCACAGATCCGTAAGCAATAATTGACTTTTCTACCATTTCGATACCTTCAGTGTATCTCATCAATCCTTGTGTAAAGATAGATGCAACTGGGCCTCTAGTGTTTTTAGTGACGTCTTTTGCCGCCTCTACACCACCTTGTTGTAATGCTTCTTCAACTTGCGCTAAAAGTTTTTTGGTGTTTGTAGTAGAAAGGTTCAAGGTAATGATTCTTTCCAATGCTACGGCTAGACCTAAGATCAAACAGATCAATACCGGAGACATAAAGGTTGGATCACCTTCAATGAACTTTTCTTTGATAATTTGGTGGAATCCTTTCTCCTCGTCGATGATTTCATCGTCAACTACTGCCGGGGCAGCGGGTGCTGGAGCGGGAGCAGCTTCCTCTTCTGCTTCATCTTGGTCCACAACTTCTTCAGTGGTTTCTTCTGCAGATTCATCTGCGTCCTGAGCTTTCGTAATCACCGGAGAGAATAGGAATCCGGCAAGCATGAACAAAGCGATTAACTTTTTCATAATGTAGATTTTAAATAGAATTTAAATAAAGGTTAAACGGTTTCTAAATTAATATTGAGATTTTAAAGTTATCATTTTTTCGGTTCAAATTGCAAAGGAAATATTCATATTTTTTTTATTTCGGGTGATTCTTACCCGCTTGCAGTTTTCATTTGCAAGCTAAATTATGGAATATGAACTGATTATATAAAATATATAAATGGGTAAATAAAAAGCACTTATACTAATATATGCTCCTTTATCACCAAAACTCCTTAATCTCATTCTCAATTTCAAAACAAGTCAAAAACACGGTTTGATTTGACCTTCAGGATTATTCCGCAATAATCTCTGAGCCTTCAAGGATAGTAAACATCCAGTAAAGCTCTAGGCAAATTGTGTAATACGGATAATATGCCTTGTGACTGGAAAATATTTGAAAAGAATAGCTTTTGAAGATACCAGGACTTTTAGTTGGAGATTAAAAATCAAATCTTGCCAATACTGTTTCCCCTCTTTCCACCTCCTGGGCCAATTGCTTGAGAGACTTTTTGGTCAACATATCCACTACATGTGTTCTGACCTTCTTTATTTCATGGTGTAGAGGGCATGGGTTGGTTTCAGAACACTCTTTCAATCCTAGACTGCATCCTTTAAACAATCCATCCCCATCAATTACTTCAACCAAATCTCTTAATGTAAAACTTTCGTGGGCTCCATCCGCATAAAACCCTCCTGTTGGCCCTTTTTGTGATCCAATGATCTTCTTTCTTACCAATTCCTGCAAGATTTTAGCTGTGAAGGGTTCAGGGGCATCTACGTGTTCGGCAATTTCTTTTGCTCCTACCTTATTCCCTAGAAGACTTTGTTTCCAGATATAAATGACGGATTTGATGCCATATTGGCAAGCTTTTGAAAACATATAAAATAGATTTGAAGCTAAATTAAGGATAAAAATGTCTTAATAATAAAATTAGACCTTTTCTTTAAGCTTTTGATAAGCACAATCAAAGCCATCAAGGCAAACATTGCCAAAATACTGTAGCCGTTAATCAGACCAAACATGGTCCTCCCTATTTGAATTTCCAAAGCACTGAATACAATCCTCCCTATTAAACTCATTTGGAATACAATCCACCCAAACCATAATATAGGATGATAGGGCTTCTCTTTAATATTTAATACGACAGGTAAAATAATGGGGGCATGTGCCCAAATCATAGAAAATGTAAAACCTAAAAAGAAACTATGAACAAACAAGTCATAATGAAAAGGACTGTGCGAAAAGAAACTCAGAATCAATCCGCTCAGTCCTAACCAAATATAACCAAACCTCAAACCTATTCCTATATAACGAAACTGTCCCACCTTTTTAGCTGCCACTTTGGCCATATCAAAAGCAAATAGCCACAATGCAGCTAAAACCATCGACATTCCCAGCAAAAGGGCTCCATATCCATGGAAAGGCAGGAGCAAACTGACGAAGAAAATAAATATCAGCGCTAATAAAATTACTTTGGCCCATTGAGGAGTAGGTAAAAACTTGCTAAGTTCAAGCCGCTCTCCTACTATAGTCAATAATATAAACCCGATCCACCAAGACACCCCAGCAGGTATAAATCCAGTTTTCAGTACCATCGCATTGCCCAACAACCAACAAACAGCACCTAATGAAATTACATATTGTTCCAAAACCTGGTGTTGGAAACTCTGAAAGTACATGATCAATACCAGTCCAATGCTGGCCATTAGTAGCATTATACCTCCGAGAGTGGGATTGCCCATCCACAACATTACCGGAACAGACAACCCACTCAGGAGAGGAACAACCAACCAACCTTTATGCTTCATGACCATTGCTCTTTCTAAGGAAATCAAGGTGCCCAAAAACCCCCCTACCATCAACAAACCATGCTGAGCGGCAGCGCCAGGAACAACCCAAGATAAATCCCCCAACCTAACCGATCCTCCGGAAATACCCATCAGTAAGGCCAATAGAACCAGAGGTAAAATATAGTTAGGCTTAATTATTTTCATGGTAAGCAATTTAAGGACTTTTTTATCCTTTATTGTATTGTAAGAAAAGGGAGCAAGAACTCCCTCATTTTTGTTTCTTTATTACAAAGGTAAAAGAAAAATATTATAGGACAATTTTATCCTTTATTATTTTCGTTTACAATTTCACCTTTTAAATAAAGTCATCTGACATAATCTATTATTCTAAGATTCTCTTTGAACATAATCATCCGTTCTATAACCAGTGGAATTTTCACAATAGAATAAGCCTACGATTTCTATCCAATCCCGATAAACCGGGAAAAGTTATCAATGAGTAACCAACCCCGAAGACTCTGGGCCTGGTTGATTCAAGCCCCACATTAAATAGGTTACTGGTCTAATTCCGGATATACATATATTTGAAAATCACATGGACAATACCTTCTCATTTTTGAAGAAATTCAAGCCATTTAATTCCTCTTTCATTTGATCCAGTTGTTGAAAAAACTGATTCTTAACATTTCCAGCTTCTTCTGAAAATTGCAACTCCAAATTTTGATAATATTCAATCCCACCCAAAAGGTTTGATTTGAATTTCTCTACGTATGCCTCGTATTTTTTGCTTGGATCGGGTAGATTTTTTTGAATATCTTTTTTCAGATACTCAAAATACAATTGGAGCTCTTTTACAAAAACATGAGGCCTTTCCGCCTGGACCTTCAGTTGAAGCCTTCCGTAAATATGGCCCACCATTTCACTTAAAGTGAAAACACCTTTGAAATAAGCCAGATTTGGTCCAGGACAAATGGTCACCGCTTTTAGGTTTCTTTTAGGTGTTCCTCCTTCATTTAAAATCGCAGGGGCACTTAAACCTTCACATAGACAATCTTTTTCCAAGACTTCATCCAGCGCTGCTTTGCTGGTATTTCCAGCGTTAAATTGCTTGATTTTAAGATCCTGATATTGTCGTGAAGCCGTACAAATAGCCTTTTCTGTAAACTCCGTACTGAAGGTTAAAAACTTTTTGTAACACGGACTTCCAGGTCTGTTTTTAGCGATCCTCATTTTCCTTTGATCCTCTCCACTACTGATTCGGAGGTTATTGAAAGGAACCCCCAGAGGAGAAGCATGGCTGAGGTAATAATCGGAGTTCTTGGCCTGAATCAACCTATCTAAGGTGTCCTTATCCACTGAGGTAGCCTCCGGAACAAGCAAAAACGGACTTCCCCAACCTGTTCCATCGAGTTGGTAATAAGTCATCAAAAATTCATTTTCTTCCGAAGTACCTATTCCACCTTGATAAGTGATTTTAGGAATAAAATTCTCTGGAAGTGGATTTTTCCCTTTGGTCTCAAGTGCTTGTTGACAAGAAGAAAACAACATCTGGGTAAGGTTTGCCTTCTCTTTTTTAAACTCCTCCAATATAGGACCAATAAGCACCCCTTCTGTAGCAAATGCATGACCTCCACAATTGAGGCCGGATTCAATTCTAAACTCTGAAATCCATATTCCTTTTTTCGCTAAAAACCTTCCTTGTATCATCGCAGAACGATAATCAGAAACTTTCAAAATAATCTTCTTTTTCAACCTCCCCTGACTATCAGGGAAAAAGTCATCGAACTCTTCTATATAGCTGTAAAGGGCTGGGTTCATGCCTGCAGAAAATACAACAGAACTTTGAAGTGAAGATTGAGCAAATCCACGCAATGCAGACAAGGCGTCCGAATAAGTTCTAGGCAATTCATTCCCTTCCTTATCGAAGTTTATTTTATCCACTTTAGTCATGATGTTGACATCTATGTCCCCAGGTCTTACAGCTTCGATTAATTCTCGTTCCAGTTCCGATTTTTCAATAGATTCAGGGATACTCAAGTATTTTTTGAATTTTAAATAAAGAGAATTCTGAGGGTGAAGCAATTCAAAATACTTAAACAACACACTACCTGGACTGAATGCCTGAGATTTGACCTCATTGATTTGTCTCGATACTATACCGTGCAAAAGATTAAGATAACTTTTAATCCGCTCGGCTCTGTAATCTGGAGTATTGGGTTCTATTGGTATATAAGGAATATTTCTTTTTCTGGAATGGAGCCGTCTCATGTCTTCCAGCAAATGGTCATCCATAATAGAAACTACAGAGCTGATACCAAATTTGGCTACCTTTAAAGGAGAGTCGACTGTGAAGCCTAATCCCATTACTGGGATATGAAATGCGTGATTTGTGGTCATTGGAATTTTTATAATATAGGTAACTGAAATTTCCTCCAAAGGTACCTGACCCAATTCTCAAACTGTAATTTGATGAAGTCTAAAAAATATGATTTTGATCAGGATTCGCCTTTTATAAACTCCTCTCCTATTATTCTTAGCACAACCTCCCTAAGCTCAGGAACCACATTTTCTTCAAACCAAGGATTTCTTTTTTGCCAAATTTTATTTCTGGGAGAAGGATGAACTAAAGGAAAAAAATCCGGTAGGTAGTCATGGAAGTTTCTGACAGTTTCGGTAAGGTTATTCTTTACCTCTGAACCGATATAATACTTTTGAGCATATTGCCCGATCAAAAAAGTCAGTTTTACTTGAGGAAGGTAATTCAAAACAGATCGATGCCAGGCAGGAGCACACTCTGGCCTAGGAGGCAAATCCCCACCTTTCCCCTTTCCTGGATAGCAAAACCCCATCGGCATAATTCCAAAAACCGATGTGTCATAAAAGGTCTCCTTATCCACTCCCAGCCATCTCCTGAGTTCTTTACCACTTTGATCATCCCAAGGAATCCCCGATGCATGTACCTTTGTCCCAGGTGCCTGGCCTATTATCAGAATTTTACTTTCGGAGGAAATATGTAAAACAGGCCTTGGAGCAAACGGCAGTTTTTCTTTACAGATTTCACAATTACTGATTTCCTTTAACAATCTTTCCAGCATAGCTTTTTTTGCAATACATAAACATATAAAAATTCAGACTTTTATCTTTTTTTAAACTTTCAAACTGCCTTTCATCTTAAAAATATGATTCAAATTTAGAGGACAAAATTATCTTTTTTTTAGGTTTCACCCAAATTTCCAGCCTGATTTTTTCCCTGATTTAAGTCATTTCAACTCATGACAATTCCCCGCTTGCAAAGCTGCCCGATTCCCTACATTGGAGATGATTTTAATTTATAACACCATAACCTTTAGCATAAATATGAATCAATTTGTCATCAAAAGAAACGGGGAATACGCCCCATTTGAACCTTTCAAAATAGAAGATGCCCTGATGAAGGCATTTCAGAGTGTGCATCAACCCTATCATTCCCTCACTTTTAAAAAAGTCCTTCACCATTTACAATCCAAAACGACCTGGGCAGTAGAGGAAATTCAGGATATCATCGAAAAGGAACTGTATGCATTCGGGTATTTTGATGTCATGCGCTCCTTTATGCTATACAGGCATACCCGCAAAATGCAACGGGAGCATGTGGCAGGACTCAACGAAGACACAACCTACGTGGACAGCACGCAGACTATTGAAGAATACATCCATCAAACCGACTGGCGGATCAATGCCAACGCCAATACATCCTACTCCAATGCAGGACTTGTCAATAATGTAGCGGGAAAAATCATCGCCAATTACTGGCTTGATAAGGTTTATAGCAAGGAAGAAGGTTATGCACACCGCAATGGAGACATTCATATCCATGACTTGGATTGTCTGACTGGATATTGTGCAGGTTGGAGTTTGAGAGTTTTGCTCAATGAAGGTTTCAATGGTGTAAGAGGCAGGGTGGAAAGCAAGCCTCCCTCCCACTTCAGAGAGGCACTTGGTCAAATGGCCAATTTCCTTGGAATCCTCCAAAGTGAATGGGCAGGAGCACAGGCATTCAGTTCATTTGATACTTACCTGGCGCCCTATGTCTTCAAAGACCAACTTTCACAGAAGGATGTAGAAAAAGCCATTCGCTCTTTTGTCTACAACCTCAATGTACCTGCCCGGTGGGGACAGTCTCCATTTACCAATATCACTTTGGATTGGGTAGTTCCTGAGGACTTAAAAGATCAGATACCCACTAAAAATGACATTCATTTGTTCAAATTTATCCAAGATGAAAAACTACTGGAAATCGCCAAAAGTAGAGGCGTAAACAACTTGGAAGATTTGAGCTACAAGTATTTTCAAAAGGAAATGAACATGATCAATAAGGCCTACTACACTGTAATGACAGAAGGTGATGCCAATGGTCAGCCATTTACTTTCCCCATTCCAACCGTCAACATCACGGAGGACTTTGATTGGTATGGAGAAAATACAGACTTGCTTTTTGAGAATACTGCCAAAATTGGTTCTTCCTACTTCCAAAACTTTATTGGAAGTCAATACATGTATGATGAAAATGGAAATAAAATAGAAAACCCCGAAGCCTATAAGCCCAATGCGGTCCGCAGTATGTGTTGTAGGCTACAGTTGGACCTGCGGGAACTATTGAAGCGGGGCAATGGTCTTTTTGGCTCAGCAGAGATGACCGGAAGTATTGGAGTAGTCACCATCAATATGGCCCGATTGGGATATATCTATAGGGGAAACAAACAAGGGCTTTACGACAGACTGGACACCTTAATGGCCATTGCTAAATCTACCTTGGAGAAAAAGAGAAATTTTATTCAGGAAATGTACGATCGAGGACTTTACCCTTACACCAAAAGGTACCTACCACATTTCAGAAACCACTTCTCCACCATTGGAGTCAATGGAATGAATGAAATGATATTGAATTTCACTTTTGAAAATGAAGATATAACAGGAGATTTTGGGCAGCAGTTTGCCACTGAAATTCTGGAATACATCAGAAATAGGATGAAAGAATTCCAAGAAGAAACTGGAAACCTTTACAACCTGGAGGCCACCCCGGCCGAAGGTACTACTTATCGCTTTGCCAAAGAAGACCGTAAACGCTTCGTGGATATTATTCAGGCTGGGACTGGCGAAAACATCTATTATACCAACAGTTCTCAAATACCCGTGGATTTCACAGATGATCCATTTGAAGCCTTGATGCTTCAGGATGAATTACAGTGTAAATATACAGGGGGAACCGTCCTGCACTTGTACATGCGGGAAAAACTTTCCACGCCGGAAGCTTGTCGCAATCTGGTCAAAAAGGTCCTCTCCAATTTTAAACTCCCTTACATTACGGTAACTCCTGTATTCAGCATCTGTCCTGTACATGGATACCTGAATGGTGAACATGAATATTGCCCAAAATGTGATGAAATTCTATTAGATCAAATTAACCATAAAACCTCTTAAGTTATGCAAACAAATGAAGCAACAATTGAAAAAATTGAAACCCAAACCTGGCTGGAAGCCAACAGGGATAAAAGAACCAAATGTTTGGTCTATACCCGGGTAATGGGATACCACAGGCCAGTAGAAAGTTTTAACATTGGAAAAAAAGGTGAACACAAGCAACGGGAACATTTCAAAGAAGAAAAGGACAGATACTGCTAGACCCATTTATAGCATTACCCCTTTTACATTATTGGACTATCCTGACCATACGGCCTGCATCCTTTGGTTTGCAGGCTGTAACATGCGTTGTGGATACTGTTACAATCCTGAAATTGTAGCAGGCAAAGGGAAACTTAGCTATGGGGATATTCTTCAGTTTTTGGAGAAAAGAAAAAATCTTCTGGATGCGGTTGTATTCAGTGGTGGGGAATGCACCCTCCATCAGGATGTCCTGTGGTTAGCCCATCAAATCAAAGAATTGGGCATGAAGGTGAAGATCGACACCAACGGCAGCAGACCGCACGTTTTGGAAAACCTCATCGCAGAGAAACTGGTAGATTACGTCGCTTTGGACTTTAAAGCCCTGCCTGGAGCTTATCAGAAAATAACAGCCTCCCAGCTTTACGGTGAATTTGTAGAAAGTCTGGATATCCTGCTGTACAGCAACATCAATTTTGAAGTCAGAACCACCCTCCACAGCTGGCTAATCAGTGAGGAAGACCTTTTTAATATGACCAAGTTCCTTAAGGAAAAAGGATACCAAGGCAACTACTACCTTCAGCATTATGTCGGAGACAAAGGCAGCATTTCCAAGCTACCGGAAAGTATAAAGAAAGTATATACCCATGAGAAAATTGATTTTCCGGTGAAAACCATTTGGAGGAATTAAAAAAGGTGAAGTCAAGAACCTCACCCTTTCATTCACCGAAAACACATGATTTACACACACATTTCTGAAGCCAAAATTTGAGGTTCCATGATGACCATGGTCTTAATAGAGTTAGAAATCAGACAAGCATTTTCAGATTTTTCCAATACTTTTAACGCCTTACTTTCAGACTCCTCTGTACAAATGGTCAACTCGGGCTTAAGCACTATTTCTGTCATCATCCATTTGCCTGACTCTCTGGAAAGCCTTCCAAATGCCTGACTGGAGAAATGTTCATATTTTAATTTGTAATTATCTGCCACGGCAAGAAACGTCGTCATAAAACAGCTGTTGACTGCTGCAGTAAACAGGTGCTCAGGAGACCAGATTCCCGGAACACCTTCCGGAAATTCGGGAGGCGTAGCACATGAAAAAGAATGTTCAAGTTCAGGAGAACTCATCTTTCCGATTCTTCCATTTTGCCAATGGACATTGACTTCATAGGTAAATGATTCAAACATATATTAAAATTCTAATTGGTTTAAACTGTTTCTATTTCTTCTTCTACTTCCTCAAGGTGATGATCAATCTTTTCCATTTCATAGGCTGGTTTGAGATGCTTGGCACTTTTCAACACAAACCAGGTCAGAGGAAAGAGGCCGCCGATACAAAAAACCGCTCCCCCTACAATCCTTAACCAGGTCATTGCCTGAAAAGGTACACTTTGGATAAACTCCTGAGACCTGGCAAACCAATACCCTTCCTCCATCACTGCAACAAGTTGATGGATTCCTGCAGGGAATAAATCCAAAGTCACCATCAATAAAAGTCCAATATTGATTGACCAAAATGCCGTTTTCACTAATTGGGTGTTCCATGCTTCAGGCTTTAGTAAAAATCTCAAAGCAAAAAGAATGGCTGCTATGGATAAATTACCGTAAACCCCCATGAGTGCTGCATGCCCATGATTGACTGTCAGGTAAGTTCCATGCTCATAATAATTGGCTATGGGAAGGTTAATGATCAGACCAAAGACTCCTGCACCAAAGAAATTCCAAAAAGTAACCCCAATGATAAACAGGAATACTCCAGGCATGGCAAATAGAGAGGATCGGTGTCTTTCTTTTTGCTTTGTCGATAATAGGTAAGGCATACGTTGCATCCTCCATGCCTCCAAGGTTAACAAAATCAGCGGAACCACCTGTAAGGTCGAAAATACACTTCCCAGAGCAAGCGTTCCTACAGGTTTGGCATTCCAATAGAAATTATGTGAAATCCCCAATAGCCCTGAACCCAAAAACAGTAAGGCTGCGATATACACTACTTTCACGACAGCTTGCCTGTTGACCAAACCCATCATCACCATCATGTAGCCTACTATTATCGTGGTGAACACTTCAAAGAATGCTTCCACCCACATATGCACTACCATCCATCTCCAAAAATCAGCAATGACGAAATTGGTTTCAGGTCGCGCTACAAAGCCCGATAATAAAAGAAGTAAAATACAGACAATGGAATACACCAACCAATTGGGTAGGCCCCAGGGCATACCAGGTCTAAGGGTGTTTTTAACCCCCCGATATACAATAATCGCCCATAGTGCAAAGATGGCCAAAAGGAAATATTGGTATAGTCTGCCTAATTCCACAAACTCCCAACCTTGATGCCCTAACCAACGGGAATAATCCCCCAACATCCCCATTGGTCCCATGAAGATTCCCACAAAAGACCCGCCTACCATGACAAAAAATATCCCAAAGAGCAAATTGATCAAAAATAGCTGACCTTTAGGTTCACTCTTTGCCAACAAGGGTAGGATAAAAAAGGAAATCCCAACCCAACAGGCTGAAATCCAAAACAGAGATAACTGAACATGCCAGCTCCTTGAAATTGTAACAGGTAATACTTCCTGAATATCCCAACCAAAGAATTTGGTAAACCCAACAAAATCATGAACAGTCAGAACTCCAGCCAAAACCTGAATCAAAAACAGGATTACCGCAACATAGAAAAACTTAAAGGTGGCTCTTTGGGTCGGCGTAGGTTTGTATTGTTGTAATTTTTCTTCAGTGACCATTTCTGATGCACCTTTTGCATAATACTCCTCACTCAGTTGTTCAAATTGTCCATAGTAATACAGAACAATTCCCAAACCCAATACCAGCCCCAAAAGGCCCACAATACTCCAAATTAAAGTGGAAGGCGTAGCGACATTTCCTGCAAATTCATCATAAGGCCAATTATGGGTATAACTGTATTTTTCACCAGGTCGCTCTACACTACAGACCCAGGATCCCCAAAAAAAGAATGCACTTAAATCCTTGATCTCTGTGGGATCGGAAATATATCCAGTTGGCTTAAATGCCTCATGAAAATCAGGATTGAGAAACATCTCCTGATAAAAGCCCTCCAAATCCCGAATGGCAGCTACCTGAGCGAAAGAAATGTAAACCTGATTGTTATTCTCATCGTATGTATTTTCCTTAATTTCTTTTTGAACTTTTCTTAAAATACCCTCTGACTCAAACTCACTCCTGCTTCCATTCTCTTTCAAGCTTTCCTGATAAAAACGAAACATGGATTTGGCTCTTTCATTCAAGGCCTGAGCTGTAAAATCAGGACCCCTTAATGCGCCGTCACCAAACATACTTCCATATTCCATCAAAGCATAGCGATGGAAAACCTCCTGTCCTCTCAATATTTGCTCTTGGGTGATGATTTCTTCTCCCTTTTCATCTACATAATGCGGAATAGGAGGCGCTTCCTCGTAAGTCTGATAGGCAATGAACAAAATACCTACTATACTGATGACAAAGATGACCATAAAAGGAAGCCACCAGTTCTTTTGTTTCATGATGTAATTCAGGAATTTAGTATCCGGTTTCATGGGTTAATGGTTTAAGGTAGATTTATTTCATATTTAAGAGTATTAATTCTTAATTAACAGGAAATTTTTTTTAATCAAATAACCGTACTTCTTCAGCAAGTATCTTTTCTCCTAATTGGGCAAGGCTCGTATTACAGAGATGGGATTTTATGTCCTCTTTGATGCCTTTCCAAAAATTGTGGACAGGACAAGGCTTTTCTACACCACAGCCAGGGAAACCTAAAAGACAATTGTCAAAGTAATCCTCTCCTTCCAAAGCCAAGACAATGTCTATAAGCATTATCTGATCTGATGGTTTGGCCAATGCAATCCCTCCTGAAGGTCCCCTATAAGAGTACAATATGCCTTTATTGGTCAACTCTCTAAATATCTTAGTTAGAAAATGAAAGGAAAGATTCAATTCTTTTGTTATTTCCCCAATACTGACATATTCTCCTGTACTTGGATTACTCACCATATACAATAGAGCCCTTATGCCGTACTTACTCGTTTGGGATAATACTTTCATACTTTTTAATTAAGACTTTTAACTCTGAAATTAAAGTATTTTTTTCTTGACAATCAAATTTTAAGAGAAAGTTTTTAAGCCCAAAACCCAACTACCACTACCACCAGCAATCCTATAAGGACAGTTGCAAACTTCCAGAAGAAATGGGCCTTACGCAATTCCATAAATACAAAGGCAACCAGGAAGAATTTAACAGCAGCTAAACCCATCACCAGCCAAGTCAAATAATTTACAACTCCAAGATTGAAAACACCAAGAAATGCAGAGACTTGGGTCATCCCAATCAAAATGAAGAGTATTAATAAATTTTTCTTTTCCATCTTAGAATATCAGGTATAAGGAAGGGAATAATAAAAGCCAGATCAAATCACACATGTGCCAAAAAGCGGCCCCAGATTCCAAATCTGTCACCTGAAGAGATCTGGGTCTGGTTTTTATCTGCCACCAACTGAATACCAAAATCACCAGACCTACCAAAACATGCGCAAGGTGGAATCCGGTCATTAGCCAATAAAAGGTAAAGAACATGTTATCCCCCATGTATAGGTCGCCTGTCAATTTTTCAACATATTCATAGCTTTTCAATCCTACAAAAAGCAACCCGCCCAACATGGTCCAAACCAAGTATTTTTTAGCTGATTCAATAGCCCCTGATTTAAGTTTCAGGACAGTATTGGCCATAAAATACCCACTGACCAATAAAATTAAGGTATTCAAGGTTCCGATAGAAGTATTTAATTGAATCCTGGATTGATGGAATAGTTCGGGCTCTAATTTGCCATAATAAACCAAGCCTCCGATCCCCAATCCGAAGGTGATCAGCTCCAATATGATGATTATCCATAACAGGATGCCACCCGGAGGGTAAAAGATATCCTTATGATCTATATTCTGGGCTTTTATTTCCATTCCAACAGTCTTTTTTCTCCATCTATATGCTTGATATCTGTGATATCCTGTGACATTTCTATGACCCCACGGTAATTTTTATCCGCATCCCGTACAGCGAAATACCGGATATAGATCAACCTGCCTTTAAAATTGATCCAAAAAGAAGCTTCATTTTGCGTGCCCTTTCTGAATTCCTCCAGTATTCTCAGGACAGTATCCACACTTTTGGGCGGGTGACAGAACCTGACTTCCCTACCAATAATTCCTGCACTTCTTGGAAAGGTCCGTTCCTCTCCTCTATTGTAAAAAATCACTTTGTCATTTTCATCCACATATGTAATATCCAAAGGCATCGTACGAAGTAATAGGTTGACCTGTTCTACCGTCATATAGCCTTCATCATAATGCTGACTTTCAGCCTTAGCAAAACTTAAATCTCTTTGTGTAAAATCTTCTGATGGGTGCACATAGGCCTGTTCAGGATAAGCAGCAGGCTTTTCTGATAGCATCCACCCTATCTCCTCCTCTCCTTTCCGCATTTGATGCCAGTCTTCTTCTTTAAGTATTTTCAGGGAATTGGGGAATAGAACTGTCTCCTCCACCAGCATGAGCCTTCGGATATTATTGCTTAAATGATGGAAATTCTCATAGACTCCACGGATATCCCTGGCTTCCACTTTTTCCCTGACAAACTTGAAAATACTGCGAATGGTGTCATGAAAAGACCACATATTTTGGGAAGGTCCGTTCCAACCACTTTTTTCAAGAAAGGAGAAAAGTTGGTTTTCTTTGCGTTCAAAACGCCTTTCAATTGTTTGAAGTTTATTAAAGAGGTTGTAGAATACCTGATAATCATTTTCAATATCGCACTGTTCCAATTCATCAATCAGCTGATGAATCATGGCAGTTTCCTGCAAATAAGTATGGATGGGGTGACCCTTAGGAAGGTCTATTTCTTGTTCGTAAGTGTTCATTTTACTGGTGTTTTATTCTTTCATATAGTTTCACCAAAGAACTGAGCAGTTCTACAGGTGTCGTCAGAATCTGGTAATGGTTTTGTCCAAACATCTGGGGCAGGTAATATTTGGCCTGAGCTTCTATCGCAAGAGCGTAGGAGTTTATCTGGTGTTCGTTAAGTTCCCGTAGCGCCTGCTTGATGTCCTGAATGCCGTATTTCCCTTCATATCGGTCATAATCGTTGGGCTTGCCATCTGATATCAGGATTACCCATTTGTTTTTGGTCTTCCGTTGATCTAGCCTGGCACCGGCATGACGCAGTGCAGCCCCAATTCTGGTATAGCCTTGAGGTTCGACCGCCCCAATTCTTTGTTTGCCTAAATTCCAGCTTTCGTCAAATTCCTTAAGGGTAAGGTACGTGGAGTAATTTCTGGTTTTGGAATAAAAACTATCAATGGAAAAATCGATATTAAATTCATTCAAAATCTCTCCGAAAAGAATGGAGACTTCTTTTTCCACGTCAATCACCCGATTATTGGCAGCATAACCATCGCTGGATAAACTCACGTCCAAAAGAAGTAATATGGAAAGGTCCTTCTCTTTTTTCCTTTTGGAGAGATAAATATTTTCAGCAGGAGTTTTCCGGGCATGTACATCTGTAAATAAATCCGTCAAAGCATCTATATCAAACTCATCCCCTTGATTCTGCCTGCGCTGCTGCTGCATTTTGTTGTTGACGGAAGTAAGTATTTTACGTAAACCCAACAAGGTATTTGCATGCTTGGAAATGGTATTTCGGTAATAGTCCAAATCAGTTTTCACCAAAGTTTGGGGATACACTTTACAAAAATCAGGTTTATAAATCCGCTTTTTAAAATCCCATTCATCATAAAGCAAATGGAAGCCTTTTTCATCCCGCTCAGCACTTTCAGAGACGGTAGTATTTTCTACAAATTCTGCCTGATAAACCGAATGCGCAGGGTCATCCACCCTGACAGTAAATTTCATGCTCAACTCTTCCAATGCATCCTGATGGTCTTCCAAATCGTCTTTGCCATCAAAATCCCGCCAAACCCCATTGGATTCTTCAGCCGTTTCCACCTTTTCAAAGTTGTGCAGTAAAACATAGTCTTCCTGCTGTTTTTTATCGATGGTGAGGTTTTTGACTTCCTCCACCGCTTTTGCCATTAATGTGGTTGTTGGGTTTTCTTCTTTGCCCTTTTTGGTTCGATCGTCAAAATTCTGAAGGGGATCATCTTCCTCAGCCAAAGGGTCAACATACATCCATTTTCCATAAAGTAAACTCAAATCCGCTTGCTCTCCGGACTTGGCCTTGGACTCAAAATGGTTTTTTAATTTATCATGCAGTTGCACAGCAATCCTAAACTCTTCAGCTAACTTTTCCATGACGGCAGGAGCCGTCTGTTCGGCCATCTGACGGGAAAGGATCAGATCGTCCGTTTCCTTAGTCCAATTATAGCCTAAGTCTTGTTGTGCACTCAGGTAAAGTGTTCTAAAAAAATAGAAATAGAGGTTTTCTTCCCAAGTGGGAAACTCGGCAAAAGAAATTGGAAGGAAGAAATTATTATTTTTAAAACCTCCCTCTGCTTCAGCAGGATAAATGTCAATTGCTTTCCCGGTAATGGCCCTGGCCAAAAAAGTCAATCTTGGCCGGATTACTTCCAAATCCACCTTCTGGTGCATTTCCAATTCGGCTTTCAGTCGACTTTTTTTAAAATACCGAACCAACCTGCCATATACCCATTCATCTATATCCAGTCCCATTTTCTGATTTATTTCTATTTAGTTCAATTTTATCCCGAATCACTTCTCTCTTATGGTTTGCGCTAAAGCTCTGGTTTGAAAATATTTCGCTGAAGGCATATTTCAACTTTATTTCACGAAGTGTATTTCAATAATCAATACCCAAGATCACTTTCAGCCAGTATCCATAAATATCAATCAGTATCCACCAATATCTATTTCCATATATTTCGCGAAGCATATTTCCATTATATTTCTACAATATCCCGAATCGCTTCGCTCTCGGGATCTCCGTTTCACTCCGATTTCGCACAGCATATTTCTATTATATATCAACCCTATTCCAATATCATATCATTAAATCCACCAAATCCTTCATAGACTCAATGGTCTGTGTATCATCGCTCAGGGGTTCCACAATAGCTACATGACAGGCCAACCTTTTTGGAAGTCCGGATTGAATCAATTTAGCCGCATCCACCAACAAGCGGGTAGAAACCGTTTCTGTCAAACCCAATTCGGTAAGATTCCGGATTTTACCACCTATAGCCACCAGCTTTTTGGCAATATCCTGCTCCACTCCAGTTTCGTTGACAAGGATTTCTGTCTCAATTTTTGCTGTTGGATAACCAAAGCTCAGAGCCACAAATCGTTGCCGTGTGGAAGGTTTCAGCTCTTTGAAACCTCTTTGGTAACCTGGATTGAAGGAAGCAATCAACATGAAGTTTTTATGGGCTTTGACCGTCTCTCCGAGTTTATCAATGAACAATTCCCTTCTGTGATCTGTCAGCGAGTGGATAGCCACTATCACATCGGGCCGAGCCTCCGCCACCTCATCCAGGTAAAGGATTGCCCCTTCCCTGACTGCTGTGGTCAATGGGCCATCAATCCATATCGTTTCAGCTCCTTTGATGATAAACCTACCTATCAAATCCGTAGAGGATGTTTCTTCATGGCAGGAAATAGTGATCAGTTTTTGACCGGTGGTGTGTGCCATATATTCCACAAATCGGGATTTTCCACTTCCTGTTGGCCCTTTTAGCAGCAAAGGCATGCGGTTTTGGAAGGTTTGTAAAAAAACCTCAGACTCCTGATGTGTCTGATGATAATAAGGTGCTTCGATGACCATAATGTTGAGTTTTGAGTTTTGAAAGCCGGGCTGCCAGAAGAGGCAACCCAGCTAAATCCAGGAATCGGCAAATCTGATAAAGAAACAAACCGATGGCCTATTTTCCTGTTTGAGAATTCAAATGAAGGCTTTAACTAACCAAAACAGCTTCTTCATTTTTGGTTAGTGCTTCATCAGTAGGCCTACCATATTTGATAAATTCATAAATATAGATTCCGATTCCGGTTGCAAACATGGTAGCACAAAGCAGCATCACCACAAAGTGGATTTTGACTTCTTCCTGAGCCACCATAAAATCCATGCTGAGTCTTCTTTCCAGATAGACTTGTACTACACCTGCAACTCCAAGTGCTACCACCATCCCGAGCATACCGATATTTGACAGCCAGAAAGCAAGATGTCCGTTGGTTTTGTCATGTCGTTTTCTGCCGGTGATATTAGGCATGGCATAACTGATGATGGCCAATACAATCATCACATAAGCACCCCAGAAAGCATAATGCCCATGCATAGCCGTTACCAAAGTACCGTGGGTGTAGAGATTGGTCTGTGGAAGTGTATGGGCAAAGCCCAGCAACCCTGCACCGATAAAAGAAACAATAGCCGCTCCGATAGTCCAGAAAAGGGCTATTTTGTTGGGGTGGTTTTTCTCACCTTTGCGGTACATATAGACTGCAAACAATGCCATGGCCAAGAATGCAAGTGGCTCCAAGGCAGAGAATACTCCCCCTACGATTAACCAGATTTTATTCACTCCTATATAGTAATAGTGGTGACCTGTACCTAGGATCCCTGATAGGAAGGTCAAACCAACGATCACATAAAGCCATTTTTCAATGACTTCTCTATCTACCCCTGTCAATTTGATCAGAAGGAAGGCTAATATTCCGCCCATGATCAATTCCCAAACTCCTTCTACCCAAAGATGAACTACCCACCATCTAAAAAAGGAGTCGGTCACCTGTGAATCAAACCAGATCATTCCAGGGAGATACAAAAGCGCAGCAAATACCAGCCCCATGGTCATGACTAAAGCTGTGGTGGTCTGTCTTTTCCCTTTAAACAAAGTAGCTAAGATTATTCCCAAAAACAGCAGTACATTGATGACCACCAGATAATCCAGTTCTCGGGGGATTTCCAAAAACTTTCTTCCTTCCCAGATATTAAAGTGGTAGCCTGTGATGGCAGCCACCCCAACCACAGCCAGAGAAATCAACTGCACGTATGCTAGTTTTACACTGACGAGTTCCCTTTGTGCTTCTTCCGGAATGATGTAATATGCTGCACCCATAAATCCGGTCAGCAACCAAACAACCAATAAATTGGTATGAACCGCCCTCGCGGTATTGAAGGGAATCCAGTCATGGAGTCCATCCATGCCGATTCTGGCAAATCCCATGATAAATCCATAGACGATCTGTAGAGCGAAGAGCAGCATACATAAGGCAAAAAACCAGTAGGCTACCTGTTGTGATTTATATTTCATGTGTTTGTTTTTTTGTTTACAATGGTCATAACCTGCCCCGATAATCGGGGTGGAATCTCGCATGACAGCATTTTGTCTCTAAAAGAGATTTTTGACATGCTCGATTTCATAGTTCTAGTCTTTTATTTTGTCTTTTGCCAATGGTGAAACAATCCTCTCAAAGCCATTGAGGTCGATCTCCCCAATCCACTTGAGGTATTCAACCATGGCTTCTGCATCTTCGTCGTTCATTTCGTAAGCAACCATTTTCCTTCCGTTGGGTGCCCAAGGTATCGGGGATTGAAGGATAGCCTTTACCATTGGGGCTCCTTTTCTATCGATGACTTTGGTAAGCTCAGGAGCATAGTAGCCCCCTTCTCCCAGAATAGCGTGGCAACCCATGCAATTATTGGTTTCCCAAATGTGCTTGCCTTTAATTACCTGTTCGGTAATGTTCTGATGATTGGACTGGTCATTGCTAGGAGCCATGGAATAAATGGTCAATCCGATAAATATCAGAAAGGTCACCACCGTACCACCCAGAAAGAATGTCCTTGCCTGTGATTTTGATAGCATATATAACCGGGTTTAAATATTTTAGTATTAAAAGACCTTTTTATCTTTTATTGAAGCGAAGGTACAACCAGAATTGAAAAATCAAATAGGATTTTGAAAAAAAATTACCAAATTGAAAAAAACCTGATGTAGATCAGGTTTAGACTTGGCGCAGGTCAGAAAAAAAAGCTTCAACAAAAGTTTACTTGCATCTTCAAATTATGGAAGTCAATTGTAAAGTATGTATAACTTCTTCTTGCCTTGTGAAAAATTGTAGCGATGCATGGCTGGAGAAATTATCCCTTGCCAAAAACTCCCCTATTTACCCCAAAGGGCAGTTTATTTTTATGGAAGGGAGTTTGGTGATGGGTGCTTATTTTATCTTGAAAGGAAAAGTCAAAGTCATCAGTTCCAGCTTGGACGGAAAAGAACATACAGTTCGATTGGCCCGTGAAGGCCATATGCTGGGGCATACCGCCATAGGTATGGAAAAATACAGTATTGGCGCTGTTACCCTGACAGATTCTCAGGTTTGCTTTATTGATAATCAAACTTTGCAGGCTGCATTTATGGAGAATCCCAAATTCACTTTTGAGGTGATGCGCTTTTATTCAAGAGAGTTAAGAAAAAGTGAAATCAGAACTAAATGTCTTGCCTTGATGAACAATGAAGAGAAGGTAATTTTAGGTTTATTGTACATAGCTGACAATTACTTACCCGATCCAAATGATAATCAGGTAGAGATCAATCTCAGCAGACAGGAAATTGCCCAGATCATAGGTACCAATTCCGAACAGGTCAGCAGGGTTCTTTCTTCTCTCAAAAAAGATGGCCTGATAGAAACCCATGAAAGGGCAATTTTGCTCTGTGATATCCGAAAACTGAAAGAAGTTATCAGCCACTATGCTTTTGCAACACAATATTAAACCCAAACCTGCGATTTCGCAGATATTTTTCTGCCAAAATAGTTAAATCGGATTGACTCCAATCATGAGCTTTCTATAGCTTATCTATTTTCTTTGTAGTGACAAAAAGCCTAATCGCCTTTTGAAGTCAACGAAGTAAATCCATGAAATTAAAAAATACGAAACCATGAACTACAAAAACATTCGCCCAATTAAAGGATATTTCTATCCTTTACTCTTTATATTAGCTTTAGCTTTTACAGCCTGCACCCAAAGCCAGTCTAGGAACACAGGTGCCAAAAGCTACACAAAGGATTACAGCAAAACCAAAGTATTCGGAGAAATGGTAGCAGAACTGACTGCACCTCCCCATGTACCTCCACCTGTTGGAAACAGACCAGCCATGAAACTCTACATGGAAATGGAAATAACCGAAGAAGAAATGGAAATGGCCGACGGGGTATCCTACCTTTTCTGGACCTTTGGCGGTACAGTGCCAGGCTCATTTATCCGCGCCAGAGTGGGTGACGAAGTAGAATTCAAAATCAAGAACCACCCTGACAATAAACTGCCACACAACATTGACCTTCACGCGGTGACAGGTCAGGGAGGTGGCGCCGAAGCTTCATTTGTTGCACCAGGCCATGAAAAAACCTTCTCTTTCAAATTGATCAACCCTGGGCTTTATGTATATCACTGTGCTACAGCTCCAGTGGGCATGCACATCGCCAACGGAATGTATGGACTGATTCTCGTAGAACCAGAAGGCGGTTTACCTCCAGTAGACAAAGAGTTCTATGTGATGCAAGGAGACTTTTATACTGAAGGTAGATTTGGAGAACCTGGTTTACAGCCTTTCGACATGCAAAAAGCTTACGACGAAAGACCTGATTATGTGGTATTCAACGGTAGCGTCAATGGGCTCAGCGGAGAAAATGCACTCCAAGCAAAAGCAGGTGAAACCATCAGGATCTTCTTTGGAAACGGTGGCCCTAACCTGGCTTCTTCCTTCCACGTCATCGGAGAAATTTTCGATAAAGTCTATGTAGACGGTGGTGATCAGATCAATTCCAATGTAGGTACTACTTTGGTCCCGGCAGGTGGAGCTGCGATCCTGGAATTCAAAGCTGATGTACCCTCTAACCTTGTCCTCGTAGATCACTCCATTTTCAGGGCATTCAACAAAGGTGCTTTGGGAATCTTAAGTGTAACTGGTGAAGAAAATGAAAAAATCTTTGCCGGAGAAATCATGGAAGGCATCTATCTCCCTGAAGGCAGTACCATTCAAAAAATGCCCAAAGATGGCAATGTTGTAAGCCCTCCTGTAACCATGACCAAAAGTGAGCTGATCGATACAGGAAAGAAAATCTACATGCAGGCCTGCTTTGCCTGTCACCAAGCCAATGGTGAAGGGGTAGCTAATGCCTTCCCTCCCCTAGCCAATGCCGACTACCTGAATGCTGATGTCAATCGCTCTATAGATGTATTACTTCATGGGCTTTCCGGTGAAATCACAGTAAACGGAAAAAAATACAACAGCATCATGCCTTCCCAGCAGCTCAAGGATGAAGAGGTGGCAGCAGTATTGACTTATGTGTACAACAGCTGGGGAAATAACGGTTCCGAAGTCACCCCTGAAATGGTGAACAAAAGAAGAAAGAAATGAGAAAGTTAATCTTACTGATGGCAGGCTTTTTTCTAATCAGCAATGCCTCAGCCCAAACAATTCAAATGGCTCTGATAGAAGGGGGGAATTATACCCCCCTCTACGGAGTGGGTGAACAATCAGAAACTTCTGTAGGGGACTTCTATTTGGACAAACTCCCAGTCACTTATGCGGATTTTCAGGAATTTGTCCGAAAGCATCCCAAATGGCAAAAATCCAATGTCACCAAGTTATTTGCCGACAGCAGGTATTTATCCAATTGGGAAAATGACCTGAAAGCGCCCGCTAACTTGATGGACAAACCCATCACCATGGTATCTTGGTTTGCTGCCAAAGCCTACTGCGAATGCCAGGGAAAAAGACTTCCTACAGTGGATGAATGGGAATATGCTGCCATGGCCTCAACTTCCAAAAGAGATGCCCGCTCAGACAGCCTCTATAATGTATCCATACTCAGAAGCTATGAACAACCCAAAACCTACATGAAAACTGTAGGGAACTCAGAATCAAATTACTGGGGTGTCCAAGACATGCATGGCATGGTCTGGGAATGGACTCAGGACTTCAACTCCATCATCCTGACCGGAGAATCCAGAAACAACGGCAACACCGATGCAGGGCTCTTTTGCGCCGCAGGTGCCATCGGTGCCAAAGACATGATGAACTATGCGGCATTTATGCGCTTCGCCATGCGCTCCAGCCTGAAGGCCAATTTCTCCCTAACAACCCTGGGGTTCAGATGTGCCAAAGATGCTGGGCCACAAAATCAACTCACATTTAAATAAAACGATCATGCGTTACTTCAGCCTTATCCTTCTATCTTTTTTCCTTTTCTCTTGTCAGGAAAATACCCAAATAGAACAATCTGAAAATATGGAAGATACCATGGATGACCTCTCTATTTATCAGCTTCCTTCTGAATGGAATACCCAGGACGGGCAGACCATCGAGTTCAAAGACCTCAAAGGGAAGCCATTGGTCGTAGTGATGATCTATACGGCCTGTAGAACAGCCTGTCCTAGATTGGTAGCCGATATGCGCATGATCGAGGAAAGAGTTTCATCCAAAAAAATGAGAGATATCCAATACGTGATGGTCAGTATTGACCCTATCAATGATACCCCTGAAAAACTGAAGCAATTTGCAAAGGACAACCAGATGGAAGGCCCGGAATGGCTTTTCCTACAAGGCACCGAAGATGGCGTCAGGGACTTTGCTAATATCATGGCCGTCAAGTACAAGCAAATCAATCCCATAGATTTTTCCCACTCCAACATCATCTCTGTTTTTGACCGCCGAGGGGTAATGAAGTACCAAAAAGAAGGGCTTGGATTGGTTGGCGAAGAGATTGTAAATAAGATTGTGGCTGTGGCTAAAAACTAACCACTCTTCGAAATTTGCAATTTGGAGGTACAGATAAAAGAAATTTCCAATTCCATTCAACCTTAAACTGAATTCAGGATTGCAAATCCTATTCATCAAGAGTTCGGGATTGCAAATCCCGAAAAGATTGGCAAATCCCCAACAACTACCCTACTTCCAAAATTCATCTTCCCATACTTCGCAGGAAGTGGCTTTGCCATGGTGTTGGGCGATGATTGTAAGCTGATCTGCTGTTGCTGTGTCCTGAATTTCATTGAATAAGACCCTTTCTTCGAATCTGATATGGGCTTCCAATTGCCTTTCCAATTGATTGAGGTGATCATAATCCGACTTTGAAGCATTAAAAAGATCTTTCAGGATTTGATGTTCCTCGAGTGCTTGTCTTACCATTTCGTGATCATTACCCAGCACGGGAAAAACGAACCGCTCCTCTTCCTGAAAATGCGGCACCAAGTGTTCCTTCCAGAACCAGTTGCAATACTTTTTGATTCTTTTTTCCTCTACTCCCATTTTTATACCCTGTCGGATCTTAAAACAAAGTAACAATCCCTGATGATGGTCTTTACTGAGTCCGTGCAGGCTTTGGTGACGTTTAATGGGTTGGTGCTTGGTCATTTTTTGAAATCTAAGATGGTTTAAAACATGACATAAGGCAATTTGCCTATTTTTGCATCCATGAAAAAGAAAAAGCTGAAAAAGTCCTTACAAAAAGCCCGATACATTGTATATAAGGAAACAAGGCACAATCCTACAGACAATGCATGGTCTTTTTTTGGTGGCTTTTTAGGTTTAAGTACTATAGGCATCCTTCAAGGACTCTTCCACACTGATGACAATTCGGATATTTTATTTTTGATTGGAGCATTTGGAGCCACCTCAGTCATATTATTCGGCAATCCTCACGGTCCATTTGCTCAACCCAGAAATTTATTCTTGGGAAGCTTAATCTCGGCAGTTATTGGAGTTACAGTTTATAAGTTTTTTTACATTGAATCCATGATCTGGTTTTCACCGGCATTGTCTGTTTCATTGGCTATTCTGGCCATGCAATACACCAAAACTTTACATCCTCCTGGGGGTGCCATTGCACTAATTGCAAATATCGGTTCGGATGAAATCAAATCAATGGGATACTTTTATGTCATCAACCCGATCCTGACCGGTATCATCATTCTTTTTGTAATGGCCATTTTATTCAATAATTTATCCAAAAACAGGGTTTATCCATACAGAGATGAAGAAATCCGGCCTTTAAAATATGGAGAGAAAGTCTATTTTTGGAAAAAGGAAACCAAACAGACTGAATTTTAAGCAAATGGCTAATACCTCTGAACTTCAAAATCTACTTCAAAAAATTCAGGCAGGGGAATTTCAGGATATGACCAATTCAATACAAAAAGAATTAAACTTGACATACCTTCCTGACAACAACCCCACAGCCAATCTTTGTCTTAGAGAAGTGGCAGAGATTCGGGATGAATACCGAACCCATTTTTCAAGCCTGGATCTTGCATTTTACCTTTTAGGAATTGATTTTGAAGAGAAAGTTAAGAATGGTATTAATTCAGCTATTCCAAAGTCAACCGAGAAATTTTGGGAAAGTATCAGAATTGGTTCCGGGAAAACTTGAATCATTATCCTCGCTCCTCGAAATTTGAAATTTCGAGTACAGATAAAAGGGATTTTTAATTCCAATCTACCCTAAACCGGAAATAAGGATTTCAAATCCTATTTATCTAGGTTCGGGATTGCAAATCCCGAATAGCTGGCAGCTGAGTAGCCCTAACTTCCGGTATCTATTTTAAAATATAACGTACTGAAATACTTCCATCTATAAAACTCCCTCCCCAATGGTTGAAATAAAAGTAAGGAATGAGGTCTATCCCGAGCGTAATTGGAATATCCCTAAATTTATATTCCAATCCTCCAATCCCCAGTAATCCCACTGCCGTAAACCCACCTGTACGATAGCGGGTATAGAAGGGATAACACCTTGGATTATTCGGATCTTGACAATTACCAGGGCCTCTATACCCATAATAATAGTAATACCTATCGTAATGACCTACCCTTGGCACCAAGTCCATAAACCCATGAAAGCTCCGGCACTCCCAATGCTCCGGATTGATGCATCTGATACATCCCTGATAGGGAAACTCCATGCCATCGAGAACCAACAACTAATTCCAAAGCACCTCTCGAACTGGTAAAATGTTTCAAAGAAACTCCTGAAGTAAATCCACCTCTTAATCCAATAGCTGTAGTATATCCGGAAGCACCTGCCACACCACCTTTTGAATTACCTGAGGTTCTTGAACTTGTACTTCCCCTACCATAATTAGAAGAATTATTTTGAGATGTTCTGCCTTGATTTTCGCTGAGCAAGGAGGAACTGATATAACCAGTTTTGCCTCTATATTCTACTCTTTTCCAGGAACCTTCATTGCTGACTACTCTCACCTGTTCATTATAACCCACTGTACTGACCACACTGTGTTCAGTACCTGTACCATTTCTTAAGTTTGCCCCAACAGTAGAGCTATCGTACATGGATTGAGCCATAGAAACGGAAACAAAAAAGAAGCATACAATGAAACTTAAGAGAAATAATTTACCCCAGATGAAGGATTTTATAGAAGTGAAAACACTCTTTTTTTTAAAAAAAATGATAAGATCAACCACATAAATTAGTTATTATTTACTCATCCAAAAATCAATTTTTATGCCAAACAAAATGAATTCTTCTTCATTGATCTGCAATCAAAAGATCATCAGTGAACTTAGCTAATACCAGATTTTAACGAAACCTTATTCAGTTTAATTTCAAATTACTGTTTTTCAAAACCTTAAACCTTATTTTGTATATATTTAAGTATAATCAAAAGAAACTAGCGAGATGGAAAAAACATGTTCAAACTGCAACCACTGGGAGCCAAATGCACCCGTGGTAGCCAAAAGAAAAAACTATGGCGAATGCAATAAATTGAGTCATATTGAATCAAAAATGGATCCTGATTACATCATTCCAGTCTTGAATGATGGCAAACCAATGGACCCCAACACCAAAGCCATTGAGTTTATAACCGGAGCCAACTTTGGATGCAATCAGTTTGCCAGTGCTTAATGGATTAATCTTGTCTCCATATTCTATCCATGAATTTGGAGCCACCATTTTCCTGGTTATTCTTTATTTTAATAATTCACAATCAAAGGCTTATTGATGCATAAAAATGCATTATCTCTGTTGATTTTCCGTAATTTTTCTCTTCCCAGTTCAGACCCAATCTTAAAAATACAGTAAATACAAAAAATATTTTTTTATTTTCGAACCTGCTTACCTAATTAAGTATCCTAACAATCACCCCCAATCATCTCAATGAAAGGAATGCGATTAATACTAATTTGTTTAATGCTGTTGGCTTTTAACCTTAGCTTGGCCCAAGAAGCAGCCCCAGAGGTATTCAATATAGTTGAGATCGAAGGTGTTCGTGTGTTCGGTAAATCCGTTGACCATCAAACCCGCTGTGTCCATTGGCACTCGGCATTGGATGTTATTGCGATCAAATTCAAATGCTGCGATAAATATTACCCCTGTTTTTCCTGTCATGAGGAGGAAGCAGACCATGAACACCAAGTTTGGCCCAAATCTGAATTTAACCAAAAAGCCATCCTGTGTGGTGTATGCGGACATGAGTTAAGCATCCAGGAATACATGGATGCTGATAACACTTGTCCTAAATGTGAGGCCAGTTTCAATCCAGGTTGTAGCAATCATTACCACTTGTATTTTGATATGCCAGAAAAAAACAAGACCAAATCTTATTTTGGAATTAAGGCTTTTTATAAAAATTCATCTACCCTTTAGAATAATTAAGTTTAACTTGTTCTCTTCAACAAGGTAATCAAGGTAAGAAATACAATTACCGCTCCCAATTGATGTAATACCCCCAAACTCACCGGTATTGCCCAAATCAGGGTTAGCACCCCCAATAAAAACTGAACCCCAACCATTACCAATAGGAAATTGCCCAAGGGAAGAAGTTTAAAGGCATATTTCTTAATCCCCCACCAAAGCCAAATCACTCCAAATACGATCAAATAGGCCAAATAGCGATGAATAAATTGGACTACAATCCCGTTTTCAAAAATTGCAAAACCACCGCTCAATTCAAATGCTGTATTTAAGTCTGAAGGGAACCAAGTTAATCCCATCTTTGGGAATGTATTGAACATTTTACCAGCTTTCAATCCTGCTACAAAAGCTCCGAAAACAATCTGTATACTGAGAAGGGACAAAAGCACAATAGTAGCCCGATTGATTGCCTTTGATGGTACTTTTTTTAAAGGCTTCCATTCTAATGCCACCCAGTATATATATCCTGCCAAAGCCAAAGCCGTAGATAGGTGCGCCGCCAATCTATAATGACTGACATGAGGCTTATCCACCAAGCCACTTTTTACCATATACCATCCCAGCACTCCTTGAAACAACCCTCCTAAGAAAATCAGAAGAACCTGTTTCCGCATCCTAACATCAAAAACATCTTTGATCCAAAAGAAAATAGCAGGAAATAAAAAGACTAAGCCTACTACTCTACCAACCAAGCGATGCAGGTATTCCCAAAAATAAATCTGCTTAAAATCATTTAAGGTAAAATGATAATTATAAGCTTTGAATTCTGGGCTGCCTTGGTATTCTTCAAACTCATGTTGCCATTGCTCAGCAGTCAATGGAGGGATGGCCCCCGTAATGGGTTCCCAGCGGACCATGGATAACCCCGATTGGGTCAATCTGGTAATCCCACCAATTACCACCATTAACAAAACTAAAATAACGCCTGTCATCAGCCAGCTGTGGACGGCAGATCTGTATTTTATTCTGTTCCTAACCTTTCCAGCAGGCATAACAAGTAGCGGTTTCATAGAGGGTCAGGCTTTCTAATTTTACATGGGATGGAAGTTTTGGAACTATCCTATCTTTCATCCATAGCAACATGCGTTCCGCAGTAGGTTCATGCTCCATCCAAAAGATTTTCTGCCACATCTGCTGAAAATCTCTTTTGTGATTTTCAGTGTTTTTTAATACCAGTGTATGATCGAGTTTTTCAATAATCTCCTCCTTCACGATTTTTTTCAGAGCCTTAAAATCCAATAACATGTCTTTCTCAAGTTCTTCTCCTGATACAGTAACATGAAGTACATAGCTATGCCCATGAAGATTGCTACAAGCCCCCTCATAATCGGAAATACTATGGGCAGATTCGAAGGAAAAGATTTTGGTGATGCTAAGCATGTAGGAAATGGTAGTAGGTAAATGACGAATAGAATTAGGCGACAATATTATCCTTTATTACCTCTTCTCATTGCAACTTGAATCATATCGTTTTATGATTTTGGTCATGTTTTTGGCAATTCATTATACCGACATTTGTCGTAACCATCCAAAAAAATTATGGCTACTTGGCTCAAAGAATGGAATCCCGAAGACAATAATTTCTGGGAATCTAACGGTAAAAAAATCGCTTGGCGTACCCTCACGATCACTACTATCGCATTGACCCTGTCGTTTTGTACCTGGTTTATGATGTCCGCTATCGTCACCCGACTACCGGGTATCGGCTTTTCATTCACAGATAACCAACTGTTTTGGCTTGCTGCTCTCCCCGGACTGGCTGCAGGAACTTTAAGGATTGTCCATACATTCCTGATCCCGATCTATGGCAGCAGACATACCATTACAGTAGCTACAATACTTAAACTTGTCCCGGTGATTGGGATTGGTTTGGCAGTGATGAATCCTGGAACACCTTTCTGGGTATTTGTAGTTCTTGCCCTTACGGCAGGATTTGGAGGAGGAGATTTCTCTTCTTTTATGCCATCGACCAATATGTTTTTCCCAGCCAGGTTAAAGGGAACAGCTTTGGGAATTCAGGCAGGCATCGGTAATTTTGGTGTCAGCATAGCCCAGTTCATGACCCCTGTCATGATCGGAGTAGCCTTATATGGAGCACCTCAGCTTTTCCAAAGTGTAGATAAGGCAACAGGAGAAGTGGTTTCAAAAGAGATTTACCTGCAAAGTGGTGCTTTTTGGTATGCTCCTCTTTTGATCATCATGGGTATCATTAGTTGGAAATACCTAAAAAGTATTCCAATCAAAGCCTCTTTCAAAGAACAGTTGGATATTTTTGGAGACAAACATACATGGTATTGTACCATCACCTACTTTATGACCTTTGGTACTTTTGCTGGACTTTCAGCTGCCTTCCCCTTGCTGATGAAGGTACTTTATGGCAGCTTTGACCCCAGCTTGGATCCATTGAAATATGCTTTTTACGGGCCCTTAGTGGGCTCTGCATCCAGAATTCTTTTTGGATTTGTGGCAGATAAAACCGGCGGGGCTGTTTTGACTACTATAACAGGTGTAGGACTCTTAGGCGGAGTGATCGTCTTGCTTTCATTTGGATTGGTCAATCCAACGGGAATGGAGCAGTTTCCACTCTTTGTGGGCACCATGATGGCCTTGTTTTTTTTCACAGGAATCGGAAATGCCTCGACTTTTCGACAATTTCCTATTATATTTAAGCATAACCCTAGACAAGCGGCCGGGGTAATTGGTTGGACAGCGGCAATTGCGGCATATGGCCCATTTATATTCTCCTTGGCCCTTGGTGCCTTTATCGGGAGCACTGGCCATGCAGAAGGCTTCTTCTGGATACTTGCTATCTTCCTGGTCCTCGCGACAGTTATCAACTGGTATTTCTACGATAGAAAAGGAGCTGAGAGACCTTCATAATAAATGCTTTAGGTGTAAAGTGAATTCAAGAAGCCAAATGATGTCCAGAATGTTTGAAAGTAATGGATTCTAGCAATTGATTGATATCGGGGCTTTCGAAAAGATTTGTCAAAATATAAATTTCTTTACTAGACTATAATACTCACAAAATCATTATTAATAGAACCACACTATGCTGAAATTATTTCAAACGCTAAACCGGGTAGCCTTTATCAAAGCCACCATTGCCGCTCTGGCAGTGGTGATTTTGGTGTTTATTGGTTCCAGGAATCTGCAAAATTTTGATGCAGCGCTTATCGCCTACCTGTTCGGAACCATCTTTGCCGTTTTTGGAATAGCTTACCGTTATTCTGTGTGGTTACAAAGACCACCCACTCGGCTTTACTGGAGACGTAGTATGCAGTTTTTATTCAGCAAGGATTTTATCACTTATGCCAGCAGATCCGTGTATCTTCTATTTAGAAACATCCTTTTTCAGCGTTTTATAGCCTACAGAAGCAGAACCAGATGGTGGGGACACTTTTTATTGGCCACAGGATGTCTGTTGTCTTTTGCCATAACCGTCCCATTGACTTTTGGATGGATACATTTCACCTTGGAGCCCGGAAGCTATGAAATCTACAATGCCAATTTTTTCGGATTCAAAGTAGGCTCTTTTGAATTGGGAGGACTAATATCAATATTAGCCTTCAAAGCCTTATTCCTGACTTCTTTCCCTGTCATCATCGGAGCAGTGATCATGATGAAAAGAAGAGTGAAAGATGGTGGAGTAATCGCAACCCAGTCATTGGAAGGCGATTGGCTTCCCTTGGTCTTGTTGATCGCTATTTCGGTAACAGGATTGGGTATAGGTTACGATTACACCTTTTTGGATGGAAGGACGCACCAGTTTATGGCCGTAACCCATGCCATCACAGTGATTCTCTTTTTGATTTGGATGCCTTTCGGAAAATTCTTTCACATTTTCCAGAGGCTGGCCCAACTTGGAGCAAACTTGTATAAAATTGAAGGAAAAAAACGAGGCATGGCAGTCTGCCCACATACCAAAGAAGAGTTTGCCACTCAAACACACATCAATGATCTCAAAAGAGTTACCAAAGAAGTTGGCTTTGACTTTACACTTGCTGATGGCAGCAGCCATTTAGACCTCTCTCCCGAAGGAAAAAGGTCTGCCCTGGCAAAAGCACATTTCGAGGCCAGACAAGCTTCTGGAAAATTCTTCGGTTAAACAATAATTCTGAATAATCCCATTATGGCCAAACTACCAGTTTCCGCTGAAAAAATCATAAAACAATACGGTCCCAAAAAGAACTACACCCCATTGGGTGGTTTCGAAGGATCCAATGAACCTGACCGATTGGTCAAAACCCACTGCTGCTTTTGTGGGATGCAGTGCGGTATACAGCTCAAGGTAAAAGACAATCAGATAGCAGGCTTTGAACCCTGGATGGAATTTCCTTTCAACGAAGGAAGGCTCTGTCCCAAAGGTGTACAACGCTACCTGCAAAACAACCATCCGGATAGAATATTAAGCCCTCTTCAACGCGTAGAAGGCAAAGGTTTTGAACCCATTGACTGGGAATCAGCCATGGGCCGTACCGTCAATGAAATCAAAAGAATTCAATCTACCTATGGTAATGATGCCTTTGCCATGCTATCCGGCGTATCTCTGACCAACGAAAAGAGCTACATGGTGGGTAAATTTGCCCGATTGGCACTCAAAACCAAAAACCTTGACTATAATGGCCGGCTTTGTATGGTTTCAGCGGGGGCAGGAAACAATAAAGCTTTTGGCTTGGATAGAATTTCCAATTCCTGGGCAGATTTGAAGCATGCCAAAGTGATCATCATAGCAGGAACCAATATCAGTGAGTGCTTCCCTACCCTTACCCACTACATATGGGAAGCTAGGGACAATGGAGCTAAATTGATCGTGGTGGATCCAAGAGTTACGCCTATAGCCAGAACTGCTGATCTGCATCTGCCCGTTAAACCTGGCAGAGACTCGGCACTTTTTGGAGCCATTCTCAAGCAATTGGTAGACAATGATTGGCTAGATCACGACTTTATAGATTACCATACAAGTGGTTTTGAAGAAGCTATAGACGCAGTTAAAGAATATGATCTGGACTGGGCAGAAGCGACTACAGGCATAGATAAAGAAAAAATCAGACTGGCCGCCGAATGGTGGGGCAAAGCAGATACTTCCTTTCTGCTACACGCCAGAGGCATTGAGCACCATACCAAAGGGGTGGATAATGTGGTCAGCTGTATCAATATTGTATTGGCTACCGGCCGTATTGGAAAGCCATATTGCGGATATGGAACCATTACAGGTCAAGGGAATGGGCAAGGAGGTCGCGAGCATGGACATAAATGTGATCAATTGCCTGGCAATAGAGACATCACCAATCCCGAGCACAGAAAATACATCGCTGAAGTCTGGGGCGTAGAAGAAAAAGAAATTCCCGGCAAAGGTCTCTCTGCCTACGAAATTATAGAGGCCATTCATAGAGGAGAAATCAAAGGATTGATTTCCATCTGTTTCAACCCCCTCGTTTCTCTTCCTAATAACAATTTTGTGAGAGAAGCACTGGAAAAACTGGAGTATTATATGTGCATAGACTTTTTCCTCAATGAAACTGCCCGGCATGCGGATGTCATCATGGCGGGTTCGTTACACGAAGAAGAAGACGGCACGGTAACCACAGCCGAAGGTAGGGTAGTAAAAATCAACCAAGCCATCACTCCTCCAGGCCAAGCCAGAAAAGATAGTGATATCCTGATAGAACTGGCACAAAGATTAGGTGCAGGTGACAAGTTTAATTACAGCAAAGCTGAAGACATCTTCAACGAGCTCCGGGTAGCTTCCAAAGGAGGCACGGCGGATTATTACGGCATTACCTACAAAAAAATCGAGGAAAACATGGGCATTTTCTGGCCATGTCCATCCGAAGACCATCCAGGAACCCCTAGACTTTGGGAAGATAAAAAATTCAAAACCCCTGATGGAAAAGCTCACTTCAATGCAGTACCCTACAGGGAACCTTCTGAGGTGACCGATAAAGAATTCCCGGTGACCCTCACCACAGGAAGGGTAGTGTCCCAATATCTGTCTGGAACGCAAACCAGAAGAATCGGCAAACTTGTAGACCAATACCCTGAACCGCTTTTGGAGATCCATCCAAGCTTGGCCCAGCAGTTTGGCATCAAGGAGCGGGAATTGGTCAGGGTATCTACCAGAAGAGGAGAAGCCGTTTTCCCTGCCCAAATTGTAGAGACTATCCGGCCCGACACAGTTTTTATTCCCTACCACTGGGGAGGCAGCCAATCTGCCAATCAATTGACCATTGGCACATTGGATCCTGTATCCAAAATTCCGGAATTTAAAGTCTGTGCCTGCAAATTGGAGCCGCTCAAAAAATGGGCTGCCCCAGCCACTGATTCATTGGCATTTCAAAGCCACGAAACCCTAAAACCATAAACCACATCAATTATGCCTAGTAGTACAAAATATGACCAGCAAATGGGATTTTTCATTGACATGCAGCGGTGTATCGGCTGCCATGCCTGCGAAATGGCCTGCGCTGAATGTGAAACCAACGGCCAAGAAAGCATGATCCATATTCACTATGTGGAAAGGGCTGTTTCTACGCAGACTACCGTTCAAGTCTGTATGCATTGCGAAGACCCTGCCTGTGCCAATGTCTGTCCAGCAGATGCCATTTCCAAAGACGAATTTGGTGTAGTTCATACCGCAGAGACATCCCGCTGTATCGGTTGCTCTAACTGCGTGTTGGCCTGTCCTTTTGGAGTTCCGCAAAAACAGGAAAAAGCTGAACTGATGATGAAGTGTAACATGTGTTATGACCGTACCTCAGCAGGTAAAAAACCGATGTGCGCTACAGTTTGCCCTTCACAGGCACTGTTTTATGGAACCAGAGAAGAAATCGAGAAAAAGAGACCTGACAGTGTTCCTGTTGACACCTTTTTCTTCGGGGAGCAGGAAGTAAAGACCAAAGTAAAAATTATGATGCCGAAAGGCAGCAATTACCTCAAAGTGCAATAATCAGCCAGTACTATGAAAGAAGAAAAAGCAGGTGAAACACCACAGTGGAAAAATGATTTCCCTATAGACAAGGAGGAAGCTACCCACGTTTCCAGAAGAGAGTTTGCCAAGTTCCTCACCCTATTCTCCGGCGCACTTGCCCTTGGAAATGGAGCTATTGTGCTCAAAAGCATCGCCTTTCCTGAAAAAGAACTGGAAGGCCAGCATTTCATTTGTGAAGAAGGTCAAGTTCCTATGGGCGAAATGCTCCAATTTGAGATTGAGGGCGATAAGGTCATTCCTTATATTCTGATCCATTTGGAAGATGGAGAATGGAGGGCCTTTGAACAGAAATGTACGCACTTGGCCTGTGCAGTCATTTACCGAAAAGATTTAAATTTGATTGAGTGTCCATGTCACAAGGGCTATTTTGATCCCAAAACTGGTGTTGTGACCCAGGGTCCACCTCCTAGACCTTTGCCTCAATTGGAAGTAGTGATTGAAAATGGGAAAGTGTTTGTCAAAGCTAAAAGCCATAAAGCCTAAACGATATGAGTAATTTCAGATATTCCCAAAAAGAAGCACACCCTAATAAAACCAATACCCTGATGACAGGCATCACGCTATTACTGATTCTATTGGTCAGTATTCAGATTTGGTTCTTATATTCGGCATTGAACAATGCCCTGACAGATAATTTCAATATTGCATTGGGAACATTTATCGGTTCATCGGTATTGTTTATAGCAGCAGCTTGGCTTTTACGCTATTTACCTGAGCCAAGAAAACCCAAAATCAAAGAATAAAAGCAACATGCTCCAAGATCGGTTTCAACGTGTACATGATTACCTAAGAATCTCTCTGACAGATAGCTGCAACTTCCGTTGTACTTATTGTATGCCTGAGGAAAATATCCAGTGCATGCCCAATGCACATCTGATGCAGCCGGATGAAATCGAGACCATTGCCAAAATATTCGTTTCACTAGGTGTGAAAAAAATCAGACTGACAGGAGGAGAACCAATGGTTCGCAAGGAGTTTGCCGAAATTGTAGAACGATTGGCAAAACTTCCTGTAGAACTCACCCTTACAACCAATGGGGTCTTGGTTCATCAATATTTAGGTCTTTTCAAAAAAGCCGGTATCCGGTCATTGAATGTAAGCTTGGATTCTCTCAAGCAAGAAACATTCTTCAAGCTAACCAAAAGGGATAAATTCCAACAAGTCTGGGACAACATAGAATTACTTCTAAAACATGATTTTCGTATAAAAATCAATGTAGTTGCACTTAATGGTATTATTGAAAATGAACTTTTGGATTTTGTAAAAATCACCAAAGAACTTCCCCTTCATGTAAGGTTCATAGAGTTTATGCCCTTTGCTGGCAATCTTTGGGATAGTTCGAAGGTGCTGACTGCTCAGAAAATGTTAGATATGGTCAAAGAAGAGTTTGATGTAGTCAAACTCAAGGACGAACCCCATGCCACGGCCAAAAAATACAAAGCAATTGGTCATGAAGGCACTTTTGCTTTTATTACGACTATGAGCGAGCATTTTTGTGGTAGTTGTAATCGTATGCGAATCACTGCTGATGGCAAAATGAAAAACTGCCTTTTCGGAAAAGAAGAAATGGATCTTCTCGGTACCCTGAGAGCGGGTAAGGAAATTGAACCACTGATTCGACTCTCTCTATACAACAAACATGCTGCATTAGGCGGTCAATTTTCCCCTGATTACCAAAAGGCTGAAGCTGACAAAATCGAAAATCGTAGTATGATTAAGATTGGGGGATAAAAAGGATATTAATTGATATTAGTGGATATTGATGGATATTTTGAGGGGAAGTTTGTTTTTGAAATATGGTAGAAATACAATTGAAATATTTAGAAATAGATATTCTTCGAAATAAATGACATTAATGGATATTAAGAGATATTGGATATTGGGATATTGAAATATGCTTAGCGAAATCGGAGTGAAACGGAGATCCCGAGAGCGAAGTGATTCGGGATATGGTAGAAATACAATTGAAATATTTAGAAATAGAAATACTATTGGATATTTTGGGTAAAGTTGGTTTTGGAAAATGATGGATATATGATTGAAAAGATGTAGTTCTAACCTCTAACCCTGCTTTAGCTTATAAACCTGGCAGGTTGATCTAATCTGCTACTTTGACAAAGTAAGACTAATCAGTCAAAGAAGTTCCAAAAAGAAAAAATAGAAGAAGCCCATTTTAGTAAAATACAAATATGATCTCAGTCAATCAGGCTAAATCAATACTTCAAAAGCACACCCCTTCAGCGAAATCTAACATTTTACCGCTCGAAAAAGCCATAGGCTTGATCTGCACCAAAGACATTCATTCCCCGATTGCAGTTCCTTCTTTTGACAATTCAGCGATGGATGGCTACGCTATTAGCTGGGATGATCAGCAAGAGCCATGGCAAGTGGTATCAGAAGTAGCTGCTGGAGATGGTGAATTTCATGTATTGCAAAAAGGCCAAGCCAGTAGAATTTTTACCGGAGCCCCGATACCTAAAGGAGCGGATACTGTAATCCCACAAGAATGGGTTGAAAGAGATGGAAATCAAATTACATTTGACAAAAGCAGCTTCACAAGAGGCAGCAACGTTCGTCTAAAAGGAGCTCAGACGGAAGCTGGAGGTATTATTTTAAAAAAAGGTGCGCTAATCAACCCCGGCGGCATAGGTCTTTTAGCATCTGTGGGGATTGCTGAAATTCCTGTGTACAGCCCTCCAAAAGTTGCGGTAATTATCACTGGAAACGAATTGCAAGAGCTGGGAAAGCCCCTATCTTTTGGCCAAATTTACAATTCAAATGGACCTGTTCTGCAAAGTTACTTAAATACCTTAGGTGTAGAGGAGGTGCAGAGTACGCAAGCCATTGATGAACCACATGAATTGCAAAAAGCCATAGAAAACTCCCTTGCAAACGCTGATATCCTGATTCTTTCTGGCGGTATTTCTGTCGGAGATTATGACTATGTAAAAACAGGATTAACAAAAGCAGGAGTTGAGGAATTATTTTACAAAATAAAACAAAGACCTGGGAAGCCCCTTTACGTTGGGATTTTGGGTGAAAAATTAATCTTCGCCTTACCAGGTAACCCTGCTTCTGTCATTACTTGTTTCAATCAATATGTCAAGCCATCACTTTTACAATACATGGGGCATAAGAATTCCTGGCAACCTACAGCAAAGCTTCCTTTGGCCGAACCTCTAAAAAGAAAAGCGGGACTCACTTTCTTCCTAAAAGCCAAGATTGAAAATAACCAGGTGCACATCTTGACTGGGCAGGAATCATTCAATCTGATCTCCTTTGGAGCAGCTGACTGTTTTGCTGAAGTTGCAGAAGAAACTGAAGAGATGGCGGCAGGCTCTTTGATAAATGTGTATCATTGGTAATAACATGGACGAGGCTTGGATTATGCTATTCGTCTTGATGCCTTTGGCTGCATTCCTCTATGCGGCAGTTGGGCATGGTGGCGCCAGTAGCTACCTGATGTTTTTGGCACTTTTTAATTTTGCTCCAGAGCAGATTCGACCTACAGCTTTGATGCTGAATATGGTGGTATCCCTGCTTGCATTTTTAGCATATCGGAAAACAGTTGCATTTCCTACTAACCTATTCCTTTCTCTAATTATCTTTTCTATCCCTGCTGCATACCTAGGGGGAACGATTTTAGTCGATACTGTTCTATACAAGCAAATATTAGGGATGCTTTTGTTCTTCCCAATCCTACGTTTTTTAAATGTATTCCCAATAGCCAAAGAGCGGGTAATTCAAAGAGTATGGTGGATGGCACCAATATTAGGCATTTCGATAGGTTTCTTTTCTGGCTTGATCGGCATAGGAGGTGGTATCATCCTATCTCCCATCTTGCTAATGCTGGGTTGGACCTCAATGAAAGAAACTGCTGCATTGAGTGCCTTATTCATCTTCTTCAACTCAGTAGCTGGATACATAGGAGCTGATGCAGTAAATATTTCCATCGATGCTAAGCTTTGGTATTTGATGCCCTTGACTGTAGCTGGAGGAGCGATTGGCGCTTATTTGGGAGCAAAGCGCTTCAATGTAAATGTTGTAAAATACATCCTTACAACCGTCCTTTTCTTTGCTGCTATAAAATTAATTTGGGCATGAAAGAATTAGAAATTTACATTTTGGCAGGCGGAAAAAGCAGTAGAATGGGCAGTGACAAAGGTCTGGTCAAAATCACTGGTAAGCCTATGATTCAGTATTTGATCGAATCAATAGGTACTCTTCCCTACCCTCTTCGAATAATCGCACATGACCCTGCATATCGGCAGTTTGACCTGAAAGTTATTGAAGACACTATCCCAGAGAAAGGCCCACTTGGAGGGTTATTAACCGCTTTGACTAATGCTAAGGGAAATAACGTTTGCCTTTTAAGCTGTGATATGCCTTTTTTAAAGACAGAAACTTTGAATGCTTTGATCACTCAATCCAGAGAAAACTACATCACAGTTTCAAGGTTAAAAGACAGAACACTCCCCTTTCCAGGAGTATACCCAGAAAGCTTAATTTCCGCCGTTGAAGAGCATGTGGTCAACGATAAATTAAAACTTCAAAGTTTCATCCAAGAAAAGCCCCATCAATTTTTCGCTTTGGATGAACGCCATAAATTAAGCCCTATAGAATTTATAAATATCAACACGCCAACAGACATAGCCCAAGCTGCAACTTGGCTGAAGAAAAATCATTGATTATCTTAAACGGTAAAGGAAAAAACTAAAACCTCAAAACTATGCAGGAACAAATCAACTCTCTTTCCTACAGAATGCTTTTTTTGAATACCTTGGCATTCACTATCTGCTTTGCTGTTTGGACTTTCAACGGGGTCATGGTGACTTACCTGACCGACAATGGAATTTTTGAATGGGGTCCTGTAGAGATTGGCTGGCTTTTGGGAATCCCGATTTTGACAGGAGCAATTTTCAGACTTCCCTTGGGAATTCTTACGGATAAATATGGAGGGAAATGGATTTTTGCTGCTTTGTTACTATTCTGCGCCATCCCCATGTACCTGATTTCTTTTGCGGACAGCTTCATGTTTTACGCAGTCCTCAGTTTTTTCTTTGGATTTGCCGGTGCTGGATTTGCAGTTGGTATAGGCTATACTTCTGTCTGGTTCCCAAAAAGCTGGCAAGGTCGAGCACTGGGGATTTTCGGTGCAGGGAATGCAGGAGCGGCATTGACCACCCTATTGGCTCCTACCCTTTTGAATAATTTCACAGCTAATGGATTAAATCCTGAAAACTGGAGGCTTTTGCCTCAGTACTATGCCGGGGTTTTGGTTGTGATGGCATTGGTTTTTATGTTCTTTTCAGTCAATAAAAAATCAAACGCCCCTGCACGAACCATGGCAGTGATATTAAAACCGCTTCAAAGCATCCGCGTATGGCGATTTGGCTTTTATTACTTCTTGGTATTCGGTTGCTTCGTAGCTTTTGCCCAATGGCTCGTACCATACTTTGTCAATGTATATGGAGCAAGCTTGGTTGTAGCCGGACTATTTGCTTCCTTATTCTCCTTTCCTTCCGGAGTGATTCGTGTACTTGGTGGGTGGATGAGTGACAAGTTAGGTGCAAGAAGAGTCATGTTGGGGACTTTTAGATGGTCGATTATCTTAGCGGCTCTTTTGATGGTTCCCAAAATGGACATCATTACACCTGGAAAGGGCATCATGGCTACACAGGCTGGTGAAGTAAGTGGAGTTACAGACCAAGCAATTGAAGTGGGGAATAGAAATTATGCGCTGGCTTCAAAAGATGACGCAATGGAGCGAATGAATGATCCATCCGCTGCTGCTTCTTTTTTACCACATAAATATAGCTGGCAAGAACCGGTAGTAAGGCCTGGACAGGAAGTTGGAAAAAAAGAATTGTTAGCAAAAGGGGTTACACAGATTTCTTTTGAAGCAAACATGTGGGTGTATGCCGTATTGGTATTGTTGATTGGGATAGTTTGGGGAATAGGCAAAGCGGGAGTTTACAGGTTTATTCCAGACTATTTCCCCAATGAAGTGGGAACCGTTGGTGGTATGGTTGGGGTAATCGGAGGTTTGGGAGGTTTTGTTTGTCCCATCCTATTTGGCTATTTGTTGGACTGGACAGGCCTTTGGACCAGCAGTTGGATCCTGATGTTTATCCTTTCTGTAGTGTGTTTGTTTTGGATGCTAAGAGTCACAAGAAACATAGTCAAAACTGAATCTCCAGAAATCGCCCATAAAATTGATCGGGTGGAGTGAAAGAATGTTTATCTTTGAAAAAAGCCAAGTAACATTATTATGAAACTATTAGCCTTCGGAAAAATAGCAGAGATCATTGGAAAGCAGGAGATAGAAATTGAGAATTTCCCAAATACGGATATCCTAGTGGGCTATTTGCAACAACAATACCCCGCATTGAAAGACCTTAAATTCAGCATTGCCATAGATAAAAAACAAGTCAACGGAAATGTAAGCATAACCACAGGTGCTGAGGTAGCTTTGCTGCCACCATTCTCCGGAGGGTGATCCATGGATAGATTTGAAAGACAATATATACTCCCGGGATTTGGTCCCGCATCACAACAAAAACTCAGAAAAACTTCAGTTCTGATCATAGGTGCCGGCGGTTTGGGTTGCCCGGCCTTGCTTTACCTCAGCGCAGCAGGAATAGGAAAAATCGGCATCATAGATGGAGATTTGGTTTCACTTTCCAACCTTAACAGACAGGTCCTGTTCGGAAAAGAAGATCTCGGAAAAAACAAAGCTGAATCTGCTGCCGAAATCATTCAGAAAAAGTACGATGACATAGAGGTAGAAGCTATCCCATATTTCCTGACGAAAGAAAACATTCTGGGCATCATCCAAAACTACGACCTGATCTTAGATGGCTCGGACAATTTCCCCACGCGGTATTTGGTCAATGATGCTTGCCTGATCGCTGGCAAACCTTTGGTTTTCGGAGCCATCTATCAGCACGAGGGACAAGTAGCTATTTTCAATGCCAAGGGACCCCATTCTATCAATTACCGGGACCTCTACCCCATACCACCATCAGCACGTGAAGTCCCCAACTGCAATGAAATAGGCGTATTAGGTGTGCTACCAGGGATCATCGGAACGTGGATGGCTGCAGAATGTATCAAATACCTGACTGGATATGGGGACTCGCTTGAAGACAAAATGCTCTTCTATGACCTGCTCAACCACAATTCCTATCAGGTTCAACTTGCCAAAAATCAAGACAGCAATCAAAGCAGACCAAAAAACCATTCCGAACTCCAAGAAATGGACTATCAGGACTTCTGTGGCTTGAGTACACAAACAGATTGGGAAGCTGCTTTGAGCTTCTTGAAAAATGCCAATCAGTCCGTATTGGTGGATGTTCGGGAACATGGGGAACAACCGGAACTGGACGATGTTGAGCACCTCCAGATCCCTTTAGCTGACCTACCCAATTCCAGAAGTCAGCTAGCATCCTTTCAGAACATCCTCCTTTTCTGTCAATCAGGAAGCAGAAGCCTGAAAGCCGTCGACATGCTCAAAAGTCAGTTTCCTGATAAAAATATTCAATCTGTTGAAGGGGGAATTATTAGATATTTTGGGGATTTAAAGTAGATATTGGATATTGAAATATGCTTCGCGAAATATGGTAGAAATATAGTTGAAATAGATATTGGTGGATATTATATTAAAGAAATATGCTTTGCGAAATAATTAGAAATATGCCTTCGGCGAAATATTTTCAACCCAGAGTTTTAGCGCGAACCAGAAGAGACAATTGATTCGGGATATAGAAGAATGGATATAATTGGATATTGGATATTGGTGGATATTAGGATATAGAAATATGCCTTCGGCGAAATATTGTATAAACTGGAGCTTTAGCGGAAGTCCCGAGAGTGAAGCGATTAAAGATATAGTAGAAATAGAATGGAAATATGCTTCGAAAAGCATAAATCAAACAGAAATTCGAAAGCGGGGGCTGAGAGCTTTCTGATATAGATTGCCATAGTGAAGATATAGATTTCAAAATCAGGCTGGAATATTATTAGTACAGCGAACAAAATATCACTACCCTTTTAGAAACTGAGAAAAAAATGGATTATGAAAAAGCCAAAATATGAAACAGTCAAAGAATTAATTTTTTATTCCTATGCCAATCTTGCAATGGCACATGCAGCGGTGGAGCGCAAGCATTCGAAATATGGAACTTTTCATTATATCATTAGGGCCAAACTCTTTAAGGGTTTAAAAGATGGCACAATGAACATCAGAACAATTTTTGACGATGAAAAAATCAAACTTAAGACTGGTCAAATCTGCAACTATTGTGGCGCAAAAGAAAACCTTGCATTAGATCACATACTTCCAAAAAAACTTGTTGGAATTGATGCTGCTGAAAACTTAATTTTTGCCTGTAAGAAATGTAATAGTTCAAAAGGTAAAAAAGATTTGATCGAATGGATGCTATTCCAAAACAAATTCTTCCCACTGATGATCATCAGAAGATATTTAAAACTAGTTCACAGCTATTGCGTCCAAAATTCTATTTTAGATCATAAAATAGAAGATATAAAAGATCTTAATCTTCCTTTCAGAATAGATTTGATACCTACAACCTTCCCAAAACCAGACTCCTTAACTTTGAACATTGTGGAAAATCAATAATATACTTAGTAATTTAAATCTATCATGTGAACTACTAAGACAAACCCTATTTCAACAATATTTCTATAATATTTCCACCATATTTCTATCAAAAACAAGCCCCAAAGAGCCAAAACCAATATTACCTTAGTGTCTTAGCGCCTTTGTGGCCTAAATAAAAAAACCATGGAAAAGAAAAGAACACCAAAAAACATATTTGTAGAAGGAGCGATCTCTCCTGATAAAATCGCGAAATCCATCGCCAATCATAGCACAAAAACAAATATTGGCGGACATAGCATCTTTCTCGGACAGGTTAGAGCTGATGAAAAAGAAGAGGGCTCGGTCGTGGCTATTGAATATACAGCCTATGAAGACATGGCTTTGCAACAGGCCTTCGAAATCCGTGAAGCCATCTTTGCCAAATATCCATTGACCTGCATGCATATTTACCATAGCTTGGGCGAGGTCAAAACAGGAGAAATCTGCCTCTTTGTCTTTACTTCCTCCAAACATCGGAAAGCCGCCATCGATGCCTGTGAAGAACTCGTCGAGCGCATCAAAAAAGAGTTGCCCATCTGGGGAAAAGAAATTCTGGATAATGAAAAATCTGAGTGGAAGGTGAATACTTAAAAAGATATATGCCTTCGGCGAAATATAGTAGAAATATACTTCGCGAAATCGTAGTGAAGCGGAGATCCCGAGAGCGAAGTGATTCGGGATATAGTTGAAATATCCACCTTAAAATTAGATTAAACGGTGAAGCCTCGACTAAAGTGGCGCAGATTGAGTTTAGCAGAAACATGTCCATTCCTACTGGCAAACAGGTTCTACGAAATAATTCCACATTATTCCAACCCTATTTCTATTTTATTTCCACCTTATTTCTAAACCATACTTTAACCCTATTTCTACCTTATTTCAGCTTTATCTTAATTCAATCCGCTCTAAAATAAAAATACAATGATCAACATCACCCATAAATCCACCACCCTTAGAAAAGCCATAGCGCAGGCCATTGTTAAAGTGAGCTCGGAAGAAACCATCGCTGCTGTGGTCAATAAAACAGTGCCCAAGGGAGATGTATTTGAAATGGCCAAGGTGGCGGGACTTTTTGCTGCCAAGCGTACTGCTGACATGATTCCGGATTGCCATCCTCTTCCTGTGGAGTTCACTTCCGTGAATTACGAAATCAAAGGTTTGGACATCTATGTCTTGGTAGAAATCCACACCATCTACAAAACAGGCGTGGAGGTGGAAGCCATGCATGCTGCATCTGTGGTGGCCCTGACCATGTATGACATGCTCAAACCCATAGACAAAAACATCAGCATAGAGCAGATCAAATTGATCGAGAAAAAAGGGGGAAAAACAGATTATGCCAAAGACAAGGAGCAAAACCTCAAAGCCGCTGTTATTGTCTGTTCGGACAGCATAGCTTCAGGGCAAAAGGAAGACAGGGCAGGCAAGGTAATTATCCAAAAATTAGAAGCTTCAAAAGTCAGCATTGAAGATTATTCCATCATCCCTGACGAAAAAGAAAAGATCCAAAGCAAGCTCAGAGGATTTGTTGAGGCAGGCATGGACATGGTCATCTTTTCAGGAGGTACAGGACTTTCACCGAAAGATGTAACCCCTGAGGCCATCAGACCGCTGATAGAGCGAGAAGTACCCGGTATAGAAGAGGCTATCCGCAGCTATGGACAAGCCCGTATGCCCTACTCCATGCTCTCCAGGTCTGTTGCTGGCTTGATCGGCAATACCCTCGTACTAGCCCTTCCAGGATCAACCAAAGGCGCCGAAGAATCTATGGACGCTATTTTTCCAGCGGTTTTACATCTATTCAAAGTTTTGGAAGGGCCGAAGTATAGGCATTGATTTTTTTAATCCTGTGTCCAAAAAATAATTAAGGATATTTTTGTCCTTAATTTAATAAAGGATATATTTGTTCTGTAATAAATGAAGAGATGTTTTCAAAAACCTGTAAATACGCTATCAATGCCATGATTTATGTGGCCTCTCTACCAATAGGTAATGAGAGGGCTAGCTTGAAAGACATTTCAAAAGCTATCAATTCTCCTGAGGCATTCACAGCAAAAATACTCCAGGCATTAGTAAGAGACGATTTACTTATATCCGTCAAAGGACCTCATGGCGGATTCTCAATAAATGGCAAAGCCTCAGAAATTTACCTGGCTCAGATAGTAGACAGCATTGATGGAAACTTGCTTTTTACCGGTTGTGCTCTTGGATTGAAAAAATGTGCAGAAGAACATCCTTGTGCAGTACATTACAAATTCAAGGCAATCCGTGAACATCTTACAGGGATGCTCCACTCTACCAATCTTACCGACATGGCGGATAGAGTAAACAATGGAATAAGTTTTCTAAAATACTAGAAAAATAAAGGATTTAAAGGTATTTAAATATTATATAAAATGGAAGCAATAGAAAAAAGAAAAGTTGGAGGAATAGTCGCCGAAAACTTTAGAACAGCAAAAGTTTTTACAGAATATGGGATCGACTTCTGCTGCAAAGGAGGTATAAGCTTGGAGGCAGCATGCGAAAAAAACGGTGTCCCGGTTCAGCACCTTGTAGACGACTTGATGAAAGTAGCCTCAACAGCACCTGAAAGCAAATACACATCGCTTAGCATAAGTGATCTTATCGATCATATCATATCTGTTCATCACTCCTACGTAGAAAACAACATCCCTCCATTAAAGGCATATCTTCAAAAATTGGCACTTGTACACGGAGAACGACATCCTGAGCTTCATCAGATCAAAGAACTGTTTTTTGAAGCTTCTGACGGGCTTACAGTACATATGAAAAAAGAAGAGCTTGTACTTTTCCCTTACATCAAAGCAATGCAAGCTTCGGATGAAAATGGTTTTCCACTCTCAGCCCCCCACTTCGGCCATATAGACAATCCAATTGCTATGATGGAACATGAACATGATACTGAAGGGGAAAGGTTTAGACAAATCTCTCAACTCAGTGATGGCTATAACGCTCCCGCAGATGGTTGTCAGACATATAGAGTGGCTTTTGCCATGCTAAAAGAGTTTGAGGAGGATTTACACACTCACATACACTTGGAAAACAATATCCTTTTCCCTAAAGCAAAGGCTCTATACGAGATTGTGAATAAAAAATAATAAAAAGTGAAAACCGCCGTAACGCATATCCCCCCAGTGATTGATGCTCATTGCTCTACCGCACAATTGACAAAACCATGGATGCGTTGGGCGGTTTTTTTCTTCCTTTTGGGCTCTCTGTTTGGTCTACTGATGCGCTATGCCTTAGTAGGAACTTTGCCTGAATCAATTGATTACAAAAACATCTTACATGCGCATTCACATGCAGCATTACTGGGATGGGGATACCTATTGGTTTCAGGAGCTATGGTCTTTTTTTATATCAAAGAAAAAGCCCGCTTGAAAACATATAAAACATTGCTCATTATCACTGTCATTGCCAATATTGGTATGGCACTAAGTTTTCCGGTACAAGGCTATGGTCTTTACAGCATTATTTTTTCAACGCTACATCTGTTGGTGTCTTATTTCTTCGCATTCAATTTATTTCGCGATTTAAGAAAAAGCGAACCCGGTCTGGATATCCAGTTTGTAAGTTGGGCTCTAATCTGGATGATGATCTCCACCATTGGACTCTGGGCAATTGCTCCTATAGGAAGCGTTTTAGGCAAAACACATCCGCTTTATCATTTAAGTGTTCAATGGTTCTTACACTTTCAACTGAACGGTTGGTTCGTTTATGGTATGTTGGGAATTTTGACATTCTGGCTCAAGCAGGAAAAGGTCTTTATTCAAAAAGCCAATGGTAAATTATTCCTTTTCCACCTTTCACTAGTCTTGACCTTTTCTTCCACAGTATTTACCAGTACTGGATGGCCAGTTTTATATTATTTTAATTTACTGGGTGTCATACTTCAGGCTTATGTTTACCTTTGGATATTGCAACCCGCATTTAAGTTTATCCTAATTAACAGTCCAAAAAATCAAAATTGGATAAAACGACTAATCCTCTTGGGTCTTATCAGCTTATCCACAAAAGCATTTGTGCAATTACTGATGATATACGGCCCTGCTTTAGATGTTTCACATCATATCAGAAACTTGGTAGTAGGTTTCATACACTTAGTCTTATTGGGTGCTATTACATTTGGTATAGGGGGAATTGCCTCAAAGGAAAGAATTTTACCGAATAATGCAATGGCTAAAATTGGATGGGCGCTTTTGGGCTTGGGATTTGTAATTTCCGAACTCCTGCTCTTTGTAGAAGGGGGACTTAATTGGACAAAACTTGGGAGTATACCCTTTTATTTGGATTTAATATTTTATGCTTCTGCCTTTTTCCCAATTGGCTTGGGCATGATTTTCGTTTCTTTTTGGGTTGAAAAAACTGCCGACTTAACGGTATTTTGCCCAATATTGAAACCAAAATCACTTATATCATGAAGTCTTTCTTCAAAAACAAACTTATAGTCCCTTTAAGTACGTTCATTACCTTATTATTCAGTGTGGCTACTTTTGCCCAAAACCAACCTGATATTCCCCAACCTAGAGGGCCAATCGACTTTTCTGAACTTAACAATATTATAATTTTTATCGTGATTCCTGCAATCATCATTATCGCATTTTTGATTTTCAGAAAAAGGATTTTCAAAGTAAAAGAAGAACAACAGGAAAGGCTTAAGGATAAAAATCAGAGTGAAAATCGGGAAAAATAAAAACAGGGTTTACCATTTGCAAACCCTGCCATACTTAGAAAAACCTAGTTGATAAAACCGGATGTTGGTCAAGCCATCAGGATCCTAAAACTCAGTAGCCTTTAGATTTACTTACTTCCAATTGATTTTTGCCTTGATCAAGTCTTGGGAATTACCGCCTACCATGATCTCAAATTCCCCTGCTTCCCAGACAAATTCCGCATCCTGATTGTAAAACATCAAGTCTCTTTTGGTGAGTTCAAAAGTCACTGACCTGGTCTCACCGGCCTTTACAAATACCTTTTCAAAGCCTTTCAACTCTTTAACAGGCCTCGTGATACTTGCCACTAAATCCCTCACGTACAACTGAACCACTTCTGATCCGTCCAAAGATCCTGCATTGCGAACATCAACCGTGATTTGCAAGGTTTCATCTCCACTGAGTTCCTCTGCACTCAGCTGAAGTCCGCTGTAGTCAAACTCCGTATAGCTCAACCCATAGCCAAATGGATAAAGAGGTTCGTTTGAAACATCAAGGTAATTGGACCGGAATTTTTGGAACCATTGACCTTCAGGCAGTGGTCTTCCGGTGTTTTTATGGTTGTAAAAAATCGGAATCTGTCCAACATTTTGTGGGAAAGTAGCTGTAAGTTTCCCTGAAGGATTGACATCTCCAAAAAGCACATCTGCTATTGCATCTCCAGCCTCAGATCCCGCAAACCAAACATTCAAGATACCTGAGACATGCTCTGCTTCCCACTTGATCGCCAATGGCCTTCCGGTAAACAAGACCAATACTACAGGCTTCCCTGTATCCAAAAGTGCTTCCAGCAACCTTCTTTGATTGGCAGGCAATTCAATATCCGATCTGCTCGCTGCCTCCCCGCTCATTTCGGCCGACTCTCCCATTGCAGCGATGATCACATCCGATTCCCTGGCGATTTCCAATGCCTCGCTGATCAAAGTCTCCTCTGGCCTTTCATCTCTGTAGGTAGGCTTCCCGAAAATACTTACCCTTTCCTCGTATTCTGCATCCTCCACCACATTTGCACCTCTGGCTGTAAGCAAGGTAACCTCATTTCCCAATGCATTTTCCAATCCATCTTTCAAGGAAATGGCTTCCGTAAACCTCCCCGCTACGGACCAAGTCCCTGACATGTTTTCCCTGTTGTCTGCCATTGGGCCAACTAAGGCAATTTTACCCGATTTTTTTAGAGGTAAAATGCTCCCTTCATTTTTGAGTAATACAAATGATTGTGCTGCGATTTCCCTGGCCGTCTTCCTGTGCTCTTGGGTAAAAATTTCCTTTTCGGACCTGCCCAAATCTGAATAGCGATATGGATCATCAAAAAGCCCCAATTTGTATTTGGCTACCAGAATCCTTTTTACAGCCGTATCAATATGGCTTTCGGATATTTTCCCTTCTTCCAAAGACTTTTCCAGAGTGGTAAGAAACCCCTCCCCTACCATATCCATGTCCACTCCCGCCAATAATGCAAGTGCAGATACATTCTGCAAATCTCCCAGGCCATGGGATGTCATTTCATTGATCGCTGTGTAGTCGGTCACCACAAATCCATCAAAACCCCACTGCTCCCTTAATACATCTGTCATCAGCCATTTATTAGCTGATGCAGGAATACCATCCACATCATTGAAGGCTGTCATCACCGAGCCCACTCCAGCCTCCACTGCTGCTTGATAGGGCAGAAAATACTCATTGTACATCCGTTGCCTGCTCATGTCTACAGTATTGTAGTCACGCCCCGCTTCAGGGGCTCCATATAAGGCAAAATGCTTTACACATGCCATGATGGTATTGTAAGCGGTCAGGTCATCTCCTTGATACCCCCTGATCATGGCCTGGGCGATTTTTGCTCCTAAAAAGGGATCTTCACCATTGCCTTCCGAAACCCTGCCCCATCTCGGATCTCTTGACACGTCTACCATAGGAGAAAAAGTCCAATTGATGCCATCAGCACTCGCCTCAATAGCGGCTATCCTAGCGGATTTTTCGATCAATTCCATATCCCAGGTACTTGAAAGACCCAATGGAATTGAAAAAAGTGTCTCATAGCCATGGATTACATCCATCCCTATCAACAAAGGTATTTTAAGCCTGCTTTCTTCTACGGCTACCCTTTGGGCTTCTTTGATTTTTTCAGCTGACTTGAGGTTGAACAATCCCCCAACTTTACCTTCCCTGATGCTATTGAGTACATCAGAACTGCCCGCCTCACCAGTGGTAATGTCACCACCAACGGGCAGGTTCAGTTGGCCTAATTTTTCATTCAAGGTCATCAGAGAAATAATAGAATCAGCCTTAGCAGCATACTCATCGCTGGGAACCGGTGTAGGTTGGCTTGTTTTGAAGGAAATCAATCCAAAAAAACAGAGCATCAGAACTGGAAAATATTTTTTCATAGGTTTATTGTTTGTACTTCTAAATCGACAAATGATTACTACAGGTTTTTTTTCGATCCCAATTAGCAAAGATTGTATCAATTTAAATAATTGAAGACTACATCAAAAATTTCTCAACCTATACTACAAAAGATTTTTTTATACTGAATATCAGTATTTTAAAAATCAAACATATAAACCCATTGATACGACCAGAGAGACCAAAAACTCAAATGGATTGGGTAAGAACAGAATCGGAGATTTTAGAATAAAGGGAATTGCCTTGCAAAACTAAAAATTGAACCTTTTTTTGATATCCTCACTCATTCCATTTGAAAAATATTCAGCTCACGGCCTGTAGCATCTACCCTAACCAAATATGTCCCTTCTGGACTGAAAAACACATTTTCATCTTTCTCAAACTTCACTTCTTCCAAAATTTCAATGGGTGCGGTTCCAACCCTAAAAAATCTGTCTTTTTCCACCATCCAGATTTCTTTGTCTGTGAGCCTGAGGTCTTTGATTTCCTTTACTCCTTCGAACATAGTCTGCACATCTCCTTCATTGTCTGCAATGGCTACTCCATCTGTTCCGATCAAAATCAACCCATTGTCAAAAGCAATCTGATTTTTTAATCTCCCAACTTCAAATTTCTTATAACTGACTGTGGAAATACTCCCTCCTGTTTTGGAATCATAGGTTTGGATTCCTTTTGAGGAGGCATCGACAATTTTATCCCCATCCAATACGAATGGATCAAAGTCTGTCCCCAATCTATTGCTCACTTTTTCTGTTTCAAAGGCAATCTGCCCGGTCTTTGTATCAAGGGCCACGATGTATGAACCTGAAAGTCCATTGGTCATCTTCAGATACAGTAAATCTTCTGTAAGCTCTTCTTGAATGACACGGTTGTTCTGCCTTGCTATTCTGTCTTCCTGAAGAACAATTTCCCCTGTATTGAAATCAATCTGTAAATAAGACTTTCGGCTACCGTCGGGATCTATGTGTTTGCCTCCCTGCATACCCACTACGTAGTGAATAATGCCATTTTCATCTACCAAAGGGTAAGAACTGTTGTCACCTAAAGTATTTCCTTCTTCACCACCTGCTCCCAGTACAGACATGTTTCTGTACATTCTCCGATGTCTTTGCATGCCTTCCTTGACATCACCCTCCATTTCTTCTCCTGTCGTGATATCAATCAATGTCAATCCAAAATAGGGTAAAAGCAATACATTCTCCCTCACAAAAGCTGTCCCTGGGATAAAATCACCACTGTATTTCAAACTCCAAAGCAAATCCCCATTTTCGGCATTCAAAGCTTGTACTTCGGGTCTTCCCGCAATGTTTTGAAGCTCAGTCTGACTTACCCTGATGGCTATAATCAAGTCATTGTTCGGCTCGTAAAATACTTCTCCCAATCCTCCATTTAATTCTGCTTGCTGCCATAAGACTTCACCTGACTTGACCCCCAATAACTGAAGCCCATCTTTACCATTCACTGCGATTGCATTTTTTTCAGGCAAATACGTGATCAGTTTATTCAGCCTTTCATCGTGTCCTACATAAGAGACAGGAATATTGTTCTTTTTGGATATGGTATTCATACCTGTGGCAGCAGAAAAAGTTGCTTCAGAAAGTGTCTCTTCATCCTGCCTTAACCTTTGCGCATTTGACAATATCTGATAAATGGATTCCACGGTTGAAATGCCAATATCCAGGTCATTTTTCACCCATTGCTCTTCCCCGTTCTTCAAGTCAAATGCCGTAGCTGTTGTATAAGTCAAGGTATAATCAAACTGCAAGAAGATTTCCTCCTGCTCAAATAAAAGGAAAGCACTTCCTTCAGTCACACCTACCCCAGGAATACTTCTGCCCACTTTGTTGCGGTATTTACCTTGGAGTACCTGCTGCTTGCTCTCTAGGTTCCATACCTGGTATTGATTCTCATTTTCAAGAACGATATACTTACCATCATTGGAAAAAGAAGTATATTTTGGAGTGAAATCAGTAGAAATCACCCAGTCAGGATCATTTTGGGCAAAGACTTGAGGGCCAGAAAAAGTAAGCAGGATTCCAAAAATAATACTACATAAAACCGAAAACAGAAAACAGTTCCTGGATTTAGATATGTTTAGAAAGAAAATTTTTTCCCGGAATGAAAAATCCAGAACGGACGAAAGTAATTTTGCTAATTTCATGTAAATTATTTTTTAACAATAAATATTAAGCTTTAAAAAGGTGTTTTTACCAAAAATTAAAATTGATCTTGTAAGAGATATAAATTTCATCAATTTCTTAAATGTAACACCTAATACCCTCTTTATGAAATACTTTCACTACTTTTTACCCATAAATTGGTGATTATGATCTTTCTGTTCATGAAAAAATGTCTTAAACATGCATAAAGTCGTACCGGTAGCAATATTGTTTTTTCCGTTGATCTGCTACGCAAAAGCTCTAAACAAAGTCAAGATTCATGAAGGCGCAGTGATTAAAGGGATAATCCAATGGGTCGGGGTAATTTCTGATGATGACACTAAACCACTACTTAGCTTCCACTTGTACACTTTCTACAGGACCTAAATAGCTGGGTTTTAAGCTACCGGTATCAATGACAAATCGTTGAAAAACAATCCCTGAGTCTATTGCCCAAACTTTAAGCACATGTTTGCCCGGTGCTTCCACCTTGTGGGATGAAGTCTTGATTTTTATATGATCTCCGACTGATATCATCCACCATTCGGCATATTTGTAATCAGGTACGGTTTCACCTTCATTTATATTGATAATTTGAGGTGCTTCATCGTCTATGGCTATGGCGTACTTCAAACCTCCCTGATGCTTGAAATCTTGAGTTGGAGACAAGTATGTATCCACTTTAAAATTCCCCGAGCTGGTAGTTGTGAATTCATACTCCACCATCGGAGCATCTTTCAGTTCCGCTTCATTTTCCGCAGTTACTGGTTCTATAATCAGCGAAGAACCTGTTCTTCCCAAGTTTGGGATCACAGTCCAATACCGATTCTTTGAGTCACTTTTTTTTGTAAAATGAGGTGCTTCAAATGCTACTGCGCCATTATTTTCTACAAAACCGGATCCCATTATCTGTTCATTTCGAATGGGTACCTCCACAAGGTATTCATTTCCCGCTCCGGCAATCAAAAGCTCACCTTTAGCTGTTCCTTCAGGAGCCTTGCTCCAATCTATGCTCACATAAACTTTTTCATTGAAAAGGGTTTCACCTCCTTCAGAAGAAACTTTTATCCAATCTTCTTTTGGTCTAATGGTGTAGCTCAATTTTTCCTGTCCGCGGTTAATGATATCGATATAATAGTCCTGATCGTTGACAGGATCAAAAACAGGCATTTCCTTACTGAATGCCCAATCGGCCTCTACATCTAACCATCCCCATCGAGGAGGGGTACCATATTCAATGAAATAACCCAATTCAGCGGGTTGCTGCACCTGAACATAAGCGACTGCAGGCATCATATTGAGCGGAGGGTGATTCCAGTAAGTATATCCCATGTGCGTTTGGGACATCATGTGGTTCCATTTGCCTTCTTTAAGTTCATGGAATTCCTGGGTAAGTTCCGCGTCTTTCTCAAACAACTCCTTTGTTCTATCCGCGTAAAAATTGGCTGATGCAGCTCCCCGTACACCATAATACCTGTTCTTGCCTGCCGCCACATACATTTCATTGATATTGGCGCTCATTTCTATGGGAGAATGAACCAACTGATAAAAGGCCACCTTTTGGGCTTCAGGAAGCTTTTCATATACGCTGGTACTTTTTTCCAATAACTGCGTGTATTCTTCGACTATACGGTCTGCCTCACGGTAGTTTTCTACACTGTAGGTACTTGCTGTCAGCATTTCAGGAGTTCGGCGGGCATTGTATTTTGTATATAGCGAAAGCATTTCGGCAATTTCTTGCGCATGTTGGTTGCCAAATTGCTGCCTTGCCCAACGCACATAGAAGTCAGGTAAATCCTTCGCTTGAATGGCATCAGGGTCCCATGCATATTCCAGAAAAAAACTAATAGGTAGCTCCATAGGCTTGATATCCCCTACATTGGCAATCCAAATTTCGTTCACGCCATGTTCGTAGGTCAATTTCATTTGTTCCCACACCCGTTCGATCTGGGTGACGTTGAGCCACCTGTAGGATATGGGGGCACCTACATAATCAAAATGGTAATACATCCCAAACTTGGAATCGGGATTTGTCTCTTCTGGGTTGGGCAGGTACCGGATATTGCCCCAGTTATCATCACTGAACATCACGGTGATGTCGTCATCCACACGCATGCCTTTGTCAAAGTAATCCTGTACTTCTTTATAGATCGCCCAAACCTGAGGAGTTTCCTTGGCCGGTTTTCCGGAGATATCGCTGATAATTTCACGCTGATCTGCTATGATGGTTTTTAACAAATCCACGGCTGTTTCTTCAGACATGGCATCATCGCCATCACCTCGCATCCCAACAGTGATCATCGTTTCGTAGTCTCCCACACGCTCAAATCCCCCACGCCAAAATTCCTGAAGTTTTTCTTTGTTGGTCAGGTAATTCCACTCACCACCTTCAAACAATTCCCACTCATGGTGCGCCCGGGTCATGGGTTCATGATGGCTGGTGGACATGACGATGCCATATTCATCTGCCAATTTTGGATTCAAAGGATCATCAATATAAAACATGGTCGGCGGCCACATGGAAGGCCACATGAAATTGGCTTTGTTGCGCAGCAAGAGTTCAAAGACATGCCCATATACTTTATGGTTGGTTCCTCCGAACTTTTCATTTGCCCAGTTCCTGAATGCTGGGGACTCATCATTGATAAATATGCCGCGATACTTTACTGCCGGGCCTTTTGAGATAAAATGGCATTTTTCAAGATAGATTTCCTCTTGTTTTTCCACCGCCACATCGGCCCACCAATACCAAGGGGAAACACCTATTTTTTCGGAAAGGGTAAACACCCCATAAGCGGCACCTCGCCTGTCACTGCCTACAATGACCAGCGCCTGATCAACACCAGGGAATGGCTTATCTACTGTTTTGATCACAAACCGTTCCCAATCACCCTGGATTTTGTCCACTTCCAGCTTTTTTTCCGTGATCAGTTTTTTGATCAAAGCGCTGTTTTCTGCCGTTCCAATGATGATCACATTTTTGTCTTGAATATTATCACCTGTAGAAATTGCAGGTTTTTTGCCTGTGACCCTTTCAATGTCCTCAGCAAGAAAATTCGCCGACCTACCAATCAATTTATTCTCCGTTGGGTCATAAACGATGGTGCTTGCATTGCTTTTGGTCGAGATGGTAAATTGATTGGCTTTTTTGCCGCTTTTAAAATGCACATTGATTTGTGCTTGGGAAAAACATGGCAAAAGGATCAAAAAGAACAGTAATTTTTTCATTTGATTATTGAATAGGTATTTCCCAATGTATGCTCTCAGACATTGGAAAACTATATAGGTTTGAGATTAACTGAAATAGTAAAAATAGAAAATTTAAGTTTAAAAGGCTTCCAGGAATCATACAAATGGATTTCAATCAAAACAGTACTTTCGAAAAGTAACTCACACCCAATATCAAAAAAAATCCTAACCTGCGCATTTTTAGCAAGTTAGGATTTGAATTAGCAGAGAGGAAGGGAAATGAACCCACCCCTTAACTAAATGACTTTCAATATTTTACAAATAAAATGCAGCTAACACTCACCGAAAGACTCACCAAATTTTTTATTAGTAAACTTACACGTAAAGTTAAATAAATAATGTCATAAATTAAAAATCATTTATATTATTTTGTTTTAAATATTTATCAGAATTACTCGAAATAAAAAAATAAGCAATTCTAGTCTCCCCAATGGCTACTGGGTTGATAAGGGTACCCAATAACTAATAATAATTCCTAAAAACTGGAATTACCCCTACTACTGTACATGATCCAAAAACAAGAAAATTTGGGCGAGCATGTCTGCCGAACAGGCCTGATATGGAATAGCTTCAGTGATTCCGAGCTATCGGAATTAGCGAGCAGCTTGAATGCAGGGCGGATAATCTACACCTAGCCCTCAAAAATCTTCACCCATGTGGGATGGCAAAAAATAGCGGATGCTTTCAGAGTCACCGTCGATTACCTGGTCGACGAAACCGCCACGCCCACCTTCGACAAACTCACCGTCAAAAGACTCCAGGAGATAGAAAACCTGACACCCGAGGACAAAAGCCACCTCATGGCACTCATGGATGCCTTCCTCAGGGACGCAAGGGCCAAAAAAGCCTATGCTTTCTGAAAAACATCAACGCACTGTAAATCAAGAAAGCCCCGGGAATCCGGGGCTTTTCTCTTATGCGCCCATCTAAAGAGCTTCCTTATTTTATACTAAGCCCAATAGAGTCGCAAAAAAACACCAAGTCACGAACTTCCTCCCCTATCAATCCCTCTATTTTTTCATCCTGTTCGATCATCTGCTTTAACCTGTGTGTGACCGCCATCAACAATTCCGATCCTGTGCTAACTGATGACTTTAGCTCAGTGAGCTCTTCAGAACACCCCAATTCGTTGGCTCCTGCCAAAACTTCTATTATATGATCTATTTTTAATAAGTAATTCATTTGTTAATCGTGTTAAAGGATTCAAGCTTAACCCCACTAGCCGGTGTTACAACCTCTATTCCACCACCCCCACCCTGTGGCCCCCCAGGTGCATTAGGAGCGGGTCTTGTTATAAAATTGTTTCCCGGTCGTAAGGTTCCTATTTCTAAAAAATTGGCATTCGTAATATTTTCCTCCCCTGAGTGTAGTATAGACTTTCGGTGGTGGCTGGGTGTAGTTTGCAACTACACCCTATTATCAAATACAATTTGTAATTGGAAACCAACCAAAACTACCAATAATCCACTTCAATCAAACCCTTTAGTCCTGAATAGTTTCTGGCACTGGAATAAAGGTATTCTTCGGCGTTTTCGACCCAGCCCGCCCTGACCGGATTTTCATGAATATAGTTCATCCTACTCTCAATCATCTCCGGCCTGAATAGTTCAATCGCATGATTTTCATGGGTCCAAAACTGCATCTCTCCCGATCTTTTGTTTGAATTTGCATGATAGGAAAAAATCATTTTGAGCCATTCCTTTCTGCTCTCCTGTGGATTCTCCATAATCATCGCCAATAGCTTCTTGCTGGTAAACTTCTTGAAATCACGTACCCAATCAGACAGCTTCCCCTCTTTCTGCTGGACAACCAAGTGGATATGATTGGTCATGATCACATAACCGAACAGGTAAAGTCCTTTTTCTTTCCTACAAAATGTCAAGTTTTCGAGTATAAAGTCCCGGTAACCTATCCTCGAGAAAACATCAGCCCATCCTACTACCTGGAAGGTCAGGAAGTATGGCATTTCTTGGTCTCTTATCTGAAAAGCATCGCCCATAACTAAAACTAATATCAAAAAATCGAATTACAAATTCGAAGTAATAAAAAGGTGTAGTTACAAACTACACCTAGCGCCTACGCCATTCTTCACCCAGGCGGGGATTATAGGAAAGTATGAGCGTAACGAAAACTTACCCTCTATCGAGATGGTGGCCAAGATGGCCAGAGCCTTTGGGGTTACAGTGGATTTTTTAATTGGGGAAGGCGAAAACGCCTCTTACGACAAAGAAACAGTGGACAGGATCAACAACATCCAAAAAATGGACGAAGGCACCAAAAACGTCCTGTTCAACGTCATTGATACCTACATCCAGAACTTTAAAACAAAACAGGCTTTTGTAAAAGGATAAAAGCCCGGACTCGCCGGGCTTTTATCATATCATACAAAATAGTCTTTTCCTTTTCTCAAACAAAACACCTCTCATTTTTTTTAATGCCTTATCTACCCTAGGAGCAAGCAAACAAGTTAATACCAGCTCCTCCCCTGTTTTTAATTTCACTACAGCATAATGATAACTTTCTATTGCTAATAAATGAAAATTACTGTTCTTGTAAAGACTGGGCGATAAGTAAACTATTATCTTTTCAATCTCATCATTCCTATAATAAGTTTCTTCACCGCCTATTCTTCTGATTAATTCAGTATCCCGCACCTCGTACTCCTCTCCCTTATTTTTTAACCAATATTCAAAATGAAGATATAAAGCAGGAATAGCATCAACTAAAAACAATATCCCAAAAATTTTCAATGCATCTTGCTCAAACCTTAACCAAATCAAAATACCGCAAAAGAGCACACCAACAATTAATAATGATAACAATGATGAAAAATGAGTAAAAGCTCTTATTCTAAGCAATTTATCTTCCAGGATACCAGCCATTCTTTAATGCATTTTCAAAGTTCCAAATTTGGTACCTTATTTCTCGCCCCACAGGAACTAAGAAATTATCGTACACATACTCTGCCCCGATAGAAATACCTCCAACCGTAGCACCTGCCGCCGCCCCCCAAGGTCCGCCAACCGCAGCACCAGTTCCTACTGAAACACCTAGACTACCTGTTCGGTAACCAAAACGACCAGCACTTATCTCACCACTTTGCATTGATTTATAATCAAGATAAACTCCTACACCTGCACCAGCATAACCAACACGACCTAAAGTTTTAGAAGCAACGCCCAGCCCCTGATATGTTCTACTAAAACTCGAAAACGTTCCTATTTTATTTGATACAGGCAAAGACATCCGGTATTCCAACATACCGACCTGAGTTAATCCGATAACTCCTGAAGCATAATCCGCTCCGCTTCCAATATCCTTAAGAGGACCCAAGTTCACTCCCCCTCCAAATTGGGACGGACTATTCAAACTCATCCCTTCGTTCCCAGACCTAGAAGCTGTAACAGTGACTTCATCAAGCATGCCTCCGTTACGTGTCCACTCCCCGTTGCCAAAACTATATTCAGCACCTCCCGTGGATGTATAGCTCTGACCGTCCGTGGGGTCTATTACATTTTCCTCACATTCGGGACACCTTCCATCAGGGTCATTGTATCGTATTGGATTATTCCAAAAGGCACTATAAGGAGACATTCCAATCTGCTTCGGATGGTCCGCCAACGGGTCAACACTCAAAAACTTCCCAATCTCCGGATTATAGATCCTGAAGCCGTAGTCGTAGTGACTCTGATTGCCCCACTGTCCGCTTGGGTCTTTTTCCTTGCCGTTGAAGCCATACCTATACCCACTACTTTCCGTCCTACCTGTCATTTCCAGACCGAAGGGGTAATAGTCAGTCCTGCTCAGCACTTCTGCCCAAGTACTGTCTCCATTCATATGGATGCGGTCTGACACCACGGCAAGTACATTGCCGAGGTGGTTGCTCAGCTCATATTGCTTGTGACCTACCGTTCGGTAACCCGGAGCGGAAGCATTGGCTACGTTCCCAAGTCTGGAAGATCCGTAGACCGGACGTTCTGACAGCGTATCATCCTGATAAACAGCCATCACGTTACCTGATGCATCCCGGATATATCTGGTTATGTTTGAACCCTGTTTCTTTTCCACCCTGTTTCCGGAGGCATCATAACGGAATTCGATAGGAGAACCTGATGACTTGGTCACTTTACGGACTTTGCCTGAAGGCGTCCATTCAATGTTGGTCACCCCTCCTGCCACATCTTTTATCAGATTTCCGATGGCATCATATTCATAGTTGTTACCCTGTGCTGAGGCCGTCTGCCTCAGTTTGTTGGAATTCGCATAATAGCCATAAGTAAAATTGTCCTGTATGGCTGCTGCCCCATTCCTGCGCTGTAAGGTAAGTAAATTTCCGTTCCCATCATAGGTATAGGTAGCATCATAGGCCTTTGCAGCGGCTGCTGTCCTGCTCACAAAGCTGGTGGTATATTCTCTTAAGCTTCTGGACTGGACAATACGGTTCAGCTGATCATATTTATAGACCATAGCCTGCATATCATACGTATCCTGCGAACCAGCCAGCTCGGTATTCATCCAGGTGATGTTTCCGTTGAAGAGTCCTGTATTGGAGTTGATCGTGGAAGTCCTCGACCAGAGGGCATCCCTCGTGTCTGTCCTGACCACCGTTGAGGTGATCGGGGTCCAGTCTCCATTGAAATATCCCAGGGCAAAGGCTATGGCATCCTTTCCTGTCCGCTTGCTGCCGATTCCATCAGCACCGGGATCTCCTCCCCCAGGCATGTTTACCCCTTTCAGCCAGCCCTGCAGGGTGTAGTAATAGTCCAACCCCTGAACTTTGTGCTCACCCAGCTCTACCCTGGCCAGCGGTCCATGGGGGTAATAGTAATAAGTGGCATCTATGGACCAGACATGTCCGTCGGTACTGGTCAATACCTGCTCAATCCTGTTGTCCGCATCATAGCGGTACCTGTGGATCAATTGTTCGGTTGTGCCAGGCTGATAGGCCACATAGTTTACATTGCCGCTTACCAGATCATATTGGTACTCGGTCTTCTTGGGGGCCATCCCGGGAATATATTGCAGTAGGGTCTTAACATTGCCATGTGGGTCATAGCTATACACCGTCATCAGTGTATCCGATTTCCCCTTTTCAAGCTGGGCTGTCCAGCTCACCCTGCCTCGAAGGTTCTCCTGTACCAGATAAGGGCTGGTTCCGCTCTTTTCCCGGTCATAGCCGGTCAAGGTAATGTCAGTACAGGTATAGACGGGTCTTTGCGGAAAGTCCGGGGTTCTGATACGGGAAACAAGTGAATCCAGTGGATCCGTTGACATCAATTCACCTGTTTCGAGTACCCTTCCGATTGGGTCATATTTGGTGTAACTGTATTGGTTGGAGTTCTGTTGCCGTGCATTCTGGGATAGCCTTAGCTGACCGATGGCATTATACCAGAATCTACCCTCCCCTCCATCGGGGCTGTTTTGATATACCAGCTGGTTCTTGCTGTTGTAACGGTAGCTGGTCACCAGCTCATGGGACGGATATAGTGAAGTCCCTGATATAACCTGATTTACCTGGGCCGTACTAAGTGGCTTAACCCCTTTTGGCGGTACGGTTTGTGCCAGGTTGCCTGACTGGTCGTAGTAATACAGGGTATAGTGGTACTCTTTATTGATCACCGTCATGGTCAGGCTTTCTTCTGCCCCGTCCAGGCACTGTGTTGTCCCGCTGTCATAATAGCGCTCCAGCCATGTCTTTTCAATCCGGGCCACTACAGCTTCCCGTATTTTTTCTATTACAACCTCCTGCTCGGCCATACACTGGGCTACAATTTCAATCCAGGGCCTCTCAAAAACAAGACCTGCCAGCCAGGGATTGAACTCAGGATCCAACTGGTATTCGGTGCAGACCCTCACTTCAGTTCCGGGCACTATTGCGATCCGGGGCCCCTGTCCGTCGAGAAAAGGTCCAGGAAAATCCGTGTTCCTGATTTCTACCGTATACATGCCTTCACACTCAGAATGGCAAGGTTGGTTTGGTATGGACAGGCAGTTTATGGTGATAGATTTATGGGCCGAAGAAGCATCATGTAGAGGCACCCCGTCTTTTCTCCATCGGTAGGTCGAAGGAGTACCCTGATAATTGCCGTCATTTGCAGTAAGGGTGAGCTGGGATCCCGGCACCACATAAAGTGAATCAATTCCACCGGGAAGGATCTGGGGAGCATACTGGAAGTAATCCCCTACTTTTTGCCTGGCATAGGTTAAATTCTCCCAGAAATAATGGTTATACCTGACAGTAAATGACCACATATTCCTGTCATAGAGACAATTGGGAATATCGCCTTCCAGATTGTTGTTATGGAGGGTAAGTACATTCAGATGCGGCAGATTACAAAGTCCAGGAGGGATTATCCCATACAGCCTATTGTTGTCCAAATACAAGTCTCTTAGGTTAAGCAGGTTTCCAAATGTTTCCGGTATCCTGCTATGTATATCGTTCCCATCCACCCTGAATCTCCAAAGATTGGAAAGATTTCCCAACGAAGCAGGCAGATTACCGGATAGGTTGTTTCTTTGGATATAAAAAGAACTCAGTTGGGTCATCCCCCCCATTGTTCCTGGTATCTGCCCGGAGAGCTGATTATCTGACAACCACAGGTACATCAGTTTTTTGAGATTACCTAAACTCGAGGGAATAGGACCCGTTAGCTGGTTTACATTTAAATGCAACCCCGTCAATTCGGTTAGATTACCGATTGAAGGAGGAATATGACCTGATAATTGATTTGAATACAGGTACAGTTCCTGTATATTGGTCATGTTCCCTATTGATGAAGGTATTGGACCTGTAAAGGAGTTTCGATTGATATAGAAATGGGTCAACTTGGTGAGGTTACCCAAATTTTCAGGCAGTGTTCCTGACATATCGTTGTCATAGACACTGAAAAAAGTAAGGTTGGGCAGGTTTGTTATTGAGCTAGGAATTGAACCTGTGAAATTATTGAGATATAAATGGACATTGCTCAAAGCAGTCATATTGCCCATAGTGGCTGGTAATGTTCCGGGTATATTGTTTAAGTACAACAATAATTCGACAACCTTATCCAGATTTCCAATACTTTGCGGAAGCTGGCCTATAAATGGGTTCCTGACCAACTGGATATGCTCCAGGTAGGTTAAATTCCCAAAACTCTCCGGAATTGTACCATTAAGGTTGTTTTCAAACTGGATAAAATATTTTACATGTCCATCATCATCAACCGTCACCCCATGAAAATTTGCTACACTCTGAACCACATTGGGGTTTGCAGTATTCCAGCCCGTATTGTTAAACCAGTTAGGACCGTCCATAGCCTGGTAAAATTCCATCAAAGCCTGATATTCAGCAGCACTGGGAAGTGGACCTGAAGCAATCCTAGTCTGGGTATCCGGTTCACTTTTAGAAGTTCTTACACTACCTCTAGAGATCCTTTTTCCGGATTTGTCAACCCTAGGTGAAGCCCCTCCTTTTTTATCTGAAAAATGATTTACTTTCATATTCTCAACAGGGGTCACTCTGGCTGCCTCAGCCATCATTTTAGACCATAAAAGACTGTCGAGGTAATCTTCCTCCTTTTTCTTTTCGTTTACCTTTTCCATTTCCTCTCTCTTCCCCAATTCGGGCTGGAGGTCACTGTTTTGAAAACGATAGATCCCCGGATCTGGATTTGCAACAAAAAACTGGACAAAATATTAAGCTGCTATTTTTTGATTTAAGTTTTCAAACTGTTCAGGAGTCATATACTTCAAATAAGAATGCTTCCTTTTTTTGTTGCAAATCCAAGATCAATGACTATTCTGATTGCTGTATAGAGTAGAAAGTTCCTTATATTTACCAATCGTGTTACGATAAGACCCAATTTTTAGGTCTTATCGTAACACAAAAGGTAATATGGCAGACAGCGTTTACATATCAGAACATCTTACGAAGCCCCAACTTGAATTCTTAAAGTTGCTGGATGACTATGAAATACAATTGTTCAAATTCTCCGAAATTGAACAGTTACTAGAACAAAAGTTTGACAACTTAAGTGAGATTTTGGAAAATCTAGTTGATAAGAAACTACTTGTAAGGATTGAGAGAGGTAAATTTTGTAGACATAGTTTTCGGGACGAATATGTCATAGGTACTTTTGTCGCTGAAAATAGTGCTGTCGCGTATTGGTCTGCATTGAATTTGCATGGATTGACAGAACAGTTTTCTAATACCGTTTTTATTCAATCGACTCATCAAAAAAACGATAAGTCAATCTTAGGTATTTCTTATAAATTCGTCAAGATAGCACCTAATAAAAAAACAGGAATCATACTCAATGGTTACGGTAACCTTCAGTATCCCATCACGGATGTGGAGAAAACAATAGTCGATTGCTTTGACCTACCTCAACATTCTGGTGGCTATGCGGAATTGATCAGAGCCGTTGGTCAAGCGCAATTGAAACCCAATAAATTAATCGAGTACTGCCAGGCTGTAAATAATATTGCGGTTACCAAACGAATTGGCTATTTGGTTGAGCTTCTCCAAATTCCAGGCATGGAATCTTTTATAAATTTTGCCAAGATGCAGGTAAAGAATAGATATAACTTATTTGACCCCCAGGGATTGGACGAAGGTGAATTTGTAGCGGAATGGCGATTAAGGTTAAATATCAGCCGGGAAGAATTATTGGATATTTCCAATAAACAATACTAATGATACTAAAAAAGGAAATAGCGGAAAAAGCTTTGGAACATGAAGTTTCCAGAAGTACCATTGACAAGGATTGGGTACTGGGACATTTTATAGATGCTATATATTCGATAGATTCCTGTAGAGAAGCACTGATCTTCAAAGGAGGAACATGTTTGCGAAAATGTTATATTCCGGATTATCGATTTTCAGAAGATTTAGATTTCACATCCGTCAATCCGGATTTTCAATTGGATGAAGATTTATTGAGGCAAATCAACACGTTAGTGCACGATCGCACCGGTATGCCACTACATTTGGAAAAGCGGACTGAGCTTCGACACAATGATATGCTTACTGGATATGCTGCCATTATAAAGTTTTGGGGAGCTGATCATTCAAGGGATCAGATTCCTCCAGATCCCGCGCGATGGACTACTTCGATTAAGATTGAAATTATCCTGTACGAGAAGATGCTGTTTGAACCGACTTTGAAAACAGTTTACCATGATTATTCCGACCAGCTCACTCCTGCAATAGGTGAGATTGCCTGCTATGATATAAAAGAAGTGTTGTCTGAAAAATTAAGAGCCTTGATCCAATGTTCTTATACAGCACCTCGCGACTACTACGATATTTGGTATTTGTCCAGACATGTCAGCGATCTCGATTGGGCGGAGGTTAAGCAGGCATTCCTAGAGAAAATGGTATTTAAAAGACTAGAATTTACAGGAGTAGAACAATTACTTAACACGCGGAGTGAAAATACGGTGAGAAGAGCTTGGAAAAATAGTTTAGGACATCAAATCTCAGCCAAAAAATTACCCACTTTTGACGAAGTAAAAAAGGACTTGGAGCTATTGTTTAATAAAATCTTCGAAACGATATAATGGCATTTAATGAAAACTCAAGAGTAAAAATTCCTGCCCTTCTCCATTTAATGAAGTTGGGATATACTTATATTCCATTAAGAGAACATATTCGAAGAGAAGATACCAATATTTTCGCGTCGATATTTTTAGAAAGCCTGCAAAAAATCAATCCGGGCGCTCAATTGGAAGAATTAAAAAGAGAATTGGATGAAGTTAGTTTGGAGCTCGATTACGAAGATATTGGTGAAAAATTTTATCAGCGCTTAACATTTAGCCCACTAGCCGAAAGCCCTTACAAAAAAGCCCTGATAGAATAAAAAATCTATCAGGGATTTTGGTTAGTGGCTGTTGACTGTATCCGTCCGATAAACCCCATATTTCCAGATAGTCGGTTACTTTGTAAAGTTGCGTCATGAAAAAAATAAGCAACAATGAGTATCGTAACCTAGTTGATAGGTGGCAGGAATCTGGAGAAATTAAAGCCTCTTTTGCAGAGGCAGAAGGTATCTCAAGGACCACAATTTATTATAGGTGTAAGAAGTTCATTTATTCTAGAACTGGTTTTCTCCCACCCCACCACCTTGGTGAATGCTTAAAAGATCTGACTTTGGCTTTCCAGGATCATTCCAGGGTTTTTCTTTTTTTGGATTTGATAAATCCCCTCCCCCATTGAGAACCAAAAGATCCGGAATATCTCCCCTCCTATTTTACGGGGTCAATCCCGATGGTCGGGACAGGCTATCATCAGGAATAGCAGTCGAATCTGGCGTATCAAGCCACTTTCACTGCTCAAAAACATTCTGGATTTGTGGGGTCAACATACTCCGGAATATCCACCATACAGGAATTAGGACCGAGCGTTTAGAAAACCTTCGGTGAAGGTTTTTAGCGAGGGGCCAGGTTGAAGGGTAGGAAGAACACCTACACAACAATACAACATTCTTAATAGCACCATACAGGAATTGAAATCCTTTAATCAAAAATCTAACTATTAAAATAATTATAAATCCAAAATTCAAACTTTCAAATTCCCACATTTGATTTTGTATCTTAAGAGAAAAACCAGATGAAGAACAAGGGATGGAAGTATAATCCGGGAAGGCTTCCTTTGGAAAACCCTGATTATACTTTCAGGCTTGCGCAACCTTGTACTTCAGATTGGTTTTTCTAAAATTTCATAAATCAAATGCTGAATCCAAAGTTTTAGGAACAGCTCTTTAATTTACCTCAATGTTGATAACTGTTTTTGGTTCTAAAAATATTGATTTTAAAAAAATCCAAATATCCGAGTTCCGAGGATATTTTTCTCCTCTTTCAAAATGGAAAGCTGGGGATTGTTGTAGACAATCCTACATCTAGCTAACTGCGATAAAGCAGTTCCTATTTCCCCTATTCTTGGGAATTACGGCTTTTTGAAAACATGAAATTTCAACATTCCAAGCTCAGTTTTCCCAGTTCCACATAAAGCTATTCGCAGTAATTTCCAATCCTGCATAGGACTACCATTTTCCTTGCGCGATCTTGTAAATTAGTAGATATAAATGAACACATCGTCTTCTTCCAGAGGGCAACAATTTTGGTGAAATTAGTTCTTTACTGATACTGATTTTGTTGAAGGTAAAAAACTACAATCGAAAATGAAACTTCGCTATGGCTTTATGACTATTGTAAAATGAATTGGTAGAGGTGAAGGCTAGCTAATCGTTTATCACATAGATTTTAAATTACTTTCAAAAAACTTATCTGCTACCTTCATCAATGGTACTATCAATAAAATTTCCCCACCTCATGCCCAGAAGGTGGATTTCTTGCTTTTTGTCTTTTTAGATTAGAAACTTCAATTACTATTTATGGCAAGTTTTGATTTTATAACCAAGGAAGACCTTGAGATGCTAAGGGTTCAACTGATGAATGACTTCAGGAAACTAATTGAACCTAAAAAGAAAATCCTTAAGGAGTGGATAAAAGGGAATGAGGTAAGAAAAATCCTTAGCATTTCCCCGGGATCCCTTCAGAACTTAAGGATCAACGGTTTGCTAAATCCTAAAAAAATAGGTGGGACTTGGTATTATAGAACTGAGGAAATTGAGGCTCTATTTGAAAAGTAGTCAATGGAAGCAAGGAAAAATTCAAAAGTCAAAAAAGTCATCGCACTCTTGGAAAAAGTTCTTAATCGACCGGAATTTAATCCAAGTCATATCGCTGTATTTACTGCCATTTTAAAGGAGTTTTTGATACAGGATGTAAAGGACGGATTTAGGATCACTAGAGGCAGGATCATGAGATTGGCCCAAATCCGTTCTATAGCCACTTACCATCACTGTATAAAGGGCCTGGTAAAAGCAAATTTAATCCTATACCAACCTTCCTTTCATCCTAAGCTTGGGACAATGGTCAAGTTTTTATAGAAAAAAGTTAAACCGAAGGGTTCTTAGAAGATTAAATTCACTCTATTATTAAATCCCCTCCGGTTATAAATTAAAAATTACTTATCCAACTTCGATTTGAGAGCCAGCATATCTTCACTGATTTTTCCATCAAGGATTTTTGCATAATGTTGGGTCTGTTTCAAAGACCTATGCCCCAAGAGTTTGGAGACTGTCTCAATAGGAACCCCATTGCTTAAAGTTATGGTAGTAGCAAAAGTATGTCTGGCAATGTGGAAGGTCAGCTCCTTTCTCACCCCACAAAGATCAGCTATTTCTTTCAGGTAGGCATTCATCTTCTGGTTACTGGGCACCGGAAGTAGGGCATCTTCATGAATACATTTCGGATGGTCATTGTATTTCTCTATGATCCGCAAAGCTACAGGAAGTATAGGGATCCTGATGGGGGCCTCTGTCTTTTGCCTTTTGGTCTCTATCCACTTTTCACCGTCAATACCGATTATAATCTGGGTTCTTTTGAGGTTCTTGACATCAATGTATGCAAGACCGGTATAACAGCTGAAAACAAAAATATCTCTAACCTGATCCAGTCTTTCAATGGTAAAGTCCTTTTCTGATATATTCTTAAGCTCTTCTTTGCTAAGGGTTTCGCGCCTTACTTCTTTTTTCACCATCTTAAAACCCATAAAAGGATCTCTTTGAAGCCATCCGTTTTTCACACAGTTAAGGACAATTTTCTTAAAGTTGGCCAAGTATTTTACTGTTGTGTTATGGGCACATCCTCTCACTGATTTCAGCCAGAAAGAATACTGACTTATAAATTCATAGTCAAGATATTTAAGCTCCATATCATCCTTGCCATACTTCCAGCGAATAAAAGATCTGGTATGCTCAAGAGAAGTTCTATATCTCTCCATTGTCCCCGGCGCAAATTCATTACCCACAAGTGCTTCCATGTCTTGATTGTGGGATTCAAAGATCTCAAGGATCAAACGCCTATCTTCAGCTTTTCCGATCAGCATATTTTTGATCCTTTCGGCCGTCACATCCTTATCCAAGTCCATCAGCTGTTTTCTGGCCTGATAGATTTTCATCTGATAGGAGTCAAGGAGCCCATTAAGCAGTCTTGCTTTTTCACTTTTCCCTTTGACCCTTCCTGCTGCACTATTCCATTCCCAAGGCTCACAGGTCACCTTTGTGGAAAGCTCCACCCGTTTGTAATCCACCGTGATTCTGACATATACATGCTTTTCCTTTCTCTTTTTATTTTTCGAGCCTTTTAGGTAAAAGAGAATACTAAAACTTTTTTCTATCATTTTCTTACTGTTTAGTGTTCTAAAGTACTAACCAGTGAGTCATTTTTTCAAGATGTTCATTAGTCAAACACGTTGATTTTCAATTATTTAAACATCTTCTGGTGAGTCATTTTTCAAAATCGAAAGACTCACCAGAAGACTCCCATGAAATTTAGGGAAAATTGAAAATTTTGATGCTTTCCGAGGCCAAAACGAAAAAAGCCCGCATCTCATCGATGCGGGCTTTTTCATTTAATTTTTGTAAATATTATTGAAAATCTGCGTTTAAAGGCCTGTAAGGCACTTTTCTCAGCTTAAAATTTGTTTTCCGAACCTTCTCCTTGTTTGGTCAAGGATTATTTTGAAAGATTTGAAAACTAAACTTGCAGAGAGGAAGGGATTCGAACCCTCGATACCCTTTAGGGGTATACACGCTTTCCAGGCGTGCTCCTTCAACCACTCGGACACCTCTCTGTGTATGGGTCTTCCTTAACGGAGTGCAAAGAAATAAATTTATTGATGCCCAAACAAACTAATTCTGAAAAAATCAGCCCAAAGCGACTCCAGTCAAAGACATTTCCCCAGCCATGGGCTGCACAAGCTTCCTTCTTACCTCAGCATCGTTCTTTTCATTGGCCAAAAGAAACATCATTTTGGTAATCGCTGCCTCTGTTGTAATATCGCCTCCACTCAAAACTCCTATCCTCAAAAGGTCTTTGCTGGTTTCATACCTGCCTTGTATGACTCTTCCTCCGTTGCATTGGGACACATTAAGAACTATAATTCCTTTTTCGATTGCCTTTTCCAAAGATTCCAAAAACCACTTTTCACTCGGACTATTACCCGAACCGTAGGTTTCCAGCACCACCCCCTTGAGTCCCTTTGTAGCAAAACAAGAGTCCAAAACTTTGGAGGTGATTCCGGGAAACAACTTGATCACCATGACATTATTATCCAATTGGGTGAAATATTCCAACTTCTTACCTTCTTCATAAGGTTGAATCGCAGCGTAATTGTAATCGATGATTATACCTGACTCTGCCAAAGGTGGATAATTTTCTGATTCGAATGCATCAAAGTGTATACTCTGTACTTTTTTAGACCTGTTGCCACGAAGAAGCATGTGGTTGAAAAAAATGCATACTTCTGGCACAATGGGTTTGCCATTTGCTTTTGCCGTGGCTATTTCCAAAGCAGTCATCAAATTTTCCCTGGCATCCGAACGCATAGCAGAAATAGGAAGTTGTGCTCCAGTAAACACGACTGGCTTACTCAACCCTTTTAAAATAAAACTCAGCATCGAGGCTGAATAGGCCATCGTATCAGTACCATGAAGTATCACGAATCCGTCATAACTATCATAGTTTTCATAGATAATATACGCCATATCCACCCAATGGTGCAGATTGACATTGGAAGAATCTATCGGCTCTGGAAATGAAATCACTGTAATGGCTACATTCATATTGGTCAGGTTGGGTATTTTTTCCAAAATCTGTCCAAAATTGAATGGCACCAAAGCACCAGTTCTGTCATAGGCCATACCCAGTGTTCCTCCGGTATATATAATCAATACGGAAGAGGTAATCTCACTCTTGGCTACCGTATTTAATCTGACTATTTTATAATTCATCTTTCGAAATGGTGAAAAATACCTTGTGAATTAGCTTGGGTCTTCTCGGATATTTCATCAAGACCAGTTTCCAACAAATCCCCAATCCTTCTAGCTATTAAGGGAATGTACTCAGGTGAATTTCTTTTTCCTCTATGAGGTACAGGTGCAAGATAAGGACCATCAGTTTCCAATACCAAATGTTCCACTCCCAATTCAGGAATAATTTTATCCAAACCTCCATTTTTGTAGGTGGACACCCCTCCTATGCCTAAGAGGAACCCTAATTCAATAATTTCCCGAGCCTGTTCCAGACTTCCGGAAAAACAATGAAAGATACCGGTAAGCTCCTCAGTTTTTTCATTACGGATAATTTCAATGGTTTCATCCATAGATTCCCTACAGTGAAGAATCAATGGCCACTTTTTCTCCTTGGCCCACTGGACCTGTACTCTTAAAGCCTCTTTTTGTTGTTCAAAAAAGGTTTTATCCCAATATAAATCCAGGCCAGTTTCCCCGATTCCTGCAAACTCTCTTTTGCTGATCCAATCTTCCATGACATAGAGCTGCTTTTCAAAATCCTTCTTGACATCACAGGGATGTAAGCCCATCATAGGGATACAGACCCCAGGATATTTCAGCTCAGCTTCCAACATGGCATCAATGGACTCCACATCAATATTGGGCATGTATATTTTCTCAACCCCCAGCTCCTCTGCGCTCCTGATGACATCGTCCCTATCACTGTCGTATTTTTTCGAATAAATATGTGCATGTGTATCTGTAAACTTCATCCGTATTTCCTTCCTTTCCATTCCGTTTTGGCAGGCCAAAAATAATAAACAATTGTGGACCATGAGGTGAAGAGATAATATAATTCAAAAAGCAGCAAATTTCTGATTCCTAAATTTTGCCGGCATTTGGAAGCAAAGCCATAAATAAACAGGGATTGAATTATCACTTTGATCAGCCAAAGCAACAAACCTTCAAAAGGAAATAAAATAAAAAAATAAATAATTGAAGGAAAAAAAAGCACCTGAATCCCCAAAAGGATCTTCCAGTATAAAGGAAGCCTGACTGCACCGTACATCCATCGCTTTCTTTGCGACAACAAATCACTGGATTTTTCCTGTCCTTTTGTTTGGATCAAATTCGCTTCAGACACCAAGTGTACAGCTTTAAACCCTTTAAGCTTCACCTGTTTGGCCAATTCAAAATCCTCCGTAAGTGAAAATGGGATCCCTTCAAAACCTCCTATAGCTTCATAGGCTTTTTTACTGAGCAGCATATTGTTGCCCATTGAGGTCAGCGTCAATCCCAAATCGGACATCACCTTCACCATCCCCAAAGTAAGCCACCAATCCATAGCTTGCATTCTGGTAAAAACATTATCTCCTTGCACCTGGGTTATTCCTGTAATCAAATCACTACCGGATTCAGCTTGTGCATTAACCATAGACTTGGCCCATTGAGGAGAGACAATACAATCGGCATCTGTAAATAGAAGTAATTTCCCGGTAGCCTTTTCTGCCATTTGTGCAAGCGCATTGGCTTTACCATTGAGGCCTGCTGTTTTTTTATGTATACTCAAAAACTCAACTTGCCAAACAGTACTTTTCATCCAATCCTGAATGATGATAGCTGTCTCATCTGTACTTCCGTCATCAGCAAGGATTATTTGGGTCTTCTCCTTGGGGTATTCCAAGAATTCAATACTTTGCAAACAATTGAGAATGTTTTCAGCTTCATTTCGACTCGGAATGAGAATGCTGATTTTGGGCAATTCAGCTTGATTTCTTGAATCATACTTCCGGAAATTAATCACCAAAAGCAAACCAAGAATTAGATCCTGGAAAATTAAAAATCCAACTATGAACAAGGCTAAGGCCGTCATAATACAGCTGTTTGAAAGCCACTTTCTTTAATAAAGTCCAAATATGGTGGAAGTACTTTGTAAAGAACCTTTTCGGTTTTTAGTTGGTCATGAAAAAGTACTATTGAACCATTCCTAGAGTATTTCTTAGTTTTATGAAGGCACTTTGCTGCAGGCTGATCCCCGTCATAGTCGCCTGAAAGCACATCCCACATGACAATCTGGTAATTTGAATGTATGGCTTTAAACTGCTTCTTGGTCAATTTACCGTAGGGTGGTCTGAAAAGTGTGGTTTTGCGCTCTAACACCTCAAATATTATTTGCTGGCAGGCCTTAATTTCCGAAAGGTACTTTTCTAGAGCTGTAAAGTAACCATTGGCGTGATGAAAGGTGTGATTGCCAATACCATGACCGGCATCCGCCACTTTTTTAGCGAGTGCGGGATGCTTCCGGATATTGTCACCCACCATAAAAAATGTGGCTTTCATTTTCCTTTTTGCCAGCTCATCCAATACAAAATCAGTCACTCCCGGTACTGGTCCATCATCAAAAGTGAGATAAATTTTGTTTTCGCTCCTGCTTTTGTTCCATAACATCTTGTTGAAGATCCGGGATACAATATCAGGAACGTGATGCATCAAGACCATGATTACTGGAATCTCAAGCTTAACAAAGTAATATCGTCCCTCTGAATCCCTCCAGCTGAGAAATTCTTCAAATCTTCAAAGAAAAGTTCATGGAATTGGTCTGGATCTATACAGAGGAGGCTTTTCACAAACTGATTGAAACGATGATCTCCGTATTCCTCCTCAAGTTCATTAAAGCTTTCCGTAAGCCCATCTGTATACAGGTGAATAGTAAATCCCTTCAAATGCTGTCTTTTGCCTACCTCCATAAAAGGCAACTCTTCAAACGCTCCAAGTATGGTCGTCCCTGCTCCTAGCAATTCACTCCTTTTTTCTCCTTCCCAGCAAAGTATCGGAGCATTATGGCCTGCATTGATATAGGTCAACTCCCTTTTCTTGTAATCATAATGCCCCAAGAAAAATGTAATGAACTTTTCTCCTTTGGTATTATCGAAGATGGTGAAGTTCAGCTGTTCTACGATCATCTTGAGATCAGAACTGCTTCTTAACAAAGTTCTCAAAGCAGCCTGAAAATTGGACATGAGCAGGGCTGCTGGCATTCCTTTTCCTGATACATCCGCAATGCAGAAAAACACCTCATCTTCAGATTTTTGAATCAAATCATAGTAATCTCCGCCCACCGTAGAATGGGGCACATAGGTCACCTTGGCTTTCAGTTTGGCTGTTTTGGGAAGAACAGAGGGGAAAAGCATCCGTTGAACATTGGAGGCTATTTCTACTTCTTTTTTCAACCTCTCCTGCTCCAACTGCCTTTTAGCAAAACGTTTGTTTTCCAAGGCTACAACCATAATATTGGTCAGGGCTTGGGTGAAATTTAAGTCGAGCTCTACCAGCTCATCTTTTTTCTTAAGAAAAAGAATTGCCAACATTCGGTCTTTATGAAAGACAGGAAGGTAGTTTTCCAGTTCGCTAAATGAAAATCCTGGACCGACCTGAATATTGAGTTTGCCTTCCCCCTTTTCATATTCCACCTGTTTTTCAGGAATAATTTCAGGTACATTATTTTTGACTCCGTGACTGATTTTTCTTTCATATTGATCCTGATTGATCATATAGAGCAAAATGGATCGGATATTCAAGTGTACCAAGCAAGTGAATTTAAAAATATCCAAAAGCACGGAAGCAGGTTTGTTCTCGTTGATGGCTTGTGTAATTTCCAGAAGCGCTTTGAGCTCCAGTTCTTTTTTTTGATATGCTACTGTTGTTGGCGTCACATTAAATGGCATTATGCTCCATCAGCCCCTTTTTGGAGGCCAGATAGTACAATTCTTTTCCTTTGTTTAAAATATCCACCTGATCGAAAAGCTCTTCATCAGGGGCTGTAAGGCATTTGATAAAAGCTTTTTGATGTAAACTTTGCAAAGTGGACAGTAATTTCTGATCCTCCCAGCCCAACTCCTCTTTGAGGTATTGATATGGCTGCACAAAGTAAAGCTCATCTAATAAATCAAACTCTTCCTCGTTCATTATATTTCATTTTCAAACTCTAAATTAAGGCTAATCCGAGGATTTTCTTCCCTTCCATTCAAATTTTCCTGAAAGTGCACCCAATACCACTCTTAAAACATAAACTGGATGGAAAATACTAGTGGCCAAAAACACCCACAGAGCTTGTTTGATACCATAAGACTTCAAAACTGTAGAAAGGCTTTTATATTCTGATAAGAATTTCACCCCCCAAACAATGCAAAAAACCAACTGTCCCTGTGCTCCCCTTGTCAGAAGAATAAAACTACTGAGAAAAAATAATTGGATCAAAACGGGTAGCAATGAAGATAACATGTGAAAATTACTTTGATGCTGTTTCCATTTGGAGGCCCACCGGATTTTTTGCGAAAAAAGTAATTGCCAGCTTCCTTGTGCCGAAGTTTTCACCAATGATCCCTGATCATTTATGTATGAGACTGAATTTACGCCAAAATGCCTCAGTATTTTTTTTAGCAAAAACTCATCATCTCCTGACAAGAGGTGCTCATTTCCCATATAACCACCAACTTCCATAAAAGCAGCCCTTCTAAACGCAAGATTGGCAGCGCTGCACATTAATGGATTGCCAGATTCAAAACTTGCTTGGGTGACCAATAAAACACTTGCCCACTCCACTTGCTGAAATTTTTCCAAAAACCCACTCTGTCCATTGCTCATGACAGGACCTGCTACAAGTTGGATTTTATCAGAATGAAAAGGCTCACACATCAATTCCACCCAAGATGGTGGAAGCTTACAATCTGCATCTGTGGTAAGAATTATCCCGGAAGACACTTCTTGGATACCGGTTTGAAGTGCTGCCTTTTTGCCTACTCCACTAGTTTCCAATATTATAAAAGAAATATCTTTGCTTTCGCCCTCAGCAACGAGTTTTGAAATGATTTTAACGGAATTATCTTCCGAAGCATCATTGATAAAAAAAACCTGGAGGGGCCGGTAATTAAGCTCAACAACAGAATTGAAAATCAGAGGCAGATTCTCCGCTTCATTTCTGAAAGGAATAAGGATATTCACCATTTCATCTGATTTTTCCGATTGAGCATGGCTCTTTTTTTTTTGCCAGTACATTCTCAGCCTGCCCATCAGGAGCAGATAAAGTATCCCTACCAAAAAGTAAATTGTTAGCATGAATTGGTTTAACTTGCGGTAATGAGTAAAGAAGCCAAAAAAGAAGCAAAGGAAAAAATAATTCTTGGGATAGACCCTGGTACCAATATCATGGGTTACGGCCTGATTTTGGTTGAAGGAAAAAAATACAAACCCTTACAATATGGCGTGATTCACCTAAAAAAATACACTACTCACGAACTGAAGCTGAAGAAGATTTTTGAAAGAATAACAGGACTGATTGATGAATTTCACCCCGATGCGGTTGCTTTAGAGGCACCTTTTTACGGACAAAATGTACAATCCATGTTGAAACTGGGCAGGGCTCAAGGCGTAGCGATGGCGGCAGCCCTTGCCAGGGAAATCGCCATTGCGGAATACTCCCCCAAAAAGGTGAAGCAATCCGTCACTGGCAATGGAAACGCATCCAAAGAACAGGTGGCAGCTATGCTACAAACTCTTTTGAAGATTGAAGAATTGCCAAAACTCTTGGATGCTACAGATGCTTTGGCTGTAGCAGTCTGCCATCATTTCCACGATGGCAGGTTGCAGACCAGAGGCCGTACAGCAGGATGGAAGTCCTTTCTGGAGGAAAACCCCGGCAGAATCAAAGGTTAAAATGTCTTGCTTAATGTAAAGTGAAAAACCCTGCTTTTGACATTCGTGTCGAAGTAATTCAAGCTGATCAATCCCATATCATAGCCCAACTGAGCACCAAGACCATCGTACAGCTCGTAAAAAACACCTAACACAGCACCAAGATCATAACCTCGTATTGTGCTGGTAGCTCTGCTTACGCCATCTGGATTTTCATACCGCCTGGCTGCCAAAACAGAAGCTTGTGGACCTGCAAAAACATTAAGTTTTTCGGAAAGACCATATCTGACAACCACAGGAATATCAATATAGCTCAATCTATCGCTGATTCCGTCTGAACTCTCCTGAATCCCTTTTTGGGAAAAATACAACCCAGGCTCTATTTTAATATTTTCCATTAAGTCTAAGCCATAAAAAACTCCGGCACGGAAAGCGACTCTGGAATCAAAACTGTATCCATTGAAGTTGGAAACATTCAAGCCAGTTCTAAGCCCCACCTGGGCATTTGCTTGTTGGGCAGCGATCATGCTCAAAAACATAAAAGAAACTAAGAATAATTTTTTCATCTTGTTTTAATAATTTTCTATAATTTGGGATAAGTTGTTCAAGCTGTTTGGTCTAAATCAAAACTTCAACCAATTTTCAAAAACAGATGAGTAAATTAACAGAAACCCTTAATAAGTTTTTGGATTTGGAGCAAAAATCTTTGCAGGCTTTTTTAAATAAGGGGAATATCAGAGAGGTCTCCAAGTCAGAAAAGTTGATCAGTAAAGGGGAAATTTGTGCAAATCTGTTTTTCATCCTTAAAGGAGCCGTTCGGAGTTACTATTTCAAAGATGACAAAGACATCACAATAAGCTTCAGCATGGAAGGAGAGTTTATCACCTCCATGTCAAGTTTTATCTCTCAATCCCCTTCCTACGAAAATATCGAAGCTCTTGAAGATTGTAAACTTTGGCACATCAGCCATCAAGACCTGATGGGTCTTTTCGATACCCACAGGGATTTGGAGAGGGTGTATCGCTTGATTTTAGAGGCATACTATATCAGAGTGGAAGAACAATTGATATTTTCAAAATTCAAAAATGCCAGAGAGCGCTATGAAGAACTTTTGCAACAAAAGCCCGAAATCATCCAAAAAGCAAGTGTAGGCCAAATCGCATCTTTTCTTGACATGAGCATCGAGACCTTGAGTAGAATACGGGCCAACCTTTGATTTTTTTTGATTTTTGTCAAATGCTTGTAAGCAGGTTTTTCGGTAAATTTGATTATCCAATAAACCCTCTGCTATGAAAAAGAAAATCCATCTTCTGCCATTGCTCTTCATATTTTGGACAGGAATGTTCCTCAGTTCCTGTAATGACAGCAATACCGAAATGACTTTTGACTCCAGTAAACTTACCAGGCTGAGTCAAGATGATGTGGACAAAGTTGTAGAAGCTTTTATGTTGGCTCAAGATGGCGATGTAATTGAGATCCCGGCCGGTTTTTACAAGCTGAAAACCCAACTGATTCTGGACAATAAAAACAATGTCACCATCAAAGGAGCAGGAATGGCCGAAACTATACTTTCGTTCCGAGAGCTCAGATCAGGTGGAGAGGGGGTAAAATTGGTAGGCAACAACATCAAAATTGAAGACCTGAGTATAGAAGATGCTCCCGGAGACGGAATCAAAAGCCAACACAGTGATGGCATTACCTTCAGAAGGATCAACGTAACCTGGACCAATGGTGACAAATCCAAAAATGGTACTTACGCCATTTATCCTGTGCAGTGTAAAAACGTGATGATAGACGAATGTATTGCTTCCCATTCCAAAGATGCCGGAATATATGTGGGTCAGTCTGAAAATATTATTGTCAAAAACTCACTTGCTTTTGGAAATGTAGCAGGCATTGAGATTGAAAACTCGGATAATGCCGAGGTGTTTGGAAATACAGCCAGAGACAATTCGGGTGGAATTCTAGTATTCAACCTTCCTGGACTTCCGAAAGCAGAAGGGCGTGGCACTAAAATTTATGATAATGACATCATTTCAAATAACCATGTCAATTTTGCAACTCCTTTAAGTAATGAACCCAATGGAAATACAGTTACCATGATTCCTCCTGGTTCGGGGGTGATTTTGCTCGCGGCCAAAGACGTGGAAGTTTATAACAACCGAATACACAAAAACAAGACTGTAGGCATAGCCATAGCCAATTATCAAATCACCGGATTTCCGGCTGAAGCCCCCAATTGGTCACCCTATACGTCCAATATTTACATCCACGACAACGATTACCAAAGGACTATGAAAATCCCAGATCTTAGTAAGGAATTCGGGCAGTTGATTTCAGTATATAATGCCCATGGTAAGGGAAAAACACAGGACATTGTATTTGATGGCTTTTGGGATAAATCACTGAGTAATGACATCAACTCCAACCCAATGAATATTTGCATTCAGGAATCCGACATGGATAAGCTGCACTTTACCTTGTTTGACCTTTGGGATGGGGAAGACAACATCAAGTCAACCAAAAATTACAGTCCTTTTGACTGTCAAACAGAAATCAAAACTGATGTAAGCGCAATTGCCGAACTTTGAAATCATGACCAAGAGTTATCCCAATAGCCTCTTCGCATTCATCCTCTTTCTTGCATGGGCATGTGGCCCCCAGGTTAAGAAAGAAGAAATTCTTATTCCTGATATAAATTACGGTGACTGGGAACCCCCAGAGATCCAAACAGCAACTTTAGATTTCAAGGATTTTCCTTTTGACAAGCTTTCCGACTACGGTTTTTTTAAAGGAAAAATAAGAGAGATGAATCCAAGCGATGGAGTAATTCTATATCAACCTGCTTCTTCCCTTTTTACTGATTATGCGCACAAATCAAGGTTTATTTGGATGCCTAAAGGAAGCCATGCTAAAATCAATGATGACATAGAAGGTACCATGGATTTCCCTGACCATACTGTATTGATTAAGAGTTTTTATTACCCAGCCGACTTTCGAAAGCCTGATGAAAATATCAGAATGGTTGAAACCCGACTAATGGTCAAAAGAAACGGTAGCTGGGAGGCCTTTCCTTACATCTGGAATGACGATCAGACAGATGCCAATTACAAGGTGGTTGGTGCAGAACTACCGATCAAATGGACAGATGTAAAAGGAGAAGATCAGGTCATTAATTATATCGTCCCAAACAAAAATCAATGTAAAAGCTGCCACAACGTAAATGAGGAAATGGTTCCAATCGGTGTAAAAGCCAAGCACCTTAACCATGAGATTTATTATGGAGCCCAACATCAAAATCAATTGGTCAAATGGACAGACGCAGGGCTTCTCAAAGCTGGCGAAGATCTGGATAAATTACCGGCTATGATTGATTACAATGATAAAACCCAATCTCTGGAATTACGCGCCATGGCATACTTGGACATCAATTGTGCACACTGCCACCGCGCTGAGGGTCCGGCAAGTACATCAGGACTTTTTTTGAACTATGAAGAAAGAGAACCTATGAAGCTTGGTATTTTCAAAACACCCGTCGCTGCGGGTTTTGGGGCCGGGTCTTTTAAGTTTGGGATTTATCCCGGTAAAGCTGATGAATCCATCATAACATTCCGTATGGGTACCAATCAAGTAGGCGCTGCCATGCCCGAGTTGGGAAGAGTGACTGTACATGAAGAAGGGCTTCAATTGATCAAAGACTGGATCAATGCGATGAATGATCAGTCCTATAAATAGCGAAAAGCCCAGCTGGAATAGCTGGGCCAAGAGAAAAGGTATTTGATCTAATTGAGATATTAGAAAGTCAAACCTACTGAAAGGTTGAATCCTCTATTATACACATCAGAATTGCTGTTTTTAAAAACAGGAGCCATTCCGTAGCTGTATGATCCCTGTACATTTAAACCTTTTGGAAGGTTATAACCCAACCCTACTACAAGTCCATAGTCGGTTTCTCTTACGTTATTTGAATCAAAACTCACCGTAGAACCAAAAAGATCACCTTCAAATGTGGAAGCCGCCAAAAAGGAAATCTGAGGTCCAGCAAAGATGTTGAAACCTTCGGTCAGATAGGCTCTTGCAAGGACCGGGACGTCAACATAGTCCAAATTTGCTCTTGAATTGAGAAAGTCATCATTTCTGGTTCCTTTCATTGCATAATAAACACCAGGCTCAATAGCAAAAGATTCTGCCACAAAGAAGGTAGAGTAAAGACCCAAATGAAATCCGGTTCTATTGGTATAATTGTCTTCAGAAATATCTCCGCCTCCAAAGGTGTAAAAATTACCTCCACCTCTGATACCTAGACCGCCTCTACCTTCATTACTGGATTGTGCATTTGCATTCACAGCAAAAAGCGCTATGACAGCAAAAATCATTGTTAACTTTTTCATATTTCTAATAGTTGGTTTTGGCACAAAAGGGCTAAATTCGTGCCAGTTGGACTTTTTTTATAAAGCCAAAAACCCAACTACCTGATTATCAAAAGCTATTCGCTGACTACTTTATCCACATAACTGGAATTCAGAATACTCAAAGCTCCCATGTATTTTAAACCGAACTTTACCACATCCCCAACTTGATACTTTTTTGGATTTTCTCCCAAATTGAGAATCAACATATCCGAACTGGCTCCCAAAATTTCAAATTCCCCATCTTCAGGAATCAAGTACTTCGGGTCAACATCCAGTAAACCAATATCTAAGATAGCTCTAAAAGAAGATCTTCCATATAGGTCCTCATCTATTTCTATAACCTCTCCCTGTGGGTTGGCTGCCAAAGTACCACTAGGCAAAAGTGGCTTTTCCTGCATCTCGATAATTTCCGCAAAAAGTGTAAAAACATCCCCATCCATACCATCTATTACTTTTTCTTCAAAAAGATCTACTCCGAAAAACAGGGTTTCTCCTACTCTGAAATGGTTGACCCCTTTTGGAAGCTGCTTGTGAAGCATCAATGGAATGGTCACTGAAGTCCCCGCAGATACCCAAGGTATTTTTTTATTAAACTTCAACTCGATGATTTGTTTGTAAAGAGAAAGCTGGATCAGTTTATCGGTAGAAGGCATGACACCATTCAAACAGTTTAGATTGGTTCCCAGACCAATGATTTCAATACCCGGCAATTCAAAAATCTGGGAATAAAATTCAATCAAATGGTCTCCCATTACCCCCTCTCTGAGGTCACCGGTTTCCACCATAATGATGATTTTATGCATTTTTCCCTGCTTAACAGCTTCCTCAGAAATCCACCGTATGGTGGTCAGCTCACTGTTTAGACTGACGTCAGCGTACTTTACCATCTTGGCCACATTCCTTTTGGACACAGGCTTGATATACACAGTCTGGATGTCAGGATTGATTTCTTTGATCTTCGCCAAATTACTGATTCTGGAATCATGAATTTCTCTGACCCCCAAATCGATGAGTTCGCCCAGTAGCATTCTGTTGCCACAAAGGATTTTAGAAACTACTCCCCATGAGATATCACTATCATCAAACATGGATTTGAGGAATTGAAAATTCTTGTTGAGTTTGGTTTTATTTAAGGTAAGATATGCCATCTTATTTTTTAAGTCTCATTTCTAAATACTTGTTCGTAAAGCCTAATTTTTCATAAAGTATTTTCGCTGGATTATCAGGCTCCACATGCAATGCAATATCGCCGTTGGCTAGCTCAATGGCTGTCTGCATTAGTTTTTTCCCTACGCCTTTTCCTCTTTGGGAGGAAGCTACAGCTATATACACCAGAATATTTTCAGGAATATATCCAGACATTCCGGTTTTATTCATGATAACGGCACCTACGATTTTACCATCTTCCCTAGCCATCACTGAAAAACCTCCCTTATCCACTGCTTGATCCAGCGCATAGTCCAAGCATTTCATAATATCGGAATGTGGATCACCATATTCATCCAGATGTTCGAATAAAAAATCTGCAATTTCTTTTTTCTGTAAATATGTTGCTTGATCAATTGCTGAAAGTGTCTCTATTTTAAGCATAAACTTTATTTTTATTTTGTTTTTTCTTATCAGATATATAATAAACAAGCAAATACATTGCTAAAGAGGTAAAAACACCAAAAAAATTCGGATCAAGCCCAAATGGCAGATTTATCTCTAAGGCTCCCAATGTCGCGGTGACAGTCCCGCCTGAAATCATGGCAGCAACCGCAGCCCAAGGGTCTCTTTTATCAGTAAACAAGCCAAAAAGGATGGGAACCAACAAGCCTGAAACCATAAAAGCATAGCTGTAAAGCATGAGCTCCAATACATTGGTCATTTGCATACTGACTACTAAGGCTAAGGTACCCAAAATCAAAGTAAAAAGCTGGCTAAATCTGATTTGATATTTTTCAGGCTTTGCATTGAGCCATTTCCCAAAAATGTCGGTCGATAAATTCCCAGAAGCAGCCATCAGACAGGAATCCGCAGTAGACAAAACTGCAGAAAAATAGGCTGCCATCATCAAGCCCAATATTCCGGGCGGTAAAATCGTCCTTAGCAAAATTGGCAGACCCATTTCCGGGTCCAGATTGTCAAGATCTATTATCAAAAGCCCCTGCTCAAAGGCTACCTTGGAAAGCAAACCCAGACCTACTCCCATAAAGGCCATAATAGGCCATTCAAATATCCCTGCGATAAACCAGGCCTTCTTGGCAGATTTCTCATCCCGACTGGCAAAAATCCTTTGATACAAAGTCATACCTATGAACCATATCGGAAGTATAGTAATCCCCCAATTGGCAAAGTCCTGCCAACGCAGGTTGGTCAAAGAAAAATATTCATCAGGTAAAGTAGCTCTGATGCTTTCCCAACCGCCTACATGATAGTAAGCCACTGGAAGTCCTATAAATATAAAACCCAACATAAGAATAATCCACTGAACCGTATCTGTATAAATCACTGCTTTAAGCCCACCTAATACAGTGTAAACCACTGCAATCACACCCATGATGACCAAAGCTTGGGTAAGACTTAGCTCCAAAAATGTTCCGGAAGCTAACTTAGCCCCTGCCAATAACTGGGAGGACGTAAACCCTAAATAGCCCACCATCGAGATGATGGCAGCAACAATACCTACCTTCTTGTCAAAGAGGTGTTTAAAGATTTGAGGAAATGTATAAAAACTCGCGAAGGCTTTGTCTGATTTCACTCTTGGAATCAAAAACACTGCTGCCAGCCAAGCTCCCAATAATCCTGTAAAAAGCATCCAGCTACCGGAAAGCCCCATCACAAAGCCGAGCCCACCCAGGCCGACTGAAAATCCGCCTCCTACGTCTGTAGCGACTACAGAAAGGCCTATGTGCCAACTCCCGATACTTCTCCCTCCTACATAATAATCATCCTGGCTTTTGTTTTGGTTCATAAAATAGTACCCAACACCAAGCATGGCCACCATATAGCCCACAAAAATCCCCAGATCAATAAGATGCATTCCTCAGTAAATATCTAATCAAATAAAATTTCTAAATTATAGTAATTTTCAAAGATACAAATATTTAAATTGGTCTAAAAACGAGAAAGGATCTAATTTATCCGATGTTTAAAAAGTAAAAATAAACTTTAAAATTGGAATGCATAAATTTCTGATTCTATTCTATCCAAGCCATACAGTATCTTGTTGTTCCAATCAACCGTAATAGAGGCTACAGCATGGTCCAGTTCATAAAATCTTATAGGGTCGCCATTCCAATTTAAAACTACTACATGATTATAGTGAATGGAAGCTTCCTTATCTCCAGGCTTGTTTGTTCTTCCATTAGCAAATAACAAAAATATTTCTTCTTCATTGACTGCCAATGACTTGTAAGCATGTTGGGTTTTTTCATAAACACGCTTCATATATGGAGTCCCTCCTCTTTCTCCAATATCAAAACTTGGTAAAAATTGCAATGGTCCATGGATGCGCTTTATGAGATTTCCATCCCTTGAAAATAATTCCACTAAGTCTAAATACTCATATGCCAAAATAAATTTTTCTCTAGAAGGGTGTACCATTGACTTTGCCCAAAATACATCCACTTCTACCGTGGGGGGAATTTCCAAACCAAAATTTGGATAGCTTCCATGAGCTCTCATTTCATCTCCATCCTTTGAGTAAACATAAAATCTAGAATGTGGAAAAACACCTTGAGTAGTGGTATAAAAAATACTGTCATTTACATAAACTGCAGAAAGTATTGGATTCATAAAAAAAGCACTTTCCAATTCTTCAACAAAAACTGAGTCCATAATCGAAGAAAAGTTGAAACGCTTCATAGAAGTAGCCATAATATCATGAACCCATACCGATCCATCCTTTAAAAAATCCATCTTAGCAACTGAATATGTCTCAGAGGGACCAGCACCATTTTTAAAAATATGAGCTAGCTTTGAATAATTATCATGCGTGTCAAAAACAGTTACATTAAAATTTTGACCAATAGATGACACAAAAAGAAGTGAATCATCAAAAAAAATATCAACAGGGGAATAAATTGTACCTAAATCAAGTTTCTTTCCTACTAATGACTTTTGTATTGAAAAGGAATCATAAGAAAATTTAAAATCAACAGATTGCAACTCTAATTTAGAATCACAATACATCAAAAATATAACCAATATAAAAAAACTCCTTCCCATATTTTAAAATCAATTACATTCAGGATTTAAGGGGAGGGGAATTTCAGTTATTCCCCTCGGAAAGTTAAAATTCATTCCTTCATTAATAATTGTCAGAAGGTCCTACACCATAACAAATTGTCCAAGAACATTGCTGCCCGTTTACATATTGTGTAATGGAACAAACACTACCCGAACCACAATCTGCGCCGCAATCTACCACTGGGCAACCCGCATAAACACCAACTCCAAATAGTAGTGTAAACAATCCGATTAGAAAATTTTTTCTTTTCATTTTAAGATTAATTTAGATTAAAACATCGTTTTTCCTCAAAAACTTCCCGTGAAGAGAAATACCAAACTCAAAACTAAATCATGCTAGCGATTGAAAGTAAAAAAATAAAGTCAAACTTTAATCGATTAAATTTCATTCTCAACTTTTCACTGCACTGACATTAAATAAAACTGTTATTAAATTCTAATAAAAAAAAGCCGGACTAGCCGGCTTTCAATTTCAAATAAACTCAATATCAAACATTCTCCGAACTTACTACCGCAGAGAAATACTCCCTATTCATCCTGGCAATGTTAGTCAAACTGATCCCTTTTGGACATTCCGCAGAGCAAGCACCTGTATTGGTACAGGCTCCAAACCCTTCTGCATCCATTTGGGCAATCATCTTCTCAGCACGTTCTTTTCTTTCGACCTGTCCCTGTGGCAACATGGCCAATTGGGAAATTTTGGCAGATGTAAACAACATGGCTGAAGCATTTTTACAAGCTGCTACGCAGGCACCACAACCAATACAGGTAGCCGCATCAAACGCTTCATCCGCTATTCTTTTCGGAATGGGAATCTCATTGGCATCAGGTACTCCACCGGTATTGACAGAAACATATCCTCCTGCCTGAATGATCCTATCAAAAGAAGATCTATCAACTACCAAGTCTTTCATAACAGGGAAGGCTGTTGCTCTCCAAGGTTCAATGGTGATCGTTTCTCCATCATTGAATGATCTCATATGCAACTGACAGGTGGTAGTTTGCAAAGGCCCATGTGGCTTACCGTTGATATGCAGGGAACACATCCCACAGATCCCTTCCCTACAATCATGGTCAAAATGCACAGGATCCTCTCCTTTATCAGATAATTGTTCATTGAGTACATCCAACATCTCCAGAAAAGACATGTCTTTGGAAATATCACTCACTTTATATTCTTTAAAACCACCTTTATCAGATTGGTTTTTCTGTCTCCAGATTTTTAAAGTTAAATTCATGGCTCTTACGAGTTTAAATGCTTTTGATTACTTATAACTTCTTTGGGTCAACTTGACGTTTTCAAATATCAGAGGTTCTTTTACGAGCTCCTCCTCCTGTCCTTCACCCGAATATTTCCAAGCTGCCACATAAGCGAAGTTTTCATCATCTCTCAAGGCTTCACCTTCAGGCGTCTGATATTCTTCTCTGAAGTGACCACCACAGGACTCATTTCTGTGTAGGGCATCATCTACCATCAATTCACCCAATTCTATAAAATCAGCTACTCTATGTGCCTTTTCCAAAGATTGATTTAGCTCTTCATTGTCTCCCAGCACTTTGACATTGGTCCAGAACTCTTTTTTCAACTCCTTAATCATTGCTTTGGCTTTGGTCAAGCCCTCGGCAGTTCTAGCCATCCCACAGTAATCCCACATGATCTTTCCAAGACGCTTATGGAAGTGATCTACAGTTTTTTCACCTTTGATACTCAAAAGTTTTGCTATTCTGTCTTTTACCTCTTTTTCTGACTTTTTGAATTCAGGATGATCTGATTCAATCTTATCGTATCCTGACTGAGCCAAATAATCCCCAATAGTATAAGGAATTACAAAATAACCGTCTGCCAGACCTTGCATCAATGCAGAGGCCCCAAGCCTATTTGCTCCGTGGTCGGAGAAATTTGCCTCACCCAAAGCATAAAGTCCAGGTATATTTGTCATCAGATTATAATCTACCCAAAGTCCACCCATCGTATAATGTACCGCAGGATAAATCATCATAGGCAATTGGTATGGATTATCACCGGTAATTTGCTGATACATGTCAAAAAGGTTACCGTATTTCGCACGGATAGTATCCTCACCATCTCTTCTGATAGCGTCACGGAAATCCAGAAATACAGCTTCGCCAGTTTCATTCACTCCCCTTCCCTCATCACAGACATATTTTGCATTTCTGGAAGCCACATCTCTGGGGACAAGGTTACCAAAAGATGGGTATTTTCTTTCCAAATAATAATCTCTGTCTTCCTCTTTGATATCGTTTGGACTGATCTGTCCCTTTCTCAACTTTTCAGCAATTTCTACAGTGGCTGGAACCCATACCCTACCGTCGTTTCTCAAAGATTCAGACATCAGTGTCAACTTTGACTGATGATCTCCCGATACAGGAATACAAGTAGGGTGAATTTGGGTATAACAAGGATTGGCCATCAGAGCTCCTTTCTTATGGGCTCTCCAAGCTGCAGTTACATTAGAGCCCATTGCATTAGTGGAAAGGAAAAAAACATTACCGTATCCACCGGTACAAAGCAGGACAGCATGGGCTGAATGAGATTCCACAGCACCAGTAATCAGGTTTCTGGTAATAATCCCTCTCGCTTTGCCATCTACGGTGACCACATCCATCAATTCCGTTCTTGGATATAGTTTCACTTTACCATTAGCAACTTGTCTACTCAATGCAGAATAAGCTCCCAACAATAATTGCTGTCCAGTCTGGCCCCTTGCATAAAAAGTTCGGGATACCTGGGCTCCACCAAAAGAGCGGTTAGCCAAAAGACCTCCATACTCCCTTGCAAAAGGCACCCCTTGTGCTACACATTGATCTATGATATTTACAGAAACTTCCGCCAACCTGTAAACATTGGCTTCTCTTGCTCTGTAATCACCCCCTTTAATGGTATCGTAAAATAAACGATAGACAGAATCACCATCATTTTGGTAATTCTTAGCCGCATTGATACCACCTTGGGCGGCGATACTATGCGCTCTTCTCGGGCTGTCTTGGAAGCAGAATGCTTTCACATTATACCCCAGCTCTGCCAATGAAGCTGCTGCAGAAGCACCGGCCAAACCAGTCCCCACTACAATTACTTCATACTTTCTTTTATTCGCCGGGTTGACCAGCTTGACGTTGAATTTATGTTTGGTCCATTTTTCTGCCAATGGGCCGTCAGGTATTTTAGAATCTAGTATCATCTAACTGAAATTTAAATTTCCACATTCATTAAATAATCCCTATAAGGTCTGTATATACATGACAATAGGAATAAGAGCGAATAGTGCTGGAATTATAATTGCGAAGCCGGCTCCGACTTTTTGAATCAAAGGTGAATATTTTACATGGTTCAGTCCTAAGGTCTGAAATGCGCTGGCAAATCCATGTGATAGGTGAAAGCCAAGAAAACCCATAGCCACCACATAAACGATGACATAAGCAATATTGGAGTAAGCTTCAGATACAATAGCAAATACATTTTTGTAAGTCACTCCATCATACACTGCAGTTGGAAGCTCTCCAAATTTGAACTCATACCAAAAGCCCCTAAGGTGAATGATCAAGAATAATAATATAACTGTCCCTAAAATCCCCATATTCCTGGAGGCCCATGTACTGTTGGTAGAAGCCTTACTCACCGCATAATTTACTGGTCTTGCTTTTTTATTGGACCTAGTAAGGACAACTGAATAGATGACGTGAATTAAAATAAAAGCAAAATTACCGATTGAAACCACCCTGATTAATGGATTGCTTGCCATACTCTCAGCATAAATATTAAAAGACTCTCCCTCATCAGGAAGTAACAACTGCAGATTACCCGCAAGATGTACTACCAAAAATAAAATCAGAAACAATCCGGTAAGGGCCATCAGTAGTTTTTGACCCAAGGTGCTATTAAAGGTTTTTGTTACCCAACTCATATACTTTTTCTTAAGTGATCGTTGATATATTTGGTTTATTAAACTTTGGGGCCAAATTTACATTTGGAAAGCTTAGTAAACAAAGACGATTCAAACGATTGAACTTATTTTAAAAGGTTCTAAATAGATTATTTTTCGGCTTTTATTCAATTATTTAAAGTGCTATCTTAACCAACTGTTCAAAATTATTGTTTGATTTAAAGAAAATAAATTCGAACTGATTTAGTTAATTTCGTATAACTAGTACAGCAAAGCTCAAGAGTTCATGAAAATCAAATATTTACTTTTAATTTTTCTTTGCCTCTTCTTATCTGCGGCTCAACAATCTTTTGCAACACATATCCGTGCAGGTGAAATAATCGCGGAACGTGTCAATCCTCAAACCTTAACCTATAGAATAACAGTAATCGGATATACAGACACCAGGTCAACTGTAGTCCTTGGACCTGGGGATATAAATTTTGGAGACGGTAGGGAAACGAGATTGAATACCGAGAATGATTTTCAGACTGTAGAGCAACTGGGGAATAATATTGAAAAGACGACTTTTGTAATCACACATACCTACCAAGGCCCCGGTCAATACACCATTTGGTTTAGGGAGTTCAACAGAAATGCGAATACTCTGAATATGGCTAATTCTGTCGATACTCCTTTTTATGTGGAGACCATGATTACCATTGATCCATTTATTGGAATTAATAATTCTCCAGTATTGACAATACCTCCTGTAGACAATGGAGGGGTAAATGTCAGATACATACATAACCCAGGAGCATTTGACCCGGATGGTGACAGCCTTGCATATTTTTTCGATGAAATCACCGTAAGACCCAAGCAAGGATTTCAAAGGTTTGTCAATAACTATAGAAGTCCGGCTTCAGGCGAATTCTCATTCAACAGGGAAGACGGTTCAGGTAATCCCTTTATAGAAATGGATCCAGTTACAGGTGATTTGATCTGGGATGCTCCCGGTCTTGCAGGCCAGTATAATATTGCTTTTCAAGTCCAGGAATGGCGGAGAATTGGGGGAGAATACCGTCTTATCGGATATGTAGTCCGGGATATGCAGATCATCATTGAAAACACAAATAATCAAAGGCCAGAACTTATCCTCCCTCCTGACCTCTGCGTGGTAGCAGGAACGAAAATTGAAGAAATAATCCAGGGATTTGACCCTGATGGAGACCCTATAAGGATAGAATTATTTGGTGAGCCATTAGCCCGTTCTACTCCTTCTTTTGCCACTTATGATTCATTAAGGGGATTCCAACCCAGCCCTGGTACAGTCGATTTTGAATGGCAGACAGTATGTAACCATGTGAGGGAAAGGGATTACGAGGTAAGAATAAGAATAACCGACCAGCCACAATCCGGGCCTGCATTGGTGGATATCAGAACTTGGAGAATAAAAGTAGTAGGTCCACCTCCTGTAATAGATGATATTGAACAGCAACAAGGTCGGGCAGCGAATTTGACCTGGGACCCATATTCCTGTTCAAACAGTGCGGAGACCATGCAAGTCTGGCGCAGATTGAATTCAGATCCCTATGAACCTGATTCCTGCGAAACAGGTATCAGGGCAGGTTATGAACTGGTGGGCACCACAGACATGAATACTTTTAATTTTATTGATACCAATAATGGAGAGGGCCTTGCGCCTGGCAATACTTACTGCTACCGACTGGTTGCGGCTTTTCCTACCCCAAGACTTGGTGAGAGTATTGTGTCAGAAGAAATCTGTATCACTGTAGATGTGGATGTACCATTGATTACTAATGTAAGCATAGAAGAGACAGATACAGACGAAGGTCAAATATTCGTCAAATGGACTCCGCCATACGACATAGATAGAGAGCAATTTCCAGGGCCTTTCACCTATGAGTTACTTAGACACACTGGCTTTACAGGAAATCAAAATAGAGTTTCTGTCATTACTACATCAGACACTTTATTCACTGATACTGGACTTAATACAGAAAATCTGGTTTATAATTATAAGGTAATCCTGAGAGAGAACAATACTACCATAGACAGTTCGAGTTCTGCGTCCTCGGTCAGACTATCGCCAACAATCATCAATGAAGCCATTGAGCTGAATTGGGACTTCACGGTACCTTGGAACAATTCCATTCAGGAATTCACCCATGAAGTGTACAGAAATAGAACAGACCCAGAAGCACAGGATGAAAACAATTTTGAGTTGATCGCCGAAGTTGATGTTACTACCCAAGGTTTCACTTATTTTGATGATGGAAGTCATAATGGTGTTAGCCTACAGCGCGATATTGAATATTGTTATTTTGTAGTGACCAAAGGGGCGTACAACATTGACTTACTTGAATATCCACTGGAAAACAAGTCTCAAATAGTCTGTGCAAGACCTGATGATGACAGACTTCCATGCCCACCTGTACTGACATTCGAAGGCCCTGATTGCACCGAGTTCTTATCAGATAAAATCTGTAATTTCAGCAATTTTGAACACAGATTGAGTTGGGAGCCTGATTTTTCAGGTGCTTGTGATGATGAGTTGAGTAATTTTAGGCTTTATTTCACTCCGGATGGAGAAGACGGTCAATTTGAATTAGTGGGCACTTATTCTCCATTTGAGCTACAGGCTACCATTACCAACCTTCCCGTATTCCGAGGCTGTTATTATATCACCGCTGTTGACAGATCAGGAAATGAAAGCGAGCCAAGTAATATTGTATGTGTTGATAACTGTCCAAATTATGACCTTCCCAATGCATTCACTCCAAATGGAGATGGTATCAATGAGACTTTTATGGCTTATGACAATCCTTTCAGCAGATGCCCAAGATTTGTCACAGGTGTTGAAATATTTATAGTAAACAGATGGGGTGCGGAAGTTTTCAGCTATAACAGTCTTACTTCCAGTGAAAACGATATTTTTATCCGTTGGGACGGAAGAGATAAAAACGGAAACGAGTTGCCTGCCGGGACCTATTTCTACAGTGCGACTGTCTTATTCGATGTATTGGATCCATCGTTGCAGCAAGAGAAACTCAAAGGAACCATACAGATCATAAGATGAGAATTCAGGATAAATTTGACATTGTCATGTTTGATGGAGTCTGTAATCTTTGCAATGATGCAGTAGATTTCATAATTGTAAGAGATAAGAACGATAAATTTAAATTCGGTGCTTTACAGGAGGAAACCTCCAAAGAAATCCTGAAAGATTTCAATGTGAAGGAAGATTATCTAGATTCTATTATTTTAATCAGGGAAGATAAGATTTTCTATAAAAGCAAAGCTGCATTGGAGATTGCGAGGAACCTAAGTGGACTTTGGCCACTTTTTTATGGACTGGTCATTATTCCGACTTTTTTAAGAGATCCAATTTATGATTGGATAGCAAGAAACAGATACAAATGGTTTGGTAAAAGAGAAACCTGTAGGTTCCCTTCGGAAGAAGAAAGAGCCAAGTTTCTTGAAGGTCGATGAAAAAAATCATTACTTTGATTTTTATTTCAAACCCGTAAACCATGAATATAGAAAGTGTTTTTAAGAATAACGAGATCTGGATCAAAAAAAGGCTGGATAAAAACCCTGATTATTTTGAAAAGTTAGCCAAAGGTCAAAATCCTGATATATTATATATAGGTTGCTCAGATTCAAGAGTAACAGCAGAGGACCTGATGGGGGTTGAGCCAGGTGATGTTTTTGTCCACAGAAATATTGCCAATATGGTCATCAGTATTGACCTCAATGTAATGTCGGTATTGAATTATGCAGTAGACAATCTTGAGGTGGATCATGTGGTTGTATGTGGCCATTATTATTGTGGAGGAGTAAAAGCTGCGATGCAGGCAGCTGATTTAGGAATTCTCAATCCATGGCTCAGAAATATCAGAGATGTTTACCGTTTACACAAAGAAGAGCTGAATGGTATTGAGGATGAGAATGACAGATACAATAGGCTAGTAGAATTAAATGTACAAGAACAGTGTGTCAATCTTCTCAAAACTGCAGTGGTCCAGAAGGCTGTCAGAAAAAGAGGGATGAAGGTACATGGATGGGTATTTGATGTTTCTACAGGAAAACTGATAGACTTGAAAATTGACTTCAAGTCCATATTGAATGAAATCACCGAAATTTACGACCTAGGAGTGTAAGTTGTCTATAAACTGTTAAAAACAGTAGTTTCAGTGGAGACCACTGTTTTTGGTATATTTGTGGACAAAATCAACTCAAAAATGCCCTTATTTATACAAACCTTAATTCTTGAGTAGCTAACATGTCAATGCTGAGCAGCTTAGGTAGAACACAGAAATAACCAATTAAAAATAAAAATATGAAGAAAGCATATATTTTTCCCGGACAAGGAGCCCAGTTTTCCGGAATGGGCAAAGATCTCTACGAAAGCAATGAGGATGCAAAAATCCTTTTTGAAAGAGCCAACGAAATTTTAGGATTTAGAATTTCTGACATCATGTTTTCAGGATCAGACGAAGAGCTTAAACAGACTAAGGTGACTCAACCAGCCATATTCCTTCATTCTGTTATTTTGGCCAAAACCAACCAAGACTTCAAACCCAGCATGGTGGCAGGCCATTCTCTGGGAGAGTTTTCTGCTTTGGTTGCAAACGGAACACTCGCATTTGAAGATGGGTTAAAATTAGTCTATCAAAGAGCTTTAGCGATGCAGGAGGCTTGTGAAATCAATCCTTCAGGTATGGCAGCAATTTTAGGCCTTGAGGACTCGAAAGTAGAAGAAATATGTGCATCAATCACAGAAGAAATAGTAGTTCCAGCCAACTATAACTGTCCTGGGCAATTAGTAATTTCAGGAAGTAGCAGGGGAATTGAAATTGCCTGTGAGAAAATGAAGGAGGCCGGTGCAAAGAGAGCACTTCCATTGCCTGTAGGTGGGGCTTTTCACTCCCCCTTAATGGAGCCTGCAAGAGAAAAGCTGGAAATAGCCATCAAAGAAACTACGTTCAATCAACCTATTTGCCCAGTCTATCAAAATGTAAGTACCACAGCTGTAAGTGATGTTGAAACCATTAAAAAGAACTTGATTGCTCAACTCACTGCACCTGTTAAATGGACCCAATCCGTACAAAACATGGTTGCCGACAATGCTTCGGAATTCATAGAATGCGGCCCCGGAAAAGTCCTCCAAGGATTAGTGAAAAAAATTCATAAGGAAGCTGAGGCCTCCAGCATCTAAAATTCATTCAAACCCGGATAATCTCCGGGTTTTTCTTTGTACACTCTAACTTCAGATACATCTTCACAGATGTTAAGCAATTGTAGGTTTGTTGCTTTAAATACCGGATGAAATAAATCAGGGAGAATCTCGGCCAAAGGTACCAATACAAATCTGCGATTGCTGATATGAGGATGTGGAATAGTTAAATTTTCAGTTTCTATCACTTTTTCATCAAAATAGAGGATATCTATATCCATCGTCCTATCCCCCCATTTCACAGCCCTAGTTCTACCCAAAAGGTTTTCGATTTCCAATATTTTCTCCAATACTGACAAGGGAGATTCATCCGTTTGTATCAACAAAACCTGATTGAGATAATTTCCTGATGACTTCCCTCCCCAAGCAGCAGTTTCGTAAATGGATGATTTTTTTATAATCGCCCCAAACTGTTCTTCAATATAAAAACAAGTCTTTTCAAGCATCTCTTCCCTATCTCCAAGGTTTCCTCCGATAATCAAAACACATTTTCCCATAACTAATAAGTAGAAGAACTAAACTTAAAGAAAAAAGAGGTATTTTTAGGGATAATTTAAACAGTTTTATTATGAGATTTCTAGGTAATGTTCTGGCAGTTATTGTTGGTCTATTGATTTTTTCGGTGATGAGTTTTTTCATATTTGCCGGACTAATCGCCATTATTTCGAGCACTGAGGATGATGTCAGCATCCAATCCAATACGGTATTGGTTTTGGATTTGGAAGGAAGAGTGATGGTAGAAAGGACAAATGAAGATGACCCTTCATTCTCCAGCTTGGCACTTTTTGGTGGAGTACCCACCGTGGGGCTTACAAGTCTAAAAAGAGCTATTGAAACAGCGATGGAAAATGATAATGTAAAAGGAATATATCTCAAAGCAGGTACATTTTCTGCCGGTCAGGCTAATATGAAGGAATTCAGAGATAAATTGCTGGAGTTTAAGGAATCAGGAAAGTTTATAATCAGCTATAGTGAATTTTACTCTGAAAACGGATATTACCTGAGCTCTGTTGCCGATGAAGTCTACCTCAATCCAGCAGGACTTATGGAATTCAATGGCCTAGCTTCTGAAATTATTTTTTTCACAGGTCTCTTCAAAAAACTTGAAATCAAACCAGAAGTATTCAGGGTAGGAGATTTTAAGAGTGCAGTTGAGCCTTTCTTGCTTGAAAAGATGAGTGATGAAAACCGACTGCAAACAGCCTCATTTCTGGAAGACCTCAACACGCTTTCCATTTATGAAATTGCACAAAGCCGCGGTCTGGAGGTTGATAAAACTAGGGAAATCAACTCCAATATGTTGGTTAGAAAAGTTTCAGATGCAGTAGACCTGAACATTGTTGATGGATTATATTATGAAGATCAGGTAATAGATGCGCTGAAGCAAAAACTTGGGCTGGAAGAAGACGATAAAATTCCCACCATCAACGTTACAAAAATCAACAAAGCATCAAAAAGTAAGGGTAAATCCTCAAAAAACAGGATAGCCGTGATCGTTGCTGAAGGAGAGATCATGAGTGGAGAAGCTGATGGTGTGATTAGCTCAGAAGAGTTTACCAAAGAGATCAATAAAGCCAGGAAGAACAAAGATGTCAAAGCTATTGTCATGCGAATTAACTCTCCTGGTGGCTCAGCCTTAGCATCGGAAGTATTATGGAGAGAAATAGAGCGTGCTAAAAAAGAAAAGCCAGTGATTGCATCAATGGGTGATGTTGCTGCTTCTGGTGGTTACTATTTAGCATCGGCAGCAGATACAATTGTAGCCCAACCCAATACAATCACCGGGTCCATAGGCATTTTTGCCTTATGGTTTAATGCGGAAGGATTGCTAAAAAACAAACTTGGCATCACCACAGATGTAGTCAAGACCGGAGAACTATCCGATTTCCTCAGCCCAACAAGAGAGCTTACAAGTGCTGAAAAAAGTATTTTTCAAGGCTATGTGGATGAGGGTTATGAGCTTTTCCTTGATAGAGTAGCTTCAGGAAGATCAAAAACTAAAGATGAAATCAGAGATGTGGCCTCTGGGAGAGTCTGGACCGGCAATCAAGCGAAAGAAAATGGGTTAGTGGACGTTTTGGGTAACCTGGAAGATGCCATTGAAATTGCTGCTGCCAAAGCTGAGATTTCTGAAGATTATCGCGTGATTTACTATCCTCAGGTAAAGCCATGGTTTGAGCGTTTCTTCAGCCAGTTTTCCAATGAGGTCCAAGCTTATATGATCCGCCATAAATTGGGAAATCTTTACCCTTATTTCAATGAGGTAGAAAGAATCAAAAGAATGGAAGGAGTTATGGTAAGACTTCCTTATGATATCAAGGTAAGATAAGGGCACTGCCCTTATCTTACCTGATTTTGTAAAAGAATTTTCCAAGCCTCTTCAACTTCACCTTCCAGTAACTTTTCCTGAGCCATTTGGTGCAAATGAAACTCCAAACCTTCATAGTCATTTTTAAAGCGTTGAAGCAATTCTTGAATTACAGGAGTTTTTCCATACTCAGAAACATCTGAATCCGAAGGAATTGATTCCACATTCCCGAGTCTTCCCAAATTGTTACCAGTCAAAACCATGCTATTTTTTATTGATTCAGGTATGACATCTACACCAATACCTTTGTTTCTGATAGGTTTAGGTATTTCAAATAAAGCATCACCATTGGCCCTGCAGTACCAATCGCCTCCCATTCTGGCGACTCCATCCAGCTTGAAAGGATCAATTTTTCTATTGTCATCTAAAATATTTTCATTCAAATGAATCATGATAACTTCACAAATAACCAAGTTGGCAGCACCACCATTTTCTCCAATGGGAAGGATCTGAAGCACCTTACATTCAAATGAAACAGGGGCTTCCTTTACCCTTGGGGGCTTTACAAGGAGGGATTTTTCTTCTTTAAAACCTGATTTAATAAATTCATTTACTCCTTTTTCATATTCTGTGCTGGCCAAAGACATTTGTTCTACCATGCGATAATTGACTATGTTGATTACCACCTCAGCCACCTCTTTGACATTTTCAAGGCTATGTTTGGTCGTATTATCCCTAACTCTCCTTGCAGGTGAAAAAATCAAAACAGGGGGATTAGAGCCGAAAACATTGAAAAAGCTAAAAGGGCTTAGATTGACATTTCCATTGCGATCAACAGTGCTCGCAAAAGCAATTGGTCTTGGTGCTATTGCTCCTAACAAATATCCATGTAACTCAGGGGTACTTATTTCTTTTGGGTTTATTGATTTCATAAATGGCTTAGTTTACTTTTTATAAATGGTTTTTTGATCGCTTATTAAATATCTAAATTAATGACTTCAACAATAATAACATGACTATAACAATGATTTCAAATCAAAGACGATGGGTAGTACTCACTTTTTACTTGATATTTCTATTTCAAAGCAATTCATTTTCCCAAAACTTAAATATATCCACCTACAACATAAGGTTTGATAACCCCAATGATGAAGGCAATTTATGGAAAGATAGATCCCCTCATCTCATCAATCAGATCATTTTTCATAAAATGGATATTATTGGAACCCAAGAAGGCTTGCACCATCAACTTGAGGAAATCAAATCAGGTTTAAACTTCCCCTACATTGGAATAGGAAGAGATTCTGGTGATAATGAAGGGGAATTCAGTGCCATATTTTTTAACCCTAATAAATTGGACTTGTTATCTTCTGGAACATTTTGGTTATCAGAAACACCAGGTATACCATCTAAAGGATGGGATGCCGCATTAAATAGAGTTTGTACTTGGGGTCAGTTTAAGAGTAAAACAGGAGATGCTTTTTATGTATTTAATATTCATTATGATCATATCGGTCAAAAAGCTAGAGAGGAAAGCAGTAAATTAGTACTTTCAAAAATTAATGAAATCAATGAGCAGAATCTTCCCGTAATTTTCATGGGGGATTTTAACGTTACACCTGAAAACCCTGCCTATCAAGAAGTCATTAAAAGTCAAAGTTTCTTTGATTCTAAGTTGATTTCTAAAACTCCGTCCATTGGAAATCAAGGAACGTTTAATGCTTTTGATTGGAATAAATTGCCAGAAGGAGTAATTGACCATATTTTTGTCAGCCAAGGCATTCAAGTATTAAGACATGGTATTTTGACCGACAATTATGGGAAAAAATTTCCGTCAGACCATTTCCCTGTATTTGCAGAAATAATCTTTAAAGCTGATTAAACAAGAAATAGATATTTCATTTATCAATCTATTGAAAGCTGCTATTCTAATTTTGTAATTGATATCCCGTAGGCCCGAAAATTTTCTCAACTTCAGAGTATCATATTTGGTCTTCTTTAGTAGAATGTTCAAGTCACCATTTCCATCATGGCTGTAAGGTTTATCAGCAGCAATGAATCGGGATGAGTTTAGGCCAGTGCAGTGAAAAGTTTCACGCCATGGGTGCAATGATGAAGAAAGACAAAAAAACAGTCCCCTTAATTACAAGCCCCCAATATATGGCCTAAACGCCAAAAGCCTTTCAGT
>NZ_ALWO02000031.1 GCF_000295935.2 Indibacter alkaliphilus LW1
CTTTCTTGGGCAGATAAATGTACTAATTTTTGATAAAATCCCATAGGAGTAAATCTCATTTTGAAAGCTCTGTGTAGTCTTTTTGTGTTGTAGTGTTCAACTGCTTTTCCCACTTTTTTCTTCAGGTCTTTTAAGTCCTTAATCTGCCATCTTTTGAGGTATTCATTTTTAATAATTCCGTTGATTCGTTCTGCATAAGGATTTTCCCATGCAACTGTTCCCATACTGATGTGAATATGGTTTTCTTTTAGTAAACAAGTATATTCCTTACTACTATACTGGGATCCTCTGTCTGAATGATGGATCAAGCCCCAAGACCGGTAATTCATTATCTTGAGAGCCATTTTCATAGCCTCTGTATTTCCTTCTGTCCTCAGATGATCGTTGACTGCATATCCTACTACCAATCTGGTATAAACGTCAATGATAAACACCAAATAATAATGCTCACCGTTTAAGTGAAAATAGGTTATGTCGCTTTGGATTACCTGAAATGGTCTTTTTATTTCCATCCCCTCTATCAGGTTGGGATAAATATAAGCCCCGATATAAGTAGTTCTATGATAATTACTTACACGTTTGACTCCATAACCTAATTCCATGAAAATCTCACAGAACTGATCCCTTCCCATAAAGGATGGGCGCAATGTGTAATACATCTTTTCAACCCCACAACCAGGGTGTTCTTCCTTGAGCTGATCAGCTAATACAACTAACTCTGAAAGCTCCTTATCAAAAGACTCCTGTCTTTTCTTAGCCTGATGAACGGCTTGCTTGCTCACCCCAACAGTCCGATAAAGTTCGCTAAGTGAATAGCTCATCATTTTTTGGTTGGATTGGAACCACCAGAGAGTGGGGTGTTGGAGTTTTTTTTAATATCAATCGAATAGTTCTCCTTGGCCAGATCAATCATCTTCTCTAGGTAATCAATCATGATCTGCTTCTGTCCAACTGCCCTTTCTAGCTCTTTAACTTTTTCTTCAAGTTCTTTAAGCTTATTAGTTTGACTATCCTTCATCTCAACTATCCTGATATTTTTTTCATTGTAGGTCGAATACTTGTAAATCCATCTGTAAATAAGAGCATTCCTAATACCATAAAAACGTTCTATNTGAACAACAGACATCACTCCTTTCTCATAATCATCAACCAATTTACGCTTAAATTCCTCAGAAAATCTTCTGTGGGAATTAATCCTTTTTCCTGTTTTTAACATCTAGTTTATGGGTTAAAAACGGTCAACCTATTTCAGGGAATGACAGGATGAAAAGGAGAATCGAAGATTGAGAGTAGACTGCCAGCCGTGAGAGGAGAGCCAAGAATCCAGAGCCAAGAGCCAAGAATCAAGATTGGAAAAGTGATCAAGAATCAAGACAGAACCAAATGCCATAGGCATGACAGATATAATAGCCCGGGAATTTATTGCTGGGTTTAAATATTAAGTGTGAGTTTTCAAAGTGCCGTAGGATTTCCTGCCAAAGCTATGGTACGGACGATATTCAAAACAATCATAAAAGTGTCATGTAATTTTAGGACTTGGCAAGCAGGAAAAGTAGGGGTGAAGAAGAAGGGTAGTAAAATCCCAGAGGGATTTCCTGTTGGTAGCAAGATGTCTCAATAATGGGGTTTCAAGCCTGTAGGGCTTGCCTGATGTTTTGAAAAAAAATCAATTAAAATTGAATGTCGAATGATTGAAGTCTAAATTAGATGGGAGAGCCAAGATAAATTTTAGATTTTACCATGTAGATTTTAGATTTAAAATCGCAAAAAGACCAGTGATAATCTGATAGGAAAGTTTGGCCGAAAGGACTTTACCGTCAGGTTGTGCCTCCGGCACAAATCTTTGCGTCCTCAAAACGATTGCTTAAGAAAGTACAGAAAGGATATAGCCGTAAAGCTCAATTATCATCAACCAATTCTTTGCGTCATTGCGGGAAAAAGAATTTCGAATTTTAATTGATAAATAATGACGTATCCTTACTCCATCAATCCTCCGGATAAGGAATATATACAAAACTGGTGAAGTCCTGATCGACTACAAATAGGCAACAAAATTCATCAGGATCTTTATAGGCCTTTTCAAAATCTTCGATCAATTCCTCAGAAACAAGCTTTCTTTGGATGAATTCATCGATATAGGTGATGTAATAATTCCAGTCCAGCTGTTTTTCTTCTTTGCCCAAAAGCAACTGGCCAATTGGCTGTTCTTCTTTGGAAATAGGGAAAATGGGATACCTGGAAAACTTTCTGCTCCTCACTTGATAGGAAGCTTCCTTGAGTATCTCAGATACTTTTATAAAATCCTTGGTGATGGTTCCCAGGTATTTTCCGTTTAATTCTGGATCATTGAAATCTGAAATCATGATTTTTTCAAAGTTAAGCGTACAACATTTTCTACATGATACGTTTGCGGGAACATGTCCACGGGCTGTATTTTATCCAAGCTGTATTTTTCTGACAATAAAGCGACATCTCTGGCCTGAGTGGCAGGGTTACAACTCACATAGACAATCTTCGGGGCCTCAAGCTGGAGTAACATATTGACCACGTCTTCATGCATTCCGGCTCTTGGTGGATCGGTGATGACTACATCGGGCTTGGAATGCGAAGCAATAAATTCATCATTGAGCATATCTTTCATGTCTCCGGCATAAAAGAGCGCATTGTTTATTCCGTTCACTTCTGCATTGAGTTTGGCATCTACAATGGCTGCTTCCACATACTCAATACCAATCACCTGCTTAGCTTGCTTGGCTACAAAATTGGCAATGGTACCAGTCCCTGTGTACAAATCGTACACTACCTCATCACCCTGAAGGTCTGCAAATTCTCTTGTTACTTTGTACAATTCGTAAGCCTGTTCAGAATTGGTTTGGTAAAAAGACTTGGGTCCGATTCTGAATTTCAGACCTTCCATTTCTTCTTCGATAAAAGGCTTGCCCGCGTAGGTCACTACCTCCAGGTCATGAAAGGTCTCATTTTTCTTCAAATTGACGATGTATAGCAGGGCGGTGATTTGCGGGAATTTATTTTTCAAAAACGCCATCACCATGTCAATTTCTTCCGTTTTGTCTGCTCCGAACTGTACAATCACCATGCTTTCACCGGTACTGGTACTACGGATGATCAGGTTTCGAAGTAAACCGACCTGATTTCTGATATCATAAAAAGACAGCTTATTGTCCAGCGCAAATTCCCTAAGTTCATTTCTGACTTCATTGGAAATATTGCCTTGCAGGTAACAATGCTCGATATCTACGATTTTGTCAAACATCTTCGGAATATGGAACCCCAATGCATTTCTTTCAAACTCTGCTCCTGAATCTATTTCTTCCCTCGTCAGCCAGCGGTTGTTGGAAAAAGTAAAGTCAAGCTTATTTCTATAATACCGGGTATTATCCGAACCTATAATTGGTTGGACTTCAGGCATGTTTTCAACCTTCCCAATCCGGCTAAATTGATCCACTACCTGTTGTCTTTTATAGCTTTTTTGCAAATCATAGTTGATGTGTTGCCACTTACAACCTCCGCAGGTACCGAAATGGCTGCAAAAAGGCTCTATTCTATCTTTGGAATACTCATGAAAGTGTACCGGTTCCCCTTCCATAAAGGAGCTTTTGCCTCTTGTAATTCTGACATCTACGACATCTCCTGGTGCCACATCTTTCACAAATACCACTTTCCCGTCATGATGTCCCACGCATTTTCCCTCAGTAGCAATCCTTTCTATCTTCAGGTCGGTGACCACCTTATTTTTCATCTTTCTTGACATGGGCGCAAAATTAAGAAAAAAGCCTTAGCCCCTACCGTTTTCCAAATAAGATTCCTAAAAGCCCTCCGATCTGATGGGCCTAAAAATAATATTTCGGTCAAAAGCCATTTTACTTTCACAGCTCCGGCCTATATTTTTATCTTTATCCCACAAAAGAGCTTATAAATGAAATTCAAAGATAAAGTAGTCATCATTACCGGTGCCACATCTGGAATTGGGGAAGCCTGTGCCATGGCTTTTGGGAAAGAGGGAGCTAAGGTGGTGATCACAGGAAGAAAACAAGTGAAAATCGATAATAGCTTACATAGACTACAGCAGGAAGGAATAGAAGCAATGGGGGTTCTGGCAGATGCTGCTTCTGAGACAGACAATGAAAAAATAGCCCTGGAGACCATCGAAAAGTATGGAAAGATTGATGTTTTGATTAATAATGCAGGGATTTCTATGCGTGCTCTTTTTGAGGATCTTGATTTGGATGTGTTCAAAAAAGTGATGGACACCAATTTTTATGGAGCGGTATATGCCACTAAATACTGCTTGCCTGAAATCCTCAAAAACACCGGAAGCATAGTAGCCGTGTCTTCCATTAATGGTTACCGTGGAACTCCCGCCCGAACAGCTTACACTGCAAGCAAATATGCAATGAACGGGTTTTTTGAGGCTCTTCGAACAGAAGTGATGAAAAGAGGCGTACATGTGCTTGTGGCAAGTCCGGGTTTTACCGCCTCCAATATTCGGAACAATGCGCTTACAGCAGACGGGCAGTCTCAGGGAGAATCACCAAGGGAAGAAGATAAAATGATGAGTGCGGAAGAGGTTGCTGCGGAAATCCTGAAAGCTACGATCAAAAGAAAAAGAGACCTTGTCTTGACCAAGCAGGGGAAATTGGCAGTATTTCTGAATAAGTGGATGCCTGGAACTATGGATACATTGGTGTACAATACTATGGCAAAAGAAAAAGATTCACCTTTCAAATAGATGACGCTCAAAGAAACCCTTCAGATCTACTTGAATAGATTAGTTGACTTATCCAGCAGAAATAGGTCAATTTATCTTTATAAGCTACTCAGCAGTCAGATGATAGACTTGAAGGATTTAAATTTTTTGAATGGATCTGCTGATTTTTCAATTATTCAAGAGCTTTTGGGGAAGAAAAAGAAAATACCCTTAATTGCCCTGACAGATTTGAGGGATGAAAAAAACAACCTGATATCAATTAGGCTGAAACGACTTCAACACCTCAGCAAGACAATAGAAGGAGAGACCGGAGAGAAAAGCCTTCAACTGGCCTGGCCCTTTGTAGAAGGTAAACTGATGAACGGACAACTGATACGATGTCCTTTGATTTTTTTTCCTGTGGAATTGGTCAAAGAGGAAAGACAATGGATATTGAAAAAGGTTAGCTCTGAAGAGCCGGAATTTAACCGTTCTTTTCTATTGGCATTGACAAATGCTGGGCAACTGGATTCGAAAAAAATCATGGATGAAAATCCGGTTGGAGGATTTTCCAAGGAAGCAGTTGCTTTTAGAAATAACTTATACGCATGGATTAAGGGAAGATTACCTATCAACTTTTCCCAAGAACTATATGAGGATAAGTTAACAAGATTTCCGGACGTCAACCGCTCCTTGGATGAAGATCGATTAGGATTTGGTCAGTTGGCTTTGAAACCCTATGCTGTTCTTGGACATTTTTCCCAGAGTGCTGGGTTTTTGATTGAGGATTATGAGCATTTGATTACCCAGGAGGACTCAGCTGACTTGGAGCAGCTTTTCGAAAAATACTTTACCAGGGAAAGTGAGTCTCTGGAATCTGCCAGGGAGGAGCAGATGTATACGGTTTTTCCCATAGATGCAAGTCAGGAAAATGTACTCAAAGCGGTAAGGTCAGGGCATTCCTGCGTGGTGGAGGGACCTCCCGGTACAGGTAAGTCCCAATTGATCAGCAATCTTGCCATCGATTACATGTGCAGGGGAAAAAGGGTGCTCGTCGTCTCCCAGAAAAGGGCAGCTCTTGATGTGGTTTTCAACCGCCTTTCGGAAAATGGCTTTGGTGCTTTTTTAGGGTTGGTACACGATTTCAGAGGGGATAGAAAGGGGTTGTTTGAAAAAATAGCTGATCAGATACAGTCCTTGGAAAGGTATCGGGAGCTCAATAGAACGGTAGATGCCATCCAGTTGGAAAGACAATTTTCTCAGCTCTCCAGACTAATTGAAAGTCATTCGGAATATTTTGAGGATTTCAGAAAAGCTTTGTTCAACACAGAAGAGTGTGATGTCCCGATCAAAGAATTGTACCTAAGCTCAACTTTGGAAGAATCCTATTTTGACATGATCCAGCATTACAAAAGGCTGACTTTTGATAAGGTACCTGACTTTTTGAGGGATTTTAAAGAGTACGGAGTTTATTACCGTAAATTCCAGCAGTCAGATTCTTTTTGGTTGCACCGGGTAGATTTCAGTAATTTTTCGGGTAGTTCCCAAAACCGTATTTCTGAAATTCTGGATGAAATTGTTTTGTTCAAATCGCATATTTCAGATTATTTAAAAAAGGGAGAGAGTTTTGAACCTGCAGTTCTTTTTGAGCTTTTTGGCAATAAGGTAAAATTCGGTCAACTCATTCAAGAAATGCGGGACCCTGAGACAAAGGAAGTTCTGATTAGGATTTCGGAGGTGAAAACTGAGGAAATTGACTTGCTGTGGCTTCAAAACAAACTGGATACTGTAAAAAAACTTCTAGCACATGAGGGAGTTGATTGGTACTGTTCGGATGAAGAGGTAGAGGAATGCTTAACCCTAGCTATTCAATATGCAGCCAAGAACAAAAAGTGGTGGTCGGGTTTTGACTGGCCATGGGAAAGGAAAAAATATCAGAGAATTTTAGAACTATTGGAGGCTAATCAGCTTGAGAAAGAAGAAATAAATATTTTGATTTCCAAGCTTGAAAACAGGCAAAACCTCAACCACCAACTGACTCTGCTATCTGCAAAGGATTGGCTGGAGTTGCCTTCAAGGCCTTTTGATTTCACTTCTTTCAATCACTTTGCGACAGTACACCTGGCCGCTGTCCAGACCAAATTGACACTTCATGAGTGGGGTAAAACCGGTGAGTTTATTTATTCCAGGATCAAAGATCCAGTAAATAGTGAACGGAGCTTGGATTGGTTAAGGGACCAAGTGAATTACCTGGAAAGCAAGCTGGGGCAATGGCTTGTTTATTTTTCAAAAATTCAAATACAGCATCTATTTGTACAAAGCAGGGGGAAGGATATTCATGCCCTGAAAAATGAGCTGCCCAAATTTTTTGATGAATTGGTGGCTTTTGATGGGCTCAGAAAAAGGTTAGGTTCAGTTGAAATAGCATTGATGGAAAAGATATTGGATACCTATCCCGAAAGTTCATTCAATGAGATGGTTGGTTTTTTTCTTTCGGGATTGAAGCATGCTTGGATAGATCATATTGAAAAAAAATATCCTGTACTTCGTGAGATCAGCACTCCTAAGGCACTGAATATGCAGGAGGAGTTGATGAGTGCTGTAGTAGAGAAATGGAAAATATCACGTTTTATTGCTGAGTTGCGCCTGCGTGAAAAGACCTTTCAAGAGTTAGAATTTAACCGTCTGGGGAACCTTCTGACATACCGTGAACTGCTTCATCAAGTAAGTAAGAAAAAACGAGTTTGGAGTATTAAAAAGCTTGTTGAATCCTTTGAAAGTGAAATCTTCCGATTGGTACCTTGTTGGTTGTGTTCACCGGATACAGTTTCAGCTTTGTTTCCAATGCAGCAGAGTTTTGACTTGGTCATTTTCGATGAGTCTTCCCAGTGTTTTGTGGAAAGGGGTCTACCAGCAATGTTAAGGGGTAAGCAGGCAGTGATAGCGGGTGATTCCTGTCAGCTTCAGCCTTTTGATCTATACCAAGTGAGGTTGGATACAGATGAAGAGGGGTTGGAAACGGAAACCGATTCACTTTTAAATCTAGCCTCAAATTATTTTCAGAAATTTTGGCTTCAAGGGCATTATAGAAGTAGTCAGCCTGAGTTGATCTATTTTTCTAATAGGAAGTTTTATGGAGGTAGGTTGGAAATGCTGTCCCAAAGAGCATTGTTAAATCAGAAGATAATGCCTTTTCAATTGCATCATGTAGAAGGAGTGTGGGAAAAGCAACAAAACCATTTAGAAGCAGATAAGGTCGTTTCTGTAGTCAGACGGATTCAGTCAGAAAATCCGAAAGACAGCATAGGTATCATTACTTTCAATTTTTTTCAAATGGAACTCATTCGGGAAAAATTAGAAGTGGAGAGGCAAATTGATCTGGAAAGGCTTAAAGTCAAAAATATAGAGAATGTTCAGGGAGATGAATTTGACCAAGTAGTTTTTTCCACCGGTTATGCCAGAAATAAAAAGGGAAAGCTGATTGCAAATTTTGGATTGCTTTCCAGGCAAGGCGGCGGAAACAGACTGAACGTAGCCATTACCCGTGCCAAGAAAAAAATCATTTTGGTGACGAGTCTGAATTCCAGAGACTTTAGCCAACAACAATTGAAGAATGAGGGAATTGCTCTCTTAAAAAATTATTTCAGCTTTATTGAGAGATTGGTCAATGGGGAAGAATTGGAACACGAGGAGAGGAAATTAAGAGGCTATGAATCTGCTTGGTTTTTGAAGGACAGATTGGCTGAAAGACATAAGGAATTGAATCTTAACATGTATTCTGCCTCTCTGTGGATGGATATGGCTATCCGGGAGAATGGGAAGTATAAAGGTGCAATACTTTCAGATGATGATAGGTTGTACGGTGTAGGCAGTGCTAAGGAAGCATTTGTATATCACCCACTCCAACTGAAAGAGAAAGGCTGGCCTTATAGATTTGTATTCAGCCGGCAATATTGGATGGGGCAGGACTTTTTGGGCTAGGTCTTATTTGACTCTTTTCAAGCCTACAGCTTCAATTCCTCGAAGGTTTTCTAAACGCATGTATTGGACAAAATGAATAGACCTATAATTTTCTCCTGATTCTATGGGTAAAGTATCAAACCGGGCATAAGTATTTCCGTACCCAGTTCCAAGTGGTTTGCCCGAAGTGCTTTCAAACAATGGGATATTGACCAATTGGGACTCAATTTCCTTTCCTGCAGAGTCCAAAAGAAAATATCTCAGGTACAGATTTCGGAATTCGTAGTCCTGATTGTATTTCACAGCAATCAGAGAAGCTGAGCTTTCCAAGGGATCTTCAAAATGAAAGGATACGGTATCGTTCAGGATCCAGGATTGGGATTCCATACCTTGGTATTTTTCAAAAACCCTGTCGGAATCACAGGCGCAGAGCATAGCCGTTGCCATTACAAAAAGGAAAATTCTTTTCATTCTATTGGTCCTTGTTCTGATCACCTTTGTTTCTGGGTGGAAATTTTCTTCTTCCCCTATTCTTTGGTCTAGATGGATTTTCGTTGGTATTGCCCGAATTAGGATTATCCTGCTTGGCTTGAGTCTTCGGTGTAGCCTTACCTCTATTGGGTTGATTTCTTCTTCCGGGCTTATTATTTCTCCTGTTTTCCTGGCCTTCTTTGGTGTTATCTCGATTGGGACTTGAATCAGTTTTGGGCTGATTTTGTCTGTTGCTTCCAGAGCTGGCTGATTGGTCAGCGTCAGTTCTTGGTTTTTTTCTTTTTTTCTTTTTCTTCTTGGTACTGAATTTTTTATCCAATCTCTCGAGTTCCAAGGTGGATTTGATCGCTTCATTATCAAACTCCTGCTCTTTGTTATTCATCAGATCAAAAGGAGTGATACCTTTTTCATTGAGTTCCTGAATCTCTTTGACTCTTTCACAGGTGATTGAATGCCAGTTATTGTCATTGTTATAACTGAACCACATCAGCTTTCTGAAAATATCGGTCTTTTGCAGTTTGGCTGTACCAGTCTCAGTTTGCAAAGGTCTATCTACAGTAGGTACATCTTCCAGCGCCTGCATGTAGGTGTCGAGCTCGTAATTGAGGCAGCATTTCAATCTTCCACATTGTCCGGAAAGTTTGCTTGGGTTTAAGGAGAGATTCTGGTAGCGGGCTGCTGAGGTAGATACACTTTTGAAGTCATGAATCCAGGTAGAGCAGCAGAGTTCGCGTCCACATACTCCGATTCCTCCCAATCTACCGGCCTCTTGTCTCAAGCTTATTTGCCTCATTTCCACCCGGATTTTGAATTCAGAAGCAAGGAGCTTGATCAATTCTCTGAAATCTACCCGGTCATCTGCTGAGTAGTAAAAAGTTGCTTTTGAATTGTCTGCCTGAAACTCTACATCTGAGAGTTTCATCTGAAGATTCAATTCATCAATGATTTGCTTGCTACGGTATAAGGTGGGGATTTCTCTGTTTTTGGCATCGTCCCATTTTTCAATGTCTTTTTGGGTAGCAATCCGGTAGATCCTCAGAATGTTGTCATCATTTCTGATTTTTCTTTTCTGCATTTGAAGCCTTACAAGTTCTCCTTGAAGGGAAATGTACCCGATATGATGTCCGTTTGGAACGTCCACGACTACTGGGTCACCTGTTGTCAAGTGGAGGTGATCTACATTTCGGTAATACTCTTTTCTCCCGCCTTTAAATTTGACTTCTACAATATCGAATTTATCTACAGTTGGAATGCCCATATGGGACAACCAATCAAAAGAATTCATTTTATTACAATCGCTCGTACCACAAGTGCCGTTGTTTTGACAGCCCCCGCTATTCCCAGTGGTGGTAGAGCAGCTACTACATCCTGCCATAATTATATATTAAGGGAGCATTTGCTCCTCCTCGATTTGGGTTTACTTGATTAACTTCAAAATGTCCTGACCAATATCCCTTCTGAAATATAGGTCTTTCCAACATACTTTGGAAACTGTCTCGTAAGCATTGTCCAAAGCTTCCTGTACTCCCTTTCCTTTTCCTGTCACAGCTAATACACGACCGCCGTTGGTGAGAACTTTGGAACCTTCCAGTTTGGTACCTGCATGAAAGATCAGACTTTTATCCCCTGTTTCAGCTTGCTCCAAACCTTCAATTTGATCTCCTTTTTGATATGATTCAGGATATCCTCCAGCCACCAAAACCACTGTGGTTGTGGTATAGTCCTGTATTTCGATGGTGTAATTGCTGAGTGTTTGCTCACCCATATGGATCAGCATTTCCAGGAAATCACTTTTGATTCTTGGTAAAACTGCCTGAGTTTCAGGATCGCCCATTCTTACATTATATTCTATCACATATGGTTCTCCCTGAATATTCATCAGTCCGATGAAAAGGAAGCCTATGTATTTAATCGCTTCTTCGTCTAACCCATTGATGGTTGGCTTGACCACTTTTTCTTCCACTTTGGCCAGAAACTCAAGATCAGCAAAGGGGACAGGGCTTACCGCACCCATTCCTCCTGTATTCAACCCCTCGTCGTTTTCCCCTATTCTTTTATAATCTTTTGCCTCCGGAAGAATCCTATAGCTTTTGCCATCGGTAGCCACAAATACGGAAAGCTCGATGCCATCCAAAAATTGTTCAATAACTACTTTGGAAGATGCTTCTCCAAACTTACTGTCAAGTAACATTTCTTTCAGGGATGCTTCTGCTTCTTCCAAGGATTTACAAATCAGGACACCTTTGCCGGCAGCTAGGCCGTCAGCTTTCAAGACGATAGGAAGGCTTTGTGATTTTAAATATTCCAGACCTTCTTCTAGATTTTCTTTTGTGAATGTCATGGAACTTGCTGTTGGAACCCCATGTCTTTCCATGAATTTTTTGGAAAAATCTTTGGATCCCTCCAAGTGAGCACCTTTTTGACTCGGTCCTATTACCGGGATATGGCTTACTTTGTCATTTAGCGCAAAGTAGTCCACTACACCTCTGACCAAAGGCTCTTCTGGCCCTACCACGATGAGGGCTATGTTTTTTTCCAGAGCGAAACTGCTCAGTTTTTTAAAATCATTGGGTGAAATATCTATGTTTTCAGCAATCTTGGCAGTGCCAGCGTTACCCGGTGCTACAAAAAGTTTAGAGCATTTTGGGCTGTTTACGATTTTCCAAGCGAAGGCGTGCTCGCGGCCTCCGCTGCCTAATAATAATATATTCATGCAGTAATTTCAGTTTAATTGGCGTGGTCTGAGATAAATTTGATTCTATAAACCCGGATCTCTTCTTCAGCGAAGTCTTCATCTTCCAATTCGCTCAGTGCCACTCTTATATTATCTGTATCAGCAGTCATAAAATACTCATGGAGTGTATCTTCCCTTTCTTCATCCATGATATTTTCGATGTAGTAATTGATATTCAACTTAGTGCCGCTATAAATTATTTGTTCAATTTCCTGAAGCAATTCTGCCATGGAAATGTTGAGATTATCAGCGATCTCATCTAAATTGATCTTTCTGTCTACTTGCTGAATAATTGAGATTTTTACTTTTGACCTGCTTCCGGCAGTCTTGACGACCACATCTGACGCAGTAATGATCTCGTTTTCCTCTACGTAATTTTCTATTAATTTCAGAAAAGGTGTTCCAAATTTAGTGACTTTTCCCATACCCACCCCGTTGATTTGGGCCAATTCTTCGCGGGAGGTAGGATACACAGTAGCCATTTCCTCCAGGGAAGGATCCTGAAAGATGACATAAGGCGGTAGGCCTTTGGCTTTTGCGACTTTTTTCCTTTCAGCTTTTAGCAGTTCGAAAAGTTTTTCATCATATGCCTTTCCTCCACCTGCAGGAACTTCATCCGGAGTTTCATTTTCTATCATTTCCTCAAAGTTATGGTCTTTGAAAATAAAAAATGAATAAGGAGATTTGAGGTATTCAAGTCCTTTGGCAGTGGTCTTGATCACTCCATAGTTTTCGATGTCTTTTTCTAAAAAACCACCAATCATGGCTTGTCTGATGACAGTTTTCCAGGTCCTTTCATCTTCGTCTTTGCCTAAGCCAAAGACGGAGAGTTTATCATGCTTATAGCTTTTGATGTAATCATTGGATTCACCCCTTACCACATTGACAATATGGTCCATATTGAACCTGCTAGAAGTTTCTTTGACTGCGCCAATGACAGCAGTAAGGTGTTCGATCCCATCAAATTTCTCTTTGGGCTTTTTACAATTATCACAATGGCCGCAATCGTCTTCCAGCATTTCACCAAAATAGTGCAGTAGAAATTTCCTTCTGCAAATAGAGCTTTCAGCGTAAGCTGCCATTTCCTGTAGTAGAATTTTGGCGTTTTCCCTTTCTGTTACTGGCTTGTCTTTGTTGAATTTCTCAAGTTTGACAATGTCATCATATTTGTAAAACATCAAGCAATGACCTTCCAGGCCATCACGCCCTGCACGTCCGGTTTCCTGATAATAACCCTCAAGGGATTTGGGTACATCATAATGTATCACATAGCGTACATCCGGCTTATCTATTCCCATTCCAAAAGCAATGGTAGCCACGATGACGTCAACTTCTTCATTTAGAAAGTCATCCTGGTTTTTCACCCTCACATTTTGCTCTAGTCCTGCATGATAAGGTGCGGCTTTGATGCCATTGACTTTTAGTAGGTTGGCAATCTCTTCTACCTTTTTTCTACTCAGGCAATAAATGATTCCAGACTTTCCTTTTTGGGATTTGATGTATTTGATAATCTGTTTTTTCGTCTCATTTTTCACCTTTGGTCTTACCTCGTAATAGAGATTGGTCCGGTTAAAAGAAGACTTGAAAAGATCTGCTTCCTCCATTTGAAGGTTACGTTGTATATCTTGCTGTACCTTGGGTGTGGCGGTAGCGGTTAGGGCAACGATTGGCAGATTTGAGCCGATTTGGGCTATGATGGTTTTGATTTTTCTGTATTCAGGCCTGAAATCATGCCCCCATTCAGAAATACAATGGGCTTCATCGATAGCCACAAAACTCAATTTGGCATCTTTTAAGAAAAGCACATTTTCTTCTTTGGTCAGAGATTCAGGTGCTACATAGAGCAACTTCGTCTTTCCCGAAAGCACTTCTTTCTTGACCTTGTTTGTTTCGGTCTTATTCAGCGTTGAATTGAGGAAATGGGCATTGATTCCAAAGGCGTTGAGTTGGTCCACCTGATTTTTCATCAGGGCAATAAGAGGTGAAATGACTATTGCTGTACCATCCTGTATGACTGCGGGGAGTTGGTAGCAAAGTGATTTACCAGCTCCTGTTGGCATGATAACGAAAGTATTATTGCCTCTTAGAACATTGTCTACAATTGGCTCTTGGTTGCCTCTAAACTGGCTAAAGCCGAATATTCTTTTAAGGTTTTCTTTGACGGTTTGATCCACAATAAAATGATGTTTAATGTTCCACCTTGGCGGTATTCATTAAAGTATAAAGGAATTCTTTTTTACCTTTGATACAAATCTAATGATTACCAACGGCAATTTTGAAGTTAACAAAAAATATTAAAAGTGTAGCTATAAATCCTTTCCAATAAGTATTCAAAGTTAAGTATCTAAAAGGATTTTGATGAAATTACATTATTGCCAACTTTCATACAGAAAAATGTTCACTTCCGATATACTGATTATCATTCCAAAATCAGCTCAGGTTAACTTTCAAAGGGCTGCTTTTTCGGAATTACATGACTGGTTTACGTGAAGTTTAAATTTATCATTGCTTTTGTGCATATTCAAAAAGAATTACGGTAGTTTAAGAAGGATTCCATCAAATGCAAGAAAAGACATACATAGTAATCATGGCCGGGGGAATTGGCTCCCGTTTTTGGCCTTATAGTAGAAATAGCAAACCCAAACAGTTTTTGGATGTGCTGGGAACTGGAAGAACACTCCTTCAAATGACTTATGACAGGTTTTCTAAAATAGCCCCTGACAGTTTTTTTTATGTAGTGACCAATAAAAATTATCTTGATCTGGTCAAAGATCAGCTTCCGGGAATTCCCGAAAACCAGATCTTGACAGAACCTCTAAGAAGAAATACAGCTACCTGTGTAGCGTATGCTACTTACAAAATCTCTAAAAATGACCCTGATGCAAAGGTCATTGTAACTCCGTCTGATCATTTGATTGTTCAGGAAGAAAAATTCCATGAAAAAATAAAGTTGGCTTTGATGGGTTGTGAAAAGAACGACAGGCTGATTACTATTGGTATTAGGCCAAATCGTCCGGAAACTGGTTACGGCTATATCCAATATTATTCCGAGCCGGGCAATCATGTCAAAAAGGTCAAGACATTTACCGAAAAACCAAGCCTGAAGTTGGCCAAGACCTTTCTTGAAAGCGGTGACTTCGTATGGAACTCAGGGATGTTTGTATGGAAAGCAAAAAGTGCCATCAATGCATTTGAAAAATACATGTCAGAAGTAGCAGAAGTCTTTGAAGAAGGCTTGGCTTACTACAATACGGATGAGGAAGAATCTTTTATCAAGAAAGCATATTCACTGGTGAAGAACAATTCAATAGACTACGGAATCATGGAGAAGTCAGATGAAGTTTATGTTGTATTGGGAGATTTTGGTTGGTCAGATCTGGGCTCTTGGTTGAGCCTTCATGAAAACAGCAAGAAAGATAAAGCCAATAATGTGGTGGAGGCAAACGCAATTCTTTACGACACTCAAAACAGTTTTGTTAAAGTGGATTCCAAAAAACTGGTGGTCATTCAGGGTTTGGATAATTATCTCGTAAATGAAAGTGATAATGTGCTGTTAATCTGCAAGCTGGATGCTGAAAAACAATTTAGGACTTTTGTCAATGATGCTAAAAATAAAGGAGAGGATTTTGTGTGATGGATAAAAAGGATATAACGATCTCAGAAGCTCAAAAAATGGTTGATGAATGGATACAGACTGTAGGGGTCCGATATTTTAATGAATTGACCAATACAGCCATTCTTATGGAAGAGGTAGGGGAGTTGGCGAGGATCATGGCAAGAAAATACGGTGAGCAATCTTACAAGGATTCAGACAAAGGGAGTGATCTTGGAGATGAGATGGCAGATGTACTTTGGGTCTTGATTTGCCTGGCAAACCAAACAGGGATAGACCTGACTGATGCTTTGAAAAAGAATTTTGACAAAAAAAATATCAGGGATAAGCATAGACATCAAGAAAACAATAAGCTGAAGTAGGCGTTTTTTATTGTATCAAAAGTTTACAATTTGAGAAATTATGGTTTGCAATTTAAGAAAACTGGTTTTTTTGTTCATGGTATTTTTAGTGGTAGTTGGATGTCAAGATGACAGAGAAGATCCGCCCAGATTTTTTTTACGGCAATTACAATCTTCAGGCTATTTCAATGAACCAAATGTTGGATATCAATGATGACGGTGACTCTAACCTGGATTTCCTGGGTCAATTAGAAAGCCTGGGCAGTGAACAAAACAATAGGATGACTTTTCTGGAAGGAGAAAATGATGAAATGTTTTTTAATTTTTATTATCCCAATGTTTTGACTGAGCAGAATGGAGTACCGATCATCAGGTTTGTTACTGAAAGTGTTTCTCTGTTCGTAGACTTCAATGAAAATACAAATCAATTTGACATTAGTGAACAAAATCCTCCTAATATAGAGGTAGGAGAAATAATTTCTTTGGACTTGATCGATCAATTGACATTAGAAGTCATTATCAATAAAAATCTTTATGACTTTCAGGAAAATGAGTGGAAGGCGGTAACAGTAAATTACCAATTTGTGAGAGGGCTAATCAGTACATGAAAAAATCAAATTTACCCACTAAGTTATGCCCGGTCTGCAACAGACCTTTTACATGGAGAAAGAAGTGGGAAAAGAATTGGGAAATGGTAAAATATTGTTCTAAGAAATGTGCAGGTAATAAGAATAACAAAAAAGGGTTGGCTTAAGCGCCAACCCTTTTTTTTGTCAAAACTCAAAATCACAGGACATTTCATCTGAACCTATCGGTGCTCCGTCCGGAACGGAAATAGTAGCAGGAGTTGATAATTCTTCAGGAAGACTTAAGAATGTCTCAATTTTTGAAGCTAAGTAAACTCCATGATTGGCAGCAGAAGTGTTTTTGTTTTTGGCATTTTCTGATTTCATGTTTTTGATACTTGCCAGTTTTGCCCGGGTATCTGCTTTTACAATTGAGTTTGCGGCGGGGTCTTTAGCTAGCTTGATCATGTGATCTATAAGTTTGTTTTCACGCATCAGTATGACCTGTCCCTCATAAGTGTTTGGAATATCATTAAGGATAAGTTTACTGGAAAGGTTATTCAGATAACTGTTGAAAGAAGGAAGGCTATTGTCAAAAGCCGCCTGCTGTGCCAGCCTGTTGGCTCTACCTGCCTCCAGCATGAATCCCAATGCCATATCTACCACATTTTCTGCTGGAGCTAAAGGGTCAAAATTCAAACCTACTCGGGACGGGAAGGTTTCCCTATTTCTGGAGTACCCCATAGGTCTTGGCGGAATGATATCTACAATTGAAGTGGGTAAGATAAGGTTCTCAGGAGCAATAGCTTTCAATAAAGCTTCAAGGGCTTCACTTTGCGTTTTGGCATCCAGTCTGGATTGAGTTCTCTGGTTGTCCCCTTTTACTTTGTAAGTGTAATCAAGCCCTCCGATAAGTTTGGAAGTAGCTTCAATCTGGTAGCGGTGCATGAGGTAAAGAGGTACCAAGACTTCCTCCATCAAGGCTTCTGGCTGTCCGTTTTCAATAGCATTTCTTCCAAAAGTTTCGAGGCGCTTTTTCCGGATTTCCATCATCCTGAGTAATTCTTCAGGTGCGGAATCTCCATTGGCCCAAAGGTGCGCTTTGGGATGGCTACCGCTTGGATGTCGTGCATCTACATCGGAAATAAAAGTGTGGCCTGCAGCATAGGTGTCTTCCAAGATTTGGCTCAAAAATTCTTTCTCATTTTTATTTTCAGGGACTGTTGCATAACCATACTTGATAGCCCATTTGTCCCATTCTCCGATCTTGTCATCATAAGCTTTGGAGAAGTCCAGGGTACCAGAATTGTCCATGGTGATAAATGGGTAGGGGTAATCCATGACAGAAGCTCTATTGGTAGGGGCAGAAGCGTAGGCATGTGCCAGTCCTATTGTGTGTCCGATTTCATGAGCTGATAGTTGTCTTAATCTAGCCAAAGCCATTTCCAACATTTTTGGATCAGCCGGTTTGCCATCTTCAAATGGCTGCAAAAGACCTTGAGCAATCAAATAATCCTGTCTTACTCTCAAAGAACCTAATGAAACATGTCCTTTAATGATTTCTCCGGTACGTGGATCTCTCACTGAAGAACCATAAGACCATCCTCTTGTTGACCTGTGAACCCACTGGATGACATTGTATCTGACATCCATCATATCTGCCCCCTCAGGCATCAATTCTACCCGGTAGGCATTTTTAAATCCAGCAGCTTCAAAAGCTTCAGCCCACCAGTTTCCCCCTTCGAGCAAAGCAGACCTTACAGGTTCTGGTGTTCCTCTGTCCAGGTAATACACAATGGGTTTGATAGGTTCTGATATTTCAGCATTTGGATCTTTTTTTTCCAATCTATGTCTGGAGATATATTTTTTGACAATAGGCTCACCAATGGATGTTGTGAAATCCATATAAGAAATATGGAAATATCCTGCTCTTGGGTCAAATTCCCTAGGTTGATATCCATCATCAGGCAATTCAATAAATGAATGCCTTTGTCTGACAGTCACAGCTTCTGGTGAAGGAGTTACAGACCTGATGTAATTTCCGGCTGGGGTTCCCGTTAATGTCACGATGGCCTCTACTTCAGAATTTTTAGGAAAATTTTTTGTCATGGGATAATGGATAGCACTTCTCGATGCATCAGGCTTGTAGCTGCCTTGCTTGGCATTGCCCAGTTTTTCCCCAACCATGTGGGCATCTTGAGTGTAAAAGGATGTAGCGTCTATAAGGTATTCACCATCTTTTGCATCTGTAATTTCAAAACCCCAGATAACAGATTCCGCAAATGCATCCTGCACTGACTTGGCTTCATCTGGATTGTCCGTGTAGGAAGCCCTGAAGTCATAGTTTTTATGGACCAATAAAATTTTGTTTCCTGCTTTTCTGAATTCAACTACTCGTGTTCTTCCCAATTGGCCTTTATCCAATCCAAGGTCATTGGACCCAACCCCTGCGGGAAGGGAATTGACATATAAGAATTCATAATCCAGTTTGTCTACTTCAAGGTAGATTTTCCCTTTATCCTCATCAGTATAGAATGTGAAAAATCCATCTTTTTTCTCCATTTTGCTCCGATCAGGACTTTGTGAGAACGATGAAATGGAAGTAAGTAAAAAGAGCGTGATAATAAGTGTAAATGTTTTTTTCATGGTATAGCGGTTTGATTCCCAATTTATCAAAAACATCCAACTGTGGTGTTACCGATTAAAGAAATTATCTATTGAATTTATACCTCATCTGTATCACTGCTTCTGTAATCCGGTTTCCCTGAATCAGTTGCAATCCAGATCCAATTTGATTCCTATCGGTATATTGAGTCCGTGAAAATCTTGCCCAGATCTCAAGCTTGGGATTTATCCTGTACTGGCCTAAAATATAATATCTCAACCCCTGTCCGTGAAGGGATGGAATGGAAAAAAGCCACAGTACATTTCTCTCATATAGAAATTGTCTGTTATCAAAATCATCTGTATCAAAAAATGCCAACCTGCTGGAAAGTCTCCATTTCTGATAATCCACATTGAGGTCTTGTGAGATGGCAAAACCTCTGGTCACCTTGCCTCCAAAATCAAACGAGGAACCCATGACTCTTGACTTGATACTCCAATTTTGACTGAGGCTGTAATCCAAATTGAAGACGTAATTCCATCTCTTTCCCTGATCCAGGATGTAGCTTGATTGGAACCTGGGATATTCGCTGATATTTCTTCCCTTGGATTCTTCTCTGATCTGTGCAAAAAGAAGGATTTTTCGTGAAGGGCTGTAAGTGAACCTGCTGAGCCATTCATAGCCTTGGGAAGGCGCATAAGTTCTAAACCTTAACCATGGGAAAGTAAATTGGTCATAGTAAAATGCCCAATTATATTTTCTGTTAGGTTTGAAGTTGAGACCTAAATATATCCCTCTTTCGTTGATAGGTCTGGTGCCTTCCGAAAATGCATTTCCATAAAATGTATGAAAATCTCTGTCAAAACTTCTCCAAAGTAATGAAAGGGAGAGTTTGGGGTGAAGGCTGCTCATCATCCCAAAAATATGACCTTGTCCCCTGCTTTGTGAGACAGCAGATTCTCCAAAAAAGAAATAATTTTGAAAATTATAAGCGAAGTATAGGCTATGAATTTGATTTTCCTGACCATGGAATTCAAACTGATTATAAGGTTGTGGCCTCCTGACAAATGGTTGACTGAACTGGGTTAAAAGTGAATTGAAACCTAGCTGCAGGTTTTTTGCATTATTTTGGAAATGGATATTGGCACCCAGATTCTTTTCCCGGATTTGATTTTTGTATCTGATTTCAGTGGCTGTCCTGTGCAAACCTGAGGTCTGCAAGGAAGTGATAATTGCTTCATCTCGTTCAAGGCTATCAGAAAGGACCTGCACATTACCATGTCGGGGTGCATTGGAGGCCAGAAGAGTAATGCTGATAGGCCCAGCTTGATAGCTTGCTGCTACTCCTCTGAAAAAACCAAATTCCAAAGCAGAGGTGTAAGGACGAATTCCAATGGTACTTCTCCTCACTGTAGTAATGGTTTCTCCGCCTTTCCCTGTCGCAAAACCAGCTCCGAATACCAAGCCCTGTCCAGTCTGCATTTGAAAATCACCCAAGCTGATAGCTTTCCACCTGCCCTGATTGTACACTGTAAAATGATAGGAGAAAAAATTAAATCCATACCTCTTGGTTTCTGGATCCCAAGTGAACTGTTCTCCCGGGTCTTTGTCCATAGTGAATCCTAAACTGAAATCTCTACTTTGTTGAATCCTGAACCTGACATAAAGATTATTTGGATCTCCCAGATATCTGCTACTCAGTCTTCCATTAGCCAAAGTGTCCGGAGGAGTATACCCTCTGCGGGTTTCCAAGACCCGGTTTGCTCTAAGGATTAAGTAGGCATCTTTGCTTTCTTTGATTCTATCCAAAAGTGGACCTTGCTTTCCCTCTGTTTCATCCAGTACTACAAAGGGCAATATTTTATAAATAGTCTCGAGGTCAAACTCAGGTATTGCCTGAAGCTCATATAAGGATAAGATTCTGCCAAAGTGACTTCTATGCTGGAAAAAGCTATTGATCTGGGCAGGACTAAGGATAAAAATCGATTGCAATTCCTCTGGATTGGTTTTGTTAAGGTTGATAGGATTCAAAAAAAGTTGGAGTAAGCTCTCGTACAAATCATCATAATCCTGATCCTCTCTCTGCATACCAAAAAGGTCTTCTACCAATATTTCCAAGTTGATTTCACCTTTCCTATAGGTCTGTGAAAATATAGACAGGGGTATGATCCATAGCAGCAGCACTATGACACAGAATCGCATTTTCATTTCCTGCTGAATAGATAGTTGAAAGAAAAATGCTGGGTATTGCCCAAGTAGGGGTTTTGATTGGAAGCAAAGTCTATGTGGAATCTTTTGGCTCTAAAGCCCAATCCGAAGCAAAGTCTCTGCGGTTGGTTGTTCATGCCTATTCTTCCCCATATTTTTTCATGAAGGCTGTATTCAACCCCAACTTTCAGAATAGGGGGGAGAATCAGGTCTTTTTCAACCTCAATGTTGACCATGATATTTTCTGCCGGCCTGTAGGAAATCCCAGATTTGAAGACAGAGGGCAGCTGATCAATGGAGTTTTTTCCAAAAGAAGCGCCGCTGATGTTGTAGATATGGGCCCCGAAAAACAGCTCTGGAGTTATTTCTGCAATTCCTCCCAGCTCGAAAACAGCAGACCGGCCTGTTCCAAATCCTTCAATGCTGGTTTGGAAATAACTTGCTTTGATACCTATGCTCGCTATTCCGAGCTTTTGTGCCACTCCTAAGCCGATTTGGCTTTGTGAAAAGATATCTTCTCCAAAAGTGGAAACTGATATTCCGTATGAAAATTGATCGGCGCTGATCACCATACCGGCAGCAAGAGTAGTCAACTCACTCAGATTACCCCTGTGGTCGTAAGCAAAGAATACCTGTGACTCTTCGACTTCAGTGAGAGCACCCACGTTATTGAAAATACTCCAGGCATCTCCAACGGTCACATTGGTATTGCCCATACCTATACTTCTAGCTCCATTTGGGTGGGCGGGTTGTCCAGATTGAGCCAAAACTACCCCCTTAAATAGAATAGTACTTAAAAGGAATATTGAAACATACTTGCTCATTTTCTAAAAAATTATTACAACAAATAGCCAATAGATCAAAAATAAAAAGGCTGATTTTTAGAAAAAAGGAGAAGGCCGAACTTATCCGTTTAATTTCAATATCAAAGTTTTAGCTATCTCTGAATTCAATGGACACTACCGGATGAGTCAGTAATTCTGTCTTTTGGATTGATGGTTGAATGAGTTGTATTATTTGATTTTTTAGATCAAAAAGGTTTGTATAGGCTTATTGTTTGATATAATAATCCCTATTTTAAAGATTCTCCATTTTCAAAAATCATAAACCAACTTATGGATAGGATTGAATTGATTCAGAATATTTTCCAAAAAACTGACTTTGAAAACTACCTTGAAATAGGCTGCAGAAAAGGTAAATCTTTTTTGCCAATTCGCGCAAAAAATAAAGTTGCTGTAGATCCTGTTTTTAAAATAGCCATAAGCAGAAGATTAAAATGGCTCATGAAATGGCCAGCTAACTTCCAGGCTGATTATTTTCAGCTTGAGAGCGATGTTTTTTTTGAAACGCAGAAAGATTACTTACAAAATTTGGGTCCTTTGGATGTGGTGCTTATTGATGGGCTTCACAATTTCAGGGCTTCTTTACATGATGTTCTTCATTCCTTGACTTACCTCAATGATGAAGGCCTCATTATCCTTCACGACTGCTATCCGCCCCATGAAGCAGCAGCGGTATATGCTGATGTATTTCCCACAGAAGAACAACAACAGCAATTGAAAGGGTGGACAGGTGAATGGTGTGGGGATGTTTGGAAGACTATTTCCTATCTTATGGGGAAATATCCTGACTTATTGGATGTTGGAGTGATCAATACTGATTATGGCCTTGGTTATGTAAGATTCAAAACCACACCACTTTCCCGGAAGTTTGAGGTAGATGAGGATTTATTTGTTAAGGTCGATCAATTGACTTACAAGGAATTGAAGTCAGATCCAGAAAAAATCATCAATCTAGAACCAGCCTCCTTTAGTGATACTGTTTTGAGTTGGTACTAAGAAGCGAGATGCTAATCAAGTTTTTATTTTAGTGTTCTTGTTGCAATTCAAAATTTCACTATTATTCTCAAAAAGGAGCCCTGATATTCAGGAAAAATGCCCCTTCATTTTGACTATTGATGGAATATTCCAGACGGAAAACCATGTCATAAAGTGTGACTAAATCCAGTCCTAAGCCATAGCCGAAAAGGTACTGGTTGGTCAGTCTAAGGTTTTCGGGAATTCTGTTTCGGTCATTGACATAACCATGATCAAAATTTGCACTCAAGTAAAGTTTGATGGGAAAGTATGCGAATTCCTCCAAAGGAACAAAATCTCCAATGTTATACCCAAGATCAAGGAACTTGAACCTCAAGCTGTTTTTATGGACAATGACCTGTTGCCCTTCAACCACATTCAATTCATAGCCCCGGATAAAGTACGGGTTATAGCCAATACCTCTTACTAATGTGAACGGTTGTCTCTGTCCCAAAAAAGCATTAAAAGATAAACCACTGACCAAGTGAAATTTGTCATTGAACTTGGTGTATTTGTTTGCATTCATGGTAAACTCCCAATCCTTTACATCATCCCCACCAAAAAGACCATACCTTGTCAAAGCAAGATTGAGTAGTTGGCCTTGGGTGGCGTAAAGGATATTGTCTCTTTTGTCATGCCTGTAATTATACCTTAGGGCAAAGTATTCCAGGGAATTGGTTCCATGAATAAAGAAATTCGGATTTTGGGTAAACACATCTTCGTCTATCCATGTATTGTTGTACCCAGCTGTCACATAGTGGAAATTATAGAAACTACCTCTGTAGGTGTATGTTAGAGAAGCTGATCTGTTTCTTCTGAGAATATCCTCTTCTTCGTTACTGTAAAAAACCTGCTTATTGCCAGAAGACCTGACTTGAAGATTTCTTTGGGTGAAATACATGCCTTGGATAGCAAGGCCGTGTTTTTGTTTTTTATCAATATAAGGCTTGTTATACAAAACCTCAAAAGTACGGATGAACCCCATTTGACCACCGACTCTAAGTCTTTCATTTCTTCCGCCCACGTTATTATGAACCAATCGACCCCCATAGTTAACCCTTGAAAGGTCTCTGTTTTGATTGGTCCACCATTCTGCAAGGTTTCTGTCGGCTAGATTGAGAATAATGTTGGGTATGATATACCACCGTTCTGTCACTGAAACCAACAGCTCAATCTGTTCAGAACCTGTGATAAGTGGAGTGATTTCTACTTTGTTGAATAATTGTAAATTGTAGATTTTTTTCTGGTCTTCCTGGATCAGAGAAATTAATTCTTCCCAATCGTAGCTTACCCCTGTCTGAAGGTCTATTTCTCTGAGAATGATATTTTTTTTGGTTTTTTTATTCCCAACGATAAAAATATTGTTGATCACGACCTTGTCAGGTGTGTTGAGGAGAATGTTTTCGGCTGCATCATCATCTTGGCCCAGGACCTCATTATTTCCACCAAGAGCTATCCATAAACTCAGGGTTAAAAAAGAATATGTGAGCATTGATTTTAACACAGCAACCGAATATTGTATTATTGGAACTTAAAGTTTTAGAATTGCTTTATTGTTTCAAACATGCCAAAATTGAAAACTATTCTACGCAAGATTGCAATTTTTCCTGTCTTGGTATATCAGTATATGATATCACCATTATTTCCTGCCTCCTGTAGGTACACACCCACCTGTAGCCAATATACGAAGGAAGCTATCCTCAAGCATGGGGTTGTCAAAGGAGGTTGGTTGGGGATTAAGAGAATTGCCAGTTGTCATCCTTGGGGAGGGCATGGTCATGACCCTGTACCCTGATTCTCCAAAGGCTTAAATCCTTTTTTTAATGCCAAGCCCACTAAGATTAATCCACCGATAACCAAAGGTATGCTTAATGTCTGGCCCATATTCAGAGTTAAACCTTCTTCAAATTCAACCTGGTTTTCCTTTAGGAATTCCCAAATAAATCTCATTCCAAATACAGTTATGAGGAAAAAGCCTAAGAATAAACCATCAGGGATTCTTGACTGATAACGGTACCAGGTTCCGAATAATATCAGAAATATGATGAAATAGGAAATTGATTCATAAATCTGGGTTGGATATCTGCTTACTCCAAAGGTGTAAATAGTAGCCAAGTAATGGTCCCCCTTATCCTGAAGTTCATAATTTAGAGGCGTATCAGGATTCTCAGCCAGGTATTTTTGAGAACTTCGGAACCTGGTGAGTACATATTTCACATCTGTTTCCAAAGTTCTTCTTAAATCAGCTTCTTCATAAGAACCTTTTTCTATTTCAAGCTCAAAATTGACAGGGACTATTCCATTTCCCTTTAGCTCTTGATCTCTATTGGAGGGTTTGTAAGCATTTACATCCACCACAGGTACACGGAGAGTTTCCAGTATTTCTTCCGCATCACGGGCAAAAACAAAACCGCTGTCATTATCAGTTGGTTTGCCACCAATCTCAGAGTTCATCAGGTTACCTATCCTGATCATAGCTCCTACCATTGCCGTTACGATAACAATTCTGTCTACTACCCATAGGTAACTCTGTCCAGGCACTTTTCTGGAATACATATACAGAGCGATCAATATTGCAATAGCAGCTCCATGGCTAGCCAGTCCCCCTTCCCATACTTTAAGAATGTCAATGGGGTTGCTCAGGTATTTTTCAGGTTCATAAAAAAGAACATGGCCTAACCGGGCACCGATGATTGTAGAAAGAACCATGTAAATGGTCAGTTTATCTACGAGTCTTGAGTCATGCCCTTCTTTATTGTAGATATAAATCATGATTTGCTGGGAGATGATAAATCCCAAAGCAAAAAGAAGACTATACCACCTCAATCTTTCAAATCCTGAAAAAACTGCAGGGTTTGGGCTCCATACGATATAGTTTAAAACACTTTCTAGGCTCAACATGCTATTTTTAGTTTGACTGCAAAGGGGTGAATTTACCTTTTTTTAGTAAGTATCCAATTCTTTAAGTTCTTCTTCATAACCTCCTGACAAAATCGGGAATCTATACCAGGTTTTTGGATCCACATTGAATTCATCCAAATGGAAAGAAGGTGCTAACCGTTCTCTTTTCCATTGATTTCGGGACCAAAGTCTGAAGAATTTTTTTATGTATTCTTTAAGTAAATCTGCTTCAATTTCCAATTCTTCTTTGAGATTTAAAAAGACGTCGATAGGAGATCGTCTATCTCTGATGGCTAATTTTTCAATGGCCAAAATAATGGAATAAGGCATTAAGTCAGTTTCATCAGTTTGCTGATTGTCGCTTGGCCTGAGTTCTGCTGTTGGCTGAAGGCCATTCACTTTTGCCAGTCCTTTATAACCAAGCGTAATTTCTGCCCACTTAAGCCATTGTATGATAAAGTATTTGTCCACCGCTGCAATTGGAGAAATACTTCCGCTTGTATCTCCATCCATGGTGGTATATCCAACATCCCCTTCGCTTCTATTGGAGGTGCTCAGCAAAAGCGCATGATTGATATTGGCAAGCATCCAAATGATTGGGGAACGAGCCCTTGCCTGGATATTTTGCAATGCGATGTCATCAGCTTTCCAAGTCAACCTTCTGCCAATAGCATTTTCAATTTTTTCAGTATATCCCTTTACTTCATCTCCGATTTCCCAATGTTTGAAAACCGCTCCAATGCTTTCTGCTAAAGTTTTAGCTGACTGGAATGTTGAGAAGGAAGAGTTTTCAGAGGCCTGATAGGCTGTGGTCAATAACAGTCCCACAATCTCTTTGACAGGATTATCTGTTTGGGGTATGTATGACATTCCAAGCTTCCCCAAAAAGACCGGCACACCCAGTTCCTCACTTCCCCTTCTGACCATTTCTGCAACCAAGACAGCAATAGTGGATGAGTCTGCACCTCCACTGAGAGAGAGGACAAAGCCTTTACTTTTGCTTTTTCTCAAGTAATCATAAAGCCCAAGACTAGCTGCCTGGACAAATTCTTCATTTTTGTCGATAGGGGAATTGATTGGCTGAAGGTCAGATTGGGCTTCGGAATGTTCAAAATATTGTACTTGGAAATCCTTGTAAGAAAGCAGTTTGTTTTTCAGAAGAAGTTCACCATAGCGGGCGACCATGATTTCCCCATCAAAGATCATTCTGCCTGATTCATTGCCCAACAGGTTGACATAGAAATAAACAGCATGTAAAATTATAGAACTTTTCTTGACCAGCTCTTCTCTTTCCTTGGTCTTTCCCATGGCAAAATGACTTGCCGAAGGATTGAAAATCAAATCCACATGACGGTCTTTTAGTCTATAGCCTGGTCTGGCATCGCCTCTCCAAGCATCTTCACAGATTTCAAAACCGTATTTGAATCCTTTTTTATCAAAAATCATATCCCCTAAAGGGATGTCTTTTCCGAAAAAGTCAAAAGTCAGGATTTTTCCTGCTTCCCAAGGTGTAAACCACCTGAATTCATAATGCACACCATCAATGGCCATAAACTGTTTGGCTACGATACCTTTGAGTTCATGGTTTTCAATGATAGCCATACAATTATAGACCTTCTCCTGTATTCTAACGGGAAGCCCAACAGCAACAGTAATGTCTCCACAAAATGGGAGTAGTTTTTCCAGTTGCTTGACGGCTTTTTGGGGAAACCAATAGCTCAGGAAGAGATCTTCACTTCCATAACCCGTAATGGCCAATTCAGGAAAGCAGATTAGGTCTGCTTTTTCTTTTTGAGCTTCCTGAATAGCAGACTTAATATGTTCCAGATTGCCCTTCCAATCTAATGGTGTCTGGTTGAGTGTGGCACAGGCGACTTTGATACTTGACATAAATATTCAGAAAACAAAAAAACACCAAAATCAAATATAGTGTTCTAAATGGCGATATTCAGTTTTTCGCAGGCATTTTTGGCAGCTTCCTGCTCTGCTTTTTTCTTGGTGCTTCCCTTACCTTCAGACAAAGGGTTTCCGTCCACACAAAGTTCCACAAGAAATTCCTTAAATCTTTGATTGCCACTTACGGCAACCATTTTGAAGTCTATTTCCTTATTTTCTTTTTGTGACCATTCAATGATTTTACTCTTAAAATTAGCCGTGGTGTTTATTATATCATCCACATCAAAATGAATGATGATCCTTTTCAGAATAAATTTTTTGCAAAATGCATAACCTCTATCTAAATACACAGCACCGACAAGCGCTTCTAAGGTGTCTCCAAAAATAGATTTATGGGCATTGAGGTTTTTCCCTTTGTATTCTTTTTCAATGACTTTTGACAGGCCTATTTTTATAGCAATCTGATTGAGAGCCTCTCTATTGACCATTCTCGACCTGGTTTCTGTAAGAAAGCCCTCGTCCCTGAAGGGAAATTTCAAGAACAAAAATTCGGCTACCACAGATCCCAGAATGGCGTCCCCCAGGTACTCCAGCCTTTCATTGGAAATCTTCAATCCATTGATACTTTCTTCAGAGATGGATGCGTGTTTGAGGGAAAGTTTGTATAAATTCAAATTAAAAGGCTTGCTGCCTACCATGTGTTTGATGGAGTCAGCAAGCCTTTTTTCGTATTTGTCATAAAAGATCGCTTGTAATCGGAGTAATCTGGATAGTTTCAATTTACTCACTGATTTTTTTGAAGATGACGGAAGCATTGTGCCCACCAAATCCAAATGTATTACTTAGCGCAGCTCTTATTTCTCTTTTTTGAGCTTTATTGAATGTCAGATTTAGCTTAGAGTCAAATTCCTCATCATCAGTGAAGTGGTTGATGGTAGGAGGTACCAGACTATTTTGGATAGAAAGAATAGACGCAATAGCTTCTATAGCTCCAGCTGCACCCAAAAGGTGACCTGTCATTGATTTGGTACTGCTGATATTCAATTTGTAAGCATGTTCCCCAAATACTTTTTGGATTGCTTTAACTTCACTGACATCTCCTAGTGGAGTAGAAGTCCCATGGACGTTGACATAGTCTATATCTTCAGGCTGCATTCCTGCATCTTCTAAGGCATGAAGCATTACATTAGTTGCTCCGGCTCCATCAGGATGTGGTGCAGTAATGTGATATGCGTCAGCTGTCATTCCCCCTCCAACTATTTCAGCGTAAATCTTTGCACCTCTGGCTATGGCATGATCATAATCTTCAAGGATCAGACATCCTGCACCTTCTCCAAGTACAAAGCCATCCCTTTCTTTGTCAAAAGGTCTGGATGCCGTTGTTGGAGAATCATTTCTCTGCGAAAGCGCTTTGAGTGCATTGAAACCACCAACACCGGCTTCGGTGATGGTTGCCTCTGTGCCACCAGTGACAAAAATGTCTGCCTTGCCTAACCTGATGTAATTGAATGCATCAATGATGGCGTTGGTTGCAGAAGCACAAGCTGATACAGTAACGAAGTTCGGCCCTCTAAAACCATATTTTATGGAAATAAAACCGGCACAGATATCGGCAATCATTTTAGGGATAAAGAAAGGGTTGAACCTTGGGGTTCCATCTCCTTTAACGAAATCGGTTACTTCATCCTGAAATGAACGAAGGCCGCCAATTCCTGAACCCATGATGACACCTGCTCTGTGAAGGTTGATTTTTTCAAGATCCAGTCCTGCATCTATAATCGCTTGGTCTGCTGCGATCAAACCCATTTGGGTAAAAAGATCCATTTTTCTCGCCTCTTTTCTGTCAATAAACTGATCAACGTCCAAGTTTTTGACTTCACAGGCGAATTGTGTTTTGAATAGAGAGGCATCAAATCTAGTAATAGGTCCAGCACCGCTCACACCATTTGATAGTCCGTTCCAAAATTCCGGAACGGTATTACCAATTGGTGTAAGGGCACCTAAACCTGTTACTACAACTCTTCTTAAATTCATAAATGAATTTTAAGTGATTTATGATTTAACGTTTGCTTCCAGATAGCTGACAGCTTGACCTACAGTGCCAATCTGCTCTGCTTGATCATCCGGAATAGAAATGTTGAATTCTTTTTCGAATTCCATAATGAGCTCTACTGTGTCCAGAGAGTCAGCCCCTAGATCGTTGGTGAAGCTTGCCTCAGGAGTAACTTCAGATTCTTCAACGCCTAGTTTATCAACGATAATGGCTTTTACTTTTTGTGCTATGTCAGACATTTTTTGAACAGTTTAAATTAAAACACTCCGCAAAGAAATATATTTAAAACCTTAATGCCAAAAAAATGATGGAAGTAAATTCAAAGTATGGCAGGCTTTCAAGAAAGTTGATGGAATATTCCTAACTTTGTTTTTTCTAAATTCTTCCCTTAATGAAGAAAATAAAGCTGATAGTTGAACATAGTTATGATTTTGAACTTTTGGGAATTGTCGCACCCCTCAAAGACTATAAAATGGCTTGGTTGCTCAATCAAAACCTGGGTTTGCATCTGGTGAAAAACCCGGATTTTAGAATGGAATTCAAAGACGATGTCAAAATTGAAATTTCCCGGTTTATGGAGGAAAAAGAACATGGATTTGTGCAACTGCTCAAGAATAAATCCCTGTCGCCAGACATTCATTCTGCTTATCTTGTTCCTGAACTTAGGATCATGGATTACTTCCTTCTCCTGCAGGATCACACCTTCGAATTGAATATTAATGCTTATATTGAGCGCTTAAGTCAAGTTCGTCTCATCCAGAACATTGTTAAACTTGATATTTCAAAAATCAAATCAAAAGAAAATCTACTTACCTATTAATTCTAAATTAAATATGAGTATTGCTCTTTACAAAAAAACCAAAATTCTAGCAACAATAGGCCCAGCATCCAATAACTCAGACACTTTGGCAAGTTTGGCTAGTGCAGGTGCAAATGTGTTTAGACTGAATTTTTCTCATGGAGATCACAAAATCCATGCGGAGGTCATCAAGATGATCAGAGCCCTCAATGAAGAGAAAAGCCTGAACTTAGGGATTCTACAAGATCTTCAAGGCCCAAAAATCCGTGTGGGAGAAATGGAAAATGGAGGTGTATTGATCTCTGCGGGACAAAAAATCACGATCACAAATGACCCTGTGGTAGGAAATGCAGAATTAGTAAGTACAGTGTATCAAAATCTCCCCAATGATGTCAAGGCAGGTGATAGGATCCTGATCGATGACGGGAATATTGAGCTTGCTGTGAATAACACTGATGGCAAAAATGTAAGATGTGTTGTAATTCATGGAGGAATGTTGAAGTCCCGAAAAGGAATCAATCTTCCCAATACTAAGGTGTCAGCACCTTCCCTTACCGAAAAAGATCTTGAAGACCTTGAATTCGGTCTTGAACAAGATGTGGATTGGATTGCGCTTTCATTTGTTCGATCTGCGGATGATATCAAAGATTTGAGAGATAGAATCCAGGCCGCAGGAAGGGATTGTAAAATCGTTGCAAAAATTGAAAAGCCAGAGGCTCTTCAGAATATTGATGAAATTATTGAGGCTACAGATGCAATCATGGTAGCTAGGGGTGACCTTGGTGTAGAAGTTCCTATGGAAACCGTTCCCTTATGGCAAAAACAAATGGTTCAGAAATGCAAACTGGCCTGTAAGCCTGTGATCATTGCCACCCAGATGTTGGAGAGCATGACTACTCATCCAAGGCCAACCAGAGCAGAGACTAATGATGTTGCTACTGCTGTTTTGGATGGAGCTGATGCTGTGATGCTTTCTGCCGAAACTGCCTCAGGACAGTTTCCTGTAAATGCGGTGAAGGCTATGAGCAGTATCATCAACTATATTGAAAACAACTCGGACGTATTCCATCATTTGTATAAGATTCCGGAAGATGACCCTAACTTTTATTCGAAAAACCTGACCTTAATGGCGGCAAGGCTTTCTAGAAACGTGAAAGCCAAAGCACTTGTCGGTATTACAAGTTCGGGAATGACGGCGTTGAGACTTGCATCATTTAGGCCATTGGCCAATCTATTGGTTTTTACAAGAAATAAGAAATTGATGACTCAGCTAAGTTTAGTGTGGGGCGTAAGATCCTATTATTATTCCAGCAATATTTCTACAGATGCCACTTTCATGGATATTCAAAACCAATTGAAAAAGGATGGTTTCGTCAAAAAGGGTGATATTATCATCAATACAGCTAGTATGCCACTGAAAGCCAAAGGCAGAACTAACATGCTTAAAATCCATGAAGTAGAGTAATTAAAGACCACCATATATTGTTTGAAAAAAGCTGTTTACTTGTAGACAGCTTTTTTTTCTTCAACTGATTAATATTGAGTGCTTTCCTTTCGTTTATTTTTTAATCTGCAATTCACTGAGTAATAGCTACGGTTCAACCATTAAATAAGACAGTTCAAAAAGTAAATAAATCCATTTGAGAAAATAGATGTTTATACACTAAAACTAAACATTATCAACTATGGAAAAATTATTTAAGTACATGTTAATGGGTGCATTTCTTTTTGTGATTGCAGCCTGTAATGATGAAGACGATCAACCACCGGTGCAACCAGATCCAGAAGCACCTAACTTGGTAGAAGCAGCAAATGAAGCTGGTCTGACTACTTTAGTAGCAGCTGTACAGGCAGTTCCAGGTTTGGCCCCTGCACTTTTAAATGCTGAAGCAATTACTGTTTTCGCTCCAACAAATCAAGCATTTGAGGCAGCTTTGGAAGCATTTGAGGCAAGCAATCTTAATGAACTTGTAGAAAGGTTGGGAGGCGTAGAGAACTTAGAAACAGTCTTAGGTTTTCATGTTGTTCCTGCAGTAGCTTTTGCTGCTGATTTAAATGCTAATAATACTTTTACAACATTAGCTGGACAGTCTCTGGATGTAAATGTTAGCGGTGGAAATGTTACAGTGGTTGATGCTACTGGTGCGACAGCCAACGTGGTTACTGCAGATGTGGAAATTGCAAATGGTGTAGTTCATGTAATCGATGGTGTATTACTGCCAGAGCTTGAAGATGCTGAAGAGCCTGCTCCAAATCTAGTGGAAGCAGCAACTGAAGCTGAATTAAATATTCTTCTTTCTGCAGTCACTGCTGTTGATGGCTTAGCAGACGCTCTTTTAAACGCTGAAGCAATTACTGTATTTGCACCAACTGACGAAGCCTTCGCTGCAGCCTTGGAAGCTTTCAATGCTGAAACTTTAGATCAATTGGTTGCTAGAATTGGTGGTGTTGAAAATCTTGAAACTGTACTTGGATTTCATGTTGTTCCAGCTGTTGCTTTTTCCGGAGATCTTGAAGCCACAAATGTATTTCCGACCCTAGGCGGACAGGAAATCACGGTGAATGCAGGCTCTGAAGGTGTAACTGTTACAGATGCTTTAGGTAATACGGTAAATGTGATTGCTGCTGATGTGGCAATTGAAAATGGTGTAGTTCATGTTATAGATGGTGTATTACTTCCTGAATTGTCTTTTCCAAATATTGTGGAAGCAGCAGTTGCAGCAGATTTGACTGTTCTTATAGAGGCTGTATTGGCAGCTGGTCTTGATGAAGCACTTCTTGACGCTGAAGATGTAACAGTATTTGCTCCAACCAATGAAGCTTTTGTAAACTTGCTTGCTGCTCTGGAAGTAGATTCTTTAGAAGAATTGATTGATGCTTTAGGAGCAGAAGCTGTTGCGACTGTATTACAATTCCACGTAGTACCTACGGTTGCATTCTCTTTTGATTTAGCAGAAGGTGACAACGAAGTTCCTACATTAGCAGGTGAGAATCTCACTGTTACAAGAAATGGTTCTACAGTAACCGTGACAGATGCTGCTGGAAGTACTTATTCTGTGGTAGCTGCAGATGTTGCCATTGAAAATGGTGTTGTCCATGTAATTGATGGAGTTTTACTTCCAACATTAGACTAAACTCTAAAAACAAAAGGTAAGGGTTTTCCTTACCTTTTGTTTTCTTTTTTGATCTCATAATAATCTAACTCTCCTTCTTCTTACGTTAGTTTCTGAAAAGTTTTTAAACCATACCCCTATGTTTGACCACCGCTACAAATTTGTGTTTCCGGGTTTGCTGGCGGTTTATTCATTTTTGAATATACAGTTGTTAGATGGAGACAGGTTATTCCAAGCAGAAATTGAGTCCAGCAAGCTTTTTTACCTTATTTTCTTTCTTTGTTATGCAGTTTGGTTAGCTAACTGGCTTATTGAAAAATATGCTTTAAAGAAGTTTGAAAAGCACCATCCACTCTTGATTCAATTTGGTTGCAGTCTTGTAGCGGTGAGTTTGATATGTTTAATTTCTGTATACGCTACTGGGTTGTTCTTTGGAGATCCTTACAGCTATTCAATGACCAATCTCTTGCTAACCAGTGGTTTTTCTTTTAGAATCAACCTTTTTCTCAATAGTATCAATGCTATTTATTTTTTCAGCAAAAAACTAAAGGAAAAGGCAGTAGAAGCAGAGAGGCTTCAAACATTGAATATGTCCGCAAAACTGGAGTCTCTTAATTCTCAGATTAATCCACATTTTTTCTTCAACAATCTCAGTGCTTTGTCGGCTTTAATCCATGAAGATGTAAAATTGGCTGATGCCTACCTTCAGAAGCTGTCAACGATTTATAGGTATATTCTTAACAACAAGGATAAGGAATTGGTCAGTTTGCGGGAAGAACTTAATTTTTTAAAAAATTATGTAGCTTTGTTAAGTATCAGATTTCAGGAATCTCTGAGCTTTAAAATTGAAGTAGATGAGTCTTGTACAAATTTACTCCTGCCCCCTGCTGTACTACAACTATTGGTCGAGAATGTGGTCAAACACAACTATTTCACCATTTCTGAGCCTATTGAGGTTTTGATTCATGCTGACTGCGATTACATTATTATACGCAATAAAAAGCAGTTGAAAGATGCAGTTGACTTTTCAACTGGTATTGGTCTTCAAAACATATCCGATAGATACAGGTTTCTAGGAAGTGAAATCAATGTAATGAATGCAGAGGGATACTTTGAGGTAAAGCTCCCACTGATAAAAACTTATGAGAACCGCAATCATAGAAGACGAGCCACTAGCCCTTAGTAGGTTGGAAAAAATAATCAGGCAGTATAGGCCTGACTGGGATGTTTTGTATAAAGGTCAAAGCATCAAAGAACTCAATTCCATTCTAGAAGAAAAAGATGCTATAGATCTCTTACTTTGTGATATTCACCTTGCTGATGGGTTGAGCTTCAAAGCACTGAAAGGTAAAAGTCTTAATTTTCCAGTGATTTTTATAACCGCCTATGATGAGTATGCACTTCGCTCTTTTGATCACAACTGTATAGATTATATTCTCAAGCCGATAGATGAGGAAAGACTACTCAGATCTTTTGAGAAAGTCGAGAGTTTTGGAAAAAATACGGTCAATGAGCAATTCACCCCTGATTTTTTTGAAAAAATCATTAGGGAATATCAAACCAAGACTTACAAAAAAAGATTTTTGAGTAAAATTGGGAAAAGAATAAGGTTCGTCCCAGCAGAAGATGTTTCCTACTTTCTATCCGAGGGGGGCGTAACTTACTTGGTAGAGAGGGAGTCCAATAAAAAATATCTTGTTGATTACAGTCTTCAGGAGCTGGAAGAGTTTTTATTGGACCCTAATAAATTTTACAGGATCAATAGGTCAACGATTATACATTTAGATGCTTTAAATGAAATGAAGCCCTACATCAATGGCAGGTTGTTACTTTCCATGAATGTTGTCAGTGATACAAAAATCATAGTGGCCAGAGAGAGGGTTCAGGACTTTAAAATATGGATAAATCAATAAAATTATGGTGAAAAAGCTCTTCATTTTTTTTGTTTTCAGCGGTGTTTTTAATTTTGCCTTTGGTCAAAATGACGTAGCTAGATTAGATTCTTTGGAAAAAACCGTCCTATTGCTTGAAAAAGAGGTCTACAACATTAATCTAAATCTCCACCAATCTCAAAGCCAACTGAAAGCAGGTATTCTTGTCGCAACTGTTGGCTATACTGTAACCATCATTGGAGGACAACTTCTCGGAACCAGACCTCAACTTGGAGAGGCCTTACTCTATGCCGGTGGGGCAATTGGGATAGCAGGGACAGTGGTTTTGGTTAGAGGCTTCAATAAAATCAGTCTTGGACCTCCCAGACCTCCCAAGAGGTATCAGCCATGATCAAATGGAGTTTTTGGGGCCTTTTGGGCTAACCATCAAGACACTTTCCTTATCGACCATGACCGCTCCTGGTGCAGAACCTTTTACTTTTCGTACAAACTTAGCTGGAGTGCAAATTACCGGTGCCAAAGATTCGTTTTTATGCTTCGAATAATACGCAGCCAATTCGGCAGCCCTTTCAATGACAGTTTTGGGGAAATTTATATCTGACCTGTATTTGAGGATTACATGTGAACCTGAAACATCTTTTGCATGAAGCCATAAATCATCTTTCCATACAAAGTGTCTTAGAAGTTCGTCATTTGCCTTTGCGGATTTACCTACGAGTATTTCAAAACCCTCTTCTTCAAAACGCTTGAATGGCACCTGTTCTTCTTTTTCCTTTTGCTGTCCTACCAATCGGTTGGTCTTAACAAAATCTTTCAGTTCCCTGAAATGGGAGATGTTATTTATTTTTTCAATCCATGATAGAGATTGATTAAGCTGAATCTGCTTCTGTTCCAGGTTTTCTTCCAAATGCTCAATTTCCTTTTTTCGGTTTTTTGACTTTCTATACAAGGATTCTGCATATTTTTGAGGAGTTTGATTTGGTTTGAGTTTGATCAATTCTTCCTTCTGGGTATAAAAATTAAATAATGTAACATCTTTGGTTCCCGTAGGAATAAGGTGAAGGTTGGCCATGATGATGTCAGCCACTTGTGATGGTGCCCCCCCCTCTTTTATTTCCTGTAACTTTTCCTTGGTTTTGGCGATGTAAGCCTTTGTTCTTTTTTTTTTTTCTTCAAAAATCTTCAACCATTGATTTTTTTCCTTTTCAAAAGCCTGAACGACTACTTTGTAGCGAAACAGTTCATTGCATGCCTGGATTGGGTCAGCAGTATCAAAAATAGCCTTTTCTTCAGGAAGAAGGCTGAGGTTGAAATTCACGCCTTCTTTGACTATGCTGTAGTGAGGAGTGTCTAAAAGTTCAAAGAGTTCGTTGATCAGGTTCCACTTTTTTTCTAAACTGCCTTCAATATATCCTCGTTGTTTTAACCACGCTCTCGGGATTTTTCCCAAAGTCGGAATAAATTTCGAGGCATTCCCTTCAAGAGTCTCAAACCGCTCGTAGCCAAGATCTAAATCAACATGAAGTGTGTCAAATTGAGTGTTTTTATCATCTCTAAGCTCGTTTCTGAAAAGCAAGGCCGGTAACTTAGAGCCTGATTCATATAACAAAATATTGCTTCTTGTTCCGTGAAGTTTAAAAACCAGCTTAATTCCTGAGTCCAACCCTATCCAAAAGGCTCTTTCGTTTGAAAAAACCTGTATTTCTTCGATACTATTTCCCGGTAGTTGAGGGAAAAGGGAAATGGTGTTTTTTTTACTTCTTTTAAAATCTTCAGGGAAAGAAAGTGCTGATACAACAGGCAGGAGGTTAGCTCTGATATAAAGCTGTGAACTGTCATCAACACAGCCTATGACGAGTTCATCTTTGTTTTGTGAAAAACATTCCACAATAGATTTACCCCTTAGCTGTTTTTCAAGTTGAGGACAGAGAAACCTGAGAAAATGGTAATTGAAATGCATTTAATTGACTTGTATTTTGAGACCATCGTAGGCAAGTCGGATGTTTGGAGGTAATCCATTTTCTATTTCATGATGAGTTCCCAGTTTATGGCTGATGTGTGTGAAGTAGGCCATTTCAGGTTTTAATTCTTCAACAATTTCCACAGCTTCTTCCAGTGTGAAATGAGAGATATGGTGAGTTTTTTGAAGTGCGTTTACTACCAGAACTTTGGTTCCTCTGATTTTATCCATTTCTTCAGGTGAGATGGTTTTTGCATCAGTAATGTAAGTAAAGTCCCCGATTCTAAAACCAAAAACCGGCAACCTATAATGCATTACCTCAATAGGGATAATCTCAATGCCCTCTACTGTAAATGGTGCGTTTTGAATTACATGTGGCTCTACTGCTGGGACTCCGGGGTATTTGATTTCTTCAAAAACGTATGCAAATTCTTTTTTTATCTGAGTGAGAACTTTTTTGGTACAAAAAATTGGCATGTCCTTCTTCTGTACGAAATTAAAAGACCTAATGTCATCCATTCCTGCAGTATGATCCTTATGCTCGTGGGTGAAAAGTACAGCGTCCAATTTTTTAATTCTTTCCCTCAGCATTTGGGATCTAAAATCAGGCCCCGTATCAATGACAATGGACTTGCCAAAAACTTCAATGTGGATGGCACTTCGGGTTCTTTTATCTCTGAAGTCTAGCGAACTGCATACCGGACAATCACAACAGATTACCGGAACTCCCTGAGAAGTGCCTGTGCCTAAAAATGTAACTTTCAAAGCTTGAGTTCAGTTTGCTGAAGCTCTCCAATCAAGTCCTGTATTTTCTTGTCTTCAAAGTCTTTGGGTTTAAACCCTATGTCTTTAATGATATCTATCAGGGTATTGATTTTTCCGTCCAGCGTGTAATATTTATTGATGATCACAATTTTACTTTCTTTCAGTATGCAGTATCCGGATTTGAAATTTCCTTTTTCGTACCTCAAAATGTATTCGGAGGCTGCAAAGATATTTTCGAGCTTATCCAGAAAACTTTTGGTATACTTGATACTCATGACTTTGGGACTTAAGAAAGGTGTTTTCTGACTGTGGCTAGTAGGAGGTCATAATCAAGGGGCTTTTGTACATAATCATCTAGGCCTGCTTTCTTAAAATCATCCAATGTGTAATTCTTGTAATTCCCTGTGATGGCAACAATAGGTATACCTGCTTTTTCTTTGTCCTGCAAAGACCTGATTGCTTTGGTACACTCAATTCCATCCATTACCGGCATATTGATGTCCATCAGGATGAGATCAAAATCTTCCTTTTCCAAGGAATCCAACACTTGTTTACCGTTCTTCACAGCCTTGATTTCATAATTTTCAAACATCAATACATTCTTGGTGAGATTGATGATGACTGAACTGTCTTCGGCTACAAGCACTTTTCTTGACTTTGTCATGGATAAAATAATTGAGTATTTTGAAAATGGGTTTTGAACGAACTATAAAGTTTCTTTAAATATAAATAATCCTCAAAGGTATTTTCAAAGTTGCTGTTTTTTATACTTTTTTCAAATGCCTCTGCGAATTTATAAAGCTGTATTGCGCCTAAAGTACCTGAATTTCCCTTTAAAATATGTAATTTATTCCCTATTTCAGAAAAATTCTCTGACCTTATGGATGATTCTATCTCAGAAAGCAGTCTTTCTGATTCTTCAAAGAAATCTTCAAAAACTGTAAGAATATTTTGAGGATTGTTGTACTTCAAAAGCTGGGAGATGATTTTCTGATCTATGATATCATAATCTTCCCAATCCTTTGGGGCTGGAGTTTGTGCAATAGAACTCTCTTCAATAAATCTTTGAATGGTTTCAAGAAGCAATTTTGGTTTGACCGGCTTCGGGATGAAATCATCAAAACCTGTGGACAGAAAGTAATCCCTGTCGCTTTCTGTGGCGAATGCTGAAACGGCAATTACAGGAGCCATAGTGAGCTGATCTGATCTGAGAGATTTCAAGGTATTGATCCCGTCCAGAATAGGCATTTGAATATCCATTAAAATAAGATCAAACTCATCATTTTGCAGTTTTTGAAGTGCTATAGTTCCATTTTCAGCAGTATCAAAATTATATACCTGCCCGATGATGTTTTCGAAAACCCTGCGATTCAGGTTGTTGTCATCAACTATTAGTATCTTTTTATTTTTCATTTGATTTGTGATACTTTTGGCAAGTATACTCATAAGATACTAAAGTAATGTTCCTGTGGGAGAAAAGAAATATTTAATTGTTATAGTAGGGCCAACAGCTGTTGGAAAAACAGAATTGTGTATCCAATTGGCCAATTGGATGGACACTGAAATCGTATCTGCTGATAGTAGACAGTTTTTTATCGAAACCAATATTGGAACGGCTAAACCTAGCCCAGAGGAGTTATCAAGAGCAAAACACCACTTGGTTGATTTTATTTCAATTGAGAATAATTATGATGTTAAGTCTTTTGAAAAAAATGCACTTACTGTCTTAGATAATATTTTCAAGGAACGCGAAACTGCAATTCTAACTGGAGGTTCCGGAATGTACGTTGATGCGGTGTGTAAGGGGATGGATGATATTCCAGATGTAGATCCAAAAATCAGGGCACAGGTAATCGAGGAGTATCGATCTAGAGGCTTAACCTACCTACAGGAAGAAGTCAAAGAAATCGACCCGTCTTACTTCGAAAAAGTTGATATAAACAACCCTCAAAGATTGATGCGTGCCGTTGAAGTGTTTAGGGGGACAGGCTTTCCATTTAGTTCTTTTCGAAAGAAAAAAACAGCCAATAGACCTTTTGAAATCATCAAAATTGGATTGGAAAGAGAAAGACAGGAACTGTATGAAAGGATTGATAGGCGTATGGATATCATGCTGTCAGAAGGACTGAAAGAGGAGGCAGAAAAGCTGTTCCCCTTGAGGAAACTGAATGCACTGCAGACTGTAGGGTACACAGAAATCTTTGATTTTTTGGAAGGGAAATATGATTGGGAAGAAACTGTACGGTTATTAAAAAGGAACTCAAGAAGGTATGCAAAAAGGCAGTTGACTTGGTTCAGGCGGGACGAAGAGATCAAATGGTTTCATCCGGAATCTGTGGAAGAGATTAAAAAATATATTGAGGCTAGTCTTGTCAAATCAGAATGACACTCAAATATCAATCAATGGCTTTATGCCCCATCAATTTGGCCACATAGCTGTATGGTTTTTTTTTGACTAGCTTGTTGTATTGGGATACGATAAGTTTAATCCCTTTATAGGGTTCTGATACATTGTTTTTGAATTTTGCTTGCTGATCTACCTGGAGCTCTGTTTTTGCCTGAATATAGATAGTTTTTAGGTTTTGGAGATGGGGACTGTCAATATTTACAACTTTTTGATCTGACAAATTCATTTCATTCAATGCTACCAGCATTTCTTTGAGAAGCGCCTGGATTCTTGCTTTCTTGGTATTCATGCTGTGGTTGACAGTCATGAAGAAAAGAAAAATCGCAGCACTCATTGTGGCAATAATTGGAATAAAACCCATGTTTAAATACTTAAGATTTCCAATAATTTAAGGTGATCATCTTTGAGATGTTTGGTTTTAGTGACACAGTCTTCAAAAGCTGTATAAATGACCTCTCCATTGACAATCCCGGCCATGCAATTTTGTTTGCCCATCATAAGTCCCTCTACTGCTGCCATACCGCATCTGGAAGCCAATACACGATCCCTTGCTGTTGGGTTTCCTCCTCTTTGAATATGTCCCAAAGTAGTGACTTTAAATTCTTTATCGGGATCGTTAATTTTAGTTTTCACCTTTTCCATGATTTCTTCAGCACCTCCTTCTTCGTCTCCCTCTGCAACCACGATTATTGAAGAAGATTTAGATTTTCTGAGGTTTTTGAGTGATTTAGTGACTTGTTTGAGGTCAGTTTGGGTTTCGGGAAGCATTACAAATTCAGCCCCTCCGCCAATTCCACATTCCAAGGCTATATATCCTGAATCTCTTCCCATTACTTCTACAAAAAAGATTCTGTCATGGGCCGCTGCCGTATCTCTGATTTTATCAATGGCCTCCAAGGCTGTATTGACTGCTGTATCAAAGCCAATGGTGTAATCAGTTCCGAAAATATCGTTGTCTATAGTGCCTGGACAGCCAACTGTAGGAATACCATATTCTTCAAAAAATACTTTTGCACCGGTAAAGCTACCGTCACCTCCAATGACTACCAAGCCTTCAATTCCAAAATCCTTTAATTTTTGAAAGGCTTTTTTTCTGCCCTCTGCAGTCCTGAACTCTTCACTTCTTGCAGATTTCAGAATTGTGCCACCTCTTTGGATAATGTTGCTTACAGAATAGGAATGCATTCTTTTGATTTGACCATTTATCATGCCCTCATAACCATAAGAAACACCATAAATTTCCAATTCCTTAAAAATCGCAGTTCTTACCACGGCTCTTATACATGCATTCATTCCTGGGGCATCCCCACCGGAAGTCAAAACAGCTATTTTTTTCATGTTCAATAGGCTTTTAAAGTTCCAAAAATACTCATAATTGGAAGCAAACAGTAAGATTCTTAAATTTCTTTGGGGAATAATTGTGTATTATCAGAAGTTCAGCCTTTTAAACCGGAAACTTAAAAATGGTTTATTTCAAAAATTGAAAAATGAGGCCGCCAATGGGAGCTAGTCTAAATTGGTGTGGTTCTAAAAATACTGGCGGCCCCGAATTATTAATCTGCCATCTGAGCGACTCTTTCGCCCAAAAGCATGACTTGGAATGTAACTACTTCGGAATAATATTTCTTATTCCCGTCTTTGTCCTCATAAGTTCTGTTGGATATCTTTCCATCTACAGCTATTTCGGAGCCTTTGTCGGTATACTTTTGTACTATCTCAGCAGCTTTTTCCCAAGCTACCACATTGTGCCATGTGGTTTCTTCCACACTCTCTCCTTTGTCATTTTTGTAAAAATCCTTGGTGGCCATTCTAAAGGTTGCCTTGATTTTTCCACTTTCTAATTCTTTAATTTCAGGTTTGGTACCTAATCTCCCGATTAGCTGTACCCTGTTTCTCATGTTACTCATTTTGATAATTGTTTAGGTTGATCTTAATTGAAATTTTAATTGCCCTTAAAGCTTTACCCTAATTTCGGAGCTATGGCTGAATCTCTCCTAATTTTAATCGGATATATCCGTTTATATCCGATTAATCCTGCTGATTTGCCTTTAAAGCCACTTTTGTATAAGATCAGGCATTTATTTCACCTTTCTCATTAAATATGTAGATTGACCATCTGAAACCAATACTTATAGCGACATGAAAAAAATCAACCTTTTTATTTTCTTGTTTATCTTGGGGTTCTCCTTGGCAAATGCTCAGGAAAAAGAATCCAACAAAGATATTCCGGAAGCCCAAGTTTTCACTTCTACGCAGACTGTGAGGGTCAACGGAACAACACATAGCCTAAAAACCCGAGCCGGCACCATGTTGCTACGGGATGAAAACAATGAGCCTATCGCTTTACATGGGTTCACTGCATATTTTAAAGAAGATGGTCCTTCCAAAAGACCGATTATCTTTTCTTATAATGGTGGACCTGGATCTTCCTCCTACTGGCTTCATATGGGAGTAATGGGACCAAAGAGAATTGTAGTCAATGATCCTGGGTATACGCCTGCTGCACCTTACGAACTGGTCAATAATGATCATTCAATTTTGGATATGGCGGATGTGGTGATGATGGATCCAATTGGAACAGGGCTCAGCAAACCTGTCGGAAAAGCTGAAGGTAAAGATTTTTGGGGTGTAGATCAGGATATCAGGGCAATTAGCTTGTTTATCATGCAATTTCTGAAGGAATACGACAGACTTCAATCACCCAAATACCTTTTGGGTGAAAGCTACGGAACGATGCGTAATGCAGGTGTGATGAAATATCTGTTGGATAAAGGGTATGCACTCAACGGAGTGGTAATGGTTTCATCGGTATTTGACATCAGGTCTTTGGCTTTCCCAGTTCAGGAAAGTACTTCCTATTTGGTTCACTTTCCATCTTATGCTGCGACAGCTTGGTACCATGACAAAATCGCCAACAAAAATCCGGACTTGGAGGTTTTTGTAGATGAAGTAAGAACATTTACAGAGGAAGAATATCTGCCTGCCTTATTTAAAGGGGGGAGACTTTCTGATTCTGAAAAGGGAGCTATAGCTTCCAAAATGCAACAGTATACAGGAATTTCTTCAGAAATTTGGAAAAGAAATAATCTCAGAATGCGTGCAAATGAATTTTTTAATGAATTGCTGAGAGAAGAAGGAATGACTGTTGGAAGGTTGGATTCAAGATTTAAAGGGATCAACCCAATGCCTCAAAATCAATATTCAATTACAGACCCTCAGAGTGACGCCATCTCCCCTGCCTATACAGCTGGATTTTTGGATTACTTTCATAGAGATTTGGGTGTGAGTAAGGACCTTACTTACAAAACATCAGCCTATGCTTCACCGGGCTTTAAGTGGGACTGGTCCCACAAAGGCAATGAAGGTTGGGGAAGTATGATTTCTATCAATACTGCAATTGACATGGCTGATGCCATGAACAAGGATCCCAATCTGAAAGTGCTGATGATGAACGGGTATTATGATTTGGCTACTGTATTTTATGGAGTAGAACATACTGTAGATCAGATGAATCTTAGACCGGAAATCAGAGATAATATCATCATGACTTATTACGAGGCAGGACATATGTTTTATACCCATATGCCATCTTTAATCAAATTCAAAAAGGATCTGGCAGATTTTATCAAGGATACAACGCATGATTAGTTTTATGTTTAAAATCAAAGTAAAAAAAGGCACCCCAAAATTTCAGGGTGCCTTAATTTTAATGCAAAGGAAAGTTAATCTTTTTTCTCATTTCCGTTGGCGTCATACTTTTTAGACATTTCTTTGCCTTCATGGTCAAATTTGACCGCATAATATATTTTGCCATCTTCACCCATCATCTGCCATGCTTCTTTGATGCTGGCATCCTTGGTTTTTCCATCTTTTTTAATTGCCTCTTTTACTGGTTCAGGCAATCTATCCTTTTCGATTTTCACTTTTTCTTTTTCCTGAGTGAAAGAAATTTCGATTGCATTTACATTGTTAGGAGTAGCGATTGTCACCATTGGTGCAGCTGCAAGTCCTAAAACAAAGATTCCTGGAATAATTAATTTGGTTTTCATAATAATAGTTGGTTTAGTAAATAGATAATTTATTTATATATGTAAAGGGTAGTTAACTACCTCATTAAATTCAAATGATATTATTCAGTAATTATACCAAAAGTAAAAAAAGATAAAAAAATCACATTTAAAGTAAATTTATAGTAAAAAACAACAAATAAAAGTAGTAAAAAAATAATAAGATTATCAATATGGGGAATTACATACACAAAAATTTTCCCCAATCCCCAATTAATTTCTGATGATTGATTAATTCAGTTTTGATTTCTTTTTTATTGATTTAAAGACATGGTTAACTTATTGAGTTCTATAAAAATAAAAGATAATGTTTGTCTTGATAATGGTAATCTTCTTATCTTCAGAAAGATAAATATGTTTTGGGATGAGAAGTTTTATGTTTCTGTTTTTTCAGACGGTTTTTATTTCCTCAGCGTTTGCACAGACCAATCTTATCGATAGCCTTCAGATTATCATTTCTCAAAATAGACAGGATACTATCCACGCCAAAGCTTTGATGGACTTGGGAATTACCTTAGAGCGGTCAGACTTAAAACGCTCCACGGAAAATTATTGGGCAATTCTGAAGATGCCGGATAGTCGGCCTTTTGACAAATTCAAAACAAATGCCGCAGTTCGCTTGGCAGGGAATTACTCGGCTATGGGAGTTTTGGACTCTGTAGACTATTATTTTGATCAGGCCGAATCATTCCTTCGATCCAACCCAAATGACCAGAAGTTGGCCTATACACTTTACAATGGAAGGGGAATTCACCTCAACAGAATAGGGAAATTTGAAGCTGCACTTTCAGCCTATGACAAGGCCATCTCTTTAGACCATCAGGTTATTGGCATGGATAATGTTGCTGGTCTTTATATCAATTTGTCCAATGTCTACAAGCAAATGGATAATCAGAAATCCAATTTTGAAGTGACTTACAAAGCCTTGGATATTTTTGAGAAAACCCAAAATAAGACAGGATTAGCATTTGTGTACAACAGTTTAGGTACCGCCCATTATCACATCAAAAACTATGATGATGCTGAAAAATACTTTTTGAAATCCATGGAATACAGAAAGCTTCTTGGGGATAAAAGGGGAGAATCCATGGTTTTGGGAAATCTGGGCAATGTCTACATGGATCAAGCGCAACATCAAAAAGCTAAGGAATATTTCGAATTGGCCATGGAGATGCAGGAATCGCTTGGCCTGAAAGAGATGGTGGGGATTCAACTTTATAATATCGGAAGAAATTACCTCTTGATGGAAGAACCGGAGCCTGCTTTGGCGCATTTCCAAAAAGCTCAAAATGTATTTAGAGAGGCTGGTATCAGTACTTACGATTCCAAAATTTTAGCTGATTTGGGAAAAGCTCAAAGCTTGTTATCACAGGAAAAAGAGGCTTATCAAAGTTTGAAGATGGCTACAGAAACTGCTTTGCTTCAAAAACAATTCGGAGAAGCCATCACTGCTTTCAGAAACTTAAAGGAATACTATCTGACTCAGGGCAAATTTCAGGAAGCACTTGAAGCTCAATCCAAAGAGTATGCCTATCGCGATTCTGTAGGGATCGGAGCATTGCAGGCGCAGCTCAAAGAACTGGAATCCAGATATGCTTTGGATCTGAAAGAAAATGAAATCAGTTTATTGAAAACAGAACAGCAATTAGACAGGGTTGAATTGGCCAAAAAGAAAGCCAATCAGAACCTGATTATCGCAGTATTCACTTTTTTTATCATTCTTGCTGGAATTTTGGTGAATAAATATCGGATCGTAGGCCGTACCAAGCGCCTTTTGGAGGTGGAGAAGCTTAGGAATTCCATAGCCAGAGATTTGCATGACGACTTGGGAAGTACCTTGTCCAGTATTCATATTTTATCGCAAATGGCTTTGCAAAAGAAGGAGTCACCCGACATAGGTCTTTTTTCGAAAATCAATGTCCAAACAGCTTCTATGATGGATAAACTCAGTGACATCGTCTGGTCTATTCATCCCAATAATGACAGCTTAGAGCAGTTGCTCAGCAAGATGCAGGAGTTTGCCGCCGAGATTCTAGATCCGAAAGGGATTACCTACCAATTCGAAGTAGGAGAGGGTGCTGAGCAGATCAAATTAGATTTGGAAAAAAGAAGAAATCTGTTTTTGATCTTTAAGGAAGCGCTCAACAATGCCGCCAAATACGCAGAGAGTAAGCATTTGGATATCAAGCTCAAGATGGAGGGAGGCAGGCTGCATCTATTCATCAAAGATGACGGAAAGGGCTTTGACCAGGAGTTGACCAAAAAGGGGAATGGGCTTTTCAATATGCAGCAAAGGGCCAGTATGATGGGAGGGAATATGGTAATCGAAAGCTTTCCCAATATGGGTACAACCATCCAACTGAGTGCACCTATCACATGATGCTTTCATATCACATGATTGGGGTATTTTCTAGTATGATGATTTTTGGGATATTTAGAAGAATTGAAATATGGTTGAAATACGATAGAAATAAGATTGAAATATGCTGTGCGAAATAAGGTGGAAATAATGTTGAGATATGCTTCGCGAAATAGGGTTGAAATATGTTGATTGAAATTAAGTGGAAATAAGTTCTTCTTTTCGATAGATAGATTAGCGTAATAAGGTTGAAATAAATTTCACCAAAGTTATTTTTCAATGTAATTAATTGCACTTGACTGCGGATGGCTAAAGAATATTTCTCCGAAAGCTTATTTCAAAATATTTCGCAAAAGGCATATTTCTATTTATTTCAATAAGAGGAGTTTGCCATAATACAAAGTTCCATTGAATACCAAGAATATGTCCATTAAGGTTTTATTATACGAAGACAACGACCTCCTTCGCGAAAGCATCAGTAGTATGGTGACTTTGAATGATGGGATGGAATTGTTGGGGGCTTTTTCGGATGCCAATAATGTAGAGGAGGAGGTGAAGACTTTTCGACCTGATTTGATTTTGATGGATATTGAGATGCTGGGAAGGACGGGGATTGAAGCTACGGCTTTGGTGAAAAAAACATCACCTGAGGCAAACATTTTGATTCTGACTGTTTTTGATGATTCCGAAAATGTGCTGAATGCAATTAAAGCCGGTGCCTCAGGATACTTACTCAAAAAGTATATTGCCAATCGTCTGTTTTCTGCTGTGGAAGAAATATTGGAAGGTGGTGCTCCCATGTCTCCTGCCGTGGCCAAATTGGTGATACAGTCTATGCAAAAGCCACTGCAATCCGTGAATTATGGGCTGACTGAACGGGAAAAAGATGTTTTGGTATCTTTAAGTAAAGGCAACAGCTTCAAATTGATTGCTGCCGACTGTAAAATCAGTATCGATACGGTGAGAACGCATATCAAACATATTTACGAAAAGCTCCAAGTGCATTGCCAGACAGAGGCGGTATCCAAGGCGATAAATGAAGGGTTGGTATAAAACCTTTGAGGTCTTTTTCAGACCTCGAAGGTTTTGAAGAATTGAATGTGGTTGGGGTGAATAGATTGATATTAGTGGATATTTTAGATATTAGGATATTAGTAGACCTGCCAGGTTTTGAAAACCTGGCAGGTCTGGATTTTTTGAAAAATGAACATTAGTTGATAGCTTTTGATTTTTCTTAACGGATTTTTTGTCCATTGACATTGGCAGGGAAAGGACTTATTGAACCAAATGCACCTATAGGCACATTTCCGGCAATCGCTTATGGAGCTGGGTTAATATGCGTGTTTGGTTTGTGGATAGTGGCTTATTGGCAAATGCTATGGCGGATGGAGTCTTAACTCTTCCTGAATTGGAAGCCCTCAATCCAAGGAAAGGAGTGGCTTCCCGCTACGAAGAGTACAATAAGCCTAGGTCTGAGGAAGACTATTTGTTGGTAATAGAATCAGAAGGAACGATACCTGGCACCAATCAGAGATTTGAGTATAAGGTGATTTCTAGAACTAAGTCTAGACAAGATGTTGAATTGAGGATTTGGTAACATAGACCTGGCAGGTTTTCAAAACCTGCCAAGTCTTTCTAGGTGCACTTCAACTTTTCTAAAGTTTAAAACTTTGGAAAAGTTTTTCAGAAAGTATATCCCCTGATTAGGGTATTGTGATAGGTATCCGAAAGCGGTAACTTGTCTAAGTAATTCATAATTAAGTATCCAATTCAAAATCAAAAATGCAGGGATAACTGTGGACGGCACCATCTCGGATTGGGAAGTGGAGGTGGATTTTGATTCAAAGAAATTGGCGCAATCCAGCATACGTGGAAAAGCCAATCCTGAGAGTATCCAAACTGGTATCAAATTGAGGGACAAGCACCTTCATGGGAGAGAGTACTTTCATGTCCAAAAATTCCCTTTCATTAGTTTGGAATCCAAGTCTTTTCAGTCAAAGGGCAAAAACACTTTTGTAGGGATTTTTGAGCTACAGATCCGGGATGTGAAAAGGGAAGTTGAAATCCCATTTACTTTGTCCCAAACAGGAAAGCAGCAGAAGTTTAAGGGTGAGTTTGTAATTGATTGATTGGATTTCGGGCTAGGAGAGAAGAGTTTGGTTCTTTCTGACGAGGTGAGGATCATTATTGAGTTTTAGATCTAAGATTTTAGCTTTTTTGTTCACGCAGCGGGCGCAACGGTTTCACGCAACGTTCGCAACGAATAAGATGTCCATATTTCGCTGCGGTCGCTGCGTTTTATCTCTGCGGTCGCTGCGTGAAATTTTTAAATGAAAATGATTAAACGGATAATTAATCGATTATCCCTTGCCTCAGAATTGGTAGAAAAATTCTTTGATTGGAAATTTGATAAAAACCAATTTTTAAGTCATGAAGGAAAATGAAATTGCAACTGTCATTCTGGATAAGGCTTTTGAAATTCATAGAAACTTGGGCCCGGGATTATTGGAGTCAGTTTATGAAAAAGCTTTGGAGTTTGAATTGATTCAGGCTGGTATTTTTGTGGTATCTCAAGTGTCGGTCCCTCTTATTTACAAAGAAATAAAATTTGAAGCAGGCTTTAGACTTGATTTGCTGGTTGAAAACAAGGTGATCGTAGAAATTAAAGCCAACGAAGCTCTAGCACCTGTACATTTTGCCCAAACCTTGACCTATTTGAAGCTTTCAGAGAAAAAGCTTGGTCTACTTATAAATTTCAATGTCAAATATCTTAAAGATGGGATTCATCGAATTGGGAATAATCTTTGATTTTAAAAATTGATGGTTTCACGCGGCTGGCGCAACGTTTTCACGCGGCGAACGCAGCGAAAAAACGGCAAGAATTCGTTGCGATCGTTGCGTTTTCTCTTTGCGCACGTGGCGTGAAATTTTTTTAAAAAAACCATCAAACACCCGAATCTTCAACAGGAATGATTTTATCCAGTTCTTTTGATTTTAAATCTTGTTCTTCTTCTAGGTCAAAGTCATCCTGTAATCCTAACCAAAATTTAGGGCTAGTTCCGAAGAACTTACTTAATCGAAGTGCAGTATCAGCAGTAATCCTTCTATTGCCCTTGATGATTTCAGAAACTCTCGTTTGAGGAATAAATGTTTCCTTAGCCAATCTGTAAGCAGAAATTTCCATAGGAATTAAAAACTCCTCTAATAAAATTTCACCTGGATGAATGTTTTTAAGCTTTTCCATTTTATGAATGATAATCTAATATTTGAACTTGGTAAGCATCATCATTGTCCCATACAAATATGATCCTCCACTGATCATTGATTCTGAGACTGTAAAATGAAGATAGATTTCCTTTGAGTTTTTCAAGTCTATTTGCTGGTGGAATCCTCAAATCTTGAAGACTTTGGGCATTATGAAGCATTCTTAATTTTCTTCTTGCAGTATGCTGAATTTCATTTGGTAGTTTTCTTGAAACGATACCTTTCCAAATTTTTTCAGTTTCTTTATCACCAAAATTTTTTATCATTGGTACTGTCTTGCGTTACTAACGTATAAAGTTAGTATCTTGTTTTTAATTTCGCAACACACTGTTTGATTTTTAAACGTTTTGCCTCGATATCACATAATAAGGGTATTGTCCGCACTGTTTCATTCTAGTACATATATAGAATATTCATTTTCAATGTTTTACCAAACCACCAACACTATGAAAGTTCAAACTGAAAACATTCTGGCCCATACCTGTGTGATAGTGGGCTGCGCTGCCTTGATTAGTACAGTCCTTTTCCTAATTATGATGCTATCGGATTATTTAAAGGGCTTTTTATCTGTAGCTTCATTAGGTTGAGGTAACTATCTATGTTTTAATTATGATCAATTTTTGCCCATGAAAGCATATGGCTTGTTCTTTATTGTTTTGATTTCTTGTACTGGCAAAGTAGAGCTGACGCATGAAGAAAGTGAGTTGAAAAAGGTGACCCAAGAGAATTTTTTGAGGGTATTTGAAGCAGTGGGACAAAAAGCCGCTGAATTGCAGAAAGTTGAGCAGCCAAGGATTGCTAAAATTTTATCTGATTAAGATGTTAAATAGTTTAAAAGTTTCTCGCAACGAGCGCAACGATAAAAACGCTACGAACGCAAAGGCAGTCAATATATCATCGCTGCGGTCGTTGCGATACCCTTGGCTCTCGTTGCGTGAAACAATTATTAATACGCTTTCTTGAAAAACTATTTTTGAAAAATGCTTTTGTAAAAACTATTTCATCAATCAAAATTGTTATTTATAAATTAAAATAACGAATGAAATAATACTCGTTAATAGATTGAATTACCATTAATGAATGAAAAATCATTCAAATTATGTTTTTTTTGTATTGAAAAATATTTGTACATTTGTATGAAAAATAAGTCATAATAGCTTAATTTGTCATTTAATGAATGATTTTTCATACATATCGTATGTAAGTGATGGAGCGCTTCTCAAAAAAATTGGAGGCTTTATCAAGTCCCGCAGGATTGAGCAGAACCTTACGCAAGATGAAGTGGCGGAGCGGGCTGCGATCAGTCGATCTACCCTCAGTTTATTGGAGAGGGGAGAGAATATTGCGCTGACCAACCTATTGAAGATACTTCGGGTCTTGGATGCGCTGTATGTGTTGGAGCATTTTCAAGAAGTAAAGCCCATCAGTCCTATGCAGCTGGCCAAAGAAGACGAGGCCAAGTGGAAAAGGGCTTCCAAAAGCAAGAAATCTTCCCCTAAAGATGATCTCGGATGGTAAGGACGGCTTATGTCAAGCTCTGGGGGCAGCGGATAGGGGCAGTGGTATGGGACGAAAGTCAGGAATTGGCTTTTTTCGAATACGACCGAAGATTTGCCTCTGGTAAACTCGATATCTCACCGATTCGGATGCCGCTTGGAACTCGTATTTATGGCTTCCCTGAATTAAGAGGCAATGCGACATTCAAAGGACTTCCCGGTTTGTTGGCGGACTCCTTACCTGATCGTTATGGAAATGAATTGATCAATGGCTGGCTTGCCCGTCATGGTAGGCCGGAAAACTCACTGAATCCCGTTGAACTACTTTGTTTCATCGGAAATAGAGGCATGGGTGCTTTGGAATTTGAGCCTTCTACATTGCCTGCTCAAGAGCAAGGTCAGTTTTTGGAGCTATCAAGTCTGATAGAGACAACCAAAAAATTGTTGGAGAGCAGGGAGCAGTTTGAAACGCATACTGACCAAGCCATGCGCGATGTCATGTTGAATGTATTGAAGATGGGAACCTCTGCGGGGGGAGCGAGACCCAAAGCCATAATTGCATACAATGAATCCACAGGAATGATCCGGTCGGGACAGACTTTGCAGGAGGCTGGATTTGAACATTGGTTAATCAAGTTTGACGGGGTCAATGACACACAATTTGGAGAGACCTTTGGTTATGGACGAGTGGAGATGGCCTACTATGCTATGGCGATAGATGCGGGTATTGAAATGGCTCAAAGTAGGCTGATTGAAGAAGAGGGCAGGGCACATTTTATGACCAAGCGCTTTGACAGGATGAATGGAACTGATAAGCTTCACATGCAGACTTTTTGTGCTTTGCAGCATTTTGATTTCAATAATGTGAGTAGCTACAGCTATGAGCAGTTGTTTCAGACCATGCGCCAACTTCGGCTTACCTATGCCGAGGCAGAGCAATTATTCCGCAGGATGGTGTTCAATGTTTTGGCCCGCAACTGTGATGATCACACCAAAAACTTTGCTTTCCTGATGGATCAGGAGGGGAAATGGAGTCTTTCTCCGGCCTATGATATTTGCCATGCTTACAGGCCTGACAGTGTCTGGGTCAGTCAGCATTGCCTGAGCATCAATGGCAAAAGGAAGGATTTTGTACTAGACGATTTTTTGGCCATTGCCAAGCAAAATTCTATCCGAAACCCGCAAGGGATTATCCAAGAAGTACAGGAGGTTGTTTCCAATTGGATGGACTATGCAGGAAAATATAAGGTGAATTCAAAGCTTTCAGAAGCGATCGCTGCTACTTTAGTGAAATTAGTGTAGCTGCTAGATTTGATTATTTTTTTACTTCTCAAAATTTTAACCATCACATCATTAGGGTATTGTGGGCGTGATGAATTTCAGAGAAATTTAGGGAAATGGTTTCACGCTACGAGCGCAACGGATTTAACGCAAACCTTGTCCCGAATTTCGGGAGGGCGCAATGGAATTAATTTAAAAAATCACCGCGTTCGCCGCGCTTTTCTTTGCGTTCGCCGCGTGAAACAAAAATCCTTAATCCATGAAAAATATAATTTTCTTTGTCTTTTTGATCGTGATTATTTTCTCCTGCAAGCAAGAGCGAAGAGATCCATCAAATTTTTATTATCCTGCTGAATGGGAACCACAGGAAGCCATATTATTGGGCTGGGCTGAAAGGGAACCTGGGTTTTTTCCCCTGGCTGCAGATGTGGCACGAGCGCTTGAAGGTTCCACTTCTGTCATATTTGTAGCAGATACCAGTGAAAACCCAATGGTTTTTAAAGAATACTTGTTGGAACAAGGCTTAGATACTGCAAAATTTACGTTTTTATCCGTACCGATTAGGCAGTCGTTGGCACTTAGGGACATTGGTCCAGTGTACTTGGTGAATGGATTGGGGGAGAAAAAAGTAGTAGACTTCCGATGGTCCTATCAAGACTATTTTGAACGTTTTTTGATCGAAAAAGGAATAGACGCTGACAAGGCGAAATCGGACGTGTCCTTTTTCGACCGAAACCAAAAAACCGACAGTCTTTTGGCTGTAAAAGATGGATTAGAGGTGATTACTTCTGACTTGAATCTAGATGGGGGTGCATTAGAAGTCAATGGTAAAGGTAGCATATTGCTGAACGAAGAGTGGATGTTTATGGTCAATCCGACTTCAACCAAGGAAAGCATGGAGCAAGAGTTGCAACGAACATTGGGTGTTCATCATTTTATTTGGGTAGGAAAAGGCCTTGTAGAAGATGGTGATGTGTCGAAATTCATCATACCTGGATACATTGCATTAGGTACAGGTGGTCATACGGATGAATACATTCGATTCGCAAATGCCAATACGATTCTTCTAGCATGGGTGGATGAAGAAGAAAAAAACCTACATCCCATACATGCCGAGAATCACAAAAGGATGCAGGAGACTTATGAAATTCTGAAAAAAGCAAAAGATCAAGATGGGAGGCCCTTTTCTATCATTAAAGTCCCATTGCCTGACCTTCGGTATAGGCCCAATGTGGTTGTAGAAAGATGGGCAATGAGTGATTCCACGATTGGGAAAGAGTTTTTTGCCCCTAATCAGGGCGTGCAAGTTGGAGATACCCTTCAATATTTGTCGTCTTCTTCCTATTTGAATTTTTTGATTTCAAATGACAAGGTTTTATTGCCCACCTACTTACATGTAGGCAGTTCGCCTGAAAAAGAAGAACGTGTAAAGGAAATCTTTTCAACCCTTTACCCTGATAAAAAACTCGTTTGGATAGATGCTACAACCTATAATTGGTGGGGTGGAGGTCTTCATTGTTACACCAAGCAAATGCCCAAAGTGAATTGAGAGTTAGGGATTTTTTTATAATACCATCACATCATTAGGGTATTGTGGGCAACTTGAATTTGAGAGAAATTTAGGGTTAAAAGTTCACGCGGCGACCGCAGAGAAAAAAAACGCAGACCTTGTCCCGAACATCGGGAGTTCGCATCGGGAGGGTAAAATCGCTGCGCTTTCCTTTTCGCTCACTGTGTGAAACAAAAATTTTAAGAAATTATGAAAAACCTATTTACATCCATTTTACTCTTTTTGTTTTTCGGCCATGCTTTCCCACAGTCTGATGCTTTACTAACTAAAAATCCATCAGGAATAACCCAATGGGAGCCATTTATCGGGAAATGGAAAGGAATCGGCTGGAGGTTGACAGAGGATGGTCAACAAACAGAATGGCATCATGCCTATACCATTCAATTCAAACTGGATGGGAGGCTCCTAATGCTGGAAAATACCACAACAGTGAAAGGGGAAGTTCACCACAAAAGCCTAATCCTAGGGACTTATGATGAAAAAGCCAATAATTTTCCCCTTCGTGTGTACTCTACGCTAACACCGGAAGGGGATTATTCAGGAGTTTTTGAAAACGGGGCATTCATCTATTTCATGAACAAGAACTTACGTTTTTCCATGCATGTAAATGAAAAGGGACATATCTATGAGATCGGGGAAATGAACTTTGGCGATCAGTGGGTGCAGGTTTTTGAAATGCTTTCTACCCGACAAAATTTAAATGAAAAATAAGCACCCCCGTTTTTATCTGACCATAACCATCTTTGCGTATTTCGTGGCGTACGCTGCGAGAACCTCATAACGAAAAACCTTGAAATATTTCACTCCTGCTTATACCTGACTATCATGTACTTTCAGCGTGTAAATTCTTTAAATAGCGCGTAATTCATATTAGTTAATCCTATATATAAGATAGATGAAAACATCAAAACAAGTAGTTTGGATTACCGGTGCTTCTTCCGGAATTGGAAGGGAGATGGCACTGCAATATGGGGCTAAAAATTATGCTGTGGCGGTTTCCGCACGGCGTATGGATTTGCTAGATGCGCTCGTCAAAGAAATAGTAAAACAAGGCGGAGAAGCATTTGCCGTTTCTTGCGATGTGACAGACGAATCTTCCATTCAACGTGCAGTCAGTCAAATTGTGAGTCAATATGGCAAAATTGATATTGCTGTGGCCAATGCAGGGAGCGGTGTGATCGGGTTTTTGGAAAACCTCAGTAGGGAGGAGTGGACCAGACAACTGGATATTAATGTAATCGGCCTGGCAATGACGGTGAAGCATGTATTGCCAGAGCTAAAGAAGACCAAAGGAAAGTTAGTATTGATAGGTAGTATTGCTGCTTGTATTCCCAATCCATACCTCAGCGCTTATGGCGCAAGTAAAGCTGCTGTGCATAATATCGGTGAGTCTCTTCAGGTAGAACTTTTAGGTACAGGAGTAACTTGCACGACAATTCATCCTGGTTTTGTTGACAGTAATATCACAAGAGTGGACAATAAAGGCCATTTTAATCCCAATGCCAAGGTCCCTCGCCCTGCCAATCTTATTTGGCCAACAGACAAAGCAGTTAAAGATATGATCCGGGCCATTGACAAACGGGAAAAGCTAGCAGTCATCACAGGCCACGGAAAAGTCTTTGTTTTTTTGGGGCGCTTCTTTCCTGGCCTAGCAAGGGTTATGATGGCTAAGCAAATCAAAGAGATTTCTTAATCATTGTGATGAAATATGTTGCTCCGCATGAACCCCAAAACTAAAAACACATGAAAAAACTCTCGCTTTTCGCACTCCTAGGTTGGATCTTTTTGGCTTGTTCCAGTCCTTCGCATGAACTATTGTTATCCAATGTTAATGTGATAGACGTAGTCACGGGAGAAGTGCTTCCTAACCGAACAGTCGCCATTGACGGTGATGAAATCACAGCCATTTATACCAAAATCATCAAGCCCCAAGCAGGAACTGAAGTGGTAGATGGAACAGGGAAATACCTGATCCCAGGGCTGTGGGATATGCATGTGCATAATAACTGGAACTATGAAGATACCAACGACCTCTTAGTAGCCAATGGTGTAGTAGGGGCAAGAGAAATGTGGGGGGATATGGAAATCAGGAAGAAAATGTATGGGATAGCTATGCAGAAAGCTTTTTGATGCAATGTGATACTGCCAATGCTATCCAATACTACCAAAAAGCATTGGATATCTATCCCTGTAATCATGTAATTGAAAAGCGATTGCTTGCATTGAAGCCTTAAGTTCAACAACTTTTCCAAAGTTTTGAACTTTGGAAAAGTTTAAGTAGTGGTTAAGTAATTATAGATTTGGTCCACTAGAGTGGCTTTGGAGGAAGCTGACTTATTGTAAAATATCAGCATTGGGAAAATAGAGATAAAACATAATAGGACACTTTGAAAACATCAAATATATTTTATACATATTCATTGGTCGTATAAAAAAAACTATTATTCATTATTCTTTCAAGCTTTATAATATTTACAGTTTTGACGACTCTGATTTTAAACATTAATTTTCTTTTTCCCCTTAACATTAAGGTAACCCAATACAGTGATCTATTGGTACATTTTTCAAAGTTTTTAACTGAATAGGCATGCCCTGATTCAACAGATATAATATCTGGCTAACATTGAACTGGGTAATGGTAACAAAACATAAACATTAAGGAAATGAAGGGGTAAAAGGGATTGTCCACATTTGTGGCATGAAAAGAATTTTGCTGTTCTTCTTAATAATCATTGCTTCTTATTCATCTTTAAACGCCACCACGCTATCAGGTTTTGTTCAAGACAAGGATACCGGAGAGCCTTTGATTGGTGCTACTGTAGAAGTTAAATTATCTGGTGAGAAAAAATACGCTATAGTTGGTTTGGATGGTTCCTACGTGATCAAAAATGTGCCAGTAGGCAAGCATTTGGTAGAAGTGTCCTTTGTTGGATATTCCAAAGAGATTATGGAAGTTGAGTTTGTCAACGGAAATGTTGTCAAGAAGAATTTTGAACTCATCTCCGAATTGAGTGACCTGACAGAGTTTGTCTTATCAGCTTCAATGATCAAGGGCTCAGAAATGCAGGCAAGAAATTTAGAACGAAGTTCTCCAAATACCCTTAATATCATATCCAAAAGGGCTATAGAGCTCTCTCCTGACATTACTGTTGCCAATATTGTACAACGTGTATCGGGGCTTTCTATAGAAAGAAATGCCAATGGAGATCCACAACATGCTATTGTAAGAGGGATGGACAAAAGGTACAATTATACCTTGATCAATGGTGTGAAGATTCCTTCTCCAGACAACAAAAACAGATACATTCCATTGGATATTTTTCCAGCACAATTACTGGAAAGACTGGAGGTTTCAAAATCTCTGAATGCATCTATGGAAGGTGATGCCATAGGTGGAGCTGTGAATTTGGTGATGAAAGATGCTCCAGAGGAGTTTATGTTGGAAGGGGATGTCCAATTAGGATACAACCAAATCAATATGGATCGTGGTTTTTATACTTACGATAGAAGCCCGATCAATAGGCGCTCCCCTTATCAGCAATTCGGTGCAGACTATTTTGCCGAAACCTCAGATTTTCCAACTCAAAACATGATTCTTCAAAATGTTATGCCGCTGCCGGATGTTATCGGGAGTTTGACTTATGGAGATAGATTTTTGAAAAACAAGTTGGGGGTTATGCTCGGTGGTAGTTTTCAGAATAGTTACCGGGGTGTTGACAGTCAATGGTATAGAGTGGGATTGGATAATTTTGGTTCAAACAGACCTACTTTACAGAGGCTTCAGGAAAGAGAGTCTTCAACTCAGCAACAGCGTTATGCGATTCACAGCAAGCTTGACTACAATATCAATGAAAACCATATCCTGAAATTTTACTACGGAAATTACCAGCTGAATGATTTCAGGGTTAGGGATATGTTAGATACTGATACTGAGGGTAGAAATTTCAGTGTTACTGAGGGAAACGGCATCTTGACCTACATAACAAGATTTACGAGTAGGTTTCAGAACATCCAAACATTAAATCCCAGTGGAGAACATAAACTCTCTAATAACTTCATCATAGACTGGAACGCTGTCGCCTCAATAGCCAAAAGTGAATCCCCTGATGATGGCAATTTTATCAGAAATGGTGAATTGGCCAATTTTGAAGAACTTCCTCAAAACATTGAAAGAAGGAACAACAGAAGATGGGAAAATAACACGGACAGGGACCTGACTCTTTATCTCAATTTTACCTATTCGCCTAAAGTAATCAATGATGAGACCCAGGTGAAGTTTGGTGGAATGTACAGAGATAAAGAAAGAGAAAGCTTTTTTAACAGGTATATATTTGATCCTTTTAATCCTGCCTTCCAAATTCAGGAAGTACATTGGGAGACCTTCGAAGATGTGAATTTCCAATTATTAAATCCTCGTGGTGGAGTATCTGATCCTTTAAATTTTGAATCTTTTGAAAGAATCGCTGCAGGGTATGTTACTACCAAATGGGATATTTTCAATACAGAAATCCATGCAGGCGTAAGGGTTGAAATGACGGAGCAAGGATATTCACTTAGGGTTGCCCAACAAAATGTGAACCCTGATTCCAGTCAGAATTATCTTGATTTACTTCCTTCTTTAAGTTTTAAACACAGACTTAATCCAAAAACCAATATCAGAGCTTCTTACTATAAAGCTTTGGCAAGGCCTGGCTTTCATGAAATAGTGCCTTACAGAATGTCTGAAGATGATGGTTTTGATGAATCAGGAAATCCGGGTCTGAACCGAGTACGGGCTAACAATTTCGATATTAGATGGGAGCACTTTCCCACTTTAACAGAGCAGATTTTCCTTGGGGCCTTTGTGAAAGATATTAAAGATCCAATTGAATACACATTGGTTAGAGATAGGGTGTTTTCCGGGCCCCTAAGTTTAAGACCAAACAACTTTGGAGATGCATTGAACTGGGGAGTTGAGGCTGATTTTATTAAATATTTCAGAAGAATTGGAGTGCGGATGAATTACACTTATACCAATTCAAGAATAACTACCACTAAAATCACAAGAAGAAGGGAAGACCCGAATGATGAAAGTTCCCAATTGGTTCAGGTAATGGAAGATCAGACAAGACCTTTACAGGGGCAGGCTGATCATATTGGTAACCTTAGCATTATGTATAAATCTGAGAAAACAGATATTCAATTGGCTGCGGTTTACACAGGTGAAAGAATTGAATTCGTATCGCCATTTTTGGATAATGACCATTGGTCCAAGCCGATCACTCAGCTTGATTTTTCTTTCGATCAAAGAATCAATAAGTTCTTAACCCTATTTGTCAGAGTTAACAATATTCTCGACTCACCTTATGAATTATTCATCAAGAGTCCTTTAGCCAGGGAAGGAGCACTTTTCCCATATCAGAACAATCCAGAAGAAACCATGGTCAGAATTGATAGGTTTGGACAGTCATACAGAGTTGGATTGAGATTTAAAAGAAATTAAAGAATCATAAACTAAACCTTAAATTTAAAATTATGAAAATGACTAATTTGTTAAGATCATCATTCATTGCAGCCATGGTCTTCGGATTTGTGGCATGTTCTGAAAATGATCCAGATCCTACTATTCAGGAGCCGAATGAGGATGATGATGAAGAAGTAGTAGCTTCTCCTGAAAACATGTTTGGTGAAGTGGAAGGTGTTTGGCCGGCTGGTTCAACTTACACGATCACTGGTGATGTAGTAGTTCCAGAAGGTAGCAGTTTGACTATTGAAGAAGGTGTAACTGTCATCATTGACGGAGATGGTCGCCAAGGAAGTAGTCCTGAAATTGTTGTTAGAGGTAGTCTTTATGCTTACGGGACAGAAGATGCTAGAGTAAGATTTACTGTTCCCGAAGGTAGAAGAACTGTAGCCAATACATTTGCTGGACTTTGGGGTGGGTTCACAGCTACCGAAACTGTAGGAGATTTGGTTTTTGAATATGCTGACATTGAGTATGCTGGCGCTCCAGGTGAAGCCAATAACCCAATTGTTCAAGAAGGTGAAATTTCTGAAGGTGAACCAAGATATGCTATCTATATGCAGGATGATGGTTTAACTTCCAATTTTATTGTGTGGCATACAAGAATTGCTTACAGTAAAGATGATGCAATCCGTTTGAATGGAGCAAAGACCCTAATTGCTTATTCTACATTTGAACTGAATGGTGAAACAGGTGGAGAAGCGGTTAATACAAAATCAGGTACAGTTGGAGATTTTTGTTTTAACCTTGTTTATGGATCTGCAACCAACGGTCTAAAAGTAGCCAACTCAAAAGGCAGAACGCCACAGGCCGATAATTATTTTTATAACAATACTATTGTTAATTCAGGCTGGAGAAGGGTTCAGGCTGGACGAGGAGGTTCATTGAATTATGAAAATGGTTCAAGAGGACAATGCTTCAACAACCTGGTAGTAAACTCAAGATACGGTTTGAGAATGGTTCCACCAGATGATCAGCCTGATTTGGCCAATACAGAATGGGGATTTCAGTACTACTACGGGGATGAGGAGATTATTGTAGAAGAGTTCTATCCTTCTAACGGAACCATAGGCAGAGTAGAGGACCAGCCTAGACCATCTTCAGATGTTGCAGGAGGCGTAGGAGAAAATGACCCTCTTTTTGCCAATTATACACTTGGAAGCTTTAATATCGAAGCTGCCAGAGAAGGGTCCTCTGTGGAAAGGTTGCCTTCAGACGCTGACTTCAGGCTAAGTGCTGATTCTCCTGCTTTGGATGGTGCTAATACAACATTTTCTCCTAGATATGCTTCCTATGAGGTAAATGGGAAAACTTATACTACTCCTACACCACAAACATACTTTGGTGCTTTTGGACCAGCTAATTAAAATTTCAATTTAATGTTTGGGAGCCTAAAAGCTCCCAAACTTTTTTTATGAGTAGAATATCACAAATAGCCTTATTATTTGGTTTTCTGGTTTCATGTAATGAAGCCGAGTCACCAATTGATTTTTGGCAAAATCACACTCCATTCGAAGTGGACTATTTAGATGCCAATATGGAAAGGTTAGGTGTTTTTGCCTCTCCAGCAGAATCTAGAGGCACTTCCACACTTATAGAAGCTTCTGGCTTGGCCTATTCAAGAAAAAACCCTGGCCATGTATGGTCTCATCAGGACAAAAATAATGATAATCGCTTCTTTTTGCTTGATGCCAATACCGGTGAAACAGTTGCGGCATATAGGATCCCGGGAACTAGAAACAGAGATTGGGAGGACATTGAAATCGCCAATGGACCTGACGAGGGAGTTGATTATTTATACATCGGGGACGTAGGAGACAATGATCAGGTGTACCCAAATTACACGGTTTACCGGTTTGAAGAACCACAATTTGAAGAATCGCACAGGGGGCAAATTATCGATTTGGATATTGAATATGACGAGATCAAGTTTGTCTATCCTGAAAAAAGTCATGATGTGGAATCTTTGATGGTAGACCCCCTTACAAAGGATATCTATTTGGCTACTAAGAGGGATTTTAGATCCATTCTTTTTGTGCTTCCCTATCCACAGATACTTTCCGAAAGGAGTACAGCTATTGAAGTAGGTTCCTTTTCTTTTACGAGGGCAACTGCTGGAACAGTTTCAAAGGATGGTATGGAGGTCCTGATTAAAAATTATGATAGGATTTACTATTGGAAAAGAAACTCTGGGCAGAGTTTTTTAGACCTCATGAGCACCAAGCCATCCATAGCACCCTATAATCCAACTGAAGCAAAAGGTGAGGCAATTTGCTTTGACCATGATGGAGGTTACTATACGTTGAGTGAATTCTCAAATGCCATTATTCCAGAGCTTTATTACTACAAAAGACTACAAAATTAAACTAATAAAATCATGACTAAACTTTACAATTTAAGAACAATGATGCTGGCTTTGCTTTTTGGAGCAATGGCCATAGCGTGTACAGATGATCCAGATACACCTCCAGCCCAAGATCCAAATGATGAGGTGGTTGTCTTTGAGGATGAGCTATTGGAGGGTTTCATCAAGAGTGATTTGAACATTGGTTCCAACGATGACATAACTGTTGGACGTTTGGCAAACCTGACAGAATTAAACGTTGCCAATACTCAGGTAAGCTCAATAGCAGGCCTGGAAAAAGCTACTAATCTCGAGGTTTTGAATCTCAATTTTACCAATGTGACAGATATGTCACCTATACAAGACCTAACAGGCCTCAAGGAGTTGAACTTGTGGAACCTTGATCTGGAAGGTGAAGGTGCTGCAATCCTTGATTTTGTCCAAAATTTGAATGAGCTTGAATTCTTGGACCTAAGAGAAACGCCTACCTCTGATATTTCAAGGTTGGCCGGAAAGTCAAACTTGAAACACTTAAACTTAAGAGAAGCTAATGTTTCTGACCTTTCACCCTTGTCAGGAATGACACAATTTGAATATTTGAACTTCAACAGATGTGGCAATATCACCGATATTTCCCCACTTGATGGAATGGTGAACTTATATTACTTGAGTTTAAGAAATGCCGAAGTTGGCGATGAGCAGTTCAAGCAATTTTCTCAATACACCAAATTGGTGGAATCAAATATCAGAAATACCGGAATTACTGATATCACACCTTTGGTAGCGATTTTTGAAGCTGGAGCATTCACACAAGAATTATCAGATTTGTATGGTAACAAAATCTCCCTTGATCTCCAGAACAACAATATCACGAATCCATGTTTGATAGCCCAGTGGGTAGACCAATTCCCTCAGGGAGAGCTAGAAGGCTGGGATGGCGCTGCTTGTGGAGATGCTGTTGAAGCTTCTTTTTTTGAAGATGCAGGATTAGAAGGCAGAGTAAGAGAGATCTTAGGTCTTGGAGATGATGACGAAATCACAGAAGAATTACTGTTGACTGTAGAAGAATTGGACTTAAGAGGTACTACTACATCTAATGTAGCTGGGGTGGAAAAAATGCCAAACCTCACCTTTGTAAGATTGGATGGGACAGAAGTTTCAGACCTTACGCCATTTAGCGAGCATACCAAAATCACTTATTTCAATATCAATACAGTCACTGGTATCACTGATATTTCTCCACTTGGAAATAATGCCGACTTAGGTACTTTGATTGCAAGAAATATTCAGTTTGGAAATGAAGGTATGGAAACCATTGCCAAATTTAAAAAACTTTGGAGACTGAATATGAGAAACACAGGAGTTACAGATCTCTCTGTTTTGGCCGATCTAATGGAAGAAGGAGCACTTCAGAATGATATGGCTCCCGAAGGAACGGCTATTTTAGATATAAGAGAAATAGAGGCTGATTTCTGCGTCATAGCTGCCTTTAGAGATGAAATTGGGGATTTAAGTGGAGGAGATTTCTCGTCTTGTGATTGATTTGGCTATATCCTTTGATAAAAAATCATAGGATAAAGTTTAGTAATCCTATTTTTGGAAACCTTACCACCGAATATAGCTTTCGGTGGTATTTTTTTATCCTAAATTTACCCTAAAAAGGTTGGAAATTGTCCCTAAAGAAGCTTTCAAACCAATACCATCGTGCCGGTACTGTATTATTATGAAAGGCTGAGGTGATAAGCATGCCTTAAAAGGATAATTGGTCTGATTTTGTTGTTGGCCTGAGATTCTTCATTTTGAGTACGATGATAAAGGGAGGAATTATAGACTTTCCGGCACTTTCTTTTTAAATTCCTCGTATCTTTAAATGTAGTAAATACTCAATCCTGATTAAATATGAATTCTAAAGCTAACTTCAAAGATTTGCTTCTGATAGCTGCTAATGAGCTTAAAGATCTGACAACTGTGGAAAATCCTGACTTTAGATTGGAGCAGGCAGAATACAATGAGACTACAAAAGAATGGGATATAATTGTTTCATTTTTGGTTCAAAATACTAACCTTAGAAAAACAGTATTTGAAATCCCTTCATTTAGCTTGGAATATGAAAGAATATATAAGAGGCTAAAAATAAACTCTCAAAAAGAGGTAATGGGTCTTTACATTTTTGAAAATTAAAATGAAGTTAATTGATATCAATGCGCTTATTTTATTAATTGTTGGATTAATAGACCCCCGCCAGATTAATAAACATAAAAGGCTTTCGATATACGAACAATAGGATTAAAAGTTTTTCAATATAAATTATTGATTTTCAGTATTTTTTGTAACTTCCCCTTGATTTTTAACCTGAGTTTTCATGGGATTCCGTAAGATGAAAATATGGATATTTTTTTTAGTGGCGATTGTAATGGTGGGATTTGTACTCTTCCAGCAATCACAGGATAATAAAGTCCAATTGGATAATCAGGCCATTAGAAATCTTGAGATGGTAAAAAGCAAGTTTTTTGCTTTCTATCATTCCTTTTTGGCTGAGCAGGAGGATAGATTTGTCAGGTACATGATTACTGAAAATTTGGGCAAAAGTAGTTTTCCAAGTGAATGGCAAGCATTTGCGCAACGGCTCAAATCTATCACTGGAGAACAATACAGGGAATTTAAATCCTTGGATAAACAGGATACAGTAAAGCCATCCCTTGAAATTGTCTCCTCAAATGGACAATATCTGATACAGATAAGGAAATATCCTGTAAACCAGGAATTTTTTGAGCAGGGAGAATTCAATATGATTGGTCCTTTAGGAACCCCTTCTCGGATAAATCTGACAATACCTTTGGAAAATGCACTCAGCCTGTCTGCCCAACATGATTTTTTCGAAAAAATTATTTTGGCAGATGAAAATGGAGAAATCCTTTATCCTTCCCCTGATATTGGGAAAAAGCTGCTGGTTTTGACAGAAAAATCCGGCTTAGATCTGCCCATCAACAAGGTTGAGATACAGCATCAAGACCAATCCTATTATTTGTATTACACTCCTTTTTTTCTGGAAGGCAAAAAACTGACTCTTGGGGGATTGATCAGCAAAAAACATTATGAATCATTGGGCTTTAGAGTAGACTTCAGTTATTTGTCATTGTTACTTTTTTTGTTGGCTGCAATGGTTTTTTCCCTGCCCATCATTTCTTTGTTTGGCTTTCGGCGTGGAGATGTGTTGACGAGGTTTAAGGTTTTCAGTGTTGGGCTTTCACTTTTCGGGTTTATGCTGCTGATGGGTTTTGGGTTTGCATTTGTCAAGGACCACCATCCCTACTCAAAAAAGGAGCATTCAAAGCATCGAAAGGGTATTGGTGAAGCGATAAAAAAAGAAATAGATCGTAATTGTGATTTACTGAGAGAACCATTTGGCAATGGAAGCCTGAAGGAGTTTTTGACGATAGATTGCCAAGGAAAGATGCAGACTTTGGTCTTAGGTGATAAGAAACTCCCAGGAATTGGTTCTTTTATCAACTTGTCTGAAAGGGAATATTTCACCCATTTTTCCAAAAAGAATTTTCAGGAATGTAATGATCCAAAATCACATGAGCCTCATTTTTTCATCGGAAGCCAATACTCGAGGAAGGACGGGAATCTCGAAACTGCAATCAGTAAACTTGATACTTTGGCTTGTGAAGTAAATGCTGTGACCTTTAAATGGGAATCATTAAATCAGCTTTCAGACAAACACAGGTTTATTTTGGTGAAAGACAATGGAGATGTGATTTTTAAAAGTGAAAAGGTTAAAGCTCCTTTTGATAACCTATCACAGTTGCTTTCTAATGAGAATTGGTTCCTGCTCAAAAACATCATGCAGTCCAATAGGGATGTTTCGGAAGAAATTGTTTGGGATTTAAACCTTCATGTGGATGGATATTCCTATATCATGAATCTCCAAAAAATCCCTGTTGATAATTTGGACCGGTCCGCTTGGCTGATTTATCTGCAGGATGAGCACTTAGAGCATTCCTTTTCCTTTTTTGTAGTTTCGGAAGCATTGGTGTTATTGACTGGATATATTGTGCTGTTGTTGTTTTTAGCAATGCTTAGGTGGTCATTCAGTCCAAAACCCAAATGCAGCCTTTGGTCGGATTTTTCTTATCTGCACCTCTATCCCAACCGACATAACTCTTCAAATTATCTGTTTCTTATCATTTTGTTCATCATCCAACTATTGGTGCTTTTGGGAATGTACCACAACCTTTCTGTAAACATATTCACACTTTACTTTTTTACCCTGTGCTTTATGGTGTTTTCTTCTCAGGTAGTTTTCATTTTTCTGGAAATGAAATGGACAGCAGATACATCCGCTATGGATGAAAGGATTAATCGGTTATATGCCATCAAATATTTGGGTATCACTACCTTGATTTTGCTCTTTTTGGCCATTTTATTCGAAGGAACATTTCAGCATCCTTTTTCAGCTTATCTCTTTTCTATAATCCTGATTTTATTGAGTTTCATCTGTTGCGTGGTGAAGGTATATTTTCAAAGGTATCTTCAAGTATTAAAAGATGGTAGAGGTGTCATCTGGCTGAAAAATCAGATTCCTTGGCTACAGACCAATCATCTCTTTGCTTGGTTTTTCGTGCTGTGGGTGACACTGATAGGCTTCTTCCCAGGTTATATGATTTTGTCAATGACTTTTCAGCAAGAAAAAGAGGTCTGGCAGGCGAAATCCAAAACTCTTCAAGAAGATGCAGCAGTTATTTCTCCATGGGTTGAGGATTATAGCCAGAAAAGAAAAAACCTCTTCACGGCTTTTCCGATCAGAAAGGATGAAGAATTACTTCAATTTGTCGCTACATCCCCTGCCAACATTGAATTTCTGATCAGGGAAAAAAGAGAGTGGAAGCCGGATTACTCGTCATTTTCGGAAAATGGAATTCAGTTTTTCAGGAATATAGAGTTGGATGATTTTTTCACCATTTTAGCCTTTGCCCTCTTTTTCTGGATAATTTATTGGCTCAATAAAACAGTGACCAAAAAAATGTTTTTTGCAGGAGGGATCAATCCAAGGCTGAGTGAAACGATCTCAGCTATTCAATCCAGACTTCTGGAAAAAAGAAAGTCTGACCAAGTGGAAGTGGAGGAGAGATTTCAATGCAGGTTTTTCTTTATCCACCGATTGATTTCCGATGGGAACAGTGATTTGGTCGCTAAGTTGTTTAAGGTTGATATTGGAAAAATCCGTGCTTTCGATGGGAAAGGATTAAATGTTTTGGATGATTTTTCAGCTAAAATGGATGGCATAAAACAAGATCAAATTGAGGTTATATTGGTTGAAAACATACATTGTATTCCGGACAGTGGCAAGTTTGTCGAGAGACTTTCGTCCCTGATGGCATTTTGTGAAAAACAGAATATACTCTTGGTGCTAGTTTCAGGAATTTCATGGAAACAAATGCTAGCTAAAGTGGACGGAGAACAGCAAAGGTTACATTATTCTGAAATTTTTAGTCCCTTTATTTTTACATATATCCCCATCAAAGACAAAGATTTTTCAAAGAGTAATTTTGAACATATCAGTATGGTGATTGATGAAAATGAAACAATCCAGGATGATGTGGAGACCAAGCTTTTATTAAGGCAGCGGTTTTTTAAAGCTGATTATACCAATATTTGGGCGGAATTGAGTCTTGAAGAGAAGAAAGTTACCTATGAGTTTGCAGTTCATGAATTTCTCAATTATGCAGCTTCTCCGGTTATTGTCGAGCTGATTCAAAAAGGAGTGCTGGTTTATGAAGAGGGGATGGACCGTTTTACCTTATTCAGCGATACCTTCAGGTATTTTATTTTACTCCATGTTACAAGAGAAGAAAAGGAGATTTTCAAAAATCTTGAATTGAATACAGGGAATGCGCCCTCCATCCAGATCGCGGTTTTTAGTTTTGTGCTGATTTCCGTAGCGATGATCAGTTATTTTGACCGAAGCTTTTTGGATGAAGCAACAGCCTATGTAACCGGGATAGTGGGCACCTTAGGTGGGATTTATTCTGTATTTAGGAGTAAGTTCTGGAAAAATCCAGTAGTAGCCCAATGATCAATTATTGAGTAGGATACCGGATCTTTGAAGAAGGTATATCAAGGAGTTTGAAGCAAAAGTTCTGTTCGTTACTTTTACTTCACAATTGACGATCCTATGAAAACATTTTCCAAATTGTTTTTTTTTCTGGCCATTTTTTCATGCGTCAGTCTAAAAGCCCAGTCTGAAAGAAATATCCTGATCACTTACCATTCCGAGTCCGGGAAAACCCAAGCCATGGCAGAAGCAGTAGCAAAAGGGGTGGCGGAAGTTAAGGGTGCTGATTTTGTCCTCAAACCTATAGCTGAAGTAAGCGAACATGAAATCCTACAGGCCTCAGCCATCATCTTAGGGTCTCCAGTTTACAATGCCAATATGACTCCTGAGGTACAGGCTTTCATTAATTCCTGGCCATTTGAGGGAAGACCACTGAAAAATAAGATTGGTGCAGTTTTCGTTACGGGAGGAGGTTTTTCGATAGGGGAGGAAGCCGTCATGTTTAGCATGATCCGATCCATGATGATTCACGGGATGATTATAGTAGGTGGTGAAGAACTGGAAGCTGCTTTTGGAGCTTCAGCGATAACAGGGGAAGGTGAGTTTGCCGAAAAGGAAGTGCAGGAGATTTTTTTAAAAAAGGCTGAGGGATTGGGAAAAAGGGTAGGTGAAATGGTTTTGAAATTTTATTAGGTGAAAAATTATCACATCATCATGTGATCTGAAATTCAATGGATTAGGATTATATTTGTTAAACTTTTACTTCCTGATCTTATGGCATTATCCAGCACCACTGAAGTCGAACAAATTGAGCAGGCACCCAAACCCGCTGTTTTTACTGAAAGAATCGAAATTATAGATATCATAAGAGGTGTTGCACTTCTGGGCATCCTTATTTTGAACATTCCATATTTTTCCATGGAGGAGTACTTCTCAGAACCATGGTCACAGGACACCTCCAACCCCAACTTTTGGGTGCATGCCGTGAATGTGATCCTTTTTGAAGGGAAAATGAGAGCATTGTTTTCCATGGTTTTTGGAGCAGGAATAGTGCTTTTTACCACCAATAAGGAAAAGTCAGGACGGTCTGCTACTTGGCTTTTCTACAAGCGGATGATCTGGCTGACCCTTTTCGGTCTGGCCCATGCCCATTTGATTCTTTGGATAGGGGACATCCTCTATTTCTATGGGCTGATAGGAATGCTGGCTTTTCTTTTTAGAAAAATGAAACCTAAATACCTGGCTATGGGAGTGCCTATAGTTGCGGTTATAGGTTTTGTGGCAAGTACCCTTTTTATGCAGAACATCAGAGGCGAGTACCTTGCATACAAAGAAGTTAAGGCCCTTCAGGACTCGGGAGTTGAGCTTGGAGATGACCAACTTGCAGCACTGGATGCTTGGGAGGAAACCAGAAAAGAAATGATTCCAAACAAGGAGGAAGTGGTGGAGAATACCTTACTGATGAAAGGCAGCTATGCTGATGTGGCCAGTCATATCAGACCTAAAGCTTGGGATGGACAGACCAAGTATTTGATCTTTTCAGTTTGGGACATGTTGGCTCTGATGCTTTTGGGAATAGCATTGTACAAATGGGGTTTTCTGACAATGAAATGGACTCAGGCACAATACATCAAAACCATTTGGATAGGATATGGCATAGGTTTGCCTTTGGTGATTTTTTCCTTTGTGTACAATACCATACATTTTCACAATGTAGAATCAGCGCTTGCTTTTTTCGAAAAACACTCCATCAATTGGGTGGCTTTGATCTATGATTTTCAGAGGATACTCATCATGATGGCGCATGTGGCTTTGGTGATTGTATTGTACCAAAAGGGCCTATTTTCTTGGCTGATGAAAGGTTGGCGCGCTGTGGGCCAATTGGCATTTACCAATTATGTCATGCACTCTGTGATCTGTACCTTGGTGTTTTTTGGATATGGACTCAGTCAGTATGCAGAATGGGAATATTTTCAGCTGTATTACCTAGTAGTAGGGATCTGGATTTTTCAACTGCTTATCAGTCCGATATGGTTGAAGTACTTTCTTTTTGGGCCCTTGGAATGGCTATGGAGGTGCCTGACTTATGGCAGGATTCAGCCTTTTGTAAGGAGGTGATCCAAACCCCTCGAATTCGAGGGGTTTAGAAAACAAGCAGGGTTGAACAGCTTTGTGATGACCCCAAAACGGTGGATAGAACGTACAAATGCAATCGGAATAGTTTCAAAAGCAGGACGATACGGAGGAACTTTTGCACATAAGGACATTGCTTTGGAATTTGCATGGTGGATTTCAATAGAGTTCAAGCTTTATATAATAAAGGAGTTTCAACGTTTAAAAGATGATGAGAATAATCGACTGAAATTAGAGTGGAACTTACAGCGAACCATTTCGAAAATCAATTATAAAGTACAAACGGACGCAATCAAGGAAAACCTGATACCAAAAGAAATCACCAAACATCAAGCAGGTTTGGTGTATGCCTTTGAAGCCGACATATTGAACGTAGCACTTTTTGGAATTACGGCAAAAGAATGGCGAGACATCAATCCTGACTAAAAAGGAAACATTAGGGATTATGCAACCTTGGAACAATTGGTTGTATAAGCAATATGGAAAGCATAAACGCATTGCTCATTGAACAAGGCTTGCCACAAAAAGAACGACTTTTTCAACTCAATAAAGTTGCCATAACCCAAATGAAATCCTTGCTCGAAAGTAAAGTGCTTCTAAATCCCGCATTACGCTACTACTTGACCGTTTTGCCAAATAAATACCAGTTCCATCGCATATCGAATTCCTGAATTCAATTTTTCACTTTTTGCCGGATTCTTTTCGAAGACCTGGAGAGGGGCTTCTTTGCATTTCCGGATAAATTTTAGAAGCCAATAATTTAACTTGCAGTTCTTTATAATCTCCATGACAAGAATTCAATCAAAACTGTTGCTTGACCCAGGTAATGCCCAAGTATTACCAAAGATGGATTTTTTATCCTTATCCATGATGAATACCTTACATTTGTTCCAAGTTTGACTTGCATGAGTTGACAGACCATGAAAAATAAAATCAAAAACCTTTTAATATTCAGTCTCACAATGAGTACAGCGTGTTCGCAAGAAGAACCGGATTTTCAATATCCGGTAGTGTATCCCCCAATGGCCGAAGTAAAACCTCATGAAATTATAGCCAAGCATGGCCATGTGAGAGTGGACAATTATTATTGGCTCAATGACCGTGAGGATCAAAAGGTCATCGACTACCTCAATGCTGAAAATGCTTACATGGATACCATGTTGGCCCATACCAAGGATTTTCAAGAGCAGCTTTTCAAAGAGATGAGAAGCCGCATCAAGGAAGATGATGCATCTGTGCCTTACAAGCTGGATGATTTTTATTACTATACCAAATATGTAGAGGACGGTGAATACCCTATTTACGCAAGAAAAAAGGGTTCCATGGATGCTGAAGAAGAGATTCTGGTAGATGGTAACGAATTGGGAAAAGAAGAAGCTTATCTCAATTTCTTTACTTCGGTCAGTCATGACCACAACCTGATCGCCATCATCAAAGATACACAAGGAAGAAACTTTTATGACGTATCTATCAAAGACCTCAGAACAGGAGAAATGCTTGAGGACAAAATCGAAAATATCAGGAGTTCCGCAGTTTGGTCCACTGATAACAAATCCTTTTATTATTCTATTCCGGACCCTGTCACTTTGAGAAATTATCAGGTTAAGAGACATGTTTTGGGTCAGGATGCTTCTCAGGACGAAGTGATTTTCGAAGAAAAAGATCCAACACTCAACTGCGGGGTTGGGCTTACTAAATCAAAAAAATACATCATCATTGGTTCAGGAAGAACAGATGCTTCTTATGCTTTTTATATGGATGCGGATAAGCCAGGAAATCCTAAACTTATTGCTCCAATAGAAGACAATGTCCAATATAGTGTTGACCATGCCGGAGGAGAGGATTTTTATATACATACCAATCAGGATGCGGTAAATTACAGGTTAGTAAAGGCTCCTGTATCCAATCCTTCCAAAGCCAATTGGTCGGATGTAATTCCAAATCGCTCAGATATTTTTTTGGAAAGTGTAGACTATTTCAAAAACTACATGGCTGTGGAAGAAACCAAAGAAGGGCTCGCAAGGATCAGAATAGTCAAATTTGAGGACGGTTCAGAATACGAGATTGAATTTGACGAACCGGCCTACTCTGCTGGCCTGGGTTACAATCCAGCTTTTGACACAGAGGTGGTGAGGTATTCCTATACTTCCATGACTACTCCCAATTCTGTTTTTGATTTCAACATGAAAACCAAAGAGAAGGAGCTGATGAAAGAGCAGCCGGTTTTGGGTGATTTTGATAAAAATAATTATCAAACTGAAAGGGTGATTGTCACTGCCAGAGATGGTAAAAAGGTACCTATGTCCATCGTCTACAGAAAAGATAAATTCAAAAAGGACGGAAGCATGCCGGGTTGGATATATGCTTATGGGTCTTATGGCTACTCCATGGATGCTTCTTTTAGCAGCAGCAGATTGAGTTTATTGGATCGGGGAATGGTGTATGCCATAGCCCATATCCGTGGAGGTCAGGAAATGGGAGGGGACTGGTATGAAGATGGGAAGATGATGAATAAGAAAAATTCCTTCTATGATTTCATTGATTGTTCCAAATGGCTTCAGGACAATGGTTACGTAGCCAAAGACAAGCTTTTCGCATCAGGAGGAAGTGCAGGCGGCTTGCTGATGGGAGGGATCCTCAATATGGCTCCGGAGGTGTACAGAGGTGTGATAGCCGCGGTGGCCTTTGTGGATGTGGTGACCACCATGATGGATGAGTCGATCCCATTGACCACCTTTGAATGGCTGGAATGGGGCAATCCCAACATCCAGGAGCAATACGAATACATGCTTTCCTACTCACCTTATGACAATGTAGAGACCAAGGATTACCCGCATATTTTGGCTACTACTGGACTACATGATTCGCAGGTGCAGTATTGGGAGCCCGCCAAGTGGGTGGCAAAGCTCCGCACTATGAAGACAGACAATAATCGCCTCTTCCTTTACACCAATATGGACGCTGGACATGGTGGTGCCAGCGGTAGGTTCGAAAGACTCAAAGAAGTAGCAAGGGAGTATGCCTTTGTATTCGATATCTTGGGAATCAGAGAATAGCTTGATTTCTGATTTAACATAAATATCGCAAAGATGAAAGGTGTTTTTACAATTCTCTTATTGGTGCTTTCCAATACATTTATGACATTCGCATGGAACGGCCATCTGAAATTCAAAGAATTGAAATGGTTCGAAAACCTGGGGCTGATTTCTATTGTACTGATCAGTTGGGGGATTGCTTTTTTTGAGTATATCTTTCAGGTGCCTGCCAGTAGGATTGGGTTTAGAGAAAATGGAGGTCCTTTTTCTCTGGTTGAGCTCAAAGTATTGCAGGAGGTAATCACATTGGTGGTTTTTATGGTTTTCACGTTTCTTTTTTTCAAAAATGAGAGTATCAAGGTCAATCATATTATCGGGTTTGGGTTCTTGATCCTCGCAGTTTATTTTATCTTTAAAAAATGAAAATTTCTATTCAGGGTATTCCGGGTTCATTTCACCATCAGGTAGCACTTCAGTATTTTGGAGAAGATTCGGATGTGCTTGGTTACAAAACTTTTGAGGAAGTAGCCAAAAGTGTCCGAACAGGTGAATCGCAGTTTGGGGTAATGGCAATTGAAAACTCCATAGCTGGAGCTATATTGCCAAATTACGAGTTGATTGACAGGTATAGCCTTCACATATTTGAAGAGTTTTACCTTCCTATTTCCCATAATTTAATGTGTCTTCCTGATCAAAAGATCGAGGATTTAAAAGTAGTCAGGTCTCATCCGATGGCACTTTTACAATGCAAAAAGTTTTTTCAAGAACACCCTTCCATTACTTTGGTAGATGATGTAGATACAGCTACTGTTGCCAAAAGGATTAAAGATGAAAAATTGGCTGGAGTCGGAGCAATTGCAAGCAGTGTAGCTGCAGAAATTTACCAATTGAAGGTTTTAGCAAAGGATATTCAGACTGTGGAGAATAATTTCACAAGGTTTATCTTATTACAAAAAGACAAATCTGTTCCCACATCCATTCCCAACAAAGCTTCCATCAAAGTAACAATCAGCAATGAAAGAGGTAGTTTGGCGAAACTATTGACCCAAATGAGTGATTTGGAGCTTAACCTATCCAAAATTCAATCCATTCCTGTTATAGAAAACCCATGGAATTATTCCTTTTTTATCGACACCCAATTCACAGATTACAACCAATACCTCAAGGCAATTGAATCCATAATAAAATCGGGGGGAGAAGTCAAGGTCTTTGGGGAATACCAAAGCGGAAAGTAAAATTGAGGAGATGAAAGGATTTGCTAAGCGGACTGCAGAAGTATCGGAATATTATTTTTCTAAAAAATTAAAGGAGGTTCGCCGCTTGATTGAAGAAGGGGTACCTGTAATCAACATGGGTATTGGAAGTCCGGACCTTCCACCGCATCCCGCTGTGATCAAGGCACTGCAACAATCTGCATCTTTCCCTGAAAGCCATGGTTATCAAGGCTATCAGGGTATTCCTGAACTGAGACAGGCGATCTCATTTTTTTACAAACAAAACTATGCTGTACTCAAAGACCCCCAAACAGAAATCTTACCCCTGATGGGTTCTAAGGAGGGTATAATGCATATTTCTATGACCTTTTTGGATGCAGGGGATGAAGTACTCGTACCAGATCCCGGTTATCCAACCTATGGAGCCGTGGCAAGGTTGTTAGGTGCAGAAGTAAAGACTTACCCCTTGACTGCTGCCAATAAATGGTATCCTGATTTTGATGTTTTAGAAAAATCAGACCTTAGCAAAGTTAAATTGATGTGGTGCAACTATCCCCACATGCCCAGTGGCGCAAAAGCAGACACTGTCATCTTTCAAAAGTTCATCAATTTTGCCAAGAAGAACCAGATAGTATTGGTGCATGATAATCCTTACAGTTTTGTACTTGAACGAGAACCCAAAAGTATTTTCCAGGTTGAAGGGGCGTCAGAAGTAGCTTTGGAGCTCAATTCATTGAGCAAATCCTCCAATATGGCAGGATGGCGGGTTGGTATGGTGATGGGCAGAAAAGACTGGATCCAAGAAATAACTAAGGTCAAGAGTAACATGGATTCAGGCATGTTTTTGGGTTTGCAAAAAGGAGCTATTGAAGCCTTAATGTTGGGGAATGAATGGTATGATTTTCTAAACGGCACTTATAGTGCTAGAAGGGATCTTATTTGGGATTTGGCAACTTTGCTAGGGTTAAGCTTTGAAAAAGAAAGTTCGGGGCTATTTGTTTGGGCAAAATTACCTGAAGGAAGCAACAGCTTGAACTTTGTAGATAAATTATTGGAGAAAGCTCACCTTTTTATCACTCCGGGAGATATATTTGGAAGTCAAGGAAGTGGCTATGTAAGATTTTCATTATGCTTACCTGAAGAAAAAATTCTCGAAGCCATCAATCGAATCAAATCAATCGAACCTATACATTAAAAAATGAAAAACATTCATATCATTGGATTGGGCCTTTTGGGAGGTTCATTTTCCCTAGCCCTCAAAAAAGTTAAGCCTGAATTGAAAATTACAGGCTTTGACGCCAACCTGAATCACCTGAAAGACGCCCATACGCTGGGAATCATTGATGAAGCTTCAGAAGATATACCCCAAGATACTGATGTAGTTATATTAGCTACGCCAGTGGACTCATTAGAAAAACTCCTGATCAAAGCCTTGGAAGAGGTGGGAGAAAATACATTGCTGATTGATTTTGGTTCTACCAAAGAGGCCTTGTGTAAATCAGTAGCAGATCATCCTAAAAGGGCTCAGTTCCTTGCGGGTCACCCTATTGCAGGAACAGAATATTCTGGACCGAAAGCGGCTAAAGATGACCTTTTGGAAAAGAAAGTGTTTATCATCTGTGAGATGGAAAAAACCGATGTTCATCTCAAGGGAATGGCCTATGATATCTTTGAAGCTTTGAATATGAAATTGCGTTTTATGGATCCTGAGGAGCATGACCGTCATTTGGCATTTGTTTCTCACCTTTCGCATATTTCCTCCTTTATGCTGGGAAAAACAGTTTTGGATAAAATGGCTGATGACAAAAATATCTTTGACATGGCGGGAAGTGGCTTTGCCTCAACAGTTCGACTGGCAAAAAGTTCTCCGGGAATGTGGGCCCCTATCATGCAGGCCAACAAAGAGAATATCTTGGAATCTCTTGATGCCTACATAGCGAATCTTCAGGTATTTAGAGAAAAAATTCATTCGGGAGATACATCAGAATTGTCTTCTGAGATGAATGAAATCAATAAAATCGGTGATATTCTTGATTTGGGGAAATAGGATTTCACTTTTGAAAGGGGCAGACTCAAGGGAAAGTATCTTGGCCAAATGATTTTATAAAGTATACAAAAGAGTATAGAGCGTTAAAATTTGTGAAAGTTGAAATACTGGAGGACTTTTTGAAATGTCTTACGTCATGGGATTAGAAGACTCTAGTTGGGGTTCCTAGCTTTATTTTGTTTAAATTTATTTATTATGAAAAAGGTCATTTTCTTATTGCCGATGTTCTTGCTTACCTTAGGGGTAATGGCACAGAACCAAATGATTGAAGTTGAAGGGAAAAGTGAATTGCGCATCTTGCCTGATGAAGCCCTCATTTATCTTTCACTCAACGAAAAAGCGATGAAAGTTTCTGACGCTACCAATGCGCTGAACAAAAAAACCAAGTCTATAGAAGACGCACTCAAAAAGACCGGGTTGAAGAATTATGAATTCTATGTTGACAACTACCATGTGGGAGTCAATAGGATTTATGCGCGCAACACCAGTAAGGACAGTGGTTATGTTGCCTCGCAGACGATAAGGGTCAAAGTTTCCGATACAGGAGCAGATTTGGTGAAAATTACTGAGACGCTACATCAGTCTGCTGTTATGGGATTCAACATCCAGTTTTCAGTATCTGATCAACTAAGGAAAGACTCGGAAAAGGTACTTATCGAGTTGGCAGTGGCAGATGCAAGAAGAAAGGCAGAAATCATAGCAAGCTCATTAGGAGTCAGCGATATCAAAGTGCAACGTGTGAGTTATGGCAATCCACAGAAGGATTTCTTTCCTATGGCCAGAGAATCTAAAATGATGATGGCAATGGACATAGCGGAAGATCGTTCGGAAGCAGTATTCAGACCTGAGGAGAGAAAAATAAACGATAGTGTAACCATTGGGTTTACCTTTAAAAATTGATGGAGGTACAAACTCTCAAAGACAAAATAAAACCATCTTCGGATGGTTTTTTTATTCCTTTAAGCGGATCATTATCAAAATTCTTTTTCAAGTATTAAAATGATTTAATATTTAAAAAGTACAATATGTATAAGAATTTTTAAATTTTTACTTAAAAAAAAGTTGAAAAGAACTCAAAAATACCCTGTACAGGGTATTTTTTTTAAAACTCAGGGACTGTACTTTTACATCGGGTGATTAAGCAACTTTTCAGACAATTTTTTCTGAAGTATAAAAAAACCTCGGGGCAGGATTTGACTGATAATTTTTTAAACTGCCCTACTTTCACTCCCCGACCGTTTATCAAATGTGTTTTTTAATCTGAGCTACTTAGGTTAAATTTCTAAGCTTTTATCAACCAATCGATTAATTATGAAAAGATCAATACTATTTATTCTCCTGTTGGCTTTGAGTATGCAAATGCATGTTTTGGCTCAACAGCAGATTGACCTGGAAGAAGTTACAGATGCTTATTTCTTAAAAGGAATTGGTATCCTAAATGATATTCTAAGCATGCCTAACGATTCCAATATTCCCGAGCAGCTGGTAGCCAATATTGCCTGGTGTGAGGAGAACCTTGAAAAAAGAGGGTATTCAACCAAGCAACTTCAAACAGATGGGGCTCCTTTGGTCTTAGGGTTTAGAGAAGTGCCAAATGCCCAAAAGACTGTACTTTTTTATTTTCATATAGACGGTCAACCGGTAGATAGAAAAAGATGGGAGCAGGAAGATCCGTATCAGCCTGTTTTGAAAAAAATGAATGCCCAAGGAAAATGGGAACAGATTCCAATGTCTTCACTCAGCGATGATTACGATGCTGATTGGAGGATTTTTGCCAGATCATCTTCAGATGATAAAGGACCATTTGCCATGTTTCTTACAGCATGGGATGCCATGGTTGACAATGAAATGATGAGTAATTTCAATGTCAAAGTTATTTTGGATTTTGAGGAAGAAATTGGATCTCCAAATCTACCTGCTGCTGTCAATAAATATAAAGAAGACCTCAAAGCAGACATGATGTTGATCATGGATGGTCCAAGGCACCTGAGCAATAAACCAACGATTAGCTTTGGAGCAAGGGGAATCTCCCAGATAACCTTGACAACCTATGGGCCAAGAGCTGCCCAGCACAGTGGTCATTATGGAAATTATGCGCCCAACCCGGCTTTTAGAATGGCGCAGTTACTGGCTTCTATGAAGGATGATGATGGTAGAGTTACTATTCCAGGGTATTACGATGGGATTAATTTGACTCAGACTGAAAGAGATATTTTGAGCCAGGTTCCTGATGATGAAGGGGAGATTAAGAGTAAAATTGGAATTGGGACAACAGATAGAGTTGGGGGTACTTATCAGGAGTCTCTTCAATACCCATCATTAAATATCAGAGGTTTGTCTTCCGGATGGGTGGGTGATGAGGTCAGAACCATTGTGCCTGCTGATGCTACTGCTGAAATTGATATTCGCTTGGTTCCTGAATCTGATCCGGAAAGACTTTTTGCCTTGATCAGAAAGCATGTTGAAGATCAGGGATATCATATATTAGACGATGATCCTACAGATGAGGAGCGTATGAAATATCCTAAATTGATCAAGTGGGAAGGAAGTATTTCTTATCAGGCTTTCAGAACTCCTTTTGATTCTGAGCCTGGTATTTGGTTGAATAAGGCTTACATAAGGGCTTTTGGGGAAGAGCCTATCCGTAAAAGAATCAGTGGTGGTTCTTTGCCAATTTCACCTTTTGTGGAAGCGTTGGATAATATTCCTGCAGTGACGGTCACCACTGTCAACTCTGATAACAACCAACACGGTCCAAATGAGAACATTAGATTAGGTAATTACAAAGAAGGCATCAAAACCGCCTTGGCTATTTTGACGCAACCCTTATAAATTCAGGATTATAGGGGCTGGGGCTACTTGCCCATATATTAAAATACTTAATAAATGCCATCAAGACACAAAAGGGCAAAGAAATCACACTAAATTCTTTGTGAATGCTTGGTTCCTTCCTGTCTTGGTGGCAAATGTAATGTGCATTTCTTTCGATTTGGAATCCATTATTTCACTTTAGTATATTTCAATTTTATTTCGCCGAAGGCATATTTCTACCTTTTTATCCTATACTTTTCAAATTCCCAGGCTGACTCATCCTCACTCAAATCACCATCAAAAATCACCAATCCGTACCTTAAGGTATATTCATTTCCTGGTTCCAAAGTCTTGGCCTCATTTCTTGTAGGAGAGAAATTAATAAACACATTCCCTTTACCGCCTTCAGAATCCTTAGGCCATACCCTCACTGGTTCTGGGTGGCTCCAATTTTCAGGATGACTCATGATCAATAATCCTCCATATTCGTGAATAGACCTTGTTGGACCTTGCAATAAAAGCCATTCGGCCAGGCTCCCATCTGCTTCAGCTCTATCCAATCCTTCTGATGTGCTGATCTTGCTGTTTTCCGAATGCCAATCAGCCCTGCCCCTGAAACCAAGTCCACCTCCATATCGGTAATCCTCAAGTTTGATTTTGACCAAGGCTGTCACTCTACTGGTATATTCTAAGAGATAATGATTGCTAGATGGCTTCCAAACACGGATCGTAAGCACTTCGCGCATCGCTACTTGATTATTTTGCACATCCCAATGCTTTTGTAAGACTGTAATTTCAGCAAACTCTTCTTTTACTTCACAAGAAATTAAGCTGTCAAACTCAACCCTGCCCGTGCCATCACCAATATTCCAGAAATCAACATTTCTATCTTCAATACTTGTTTTGGTCCAGGGTCCCCAGATTCCATAATGATGATAATGATCTTCAGGCTGTATTCTTGTGAGCGTTTGTCCTGAAAGTGTATTTACAGGATGTAAAAAACCTGACTTTGAAAAAATGGAGTCTACACCTCTTGGCACAGGTTCTTTTACAGTCTGGTAGAATATGAGCAACTGATGGTCAGCGTAGATACCAATGCCTTTTTCTTCAGATTTGATAGATATTTGCTGGCTTCTACCACCATGTGCTAAGAGGCTTATCAGCAACGAAAGGCAATAGAGTTTTTTTCTTCCAAAAATGAACATAGTCACAATTTAACATGAAAATCACCAATGGTGTAGAACAAGGAGGTGAGTTTGATAAGTTTTTGATATAATGTGTCAAAAATTCACAAGCCATGACTTCACACTTTCGTATTTATTTATTTTTCTTCAGTCTCATCACCATCTTTAATATGCATGCAGGTATTGCACAGTCGATTTCTATAAGCACTAGCCAAAATACCGCATTGGAATTTATCAATGCTCAAGGAAACAGAGCAGCACAAATGCTAGTCGAAATAGGAGGAATCATCAGCCCGTCGGGAGAAGAATTGGAAAGAGCTGAAAAGGTAGCCGAATACATGAAAGAGATAGGTTTAACCGATGTGAAAGTGGAAGACATGCCCAATGCAATTGGAATCATTCCCGGTAAGTCAGATAAGGTTTTGGTTTTTATCAGTACCCTAGATGATTTGGAGACTGTGGCATTGCACCAAAGAGAATCGGGCAAGCTTCCTTCCATTGAAGGTGAAAGGGTAGTGGGGCCGGGTACTAATACCAGTTCTATCACCGTATCCATGCTCTTGGCAGCAGAGGCTATTGTGAAATCGGGAAAACAACCGAGTCATACATTGGTGTTTGCGGCAGTAGCCCAAGAAGAAACTGGACTCAAAGGGATGCATGCGGTATATGATACTTATAAAAATAACAGTATAGGGTTTGTGGATATTTTGGGGGATGGCAGAAATATCAGCTATGGAGCAATGGGTATACATTGGTACAAAGTCAGGGCTTTTGGTCCGGCAGGGCATACCCTCAGAGGAGGACTTCCCAATGTAAATCAGGCCATGGCCAAAACTATAGACCGTATTTTTCGAATGGACTACAAAGAAGACAGGACTGTAGTTAATGTATCTATAATAGAAAGTGGAAAAGTATTTAATCACAAACCGGAGGAAGCTTGGTTTTCTCTGGATATGAGAAGTCTGAATAATAACACACTTGCAGAAATGGAATCAAGGGTGAAAAAGATCCTTTCAGATGTGATGGAAGAAACAAGGATAGAAATGAAGTTGGAGCCTTACCAAATCACTCCCGGTGGGCAGATCCCAAATGCTTTGGAAACGCCTTTAGTTTCCCGTGCCAAAGCCGTAAGCGAATTCCTCGGCTTCACTCCGAATATGTCCAATGCGGGCAGCAGCAATATGAATATTGCCATTGCCGGAGGAACTTCGGCTATAGGGCTTGGAGGCGAAAGAGGCGGACAGCGTGGTTTCCCTGATGAATGGGCATCAATTCCAAATATGTTAACTGCTGCCAAACATGTTTACCTTTTGGGAAGCTTTGATTGGTAGGTATTAATCCGTTTCAAAATTATTTAAAAAAGGGGTTTTTTACTCAATCCAAATCCTATTGAATCTGATTGTGGTGGAAGGTTTGTCGAGAATTCTGAATTTTATGGTGTGGTAACCAACTTCTGAAAAGTCAAACTGCCCCAAAGGAAAGTCAATAAATTCCTCCGTATAATAATTCTGATTGGGCTCTACTACTACCTTTCCGGTAGGTTTCAGTTCAATTTCCATTTTTCTATCACCCAAGAGTATTTCTCCTTTGATGGGTTTTTTACCTGGGTTGGCAAATGATATACTGAGATTTTTTTGTTCTGTTTCTATGGCATAAAGCTTCCAGTTTAATTCCTGTCCCTGTGAGATATTCACATATTCTGGGGACACCATTCTTCCAGGAGGATCTAGTTTTTCCAGTTGTACATCTTTCTCCAAAGCATTTCCACCATGGAGGGCCACCCCTCCAAAGCTAGATTCCGCTGCCACATCTTTATCGAGTTCGGGTTGCTCATCAAACTCCAACACCACTACAGAAACAAAGGGATCAGGCTGTAGCCTTGGCAGGTGGAGATGTAAATTAGGCCCTGATTGGGTATGGGAAATGGGTTTTTGGAGCTTATCGGCAAGAAGGTAAACCTTTGAGGGTTTTGTCAAGACTCCTGTAAACCGAAGTGTTTTATCCAAAGGCCAATTAAATACCTGTAAAAAAATCTTGTCCTTTCCATTTTCTTTTTTGAAGGTGAGTTTGCCCCAATCGTATTGTCGTGGTCTCAGTTCCAATCCTCCTGCGCCAAAGATAGATGCTCCGTTGACTTCAAGCCACCGCCCCATATCTTCCAATCTCGAAATGGATTCATAAGGAAGGCTGCCATCAGCCCTTGGTCCTATATTTAGCATAAAATTACCATTGAGGCTGACATTGTTGATCAGGGCCTGAAGCAATTGATTGGTAGATTTCCAGTCATTTTCCAAAGCGTGGTAACCCCAGGAGTGGGCAATGGTTCCTGGTGTCTGCCAGGGATTTTTTTGATAAATAGCCCCCAGTTGATTATCTCCTAATGTTTCGTAATCTATATCAGGATCACTGACAGGTAGACCCAGCCTGGAATTGATCAGGCAGTTGGGCTGTAACTCTCGGACCAAACTGATCACCTGCCGCAATTGCTTTTCCTGAACTATAGTCTCCTCGTGGCCAAGCCACATGTCAAACCATAGTAAAGCCACATCTCCGTAATTTGTCAGCAATTCCCGTAGCTGTGGGATGACTTTTTCCTGCCAGTATTTGTCAAATTGCTCATCGCTTAGGTCTTGGGTCAGTTCTCTGTTATGGTCCCAGCCATAAGGGTGTTCCCAGTCCACCCAATGGGAATAATAGAAGCCCAACTTCATGTTGTGTTTTTTGCATGCAGCGGCCAACTCTGCCAAGATATCCCTGCTTTCCGGGTCATAATTCTTGAAGCTGTAGTTCCCTACTTTGGTATCCCATAAGGCAAACCCATCATGGTGCTTGGCAGTGATGGTGATGTATTGCATGCCAGCTTTTTTGGCCTGTATTACCCATTTTTCGGGATCAATATCCTCCCAAACAAATCGCTTGGCCAATTCTCCATATTCCTCATTTGAAATTCTGTTTCTGTACTTGATCCATTCAGCATAATTGTTGAAATGTCTGTGCTTTTCTCCTTTCCAGATTCCTTCAGCTCCACTGTAAAGTCCCCAATGAATAAACATTCCAAAACGGGCCTCGGTCCACCAATCGGATCTTAACTCTTGGGCCTGACCGGAAAATTGGATTGTTAATAAAATCAGAAGGAATGTTGAAAAAAGCTTATTCATAAATTCTGGGTTTGTTGGAACAAAGCTAAGTGCTCAGCCATGAACTACTTGATATTAAATTGACCTATTTCTGGATTTTGTTTTCAGGCATGTTATATTTTCATTGATTTTTGCCTAGTTTGACAATCATTGAAATCAGTTCTAGGAATTGTAAACCCAGCCAAATGAAAATATTAGCCATTCTGACTACTCTATTTTTCCTTACATTCGCTTCTCCCATGCTATTTGCCCAGAATAACCTGATCAAACTGATGACATACAATATTTATCATGGAGAAAATCCGTATAAGCCGGGCTCCACCAATATTGAAGAGGTTACAAGTTTAATCAGCGAAGTAAATCCGGATTTTCTTGCTTTGCAGGAAGTGGATAGCATGACTCAAAGAACAGCGGGCTTTGCTGGTAAAAAACTGGATCTGGCCAAGACTTGGGCAGAAAAAACCTCCATGAACGGGCATTTTGCAAAGGCAATAGACTTTAGTGAAGGAGGATATGGTGAAGCCGTTTTGACCAAAAGTAAAGCCAAGTTTGAATCTATAAGCCTACCCGTACCGGAAGGAGGGGAGGGTAGGAGTATGGCGGTGTCATATGTGGATCTTGATGGGGGGAATAGATTGGCTTTTGCAGGGACACATCTATGCCACGAAAGTCCTATCAATAGAGCAGCTCAAGTGAAAGCCATATTGGAGTATTTTAAAGACTTAGATCACCCTGTTATCATCACTGGAGATTTCAATTTTGAATCGGAGGAGGAAGGTTATGCCTTGATGGCGGAACATTTTCAAGACGCAGCATTGGTGGTTGATAATCCTGAGAAAACTTATTCCAGTGATGATCCCAAAATCAGGATTGACTACTTCTGGGTTCCTAAAAACTTTGAAATAGAAGTGGTCTCTGTTCAAACAATTCCAGTCGGTTACTCAGATCATTTGCCTTTGGTGATGGAGATAAAAATGCCATGAAGTATTTAGACTGGAGGCTTTTATAAATTTTCTAAAAAATCACTAATTACACCTAAACCCAAATTAACGATGAAGATTACCCATTCCTATCTTTTGGTATTTATCCTTTTTCTGGCCTCATGCGGCCAAAGGCAAGTTCAAGAAAATGCTGAATCCACAACAGCTCCAGAGTGGAAACAACTCTTCAATGGGGAAGATATGGATGATTGGATCATCAAAATTTCAAAACATGAATTGGGAGAGAATTTCAAAAACACCTTTAGGGTAGAAGAGGGGCTAATGAAAGTCAGGTATGATGGCTACGAGGCCTTTGATCAACAGTATGGACATATTTTCTTCAAGGAGCCATTTTCCTATTATGTTCTTAGGCTAGAATACAGGTTTGTAGGAGAACAGGCCCCCGGTGGGGAAGGTTGGGCTTACCGAAACTCCGGGGCCATGTTGCATTCCCAAGATCCCAAGACCATGCTGAAGGATCAGGATTTCCCAATTTCTGTGGAAGGTCAGCTTTTGGGTGGAGATGGGGTAAATGATAGGCCCACCAGCAATCTCTGTACGCCTGGGACACATGTGGTAATCCAAGGTGAGCTTTTTGAGCCTCACTGCATTAACTCCAATTCCAGGACTTATCATGGAGATCGGTGGGTGACAGCAGAATTCATGGTTTTAGGAGACTCAATTGTTCATCACATCCTCGAAGGAAGGTCTGTAATGAGTTATGAAAAACCGCAAATAGGAGGGGGGAATGTAAACCCCTATGATCCGGAAGTCAAAGTTGACGGAAAACTGTTGGACTCAGGTTACATTTCTCTTCAAAGCGAAAGTCATCCGGTTGATTTCAGAAAAATTGAAATATTGGATCTTTCAGCCTATGGTAAGCAACCAGATAAATTGGTTGAATACCTAAAAGTCAATGGATATGATGCTTTTACAGGAGAGAACTAGAAAGGTTTTAAAGGTTTTAGATATTATAAGATACTAAATTGATATTGGGATATTTGATTTTATGTTTTCTCACCAAAAGACATTTTTAACTTGATTTGAACTTCACTTTAGAACCCATATCCATAAAGATCTGTGATCAATAATCAATGTCGTTTAGTTTAGGGTAACTTTTCCAAAGTTCAGATTTGTAAACAATGTTTATTTTTACTTTTAATCCAACTTTGGAAAAGTTTAAATTCAACTTGTAGTCTTATCTAAACGACATTGGATAAATAAGATCGAATTTACTCAAACCATTTGTTTATTGGTCCATACTTCACTTCAGGTGCTTTTTGAAAAAGTCTATTGTCCTTCCCCAGGCCAGTTTAGCAGCTTCCTCGTCATACCTTGGGGTAGAGTGGTTGTGAAAGCCATGATTGACTTCTGGATAAAAGAATACCTCATAGTCTTTGCCTTGTTGTTTCAAGGCTTCCTCATATTCAGGCCACCCTGCATTCACTCTTGTATCTAATTCCGCAAAATGCAACTGCAATGGAGCCTTGATGGAAGGGACATCTTCCACTGTTGCCTGACCTCCGTAAAAGGGTGCCGAAGCGCCTAAGTCAGGAAGTCTTACGGCCATCATGTTGGACACCCAGGCGCCAAAACAGAACCCTACCACACCCACTTTTCCATTGCATTCAGGGTGGTTTTTCAGTAATTCATAGCCTGCAATAAAGTCTTCCAAGATCTCATTTCTGTCACGCTTGGCCTGCATTTCCCTGCCTTCATCGTCTGTGCCTGGGTAGCCTCCAAATGGAGTCAAAGCATCCGGGGCAAAAGCAATAAATCCAGCTGTAGCTGCTTCATGCGCAGTATCTTCTATATAAGGGTTCAGCCCCCTGTTTTCATGGACCACGATTATTCCCGGAAGTTTGGCTTTATTTCCTTTTGGCCTACTGAGTAAACCTCTCATTTTCCCAGCTCCCTTCGGAGAATCATAATCCAGGTATTCTGCATCAACCCTTGGATCATCTAGGTCAAATCTTTTGGCTTCTGCATAGTTGGGCAATAAATAACTCATCAATGCCGAAACAGTCAACCCCCCAACAGCAAATGTGCTGAGCTTGCTCATAAAACTCCGCCTGTCAATTACATTGTGGCAGTATTGGTCATACAGGTCAAAAATTTCCTGTTTAAGATTTTCTTTTTTGATAGGCGTCATAGGAATGATTGAATTGGTTTTCTATAAACAATAAACTAAGAAAATGTAAACAAAAAGTACTTTTAAAATCTAGGAACGGGAAAAATCAGTGATCAGTGAAAAGAGAAAAGCCCTCTGAAAGAGAGCTTTTTCAATCTAGTTCTTTTTATTCAAATTAGTGGGTAAGATTAAACCCGCCAGATTTTTAAACAAAACGTGTTTGTTTAATATCATGTCAAAAAAAATCTGGCAGGTTTTTAAGTAATTTTTTAACCTTAAAAGGAGGAGTAGAAAAGGTTAAAAATCAATTTTCTATAGAGATATTTCCGGAAGTAATACTTCCTTTGATATCATAAGCAGCTCCATTGTCAAGTGTCAGGGATCTGCCTCCACGAGAATTTCCTATGGTGATGTTTCCTGAGGTGGCTTTCATATAAAAATTAAAGTCTCTCAATTCAGAAGGTGTAATAATTTTGAAATTGCCTGATGAACCACTGATGTTGGTTTCTGGGCCTAGACCTGCGTTATTTGCATTCAGATTTCCAGAGGTCAGCCTCAACGAACCCAATTCGGCGATATTTTCGAGCTTTGCATTACCCGAGGATAAGCTTACACTCAAAAGCCCTTCAATATTTTTGGCTGTAATGCCCCCGCTTCCTGAGGAATATTTCACATTTCCCATAACATCTTCGATTTTGGCATTTCCTGAACCAACACTTCCCGCAATGTCACCTTGAATATTGTGAAGTGAAATATTACCGGATCCTGCTTTGGTTTCCACTTGGCCGATGATATTCCTAGCGGTCACTTTTCCGGAACCTACTTGTATGCTAGTCAATTCAGCCTTGACATTATCTACTAAGACAGTTCCAGAGCCACCACGCATTTCAAGCTCCATATTTTTTGGACCTGATATTCTAATATGGCCTTTGGTTCTCATATTTTTCCATCCAGATCCGGATGCATTCACTTTGTGTGAAATTTTGAGTACATCCCCCATGGTCACGAAAATTATGTCCTGGTCATGATTGTTGGATTCCAAAAATGCGTCTACCGATACTTCAGACTGCGAAGTATTTCCTTCATACGCGATTTCCAGTGCGCCGCCATTGACTTCTATCTTGCTGATTCCGGAGTAGGATTTATTGACATCTACCAAGGTTTTAAATTGCGCCTTTGCTGCCAATGGGAAAATCAGAGCGCCTAAAAAGAATAGGCTTATGTGAGTTAATATTTGTTTTTTCATGGCTTAGTTGGTTAAAGTATAATTCCGAAACTGATGGTATTTACCTGAGGTCCCTTATCGGTCTGGAACATCTCATTTAAATCGTAATTCATAAACAGATCCACATTGGCAACTCCGACTTCCAATCTGGCTCCATATCTAAAGTTGTTGACAAATAGATTGGTTCTTTGGAACTCCTTAGTTCTCTTGCCTTCATCGTTATTGTAAACAAATTTACCTCTTCCTCCCAATCTTGTTCCCACATAAGGACCGGCACCGATTCTGATTTTTCCATTTCCTGTGGTAAATGTTGGAATAAGTCCAGCACTGAGGTATGAGGCTGAGATTTTTGATTTGGTACCTCCTCCTGGTGAGTAGTCTTCAAACACAATCCCATCTTCGCCTCTTAGAGCTTGGATATTTCTGTCTTCAAACTTGAAATTATACCAGCTTACCCCTATCATACTTTTTAAGCGGAAATTCTTACCTGGCCTGTAAGTGTAGTCAAAGTTGATGGCAGGGTTCCAGCTTCCCCAAGCCCGCACTTCAGGGGCATCGGCACTTCCGATCCACTGGTTGATACCCAAATCAAATTGCAAATCCGTACTATGTGTGTTTGCTTTTTTGATGTACCTTTCCAATTCTTCATCCTCGTACACCTTTGGGCTGGAATAAAACTCGAAGGTTCTTCTTCCTTCTTTATTTTTGGAAATTTCTATCCTCGTGTCAAAGATGGAAAATACCGTGACGGCATTTTTGGTGCTTTTCTCTGGTTCTTTTTCTTCTGCATCTCCCTGACCAAAGGCCAGGGTAGATGTCATCAGAAGGATTGCGAAAAAAATCAATTGCTTGTTCATTGTGGTTTTTCTTTAGTTGGTTAGAAAATTATGCCGAATGCGATAGGGTTGACTTCGTACTGAGAACCTGTTTTGAAAAGGGTATTGAGATCATAAGTGGTAAAGAAATTGACTCTTCCCACACCTAATTCTCCCCTGATTCCATACCGGAAATTATTCAGGTGTGTGCCCACAGATTCGAAGTCTTTTCTTCTACCTCCTCCTCCGAGGTCTCTGTAAACAAACTTGCTCCTCCCTCCAAGTCTATAGCCTGCATAAGGACCTGCAGCTATTCGGAATCCTCTTTTACCTTGGTCATTCATTTGTCCAAAATCCAGTTTGAACAAACTCATAGCAGTTAGATAGGAGGCTGATACTTTGCTTTTAAAACCGTTGACATCTGTTCTCTGGATAAATTCGATGTCTCCGTCTCCACGGATAGCCTGGAAATCCCTGTTTTCAAATTTGAAATTGTACCATTGAACACCAAGTCCAAGGTCCCAATGAAAACCTTTGCTGATCCTTTGGCTTGCCATCCAGTTGAGGCCGACATTCCAACTGCCCCAACCTTTGACAGCCGGTGCACTGGTGTTTCCTCCTGGAGCCATTCCTCCTCCATCGATGTAATTGTTGATACCTAGATCGAGGTTGAAATACGTTCTGAATGGTGGATCGCTTCTTTTTCTAGTCCCTGTCTCTACTTTGACTTTGGTGTCTTTTCCGGATTCGTCCACATAAATTTTGATACCGCCGATATGTACCTCTGTTTCCGGGCCATCTTCCCTGACCCTGACGATTTCACGGCTTCCCTTTTTACTCTGTACTTCTACGACTACCAATTCACCCGTTTTCTCATCTACTTCAAGATCCAATTCCCGGATAATCTGGTTCACATTCATATTTTTCAGTCTTTCAAAATCTTCCTTGTTGTCTATGACAAGGATGATTTTCCCTGATTTTCCAAATTCTACAATGATGGAATCATTTTGTGCATAATTTGTCGCCAACTCAGGGGAATCAAATCCATGAGCTAAGGAAACCAAGCCCATCAAACAAAACATTAATAGGTATTTCTTCATGTTGGTAAAGTTCTTTATGGATTATTTACTACGTTCTCTTCTTGGGTTATTATTGGCAAATAGGTTTTCTTTTGCATCCTGCAGGTCTGCAAAGCCTTGACCTAGTTTATTCCAAATGCCTTCGATTTTTTCTACTTTCTCTTCCAGCTCACCGATCAATCCCTGCTTTGGAGCTTCTTCTTTCAAGCCTTTGGACTTAATGGTCACTTTGTAGACGGGTTCTTCCTCGACTTCATTTTTCAGGGCAATTGTTTCTGTGATTTTCAGCTCTGGAAGACTGATTTCGGGAAGTTCCATTTCTGTGATTTTGCTTTCCTCTCTGGGCGCTATTGCTGAAGCCACCATTTTTTCAGGAGCAGTCTCTAGTGGATTTGTTACCATTTGAGGCCTTGTTTGCTTCTGAGGAGTCGCATCAGGTTGCTGTACTTTTGGGACTTCTGTATCCGTTTTTTCTTCTTTCGGACTTGGGATTACTTCTGTTTCTGCGAAGGTCTCTATTTCCTGATTTTGAGTAGAACTGCTCACTTTTTCAAGGTCAAGTTCAGCTACTTGCTTCACAGCCGGCAGTTCATCATCAGTCCAATTAAGTAACACAACTCCTGCAGCGAGGAGGATAATGATGGCCGCGGCAATTTTGAGAAGGGGGAAGTATCCTTTTCTTTCATTTTTAGGCAATTGGCTTTCCAGCCTTTCCCAAGCCAATGCGGATGGTTTTTCTTCATGTGTTTCCAGTTTTTTTCTGAAATACTGGTCAAAGTTTTTTTCTGAATTAGCCATTGATTCTCCTTTCTTTAATTTGTTGATCGGCTATTTTCTGTTTCAATACATTTCTTGCCCGATTGAGCTGGGACTTGGAAGTGGATTCAGTGATTCCTAGCAAATCTGCTATTTCCGCATGACTGTACCCTTCTATAGCATAAAGGTTAAATACAGTCCTATATCCTACAGGAAGCTCCTTGATCAATTCCATCAATTCAGCTGTTTCCAGATGATTGAGCTCGTAAACAGCATCTGAGACCTGTAGTGTGCTGTCCATGCTGACTTCCATGTTCAGGTTTTTGTTATTTCTTAAAGTCAGCAGTGATTGGGTGACAATTATTCTTTTCATCCAACCTTCGAAGCTTCCTTTTTCCTCAAATTGGGTAAGTTTTTCAAAGATCTTCATAAAGCCCTCTATCATTACATCCTCAGCTACATCCCTGTCTTTTACATATCGGATGCAGATTGCAAGAAACTTTCCTGAGTATTGCTCATAAAGCTGCTGCTGAGCCTTTCGCTCGCCCTTCAGACAGCCTTTCAGCAAATCGCGTTCTGTGGTAAAAGTTTTCCTGAATAACATTTTGGTTGGCTTTCAAAGAGGTAGATACAGCTTCTCAAAAATAGGTTGCATTCAATTCTAAAAAAAAGTTAAATATTTTTTAACTACATCGTATTCATCGAAATCTGATTGTGAAAATATGCAGTAGTGTTCAGATGAATAGGTTATTGGGAAAATAAAATTATTTATGTCCTTCTTTGAGTTCGATTCTTATTTCTCTTGCTTTTTTTATATGGGTAAAGAACCATTTTCGGGTTTCTAAATATTGGGTTTTATGCTTTTCTCCACTGATTTTTTTGAGCTTGCTCCATGTGCGCATCAATTGGTAGTAGCCCACAAGCCAGGCAATGAAAAATGGCTTTCTTATATCAAGTAATTGGTGGAGTGGAAAGGTCCGTAATTTTGTGGACAAAAACTTTGGCAATTCCCTTGGTTTTCTGTCGTGTAAAACTGCAGCTGTCACTTGAATACCGATCTTAAAATCATAATACTGAGCTCTAGCAGCGAAATTGTTATCTTCTCCATAGTGGAAAAATTGGGGATGAAACAATCCGACTTTTTTAAATACCTCAGCAGGAACAAACCAAGAGGCGGCACCGGCAAATTTGACTTCTTGTACTGTGGATGGACTATTTTGACTTAAATCCAATTTAAGTTGTTCGGAATCCGGATTATATTGTTTCCTTACCTGATTGCCGAAAACCTGATCCAATGCTTTTCCGGATATGTTCAATTGAAGTGGGCTTATAATGCCATAATCAGGATTTTCTAAAGCCGTGATGAGTAGTTTTGAGATTGTGTCAGGCCGTACATAGGCGTCCTGATTAAGAAGGAAAATATGTGAATAAGCAGCATCTAAAGCCTTTTGGATTCCAATGTTATTGGCTCCTCCAAAACCAAGATTGGAAGATAGTTTGATCAGTTTAATTTTTTTAAGAAAAGGGGCAATTACATCAAGGGTATTGTCACTGGAATTGTTGTCCAAGATCATAATGTCAGTTTTTGTAGAGCTCTCAAGAAGCTGTTCTAAGCACCTACGGATCCATTTTGATCCATTATATGTAACAATGATTGTGACTACCTTGTCCATTTTCTATGATTACAAAGATTTCATATCCTTGATTTAAATTGATTGACCACACGCTCAATCCCAACGCAGTGTTGATTTTTGCCATTGATGAAGAGCTCATAAATGTTGGTTCAGTTAGGTACAAAGATGAAAAACCATTTTGGATATAAAAATCACCCCTCTTGTGTTTAAGAAAAGTTCTGGCATTTCAAATCTCGATTTTACTATGGTTCGGTCTTTGTTGATTAATTGCATTCAAAGGTTTTCATTTAAGATCATTGGGCTGTTTGAAATAGGCGAATACAAAGATCTTTTTTTAACTTAAATTTTATGGCATTAATAGGAGAGATAATCAAAAGAGCGGTTGAGACCGCAGATAAGGTTTTTACCAATTCAGACCATTCCGAAGCACAAATCGAAGTGCTGAGGGAATTGTTGAATACTGCAAAAAACACCTCATTTGGGAAGTATTATGAATTTGAGCAATTGCTGGAAAAGAAAGATCCGAGGCTGGCTTATTCAGAAATGGTCCCATATCATAGTTATGAAGAGCTCCGGGAACGCTGGTGGCAAAGGGTAATTGATGGAGCCCCCGATATTACTTGGCCTGGGAAAGCCGAATATTTTGCCGTTTCGAGCGGGACGACCAGTTCCAAAAAACATATTCCAGTAACTGAAGAGATGATCAAAGCCATCAGAAAAGGTGGTTTGCAACAAGTCAAGGCATTGGCTGATTTTGATTTGCCTTCTGATTTTTATGAGAAGGAAATCCTGATGTTTGGTAGCAGTACCAAGCTCAAAGAAGTTGATGGACACTATGAAGGTGAGATTTCCGGAATTTCTGCTAGTCAAATTCCTTTTTGGTTTGAAGGAGTGTACAGACCCGGGAAAGAAATTTCAGCCATTCATGATTGGGACGAAAGGGTAGAAGCCCTGGCCAAAGAAGCTCCTAAATGGGATATTGGTGGGATTTCAGGGATCCCTTCCTGGATTGAATTGATGATCAAGAGGGTCATTGCATACCATGAAGTAGAAACTATCCACGACATTTGGCCGAACTTCCAGGTTTATACTTCAGGAGGAGTTGCTTTTGAGCCATACCGAAAATCATTTGAAAAAATCTGTGGTAAGCCTATCACGGTTATTGATACATATCTAGCTTCTGAAGGATATATAGCTACTCAGATCAGGAAAGAAACAGAGGCCATGGCCCTGATTACTGATAATGGGATTTACTTTGAATTTGTGCCCTTCAAACCGGAGAATATGGATGAGAATGGTTCTGTGAAAAATGGGGTAAAATCTCTCACTATAGAGCAGGTAGAGGAAGGAGTGGATTATGTTCTGATCATTTCCACTGTTTCGGGCGCCTGGCGGTATATGATAGGAGATACCATAGCCTTTACAGATAAGAAGCGGGCGGAAATTAAAATTACTGGAAGAACCAAGCATTTTCTAAATGTAGTGGGTTCACATCTTTCTGTAATCCAAATGAACAGGGCAATGGAGGGATTAGATGAAGAGTTTAACTGTGATGTCAAGGAATTCACTGTTTCTGCCGTGGAGAAAGATGGTGAATATTACCATTCCTGGTATTTGGGTCTTGGAAGTAAATCTGATTTAGATGAGGAAAAAGTTGCCCAAAAGCTGGATGAAATTCTACAGGAGAATAATAAAAATTATAGGGTAGCCAGAAGCAAGGCTTTGAAAGGAGTAAAAGTCAGATTAATTCCTGATTCATATTTCCAAAAATGGACCGAAGAAACCAAACAAAAAGGAGGTCAGGTAAAAGTGCCTAGAGTGATGAAAGAAACTGATTTTAAAGAATGGGAAGCTTTTGTAGCTAAATTGTAAGACTCTATCAGACTTTGTCCAATTCTTCCATCATCAACATCACCTCCTCAGGGGGTAAATATAAACGATTGATTTTATCCAGATAGTTGGGGCTCATCCCTGCCTGGTTCAGGATAAAATCTTTTGTTTTCAGAATATATTCTCCCAATCCATGATTTACAGCGTAGGTATCAGCAGCTCTTTCGGCGGAGATTATAAAGCTTTTAGAACTTAAATAACCTATGCCGAACAGGATCAGTCCCCAGGTATTTTTATTAGTGTAATCCATGATATGCCCTAGTTCATGACCAATCCAACCCAGTAAAACCTCCTCCGGAAGATTTTCGATAGGAGTTTTTCTTCCTTTCATTTTAAAACAACGACTGATTTTGACTAGGTAAGTTCTTTTGCCAAACCCCAACATGGAAATGAATTTAGGCTGTGCCTGCATCACTGATTTTCTGATGTTATCGTTTATCGCAAACTCAATGGTGCGGTCTTGTAGTTCGGAATAAAAAGACAAAGCTCTAAGACTTACTTCTCTGATTTTTGGAGGTACGTTATCTTTGAAAATTACTTTCTTGGCTGATTGCATACTTTAAAATTTGCAAAATTGATGCTGAAATGAAAACTCCACTAAGAAGAGATTGATTTTTTAAAACTTAAGAACTAACTCATATCAATGGGAAAAATCTGGATTCAAGTATTTTATACCTGATTTTGTTTATAATTAAATGGTGATCAATTTTTGATATTTGCAAATTGACAGGTCTATTATAATTAAAATTTCAAAAACTGTGATTTTTTCAACTTTATAATAATCCGATTTTTCTTTTCAGTTCGTAAATCTTGCTTTACTAAATCCAACTAAACATGAAAAACTTCTTTAATTCCTTTAGGACTTCAGTCCTTTCGACAATGTTGGTTGCAGCTTTGGCTTTTGCTTGCAACGATGATGATAACCCTGCAATTCCTCCGATTGATGAGGAACCCACGCCGGGAATGGCCCCAGATGTGGATTTTATGGCTTTGACTGATGACAATAGAATCATGAAGTTCAATGCCCGCGATTTGGATTCTCCAATGGATATCAAATCCATTTCAGGAATATCAACAGGGGAAATGATTGTAAGCATAGACTATAGACCAGCTACAGGCCAGCTTTATGCTTTGGGGAGCTCAAGTAGGCTCTATTTTATCAATGAGAACACTGGTGAAGCTACTGCCCTAGGTGAGGGACCTTTCTCTCCAGCTATTGAGGGTGAAAATGCTTCATTGGATTTTAATCCTACTGTTGATAGAATAAGATTAGTGACAGGGTCTGGTCAAAACCTTAGGTTACATCCTGAATTAGGAACAGTGGTGGCAGAGGATGGAATGATCAGCGGAGGTGATAGCCCGGTAATCGGAGCTGTTGCATATAGCAATTCTGTCGCAGGAGCAAGTTCCACTGCTTTGTATGATATTGATTTTTCAGGAAATAAATTATTTATTCAGGACCCTCCCAATGATGGAGGATTGAGAGAAGTAGGTGACTTAGGCGTGGACTTTATGGGGCAGGGGAATTTTGATATTAGTCCTGACAACAGTGCTGCATTGGCAGTGACCTTGCAGGAAGGAGAGTCCAAACTTTTTACGGTCAATTTAGAGACCGGAGCAGCAGAATGGGTGGGGGTATTCGGTAATCGGGTTTTGGGTATCGCCTTCAAAACTGACCCTGTTGCTTTTGCTACTACCGGAGATAATAAATTGGAACGATTTAACCCCATGAGCCCAAGCTCCAATTCTGTGGATCTTATGGGGCTGAATGAAGGTGAAATGATTGTAGGATTGGATTTTAGGCCTGCAAATGGGGCTTTATATGCTATATCCAACCAAAGCAGAATTCTTACTGTCAATACTTCTAATGGAGCACTTACTCCTGTTGGAGACGGACTTTCACCCATGCTTGAAGGGGAAAGTTTTGGCTTTGACTTTAATCCAACAGTGGATAGGATCAGGCTGGTCAGCAATACAGGTCAAAACTTAAGATTGCATCCGGACTTGGGTACTGTAGTTGCTGTGGATGGAGACCTCAATCCGGGAATGCCATTTGTAAATGGTGCTGCGTATACCAATAACATTGCTACGGCAAATAACACTGTGTTGTACGTGATTGACAGTGAGGCAGGTCTGTTATATAGGCAAGACCCGCCAAATGACGGTGGTTTGGTAGAAATAGGAGCATTGGGCATAGATTTTACAGCTGAAAATGGGTTTGATATCGGTGGTATGTCAGATATGGCATTTGCACTACTAACAGTAGATGGAATGACAGGCGTATACAGTATCAATATCTCAAACGGTGAAGCTAATAAAGTAGCAGATTTTAATGTTTCAGCTACAGCTATGGCAGTTGGTTTGGGCTTCTAAGTAAAAACAAGTGTTTGCTTAAGTACCCATCTGGTCATCCCGATTTCGGGATGACTTTTTTGTATTATCTAATTTCTATAGGCTTATGGTTAAAATATTTTGGATTGAAAGGAATTGGCAATACCTTGATAATTCATTAAAAATCAAAGAAATGAAGAACCATATTGTCACGGTGATTTTATTGTTTTTTTCCTTTTATGGTTATGCACAAGGAGATTTTAGGAAACAGACAGATGAAGCGATTTATCAGTTGATTTCAGATTACAATACTGCCAGAGAAAATAAAAATGAGGAGCTGTTGAGGAGCATTTTACTGATTGACATAGACCAGTTGGTTTCTTCAGGAGAATGGCGTAGGGGTCTTGAGTCGGCTGTGGAGGGAATGAAAAATAGCTCGGAAAATAATCCGGGTGAAAGAAAATTGGAGGTTGATCAGATCAGATATCTCAATCAGCAAAATGCCATAGTGGATGCAAAATATACAATAAGCTCAGGAGATGGCAGCCAGAGAAATATGTGGAGTACTTTTATTGTAGTCATGACTCCTGAGCGTTGGATGATAGCAGCAATCAGAAATATGCTTCCTGCACAAAATTAAACTAGCCCTTATGTTGGAAATTAGCAGAACCCAAACTATAGATCCTGATTTCATAGAGCTTGTGATAGAGCTGGACAAAGAACTTGCTATCAGAGACGGGGAGGATCATGACTTTTATGACCAGTTCAATAAGCTGGATATGATCCGCCATGTGGTAGTGGCATACCTCTTTGGAACACCTGTAGGATGCGGAGCAATAAAATCGTTTGATGAACATCGAATGGAAATCAAAAGAATGTTTGTCAGACCTGATAGGAGAGGAATTGGAATAGCCAGTGACCTATTGATGGAACTGGAAATTTGGGCGGAAGAGTTGGGTTATGATTATTGTATATTAGAAACTGGAGTGAATCAACCGGAAGCCATTGCTCTTTACCAGAAAAATGGATACCTGCAAATTCCCAACTATGGTCAGTACCAAGGAGTTGAAAGTAGCCTTTGTTTTGAAAAGTTCATAAAAACTTAACTTTACATTCCGGATTGAATTGGGTAAATTTCTGATCATCAAAATTTTAGAGTCATGGCAAATTCCAAAATTCAATCTATTCCGACCAGAAAACTTATTAAGTCCCGTAAGGTATTATTGGCAGTAATGTTTGTCCCTGTCCTTTTGATTTTAGCTTACGCTTATATCATTCTTTTTACGGGGATTGAGAACCAACCGCTTCTTATGATGATACCTATAATAACCCTAGGAGGTATTTTTATCCCGGTGTTTCAATTGGGACAAATCAACTCAGAACTTAAAAGGCGGAAAAGGAATTAGGTTTTTTCCCCCTTTACGATACTATAAGTCTGTTGTCCGATTTCCAATTCCTCATTGGTAGGAATGACCAGTATTTTTGTTTTGGAGGATACTGTATTGACTTCTCTGATTTCGGAAGAAAGTTTTTGGTTGGCAAGCGGGTCCATTTGGATTCCAAGGAAGTCCATGTCCATGCATACCGCTGCTCTCATATCAGGATCATTTTCTCCTATTCCAGCAGTAAAAACAATTGCATCCAAGCCATTCATGGAAGCTGCATAAGCCCCAATATACTTTTGGATTCGGTAAGCATAAAGTTCATAGGCCAACTTCGCTTCTTTATCGCCCTTTTCTATAGCCTTTTTGACATCCCGCATATCACTGTATCCAGCTACTCCCAGCATACCGCTTTTTTTGTTAAGCAACTCATTTACTTCTTTTGGACCAAACCCCTTCTCATTTATCAGGTAAAAAATAATTGATGGGTCTATGTCTCCACAACGGGTACCCATCATCAATCCACCCATAGGACCTAAGCCCATGCTGGTGTCAATGGATTTTCCATTTTTTATGGCGGCCATGCTGGAACCATTGCCCAGATGGATGGTGATTATTTTTGAATTGTCGTTTTTGAGATATTCTATAGCTTTTTTACTGACATATTGATGAGAACTACCATGAAAACCGTAAGCCCGGATGCCCAACTCGAAGTACATTTCTTTGGGAATTGCAAACCTGTAAGCCCTTGGAGGCATACTTTGATGAAAGGCTGTGTCAAAAACAGCGACTTGTTTGGATGTTGGAAAAATCCTTTCAGCAACTTCAATCCCAGTGTAGTTTGGTGGATTATGGAGCGGTGCAAGCTCAAATAAAGCTCGGATTTTATTTTTGACCTCCTTGGTGATCAAGGCTGTAGAAGCGAATTGCTCTCCTCCATGAACTACTCTATGCCCAATAGCTTCCACTTCTCCAACATTTTTCAGTACTCCTTTTTGGGGATCTGTCAAAAGTTGGGTCACCAGTTCCAGTCCTGCTTCATGGTCTTTGAGATGTAGGCTTATTTGGAAAATGTCTTCTTCGGCGTCTATAAAAGTTTTATGCTTGATAGTGGAGCTTTCAAGACCTATCCGGTCCACCAGGCCAGAACAAATCGGAGACTCATTTGGCATATCAAACAATTGATATTTGATGGAGCTGCTTCCGGAATTGAGTACAAGGATTTTCATGATTTAGAGAAGTGAGATGTGAAATGTGAGAATCAATATGCGAGAGACAAGAGACAAGAAATAAGAATAGAGTTAGGTGGCTTAAAACCATTTACCAAATAACTATTAACTATTCACTAACTCCTACTTCCTCACCCTTCTTCCGCCTGAATGGCAGTAATGACAACGGTATTGTAAATATCATCTACGGTGCAACCCCGGCTTAGGTCGTTGACCGGCTTGTTCATTCCTTGTAGCATTGGGCCAATAGCGACTGCTCCAGTTTCTCTTTGAACAGCTTTGTAGGTGTTGTTTCCTGTATTCAGATCAGGGAAAATCAAAACCGAAGCATTTCCCGCCACCTTAGAGTCAGGCATTTTTTGTTTGCCCGTTATTGGATCCACCGCGGCATCGTACTGAATTGGTCCTTCTACTAAAATATCAGGCCTTTTTGATTTGACGATTTCGGTAGCGGCCCTTACTTTTTCTACATCTTCCCCAGAACCTGAGGATCCTGATGAGTAAGACAGCATGGCCACCCTGGGTTCTATCCCAAACTTAGCACTGGTATCAGCTGAAGAAATGGCGATTTCTGCCAATTGCTCAGCAGAAGGATTGATATTGATCGCACAATCACCAAATATGGTAACTCTGTCCGGAAGACACATGAAAAATATAGAAGAAACCAGAGAGATTCCTGGTTTGGTTTTGATAAACTGAAGCGCCGGTCTGATGGTATGGGCTGTGGTATGCACAGCTCCTGAGACCATCCCGTCTGCATGACCTTTGTGAACCATCATTGTACCATAGTAGGCGACGTCAGTCATCAGGTCACGCGCTACACCCAATGGCATATTTTTCCCTTTTCTTATTTCAAAGAGGGTATTGGCATAATCATCAAAATAAACTGATTCCTGAGGATTGATGATCTGGCAGTTTTCCTGATTGAGTGCCAAGCCCAGACGGTTGACTGTGACGGTGATTTCTTCTACATTCCCAAGTAGCGTAATATTGACAATTCCTTGTTTCACCAATCTGTCGGCCGCTTTTAATATTCTTTCATCATTCCCTTCGGGAAGCACAATGTGTTTTTTCTTACTTTTTGCCCAGCTGACCAATTGGTACTGAAACATGCGTGGTGTAATGCCCTGCGTTTTGAAATTTGCAATATTTTTTTCCAAAGCTTCCATGTCCATATACTTTCTGAAGGTGTTTACAGCCATATGGATTTTCTCGGGATTATCAGGGTTGATTTTGGAATGAATGCCCGCCACTTTGGTCGCAGCATAAAATGAAGGTTCTTCTACCCTCAGGATAGGCAATTGGGTATTGGAGCCTTCGATCAATCTTAGAACTGAATCGGGGACTTCAAACCCACCTGTGAGTACAATACCGGCAATTTTAGGATAATTTTTTGAAAGACTTGCCTGAAGTGTGGCCAGCACAATGTCAGACCTGTCGCCGGGAGTGACTATCAGTACATTTTGCTTGATGTGGTTCAGAAAATTGGCGATTTGCATGGCTCCAAAGATAAAATGGTCGGCTCTGTTGCTCAGTTGCTCAGCGCCAAACATAACTTCTGCATTGAGATGCTCCATAACCTCTTTCATGGTAGGACTTTTCAACTCAGTGATTTTGGGAATCACAGCTACCTGGATATCTTTTTTCAAACAGTTTTTGAGAGAGTCTTGTACAGCCTTTATGTTGTCTTTTCCTACTTTGTTGACTACTACACCGATTACCTTGACTTTTCTCTGGAGGAAATTATTGATTGTAACATTGACGGCATTGGTGATTTGGGAAGTAGATTTGCCATCACCGGATGCTACGATAATCACCGGGGTACCTAAGTTTTTTGCAATTGCCAGATTGGCATCAAATTCAAATGCTGTACCTTCTCCCAGGAAATCACTACCTTCAATAATCGTGAAATCATTTTCCTCCTCCAGACTTTTGAACTTAGAGATTATGGTGTCTATGATTTCATCCTGCATACCTGATTGGGCTAAGATATTTGCCTCTTCCCGAGTGTATGAGTAGGTTTTATCATATTGAAGTGGAAGTTTGAAATGACTGATTAACGTTTCAATATGGCTATCCGCTTTGATTTTGGGGTCTTGGTTGATGATAGGTTTGAAATATCCTATTTTTTGGGTTTTAGATAACAGCATATCTACCAACCCTAAGGCAACTATAGATTTACCGCTAAATGGTTCTGCTGTGGCTATAAAAATACTTTTATTGGATTTCATAAACTGTGTTTTTGAGAGTTCAAAATTAGAATCTTGGTAGACGCTTAAACCTGACTAAAATGAATCAAAAATATGATTTAAATCACGCTTTATTTTTTTTGCTGAATGCAATAGAATACCATCTCCTGTCTGCTGCTTTGTCTAAACTGACGTTGATTTCAAAGCATACTAATATAATAAGGGATGTGATAAAAAGCCAAAGCATCACTGCAATCATGGCGCCGATGGATCCGTAAAGTTTGTTGTAGGTTGCGAAATTGTTTAGGTAATAAGAAAAAAGGTAAAAACTGAAATTGATCAAAAAACCGGCGGTAACAGAGCCAACAGAGAAAAACCTCCACTTGTCATGCACAGCGGGAGCAAACCTGAAAATATAAGCTGTAGCAACAGTAAATACAGATAACAAAACCAAAAACCTGAATGCGGTCAGCATATAATAATAGAGGTTGCTGGATACAATCTCCCATTCTGAAATATGATATAAAACACTACTGCCCAAGATCATGATCACCACGGCTCCGCAAATGGTCATGACAAGTACAGTCACTATACTAACAGCGATCAGCCTTGTAGTCCAGAAGCTCCTGTTTTCTTTTGTTCGGTAGACTGCATTGAAAGCATTCATCATAGATACGACTCCATTGGTCGAGAGGAAAAGCGCTAAAAAGAAACCTATCGACAATAAGCTCTGTCTGGGCTTACTTACAATATCCATGATCGTGGCTTCTGCCTCCTGATAGATGCTCTCTGGTATAAATTCATTGATAAACAACAGTATATTATGGGTAGTGACATTTTTGAAGAAAATGCCTATATAAGGAATGATATTTAAGAGAAACAGCAACAAGGGAAACATGGCTACGGTAAAGCTAAATGCCATAGCACCAGCTCTTTCATTGATTTCATCCTTTTTGATCTGTTCCAAAAAAATCCTTCCTACATCATACAAGTTTTGGTCAGGATTGCCAAAGTGGATGTTCCTTAAAAGCTTTGCCTTTCTGGTTAGTTTGATAGAAAATAAACGTATCCATTTTTTCACTGAAAAATCTGTTAATCAAAATACGGCTGTAATAAATCTAACAAATATTGTGGAGGTCTACAGGGTCTGTGGTTTTCTTTTTTGAGAAAAGTCAAAGTAGTCCATCCTTTTGTCAGCAGCTGCCCTGCCTCATTGCTGACCTCATACTCGAATTTGATCCTGATGCCGGGCATTTCAGGGATACAGGTTTTGATGGTCAGCAATTCATCATATTTACCTGGTCTGAGAAATTGGGTATGGAGTTCCAAAACAGGCATGATGATGCCGTCATCTTCCATTTGACGGTATGAAAAGCCCGCTGTTCTCAGTGCTTCTACCCTTGCTACTTCAAAGTACATGGCATAGTTTCCGTAATACACATAAGCCATTTGATCGGTTTCTGCATAGCGTACTCTAACTTGGGTTTCTGCTTGGAACATATCAGTAAATTTTAGCTTTGTTGAGGGCCGCCTGATACTTACGGGCATTGCTTAAATGCTCCGACAGGTTGGTGGCAAAGGCATGATAGCCCGAGAAATCATCTTTTGCACAAAAATACAGGTATTTGTGATCCTCAAAATCAAGGACAGCTTGCAAAGCACTGATTTCAGGGAGATTGATAGGTCCGGGAGGAAGCCCAGTATATTTGTAGGTATTGTATGGACTCTCTATTTCTTTATGCACATTTAAGACTCTTTTGATACTGAAATCGCCAGCTGCAAAAACCAAAGTAGGGTCAGCTTGTAGTGGCATATTTATTCTCAACCTATTCAGATAAACTCCCGCAACCTTGGGTCTTTCATCGGCTTTTTGTGTCTCTGCCTGTACGATAGAAGCCAGTGTAGAAACTTCATTTTGGCTCAAACCTAGTTGTGAAGCTTTATTTTTCCTGTCTTCAGTCCAGAATTTATTGTACTCATTGTACATCCTGTCAAAAAGTTTCTCTGCTGAAGTATTCCACCATACCTCATAAGTATTGGGGATGAACATAGACATGATTGTCTCTTCTTCAAAGCCAAACTTCCGTATATAAACAGAATCAGAAAGTAGATTCATGAAGTGATCTTGATCTATCTCCAGGTTTCGGGTGATTTTTTCAGCTAGATCTTCTTTAATGCGCACATTGTTGAAGGTGATCATGACCGGTGTCTGTTGTCCGGAGCGAAGGAGTTTGACCAGATTGAGGTTGGTTGTTTTAGGAGGGATGGTATAAAGTCCTGGTTTTACAGATTCTTGGTACTTCAATACTTTGGAGACGAAGCTGAAAGTGATCACATCTTTGATGATATCCCCATTATACAAGGTGTCCACAACCGTTTGAAAGGTCGCATTACTTGGAATTCGGATCACTTGTCCTTCTTCTTTATCAATAAGAGCATTTGGACTGAAAAATGCCTGATAGAAATAGAAGGACAAGGATGTCAGCAGTACCGAAAATGTAACGATAAAGACTAGAAGGAATTTTGTTTTTTTGTCTCCCAACATATTAATTGCTTATACTCTAGAATAACGGCAAAAATAGAGATTTTTGTTCAAGGGGCTAATGAAGAATCAAATCTATGTCAAATCCGATTAAAGTTACCTGTGCGATTATTTTGCGGAATGGGAAAGTATTAGCCGCCCAGCGCGGTAGTAGTATGCATTTGTCCTCTAAATGGGAGTTTCCAGGCGGAAAACTGGAGGAACCCGAAACTGAAGAGGAATGTATCAAAAGGGAAATCAATGAAGAGCTCAGCCTTGAAGTTCAAATTGAAAGAAGCTTGCCAAATCATAGATATCAATATCCTGGGAAACGGGAAATTGAGCTCGTCCCATTCGTGTGCAGCTATATTTCGGGGGAATTACTTCTCCAAGAACATCAGGCTGCAGATTGGTTTGACTTTGAATCTTTGAAAAAACTGGATTGGGCTGAAGCTGACTTACCTGTTTTGGAGGACTTTTGTAAACTATACACCAAGGCTTGATGTTAAAAGATACGATAGGGTAAAGATACTGCCTTGAAACCTATTAGGATTTATCTGTATCTTTGAAGCGCTTTAATCATTTTTGACCGTCAGTCTTATGCCTGCAGAATTTATCAAATTATATCCCGAAAACCCGGAGATAAAAAAAATTGAAAAAATTGTCTCAGTCCTTCGAGATGGGGGCATAATCATTTATCCTACCGATACAGTGTATGGGTTGGGATGTAATATACATAACCTTAGGGCCATTGAGCGCATTGCTCTGATCAAAGGAATCAAACCCAAAAAGCATAACTTTTCATTCATCTGTTATGACCTGAGCAATATTTCGGAATATACCCGAGCGCTCAGTACCCCTGTTTTCAAAGTGATGAAAAAAGCACTTCCAGGGCCATATACATTTATTTTGGAGGCAAATAACTCTGTTCCAAAGATTCTCAACAGCAATAAAAAAACAGTTGGTATCCGTGTGCCTGACCACTCTATTCCAAGACTATTGGTCAAAGAGCTAGGTTCACCTATTTTGACTACTTCCATTCATGACGAGGATGAGGTGGTGGAATATTCCACCGATCCTGAATTGATCTATGAAAAATACAGGGACTTGGTAGATGTAGTGATAGATGGAGGGTATGGAAATAATGTTGCATCAACGGTTTTGGATTGTACAGGTCAACAAATAGAAGTTGTAAGAGAAGGGCTTGGTTCTGTAGATGAACTTTTTTGATCTTTGTCCAAAAAAATACTCATCATGGGGATTATAACAGAGCTTTTTCACCTTCCAAGTATTGAATATTTTACTGCTATTCATGGATTTGACGAAGTTTGGCTGGACGATCAAGAGCGATTCCAAAAACAAAGTTTCAGAAATAGAACTTCTATACTTTTGGCCAATAAAACAGAGAAACTTTCCGTTCCAGTTTATGGAGGGAATAAAAACCGGCCATACAAAGATATTCGTATAGATTATGAGCAGAAATGGCTGAATGTACATCTGAGAGGAATTCAATCTGCCTACGGCAAGGCGCCTTTTTTTGAGTATTACTTTCCTTATTTAGAGAAAGTATATTTAAAAAAACTGCCGTTTTTGATAGATATGAATAGGGAGTTACTGACAGTTTGTCTGACATTGCTTAGGTGGAAAATATCGGTAAAATTATTAAGTGAAAGGGATGAAAAGGCCGAAATGAGGGACTTGAGGGGATTAATCCAGTCGAAAGTCCATTTTACAGAACGGGATATCTATAGTCCCAAACCATACAGTCAGTTGTTTGGCGTAGACTTTGTCCCTAACTTGAGTATAATTGACTTATTGTTTTGTACAGGTCCAGAGGCTACGGCCGTGATTGCGGCTTCAAAAAAAATGAATGAACAATAGCCGAATGGATTGTGTTTTTAAAACAAATTAGGTAACATTAGTAAAGATTTCAAATCAAATCAGAAAGGATATAAATGGAAGCAAAATTTTCAAACAGAGTCAAAGAGGTGATCTCACTCAGTCGCGAGGAAGCTTTGCGTCTGGGTCATGATTACATTGGTACAGAGCACCTCTTGCTGGGCATGATTCGTGAAGGAGAAGGAGTGGCTGTTTCCATACTGAAAAAATTGGGAGTTCCCTTGGATGAACTCAGAAATTCAATCGAAAGGGCTGTCAAAGGGACGGCAAATCACAATGTAAAAAACCTTGCCAACATACCTTTGACAAGACAATCAGAAAAAGTGTTGAAAATCACCTATCTAGAAGCCAAAATCTTTAAAAGCCAACTGATTGGTACGGAGCATTTGCTCTTATCCATCCTCAGGGATGAAGACAACATCGCAACGCAAATACTTCATAAGTTCGATACCAACTACGATTCCGTAAAAGAAATGCTGGAGTTTCAGACAGATTCTGGACCAAGGTCCAAAGCAGAGGCCGATGATCCCGATGAGGATGGGTCCAAATTATTCGGTTCTTCATCCAGTGGTTCTTCGGGAAGTTCTTCCAAAACTTCAGGTGAGAAATCAAGAACACCCGTTTTGGACAATTTCGGAAGAGACTTGACCAAAATGGCCGAGGATGATAAACTCGATCCTATTATAGGTAGGGAAAAAGAAATTGAAAGAGTAGCGCAGATTCTTTCCAGAAGAAAGAAAAACAATCCAATTCTTATTGGTGAGCCAGGTGTAGGTAAAACTGCCATTGCAGAAGGTTTGGCCTTACGTATTGTGCAGAAAAAAGTATCAAGAGTTCTTTTCAACAAGCGTGTGGTTACATTAGATCTTGCCTCTCTGGTGGCAGGAACTAAATACCGTGGTCAGTTTGAGGAAAGAATGAAGGCTGTTATGAACGAGCTGGAAAAATCACCTAATGTGATTCTCTTCATAGATGAGTTGCACACCATAGTGGGTGCAGGTGGGGCCAGCGGTTCTTTGGACGCCTCCAATATGTTCAAGCCAGCTCTTGCAAGAGGAGAAATCCAATGTATAGGTGCTACTACTCTTGATGAGTATAGACAGTATATTGAAAAGGATGGAGCTTTGGCCAGAAGATTCCAGATGGTGATGGTAGATGCTACCACCCCTGAGGAGACTATTCAGATTCTCAACAATATCAAAGATAAATACGAAGATCACCACAATGTCATCTATACTGACGAAGCAATAGATGCTTGTGTGAAATTATCCGATCGTTATATTTCTGATAGATTCCTTCCTGACAAAGCTATCGATATTCTCGATGAAGCAGGAGCAAGAGTCCATATCAACAATATTCATGTGCCAGAGGAAATCCTCAAGTTGGAGCAGGAGGTTGAAGATATCAAGGTAGAGAAAAACAGAGTGGTGAAAAGCCAGAAATATGAGGAAGCAGCACAGCTTCGTGACAAAGAGAAGAAACTCTTGGAGCAGCTGGAAAATGCCAAAACCCGTTGGGAAGAGGAAAGCAAAACCAAACGCTACACCGTAGAGGAAGAAAATGTAGCGGAGGTAATCGCCATGATGACCGGGATTCCTGCCAAAAGAATTGCCCAAAATGAGGGAACCAAGCTGTTGACCATGGGTGAAGAGCTTCAATCCAAAGTTATAGGGCAGGAGCAGGCCATCAAGAAGCTGACCAAGGCTATTCAAAGAACAAGAGTGGGGCTTAAAGATCCTAAAAAACCAATCGGTTCATTTATTTTCCTAGGTCCAACCGGGGTAGGTAAAACTGAATTGGCCAAAATCTTGGCTACTTATCTTTTTGACAAAGAAGATTCCTTAATCAGAATAGATATGTCTGAATACATGGAGAAATTCTCTGTATCCAGATTAGTAGGAGCACCTCCGGGATACGTGGGTTATGAAGAAGGTGGTCAATTGACTGAAAAAGTCAGAAGAAAACCTTATTCGGTTGTCTTATTGGATGAGATAGAGAAAGCTCACCCAGATGTATTCAACATCCTTTTACAAGTTTTGGATGACGGTATTCTTACTGATGGACTTGGAAGGAGAGTGGATTTCAGAAATACCATCATCATCATGACTTCCAATATTGGAGTGAGAGATTTGAAGGACTTTGGAGCTGGTATTGGATTTGCCTCCAAGGCCAAGCAGCAAAGCATGGATGAAGTGATGAAGTCTACTATTCAAAGTGCTTTGAAGAAAGCGTTTAGTCCTGAATTTCTCAACAGATTGGATGATGTGGTAGTCTTCAATTCTTTAGACAAAGAGCATATACATAAGATTATCGATATCAGTTTGAAGAAACTCTTCAGTAGAATTACAGATCTTGGTTACACAATTAACCTTACTGACAAAGCGAAAGACTTCCTTGCAGAAAAAGGTTACGATCAGCAATACGGCGCAAGACCACTCAACAGGGCAATCCAAAAGTATTTGGAAGACGCCTTGGCAGAAGAAATTCTCAAAGGAGAACTTTCTGACGGAGATGTGATTGTCGCAGATTATTCGGGAGAAGGAGAGGAGTTGACCATTAAGGTTGACAAAAAAGAAAAAGCCGAGTGAGTTGTTTAACACCAGATTAATAGAACGGTCAGCGAAAGCTGACCGTTTTTTTTGTTTGGATCTCATAGGTTGAATGGAACCTTATTTTCTGATTCACTCTGTTCAAAAAAGTCAAGTAATAATAATCTCTTAGTGTTTTATATCTTTTTCGGCCAACAGCTTAAACTAATCAATAGGTTTTTGGATACCTTTCAGATTATAAAACTTGGAATTTTCAGCCTAAAAAAACAACATCCTAATATTCAAAAAAATTGCCCTAAGAAGCTAAAACCTCTTTCAATTGGGGTCTCTTCCCCATTTTTTTCAGGAAATTATAATGCGATCTTACAGCTCCGAAAAATGTGGTGTTTTCGTGATAAGGTAATCCAAATTCTTGAGCGGTATCCTTTACTATGTCGGAAATTACAGGGTAGTGCACATGGCAGATATTTGGGAAGAGATGGTGCTCAATCTGGTAATTTAGCCCCCCAAATAAAGAAGTGATGAAACTGTTTTTCCGAGCAAAATTTGCTGTGGTTTTCATTTGGTGAACGGCCCAAGGGTCTGAGATACTCTTGTTGGAATGTGTCTCAGGCATATCTGTTTCCTCTACGAGGTGAGCTAATTGGAAGATATTTCCCATAACCATTCCTTCTGCTAAATGCATCACCAATAGAATTGCCAAAATGTTGTACCATGCGAAAGGCATTACAATAAGTGGAATGATAAGAAAGATCGTATAATACAATGCTTTGTATCCAAATAGCTTGAAGTATTCTGATCGAGGAGGGTTTTTCCTCTTTTCTCTCAAGGTCTTGTCAAAAAACTTCATATAATCTTTTTTGAAAAACCAGGAAAGGGAGGATAAAGAATACAGCATGAAAGAATAGAATTGTTGGAACCTGTGGATAGGTTTCCACTCTTCAGTAGCATTTATCCTAATGATGCCAGGAGCCACCTCCAAATCAGCATCATGGTCTACGATATTGGTCAGGGTATGGTGGATTTGATTATGGGTAATTTTCCAGACATACTCATTGGCACCGATCAAATTAAAAAGCCATCCTAAGCTTGAGTTTAGCCACTTTTTATTGGAGAAAGAACCATGAAGTGCATCATGACAGATATTGAAGCCGATAAGTGTCATGGTGATCCCCAGTCCTGCTGCGAGCAGGAAGTGTATGAATATATGAAAATGGCCAAATACTAGCAGGCCGTACAAACTTATTAAAAGTCCAATTAGGATAATGGATTTTAGGACCATTTTCCAATTGGCTTTTTTGGATAAATTGTTTTTTTCGAAATAGAAATTTGTTTTATCTCTTACTGTTTGGAGAAACTGCGATTGATCGCTTCCCCCGAATTTAATTTTTCTGGACATACTGGTTTTGTTCAAGTAGTTTGTCGTGACTTGATGAATTCAAGTATTTTGGGGCTATTCTAGCAGGTAGGTGGATTGTAAAGGTGTTACTTAGTTATAAAAGTTGAAGCTCCGCAAAGATTGTTTCTAGTTCTGAGCGTGTTTTTGCCAATTTTGCAGATAAATTATCAAGCATACTTTCTCTATAACCCTCTTGGAATTCAAAGTCCTGATCCTCTAAAATGGAGAATTTTCTTTTTAAGAGAATTTTCTGCTCTCTCCAGCTTCTTAATATTTTCATAAATCGATTTTTTTATAAGGGGATCAGTTGGCTGGCTTGTCCAGTTGTAGTGTATATGTCGATGACTATCCCACTAGATATTGCTTACTTTTCACGCATCTTTTCCGGATTTTTAAGATTGAAGCCACCACCTACCAATATAGCATTAAAAAAAATGATAAAAGCTTTATTTCGAGAAAAGCTTAGTATTTTGACTTTGAAAAGGAACTTTTATTTTTTTCGACGGCCTTTTATTCAAATGCCGATAAATTCCAATGGTCATGAAAGAGGAGTTTTTTTTGCAGGAGATAGTTATTTAATTTTACGGAGACATCCTGAAGATTAAATTTCTGTTTTTCGATTTTTTTAAAGAAAAATGAATCAGTTTATTAGGTTTGTTTTGAATCAGGTATTGTTATGCCTCAATAATAGGTCTAAACTTTTTTATTCGGTAATATGGAATTATTTTCGTTCAAAAAGAGTCATATTGATAGTTTTTGCGTGATATACAATCATTGATTTAGCAATAGGGCAAAGCCTTCACTCTGGGTATCTGCGAAGTTAATGAAAGTGATTTGCTGATATGGTCTTCTTGTACCCTTATTTGATACTATGGATTTAACAATTGAGAATATATTATTTGTAGGGTCAGTTCTACTGTTTATCAGCATTTTAGCTGGTAAGACCTCCTATAAATTTGGTGTACCTACATTAATATTGTTTTTGGCAATAGGAATGGCTGCTGGCACAAATGGTATTGGCATAGAATTCGACAATCCCCGCATAGCGCAGTTTATCGGAATAGTTTCTCTAAATTTCATTCTTTTCTCTGGGGGATTGGATACGAGTTGGAAATCAATCAAACCTGTACTGGGACAAGGTATAATGCTTTCCACAGTAGGGGTTTTTATGACAGCTTTATCTGTAGGGTTGTTCGTTTGGGCCATTACTGATTTTAATATTTATGAGGGGCTGTTATTAGGAGCTATCGTTTCTTCAACTGATGCTGCCGCAGTATTTTCCATCCTCAGATCTAAAAGCCTTGCCCTGAAATATAAACTCAGGTCTACATTGGAGCTGGAGAGTGGGAGTAATGACCCCATGGCTTACGTTCTGACTATTGCATTTTTGGGTCTGGTTACAAACCCCGATGTTGGGACTCTGGATCTAATTATTCTTTTCTTTAGACAAATGTTCATAGGTGCAGCTTTAGGGCTGTTGTTTGGTTGGCTCAGCAAAATCGCCATCAATAAAATCAACCTTGGCTTTGAAGGACTTTATCCTGTCCTGGTGATATCCTTGATGTTTGTTACATTTTCCTCTACGGATTTAGTGGGAGGGAATGGATTCCTGGCTGTTTATTTATGTGCTGTTTATTTGGGGAATCAAGACTTGACTCACAAGAGAACTATACTCAAGCTCTATGATGGAATTGCCTGGTTGATGCAGATTGTACTTTTCCTTACGCTCGGTCTGCTGGTAACTCCGATAGAAATTATTCCATATATAGGTTTAGGTTTGGCAATTTCACTTTTCCTCATTTTTGTTTCAAGACCTATAGGTGTATTCTTCTCCTTGATTCCTTTTAAAATGAAAATGAGAAGAAGATGGTATGTTTCTTGGGTTGGCTTGAGGGGAGCAGTACCTATAGTATTTGCGACATATCCCTTGATTGCTGGCATAGAAAAGGCCAATATCATCTTTAACATTGTATTTTTTATTTCTCTGACTTCAGTATTAATTCAGGGAACATCCTTGTCAAAAGTGGCTGATTGGTTGAAAGTAGCCTTACCGCAAAAAGTCAAACCCCGCTCACCATTGGATTACTTTCTGGACGAAACCCCCAAAACTTCTATGGTTGAAGTTGATATTCCTTTTGAGAATCCGGTAATTGGAAAAAAAATTCTCGATATTGGCTTTCCTAAAAATGCAATAATTGCGATGCTTCGCAGGAATGGCAAATACCTGACCCCGAATGGTCAGACAGAGATCAAAGCAAATGATCAACTATTGGTGTTGGCTGAACATGAAGATTCCATCAGAGCAGTCTATAAGGCTTTACATTTGCCTGAGCCTGATTTAAGTGATGATTAATAAAGCATGAATAGAGCACTTCAAAAATGCATTTCATTTTTCGCAATACTGGCTTTATTGTCAGTATTGTTTTCGGGTGTGCAATTGAGGGGCGATCGATTGTATGGAGAGTTTTATGCAGAAACAATCAATGAAGGTACAGGTCAGGCTGAGTTTACACCTTTCTTATCGGGCATTCAGATTCACAAGTATAGTTCCAAATCGAAATACTTTCCACTTACTGACCAAATTATCCATTGGAAAAGAAAGCTAACTGAATTTACTCAGATTCAGTTGAAAAGTATCAAGACCTGGGAATTCAAGTCCCACTTTTCAGCTGCCAGTATAGAGGCTTTTTATACCTTCCACAGTTTTTGGTAAAATTATTTTTAATGAACCCTTTGTTTTGATTTCAAAGGGTGATCTGTGATTTTTTTAGAATAAAACCAAAAATAAAGCCATGGAATTTAATTCTTTAGGGGTTTTGATGATAATCACTATTATCATTCTGATCCTTTTCATAATGATGAAAAAAATAAAAAACAATGATAGTGATACTTCGAAAAAGCTCTTTACTGCCTTTGAAGAACGAATGGGCCTTACCTGTGATGTTATTGACCTTAAGGAGGAGATTTATGGAATAGGACTGGATCGATCAAGTAATACCATAATCTATTTGAATTTCGTCAATGGTGTTGAACAATGCATTGGACTGAGTGAATTCAAAGGAGTTTATGTCCATCGTGTGGAACAAAACAAACGCTCTTTTGGAAAGTCAAAGGAAATCACTGAATTTGTATTTATTAAGTTATTGCCTAAGTCAGATCTTGCAGGACAGATAAGTTTGGAGCTATTCAACCATAAATGGTACCCCTTCAGTATGGAGGAGCTGGAGCTGATAAACAAGTGGAAAAGGATTATTGAAGAAAACCTCAGTTAGGTTCAGGGGTTTAAATTAACAATCCTTAACCCCTCTGTTTGAAATTTAGGCTTGGGGTTTGCGTATAGCAGGATATGAATTCGATGAACTATTACTTTTATAAGGCTTTATTGATATTTATAGCCTTGCCTTTTCTGATATCTCAGCGAATACCACAGGCAAGGGTACTGCCTTTGGTTCCCACTTATCAGGAATCCCTTTTTTCAGGACCTAAAAAAGCGGGAATTCTGGAAAACAAGACCATTGATGAGGCTAGCGGTCTGGCTTTTTCACAAAAACATGAGAACCTGATCTATACCCACAATGACAGTGGTGGTGATCCTATTGTTTTTATGATAGACAATAAAGGGAAAAGCCAAGGACAAATTGTCCTGGAGGGTGCAAGCAATAGAGACTGGGAAGATATTGCTGTTGGCCCGGGACCTACCAAAGGTCAAAGTTATGTTTATGTAGGGGAAATCGGCGATAATAATGCTGTATATCCTGAAATCAAGATCTTTAGGTTTGCTGAACCTTCCACTCTCCAAGCGGAGATCAAGGTTAAGCCTGAAGTATTGACCTTAGTTTACCCCGATGGGCCAAGAGATGCCGAAACATTGATGGTGGACCCATTGAGCGATGATATTTTTATCCTTTCCAAAAGGGACAGTTCCAATGTGTTGTATAAGACTTCTCGAAAAAATTTCGGAAAAAAGGAAAAAATCGAACTTGAAAAAGTCATGAAACTGGACTTTACCATGTCGGTAGCAGGGGATATTTCTGTAGATGGGAGCCAGATTTTGATCAAGAATTACCTGATGGTTTTTTACTGGACGAGAAACCCCGGTGAAAGCATTCCGGAAGCATTATCCAGAAAACCTGCGATTCTTCCTTACAAGCCTGAGCCACAAGGTGAGGCCATCGGGTTTCATACCTCGGGGAAGAGTTATTTTACTTTGAGTGAAAAGCGCTTCAATGTAGAGCCTACACTCTACAGGTATGATAAAAAATAACTAATTTGGTTTTTCAATTAAAAGACTATGACCTTACAAACATCTTCCACCATTTTAATGGTAAGGCCTGCTAATTTTGGGTTTAATCCGGAAACTGCCGAGAGTAATTTTTATCAGAAAAGAGATGCCCGTTCCCCAGAAGCAATCATCCGTGCAGCTCAGGAAGAGTTTGATGGTTTTGTCAAAAATCTGGAAGATAAGGGAGTTCAAGTATTGGTAGTAGAAGATTCGGAGGAGCCAAAGAAAACCGATGCGGTCTTTCCAAATAACTGGTTTAGTACGCATGAAAACGGGAAGGTTGTGCTATATCCCATGTTTTCACCCAACAGGAGGAATGAAAGAAGAATGGATATAGTCCAAATGCTTATGATAAAAGGCTTTAAGGTAGATGAAGTAATAGACCTTACTTTTTTTGAAAAAGAAAATCAATTTTTGGAAGGTACCGGAAGTCTTGTTTTAGATAGGATAAATAAAATTGCTTATGCCTGCAGATCCGATCGCACACACCCTGTCCCCCTACAGTATTTTTGTAGGTTGATGGAATATGAAGAAGTATCTTTTGATGCCGCACAGACTATTGACGGAATAGTTTCTTCTATTTACCATACCAATGTGATGATGCATGTGGGTTCAGAGCTTGCCGTTGTATGCCTGGACAGTATTCCTTTGGCCACCGAGAAGCTGAAAGTTCAGGAGTTTCTTGAAAAAACAGGAAAAAAAATGATACCGATTACCACTAAGCAAAAATTCAATTTTGCCGGCAATATGCTTGAGGTAAGGTGTGAAAGTGGCAAGAAATACACAGTGATGTCTGCGTCCGCATATGATTCTCTGGGACAGGTGCAGCTCAACACCATCAAACGCTATACAGATATAATTGTACCTAGAATACCTACCATAGAAAAACTCGGAGGAGGTTCGGTCAGGTGTATGATGGCAGAGATTTTTCTTCCATCAGTGTAGGCTACTGGTTTTAATGGAAGGAATGGATATCGTTTCGAATGTGATATTTTTAGCTTTCGAAGATGTTTTGAAGTTTTCTATTACTTCCAGTACATCATAATCAATAATTTTGGAATTACTTCCGTCAAGGACTACATGTTTGTCATTTGGTATTTCGTCCAAAGTTTTGATCAGCGCTCCTTTGTTGAGGAAGCTCATTTCTTCGGAAAGTTTAATTTTGATAATGTCTCCTTTGGTCGTTGTATTGCCTTCAATGATATGAGAGTTTTGGTAGTTTCTCAGAAGAATGTAAATGATGGCTACTCCCATTCCTAAGGCAATCCCAATCAACAGGTCAAATACAACTATGCCTAAGATGGTGATGATAAAGGGCAGGAACTGGTCCCATCCCAGTTTTGCCTGAGTTCTGAAAAGGGAGACTTTTGTCAATTTGTAACCCACTTGAAGCAATATTGCCGCAAGGCAGGCCAAAGGGATTAGATTTAAAAGACCTGGAATAAAAATCACCGAGATGAATAACAGAAACCCGTGAAAAACAGCAGACATTTTTGTTCGTGCTCCTGAAGAAACGTTTGCCGAACTTCTTACTATGACAGCAGTAACTGGAAGACCGCCTATAAAACCATTGATTACATTGCCCACACCTTGGGCAAGCAACTCTCTGTTAGGGGGTGAGTTTCTTTTATATTTATCAATTTTATCGGCAGCTTCCAAGCTGAGAAGGGTTTCCAAACTCGCTATGATTCCAATTGTCACTGCGACCAGCCAAACATCCGAATGAAGAATTTGAGAGAAATCAGGGAATCGGAAAAGGCTAAAAAAACCGCTGATATCACTTACTTCTGGAAGTATTACTTTGTCTTCTATATTGAGATAAAGTGCGGGGATAAAAAACTTGAAGAATTTATTGATCCCCACACCTAACAATACAACTACCAAAGGGCCGGGGATCAACTTCGCTATCAAGCCCCGCTTGAAGAAAGGAAGGTCCCAGACTATCAAAATCCCTAAAGAAACAACCGTAATAATTAATGCGCCAAAGTCAAACTCTTCCAGCAAGTTGCCCAGGTTTAACACAGCTTCCCAGTCATTTACAAATGGAATATATTGGGCTAAATTCTCGGTTTCATTTACTCCAAAGGCGTATGGGATTTGCTTTATGATCAGGATTATGCCAATCCCGGCCAGCATGCCTTTGATCACTGAGGTAGGGAAATAATAACCTATGATGCCCGCTTTCATAATGCCCAGAATAAGCTGGATCAAACCTGCCAAAACTACAGCAGAAAGGAAAATCTCAAAAGATCCCAATTCTGAAATTGCATTCAACACAATTACGGTCAGTCCAGCTGCTGGTCCGGATACTGAAGTGTGGGAACCTGAAAGTGTGCCAATGACAATTCCTCCTACTACTCCTGCGATAATACCGGAAAACAAAGGGGCGCCTGAAGCCAGTGCAATACCGAGGCAGAGAGGTAAGGCAACGAGAAAAACAACTAATCCTGCGGGCAAGTCACTGTTCAAGTGACTGAACATATTTTGGGTCTTTTTCATTGAAATGCTGGAGGCTGGGTTTCAAAAATCGATACTCTAAAATAGGATAATTAAGGATATTCCAGTTTGCCGAATAAAAAATAGTTTGGAAAAGGCATCTTTCTTTAGCCCTACTTTTCAAATTTGGATTAAAAAATAAACATGCCAAGCTTTTAACAATAACAATTAACTTGATAAAGTTGGATTGGTCTGTGGTTCTGAACTAGATTTTGGTGAAAAGGTCTTCATCTCAGCTTTTTTGATATTTGGAAAAATTAGTTTTCAGAGTGATATGAGAAAAAACACCCACCCAAAGCCCAAAGGACTTCGAGTGGATGAAAAAAAAGATCAATAGATTCCTGTATAATTGAAAGGGCTGATTTGTTTCAATTCAGCTTTCACAGCATCACTTATATTGAGGGTTTCGATAAAGTTCTGAATGGAGTCCTCAGTTATTTTGGTGTTGGTCCTGGTGAGCTCTTTAAGAGCTTCGTAAGGCTTTGGATAGCCTTCTCTTCTCAGTATGGTCTGAATTGCTTCAGCGACTACAGCCCAGTTTTCTTCCAGATCTGCATCGATGGCAGTTCTGTTGAGTTCCAGTTTACCAAGTCCTTTTTGCAAAGACTCAAAACTGATCAACATATGCGCCAAAGGCACTCCGATAATCCGGAGTACTGTACTGTCAGTAAGATCCCTTTGTAATCGGCTGATTGGAAGCTTGGCTGCCAGGTGTTCGAGTAGGGCATTGGCGATTCCCAGATTTCCTTCGGCATTTTCAAAATCTATTGGGTTAACTTTGTGGGGCATGGCAGAGGAGCCAACTTCCCCGGCTTTGATTTTTTGTTTGAAATAATTCATGGCTACGTATTGCCATACATCTTTGGAAAAGTCGAGTAGGATGGTGTTGATCCTTTTCAACCCATCAAAGCATGCTGCCAGGTTGTCGTAATGTTCAATCTGAGTGGTAGGGTAGCTTCTTTCCAGTCCTAGATATTGAGAGACAAAACTATCTGCAAATGCATTCCAATCTACTTCAGGATAGGCTACGTGATGTGCATTCATATTACCGGTAGCTCCGCCAAATTTTGCAGCGTAAGGAACCTGTTTCAACAATTCCAATTGCTTTTCCAAACGGATAATGAACACCTGAATTTCTTTCCCAAGCCGGGTAGGGGAGGCTGGCTGCCCATGCGTTTTTGCTAGCATGGGAATTTCTCGCCAGTCTTTGGCTTGCTCCTGAAGTTTTTCAATGACCATTTGAAGTGAGGGTAAAATCACTTTTTCCAAACCTTCTTTGAGCATTAATGGCGTGGAAGTATTGTTGATATCCTGAGAAGTCAATCCGAAGTGAATAAACTCTTTGTATTCCTGCAAGCCTAAATCATCAAACTTTTCCTTGATAAAATATTCCACAGCTTTCACATCATGGTTGGTTATTTTTTCAGTTTTCTTGATGGTATCAGCATCGGATAAGCTAAAATCTTCTGTGATTTTTCTCAACTTGGCGAAAAGGGCTTTGTCAAACCCATTCAATTGAGGAAGAGGTAATTCACAAAGGGCTATAAAGTATTCAATTTCTACATGTACCCTGTATTTGATCAGTGCAAACTCTGAAAAATAATCTCTTAAAGGGGTGGTTTTGGAACCATACCTGCCATCTACTGAGGTGATGGCTGTCAGGTGAGTCAAGTCCATTTGAAGTTGATTTTTATATGAGCCTGCAATTTAGGCTATCCCATCGAAAAACCTGCCCTCCGTTTATAATTAAATGGCTTTAATCGAACCTTAATATTTGCCTTAAGAAAAATTCAAATAGTCTTAGGGCTTTTCTAGTAGTATCATTGCGGGAATGAAACCTATTTATTTCTTATTTACTTTACTCCTTTTTGCTTCTGTTCAGACTGTGTTTTCAAACAGTGACAAAGACAAGGAACTCAAAGAAAAAAAAGCCAAAGACAAAGAGTTTGGCATGGAGATAGGGTATGCGGTTAAAGCAGTCAACCTGGACGGTTCGGTTGATGAGGGAGAGTGGGATGATACAGAAGTGATATCAGGGTTTGTCCAGCAGATTCCAAATGAAGGTATGCCGGCCAACCAAAATACAGAAGTTAGGGTGAAATACGATGAAGATTTTCTGTATATCGCAGCCACTCTTTATCAGAATGCACAGGAGGGATATGTTATTTCTTCACTCAAAAGGGATTTTAGATTTTATGAGAATGATGCTTTTGCCGTCACTTTAGGTCCCTATGATGATGGTAATAATGGGTTTATGTTTGCCGTAAATCCATACAACATACAAATGGAAGGCCTGATCTTCAATGGAGATAGGGTCTCTGATGTCTGGGACAATAAATGGTATTCCTCTGTCAAAAGGTTCGATGACCGCTGGGAAGTGGAAATGGCCATTCCATTCAAAACTTTGAGGTTTACAGAAGGTTCAGATTATTGGAGAGTCAACTTTTTGAGAAATGACAGGAAAAATTTTGAGCGCTCCTCCTGGGTGCCAGTTCCGCTCAACCAAAGAATTCAAGGGATTGCTTTTTCAGGCTATCTCAACTGGGACGAACCCTTAAAAAAGCCAGGGGCAAATATTGCAGTCATACCCTATATTGCCGGGAATGGAGCCAAAGATTACAGATCTGAAGAGGGTGTCAGTTCTGGTGCCGCAGCAGGTTTTGATGCCAAGGTAGCCTTAAGTCCATCTATGAATCTAGACCTGACTTTTAATCCTGATTTCTCAACAGTAGAAGTTGATCAGCAACAAACCAACCTGAACAGGTTTGAACTCTTCTTCCCGGAAAGAAGACAGTTTTTCCTTGAGAATGCAGACCTCTTTGGGGATTTTGGTTTTTCTTCTATCCGGCCATTTTTCTCCAGAAGAATTGGGATAGCCACAGACAGTATGGGCAGAAGTTCCAACAACAGAATCCTATACGGTGCAAGACTTAATGGAAATGTAGGAGACAATACGAGGGTAGGACTGCTCAACATGCAGACAGATACGGAAGATGCTGTAGGCTATCCGGGACAAAACTATACTGTAGCTACAGCACAGAGGAAAGTTTTCAGCAGGTCCAATATTGCAGCCATATTTGTTAATAGGCAGACTACGGGTTCGGTTGCAGAGCCGGGTAGGGATATTGCCAATTACAATAGGGTAGTCGGTTTGGATTATAACCTTGCCTCTGCGGATAATAAATGGACCGGTAAGTTTTTCTATCACCAATCTTTCAGCCCGGATGTGACAGGGGATTCAAAATCACATGCAAGTCACTTGAGTTACAATACCAAGAAATGGATCGTACGTTGGAACCATGAATATGTAGGTGAAAACTACAATGCAGAAGTAGGCTTTGTGCCAAGGTCTTCCTACTGGAGGTTTGAGCCAAGCATGATGTACAGATTGGTGTCCAATAGCAGTAAGATCTTTCAACAGACCTTCCAATTGGCTTATGATGTTTATACTGATGAGAGCTTTGGTCTGAAAACTGATGAAAGGATGACCTTTGCTTACAGGCTTTATTTTAAAAACACATCCACATTACAATTCCGGGTATTTAATGAATATGTGTATTTGTTCAGTCCTTTTGATCCGACCAGAACAGGTGGAGAACAATTAGCTGCCGGAACGGATTACTCCTATACCCGAACAGGATTGACGTATTCTTCTGATTCCAGAAAGCTTTTCAATTATTCCAGTACTGTGTATGCAGGGGAATATTTTAATGGGGAAAGACTTTTTGTCAATACGAATATCAATTATAGGTTTCAGCCCTATGGGAATATTTCACTTTTTGCCGAGTACAATAAAATTGATATGCCGGATCCATACAATGATGCCAGTCTATGGCTTGTTGGACCTAAAATGGATGTTTCCTTTACCGACAAACTATTCCTGAGCACTTTTGTGCAGTACAATTCTCAGATTGATAATGTTAACATTAACACCCGTTTTCAGTGGAGATTCAAACCAGTTTCTGATTTATTTGTTGTCTTCACAGACAATTATCATCCAGAGAGCTTACAAATTAAAAACCGTGCATTAATTTTGAAGCTGACTTATTGGATCAACGTGTAAAGGAAAGCGGGAATGTTTAATTTATTTAAGAAGAAAAAAGAAGAAAATAATAAAGGTGATCAATATCTCTCTCTCAAGATCAGAGAAGTGGTAAAAGAAACGCCAGATACAGTCACTATTTTTTTTGAGCAGCCAGAGCCTTATCTCGATTATAAGGCAGGTCAATATCTAACAGTAATTTTGGATGTCAATGGGAAAGAGGAGCGGAGATCCTACAGCCTTTGTACTTCTCCCTTTGTTGATCCCTATCCCGGGATCACTGTCAAGCGGGTTTCGGGGGGATTGGTTTCCAATTATCTGAATGATCAGATTAGACCGGGGAAAACCATAGAAATTATGAAACCCCTGGGGAACTTTGTCAGTGAGTACCACTCCAAAAACAAAAGGAATTTTGTAATGATTGCAGGCGGCTCTGGCATTACTCCAATTATGGGTATTACCAAATCTGTTTTGGTCAATGAGCCCGAATCTAAAGTGACTTTGCTGTATTGCAGCCGTTCTGAAGATCAGATTATTTTCAAAAATGAACTGGAAAAGCTTGAAGAAAAATATGATGGTAGACTGATGGTTATTCATAACCTCAGCAAACCCTTGGATTCATGGACCGGTCTGAAAGGAAGGCTGGATGCTGAAAAAATCAAGGATGTGCTAGATTCCACAGTGGAATTGAGAAAGGATACCAATAGATTTTATGTCTGCGGCCCAGAAGGATTGATGAAAACTGGGATAGAAACTTTAAAACAGCTTGGTATTCCGGATGAAAGGATCATGGAAGAAAGCTTTTATTCTGACCTAGACGCCAAAGAGCAGGAAATGAAGGAAGCCGGACTCTTATCTCCCGAACTTACCCGCGAAGTAGAGGTGATTGTTGAAGGAGAAAGCTTTACCTTTGAGGTACCTGCGGGCAAAACAATCCTGGAAGCAGGACTGGATGAAGATGTAGATATGCCTTACAGTTGTCAAAGTGGTCTTTGTACAGCATGCAGAGGCAGGTTGATTTCCGGAAAAGTGGACATGATTGAAGATGCAGGATTGAGTGAAAGTGAAATTGCGGAGGGATATATCCTCTGTTGTTCTTCAAAGCCCGCCAGCTCAGATATCAAAATAAACATTGAATAAAATAGCTTTGGACAAAGTCTTTATTAGAAAAAAATTCGACACCTTGGAAAGGAATGCACTCATCATGATGGCCATTCCGCTTCCGTTTTTTGCATTATCCTATTTGTTTACCACAAGCAGTACGATAAGCTACCAGGTACCTGACCTTCCCTTGATTTTGGATACTTTATTGCTCACTTTGGTAATAGTGATGCTGGGAGTTCATTATTTCAATTTCCGGGCTGCTATCAAATCTGCCAGATTGGAGGGCAAAAGTCTTGAAGACAAAGTGCTAAGGTATTCACAAGCGACCATGAAGCGGCTTTGGGTACTATTTGTTGTAATTTTGCTTTGCGCAGCTGGTTTGTTGGTGTATCAAAATCCAGGATATACAATTTCCTTTGCGATTGCTTTGGTTTTCTTCTCTTTGGGAAAACCTACACCTGACAGAATCATAAGGTTACTCAAGTTGAGAGGTGAGGAAAAAGAAGAAATTGAAGCTTTGAAAATTAGAAACCGCTGATTTTATTCGGCATCGTGCCTTTTGGGGACACCAGGGTTTATAAAAGTAAAACCTCTTGCATCATTGCCTTCATAAAAATCCACCTTCATTCCCATCAAAAACATGTAGTGTTTCTTTTCTATTAAAATTGAAATCCCATCTATTTCAAACTGCTGGTCTCCTTCTTTGGGTTTGTCAAACCCAAGCATGTAGGACATTCCGCCGCATCCGCCTCCTTTCACTCCCACACGGAGGGAATAATCAGCCGGAATGTTTTTATTGTTGATAATGTTTTTGATTTCAGCTTGAGCTTTGTCAGTAATATTAATTGGGATAAGCATGTCAATACAATTCAATTTTCCGTTATGAAGTTCAAAATTACAGCTGAACTTAAGGAAATTCTTCGTCTACTTTATCAAAACCTGAAGATGGGAGATTTCCTTTTAACAAGATTTTGATTCTGGTTTTCAATCCTCAAAATAACGATTCCCAAAGTTTCAAAGCAATCAATATTTTCGGATATTCGACCCAAACTAAAAATAGACTATGGAGTATTTGGCCGACTTATTAAAAATTGTATTACCGGCAGGGCTGGTTATCTACGGCATGTATCTCACCATCATGAGCTTTCTCAAAAAGGAAAGGGATAAAATGCTGGTAGAAATAAAAACTCAGAACACCCAAACTATCCTTCCTATACGACTTCAGGCCGGAGAAAGAATTTGCTTGCTTTTGGAAAGGGTTACGCCAAACAATCTTATCAGAAGGGTGAACAGCCCTGAGTTTACCGCCCAGGATCTTTATCATAAATTGATTTATGAGATTCGGGAAGAATTCAACCACAACCTTTCACAGCAGGTTTATTTCACGGATGAGACCTGGGAAAGTGTAAGGAGAGCTGTAGAAAGTGTGATCACAATGGTCAATACTGCTATGCAGGACATGCCGGATGAAGCAAGAGGTCTTGACCTGGCCAAAAGAATTTTTCAGATTTCCTTAGACCAAAAATCTGATACCATTCAGAAAGCATTAAGAAATGTAAAAGACGAAATCAGGATATTTTTCTAAATTGTAAACATGACTTCATTCAAAGACAAATCATTTGATTTTTTTACTAAAGCGAAATTGCTGTATTCCAAAAAAGCTGAGGAGATAGCTGGGTCTGAGAATAAAATCAGAAAGCTGATTGAAAAAGTAAAACTTAGGCTCGAGACTGTATCCCATAATCCTAAAATTCAGGAGGCATTGGAACCTATTTTGGTTTTCAAAAGAATGCTGATAGCGCATAAAAAGAAAGATTTTAAAGTTTCCGGCAGAACTCTGGGATTGATCGTTCTGGGTTTGTTGTACTTTGTTACTCCTATAGACTTAATTCCTGATTTTATTCCTGTTATTGGCTATGTTGATGACCTTTCAGTGCTTTTGGCTGTTTTCAGTGCGGTAAGGGATGAGGTAGAGGAATTTAGAAAATGGGAGAAAACCAAGCTTTTTTGAGCTTGTTGAATCAGTTGAAACTTTGAAGACTTTATGATGCGAAAAATTGCTTTTTTGGCCGGTACTTCAGGCTTGGTGGGGATGCAGACTCTTCACCTTCTGTTGCAAGATGAATCCTACGATATGATTATTTCTGTAGGAAGAAGAAAACTAGCACTCAAACATGGGAAATTGGTTCAAGTAGATGTTGATTTCAAAACCATTAGGAACCTGGACTTGGAAGCCAAATTGCGGGAAGAGGACCTGGGTGGAATATATTTCCCGCTGATAGAAGCTTTGCAGCGTAAGAAATTAGAAATCCATGCTTTTTGTTCACTGGGGACAACCATCAAATCCGCTGGATCCAAGGAAAAATTCTATGAAATAGACCATGACTTTGTGATTAATTTTGCCCTATGGACTCAACAAATGGGAGCCAGTAAGTTTTTATATGTGAGTGCACTTGGTGCAGATCCGCAATCAAATGTATTCTATAATCAGGTAAAAGGTGAAGTGGAAGAGGACCTCAAAGTTGTTCCCTTTGATTATTTGGGCTTATTTGAACCTTCTCTTCTCCTAGGCAATAGAAATGAATTCAGGTTTGGAGAAGAGGCTGCAAAAATCCTGACCAAACCTTTGGTATGGCTCAAACTGGCCAAGAAATACAGACCCATTCATGATTATCAAGTCGCTAAGGCAATGATTCATCATGCTAATGTAGAAAAGAAAGTAAAAGTGGAGGTAATCCCTTCCAAGGACATGCAACAGTTTTAAAGCCATGATAGCAGTTATTCAGAGAGTTTCGGAGTCAGCTGTAAAAGTAGAAGGGAAAATCATCGGGGAGATAGGTTCCGGGCTTATGGTCCTCTTGGGTATTGAGGAGTTGGATACACAGGAAGATACAGGTTGGCTAAGTAAAAAAATCGTCAACTTGAGAATTTTTCCCGACGAAAACGGAATAATGAATAAAAGCCTTTTGGATGTAGAAGGAGACATCCTGTTGATTTCGCAATTTACCCTGCATGCCAGTACCAAAAAAGGAAACCGTCCTTCCTATATCAAAGCAGCCAAGCCTGATTTTGCCATTCCTATGTATGAAAAATTTATTACGGCTTTAGAATCCGATCTCGGAAAGCAAGTGCAAACAGGCGAATTCGGCGCAGATATGAAAGTTTCATTGGTCAATGATGGACCTGTCACCATTGTGATTGATTCCAAAAATAAAATTTAAAAAACACCTAGCAGCAATTGTCGACTCTTATTTCCATAAAAAAGGCTACAGTCAGGCACCTTGAAAAGATCGTGTTTCAAAATTTGGATTTTGAATGGGAAAAGGGAGAACATTGGGCTGTACTGAGTCACTCTGGGGCTGATTTGACTGCTTTTCTGGATACTTTAAGAGGTAGGACTATGGTCACGGAGGGAGTAATTGAAAGACCGTTCGCAAATGATTATCAGAAAATTAAAACAGCAGCCGGAGAGGTCAATTCTTTTAGAGATCTGATAGCTGTAGTTTCACAAAAATATACTTTCAGGAATAAATCCAATCTTCAGAACTTTTATTATCAACAACGCTTCAACTCCATGGAATCAGAAGAAACGGCTACTGTAGAAGAGTTTCTTTTGGACATTCCGATCAAAAACACCGGATACTGGACACTCCAGAAAGTAATCAGCTTACTCCATTTGAACCAGTTGAAAGACAAATCTCTGATCAAGCTATCTAATGGTGAAACGCGCAGGCTGGCTATTGCGCAAGCCCTCTTGCAAAACCCTAAGCTTCTTTTGATGGACCAGCCATTGACGGGTTTGGATGTGCAAACCAGAGCGGAATTCGGTGATGTTTTACAGCAGGTGGTGAATTCGGGAACCCATATTGTGATGGGGACCAATCCTGAGGAAATACCCGATTGCATTACAGATATTGCAGTTTTGGGAAAAAAGAAAGTGCTGAAAATTCTTTCTGCAAAAGAAAAGGATCAAGTCAATTTAGATTTTGAGGAGGCCAAGGGCTTTGAGGACGACTTATTGAAGGGTCTGCTTTTGCCGTACCCATTATGCGGAGCAGATTCCATTCTTAGGTTGGAAAATGTTAATGTCCGCTATGGTGAAAAACAAATTCTCCATGAAATAAACTGGAAAGTCAAAGCTGGAGAAAGATGGAGTCTTAAAGGTTCTAACGGAGCTGGGAAATCCACCTTGCTGAGTTTGATATTGGGTGAAAATCCGCAGGCTTATGCAAATGAGATTTACCTTTTTGACAGGAGAAGGGGAACTGGAGAAAGTATTTGGGATATCAAGAAAAAAATAGGATTTGTAGCGCCAGAGTTGAGCAGGTTTTTTCCAGGGAATCAGACTTGTCTAAAAGTGGTTTTGTCAGGATTGTTTGATACCATGGGCTTATTCAGAAAAGTCAATCCCGATCAGGAAAGACTGGCCTTGGACTGGCTCAAGCTGTTTGGTTTGGAAGATACCAAAAGCAAATTAATGAAACAGGTTTCCCTGGAAAACCAACGCTTTATCCTGCTTGCCAGGGCGATGATCAAAAAACCTGATTTATTGGTACTGGACGAAGCCTCTCAAGGGATGGATATGAGGCAGCGAAGGATTTTTAAGGAAACAGTAAATAGAATTTGTGAATTGACTCCTGTGACCTTGATCTATGTCAGTCATTATGTAGAAGATATTCCGGAGGTGGTGGATAGGGAGTTTGGATTGTAGACTTTGAAGATAATAGATTGAAGATTGAAGATTGAAGATTTAAGATTTGGGCTTTGCGTTATTAATGAAAGGACTCGTAAATCGTACTTCATAAGCCTGAAATAATAAAGAAGCGAGAGATGAGGGATATGGTACCTTCGAAATTCATCATTCGATGTTCAATATTCATAATTTCGAATGAAGAATGATAAAGTATTGTCAGAGCAGAAGGATGAAGGATTAAGGAAATTTAGTCTTTCTATCCATATTGCTCCAAAAGTTTCCTTTTGAGCTGCCTTGGAGTCATGTTGTAAAATTTTTTGGAAGTATGGTAAACCCTATTTTCTTGGTCAATTAGAAAAACTGTATAATTGTAAGTAGTCATATCCTGAATGAAACTGTGGTCTGCGTCCGCAAATTGTGGCCTAAACACAGCATTTCCATGTGGGGCGATTACTAGGTTTCGCTGATTGAAAAAATAAACGAGGATTTCTCCTTTTTCACCATTGTCGATTTCCATGTGTGCGGCTCCGATATGCAATTCCAAGATGTCTTTTGAGGCACCTACATAATGACGGGTTTTGGTAAGTGACCTGTCGCAAGAAGAGACCAAAATCAGAAAAAACAATATGACAAAATACCTTAGCATTTACTATTAATTTAATCAACCCATATTAAAGAAGACGGATTGATTGAGGAAAGGTTTATGAACCAGCTTGATTTTCGAAGGTCCCCATATTGTTCCAATACCATGTATTCAAGGTTATAAGGGGTGGCTTGATAGAAATTTTTGGAGCTGTTTTATACCCTGTCGTCTAAGTCAACCAGGGAACCCACATAGTTTCATTTTGTCTTAAGGATCAAAGAATTAAAATGGCAGAGGTTATTAGGATTACTGAATTCAATGAGGAAGCTCAGGCTTTGGCCAAAAAGGCAAAAAGAAAGAGGAATTTGGTGTGAAGCGGAATGGGGTAGGTTTTTCTCTAAAATTTTGATCAGAAGACTTTCTCCAGATCCAAATCCCTTTTGTCGGTAGGCACGCTGATGGCATCCAAAAACTTCCCATCCTCGCGCAATTTGATTCCTGTAAGACAAATATTTCTGTATGCTCCGGTATCTATATTCCAAGAGTTGGATGATGAGATGAATTCTGGTTTCCCATTGAGTCTTGGAGTGTGGCCGATTACCTGTACTTTGCCGATATTGAGTAAGGATTTTCTGTTCCAAAGCAGGCCATTTGGATCTCTGATGTCAAAGGGATCGTCTGCAGCAACTGAAAAACCTGCATGGGAGACCATGATGTGTTCATTGTTCCAACTCAGTGGGAGGTTTTTTATCCAAGAAAGATAGAAGTTTGGATCGGCACCCTGCTGGTTAAATTCTTGGAGGGTTTCTCCTCCGCCATTGTTCAGCCAATTGAGATGGTTTCCCTTTTCCATTAAATAATCTATCATCATCTGTTCGTGATTCCCTCGCAGAAAAATGGTTTGTTGCTTGAAAGTGGCTTGGAGTTCAAAGGCGAGTTTTACGCATTGAGAAGAATGCTTGCCTCTGTCAATCAGATCACCGAGTTGAATTAGTATTTCTGTTTTTGGATCCCAATTCTCCAGCAAATGGAGGTAAGTATTGAAACAGCCATGGACGTCGCCGATTATAAAAACTCCCATTTAGTCCCGATTTTTTAAACACTTTTTTTCTACATAGATACGTACGAGATATTTTCATCAAAGATATCTTGACATCTCATTTTAAATTTCCTATAATACATTGGTATACAGGAATGTATTTGAAAACAATCTTTTAAAATCTGAAGTTAATCTTTTATGCGTATTTCAATGAAATAGATTTTCTAACCAAAAAACTCAAGCCAAAATGAAAGCAAATGCTACTACACTTATTTTATTCTTCATTTTGAGCGGTTGTCTGACACAAAAGGACTACATCGCAGAATATGATTTTAATTATGCAGGAAACTTTAAAAAATATAAGACTTTTGGTTTTGTGGCCAATCCTTTTCCTGATACTACATTTTTTCACAATACCATAGAAAATACCATCAGCAATAGGCTGGACGCCCAAGGTTTTATAGTTCAGGATGAAAAACCTGACCTATTGATCAATTATAAAATATTCAGTGATACCATCAAATACAGAGGTTATGAGCAGCCCAATTTTGATTATTGGCTTTCCAGAAGGTCATCCCAATACGAAGTATCAGAAGAGGAAGAAAGGGAAAATAGAGAGAGAGACGAGAATTATAACAACGTCAAGTATTTACAAAATAATGGTATGTTGGTGATTTATGTAATTGATAACAAAAGGGGCAGCACCATTTGGCAAGGGTACACTGCAGCAAGCTTTGACTTTATGTCCCCTGATATCAACACAGAACTTACAAAAGCAACCTACAGGGTAATGGATAAATTTAAATTACTCACACGAAATTAACCTTAGAATATAAATGAATGCCTCCCTTTTGCAAACAATTGCAAATAGGGAGGCTTTTTGGTTTATCAAGAATTGGTGTTGTCCTGTATTGAAAAAAGAATAAATAGTGAGTATGCTCTCAAAATAGAATTAAAAGTCATGATCCCAGGTCCCCTCAGCTTGCAGTTGTCCCGCAAAATGTAGTGCTGCTGTTTTTTGGACCACTTCAAAATCCTGAAATGCACAGGTAACTCCTGCAAATTGATCCAAGTCAGTAAACTCCTTCAAAGCTAAGGGATTGCCAAAAATATAAAGAGATACTTTTTTCCTTTCAGCCAGAAGCTGTAACTTTTTTAATGTTGCAGGGTTCATCCCAAAATGGTTGATTGGCTTGGCAGAAGGTACAAATAAGGCTACGAGAACCCATTCAGCATCTTCCAATTCCTCAAATTGTTTGTCTAAGTTTTCGAGTTCAAATGGTTCCCTTGGAAGTAGCTCATTTAAAGATTTGAAAAAGCTGTTTACTTTGCTGCCAAAAACGGCCACTTTACTGCAGTTTTTCATATCTATTTCTCCATTCACTTTTTTCAGGATGGCTAGAAATTTTGGTGATAGTGTTTCCAAAAATTCCTTATGCGACTCCCAGTCAAAAACTGGAACTTTGACTTTTTTGGCATTCAAAACACCATATTTCTCTTTCCATGACATGATTTTCTGAAAACTTTCTTCAATTCTTTCTTCCGGGGCCCTTTCTGAAATCCATTTGATGCCATCTTTGACATTTTCTGAAAAACAGAGCAGGTCTGTTCCTGCCATAAATGCTTCAAATTCCAACTGGCCAGGTTCTGGATAAAGATTCGCCACAGCTTTCATGTTCAAGGCATCAGATACAATTACTCCTTCAAATCCCATTTCTTTTTTGAGTAAGTCTGTAATGAGTTTTTTGCTGATGGAAGCTGGTATTTCTTTACCTCCTGTAAGCTCGGGAACTGCCAAGTGCCCGACCATAACCATGTCAATCCCTTCAGCTATTCCATCTTGAAATGGAGAAAGCTCCTCTTTTTCCAATTCTTCTTTTGTTTTAAGCAGAACGGGAAGGCCCAAATGAGAATCCACAGCCGTATCTCCATGACCTGGAAAATGTTTGTAGCAGGCACCAACTCCTTCATCTTGATGACCTTTGTACAAATGCTTTGAAAATTCACTGACCTTCTCTTTGCTTTTCCCAAATGATCGGTAGCCTATCACAGGATTGTCAGGATTAGAATTGATATCTGCAACGGGTGCAAAGTTTAAATGGATACCAGCTGCTTTTAAATCTCTGGCCATATGCTTACCCACTTCATAAATCCATTCTTTCTCAGAAATATCCATGGCACCTAAACTGATGGCGTAGGGGTATTGAGGAGTGTTTTCAATCCTCATAGCAAGTCCAAATTCAGCATCTATACTTATCAGTAATGGAATTTTGGTGACTAATTGGTATCGGTTGATCAGTTCAATGAGTTTCTCAAGGGTATTGTCATAACTAAGGTTTTCTTGCCTCCTTTCAAAATTGGCAGCAGCAGAATGTCTGCTGTGAAAAAAGGTCAGGCCTCCTATATGGTATTCAGCAATGAGTTTTTCCATAGCCTGAATATTTTCTTCAGAGTCATGGATAAATGCTGCTGGAGAAAAAAGCTGACCGATTTTTTCCTTGATATTCATAGGTTTTTTTCTTTCTATTAATAATTTATAAGCTTATTGCTGTGCTTTCTTCTTCCCATATTCATAAGGGTATTTCACGTATTTTACCATCAAAACCCCGGGTATTGCCGCAGCAACCACCCAAAGGAAAAAGCCTTCGTAACCCAGCCATTCTTGTATAAAACCGGAAATCATTCCCGGTATCATCATACCCAAGGCCATAAAGCCAGTGGCAATGGCATAATGGGAAGTTTTGGCAGGCCCCTCAGATACATAGATCAGATACATCATAAATGCTGCAAAGCCAAAGCCATAGCCCAATTGCTCTATAACCACAACCGCTCCGGCATAGAAAGCAGACTCAGGTTGGAAATAAGCCAAGAAATAGTAGAAAAGGTTGGGCACATTGAGAGCTAGGATCATAGGGAGCATCCATTTTCCCAATCCATCCTTTGAAATCACAATCCCCCCAATGATCCCTCCAAGACTGAGTGCAATGATCCCGAAGGTTCCGTAAATCAATCCCACTTCGGAAGTGCTGAGGTTAAGTCCTCCTGATTCTCTTGCATCAAGTAGAAATGGAGAGGCCATTTTTACCAATTGGGACTCCCCGAGCCTATACAACAGAATAAAAGCCAGCGCTATCCAAACTTCTTTTTTACTGAAAAAACTCTCAAAAACCTTCCAAAATGTTAGGGACTCCTGTTTTATATAACCTTTGGCTTTTTCAACATTCGGTGTGGTCCAAAGATTGATCAAGGTAAGTATAAACATCAGCCCGGCTATCATGACCATAGTCAATGACCATGCTTTGGCATTGTCACCAAATCGGATTTCCAGATAACCCGCAACAATCACAAATAAACCCTGACCTGTTACCATGGCAATTCTGTAAAATGTGCTTCGAACGCCGATGAAAAAAGATTGCTGATCTTCTTTTAAAGCCAATAAATAAAAACCGTCAGAGGCGATATCATTCGTAGCTGAAGCAAAAGAGGCAAGCCAAAAGAATGCTAAGCTGATGACAAAAAACTGACTTGTTGGTAGGGAAAGGCCAACACCCAGAAATGCCAGAGATAAGATTAACTGCATCCAAAGAAACCACTTTCTCTTGGTTGCATAAAGATCCACAATGGGACTCCAAAAAGGTTTGATGACCCAGGGTAAATATAGGAAGCTGGTGTAAAGCCCGATGTCAGAATTAGATACCCCTAGATTTTTGTACATGATCACCGAAACTGTAATGATCAGAACGTAAGGAATACCTTCTGTCAAGTATAAGGGTGGGACCCAGTACCAAGGATTGTTTCCTTTAGGTTTACTCATGGTTTTTTCTGATCATGTTTTGGTAAACGCTTATTTCTGAATTTTTTATCTCTACTGCCTGTACTGTATTTTTGTAAAAATCTGCAGGACCTACACCACCAATAATGGCATAAGTATATCCCATTTCTTTCAATGCCATCAAACTTTTGATCAGCAATACCCGTCCAATACCTTTTCCTCTCCACCCTTCTTTAGTTCCGGTAGGACCAAAGAAGTTTTTTGCAGTGACCTCATAGCAGGCAAATCCCAGGATTTCATTTTCTTTTTGGGCAATAAAGCAATGGACTGGATGGCAGGAAAAAGCTACTTCCGTTTCATTATACCAATATTGCCCAAAATGTTCCTTTACCCAGTCGCATACAAATGATTTTTCAGGCGCAATAGGTCTTCTGAAAATAATTTTCTCTTCAGCGAGTTCCTTTTCTACCAAACTGATATTTGGGAGTTCTGAGAGACGGACGAGCATGTCTTTCATTATTTCTGGGTAAGGTTGCGGGTTTGAATTTCAAATGCTTTCGGCTTAGTTTCCTTACCATACCTGTCTATAAAGCTGATGATGACAAATTTCTGGTTACTTGGACTAAGTACTGGAATCAATTGTCTATTGGTCTCGTCCAGATACACTTTTTGGACAAGGGTATTCCCATTTTTGAGCTGAATGTCCTGAATAGTGGGTGATGTATAGATCAATGCATACCTGAAATCTGGGTCTAAAGGTTGACTAAGCTGAAATGCAAAACCATCACTGTGAGGGACTAATTCTATTTTTTTGGAAAATGTCGGTTGAAAACTTACAGACAATACATCCGGAGTTAAGACCGGGGTCTGGTAGTGGTTTTTAAACAAAAGGTCTGCGACATCTCTATTTTTCAGGTACATGGATTTTGCGCTGAAGTAGGCATTGCCTGAGATGTTTGGAGTAATTTTGGAAAGGGCTACCTGATTGGGGATTTCCATGGGATTTTCCCAAGCTTTATCTGCATTATCACGGATTTTGTATGGTCCATTTCCGATGTAAATTTTGGTATTGTAACTGTTTCTGGACCACCAGTTTACCAATTCTCTATGGGACGCAAGGTTATAGTCCATGCTCCAATAAAGTTGCGGGATGAGATAATCGATCCAGCCATTTTTCATCCATGTGATGACGTCCGCATAAAGGTCGTCAAAGTTGGTCTGCCCTGCACGGGTATTGGACCCATTGGGGTCTTTGTCTTTATTCCTCCATACACCAAAAGGGCTGATGCCAAATTGCACCCAAGGTTTTTCTGCTTTGATGGTTTCATTTACCTCTTTCACCAAAAGGCTTACATTCTCCCTTCTCCAATCATCTATTTTTTGACCTGACTTCCCATATTTTTTGAAGGAAGCAGCATCTGCAAAGTCCAACTTCCCGACTTTATATGGATAGAAATAATCATCAAAATGTATAGCATCTATATTATAGTTTTTGACCACTTCCTGAATAATATTGACCAAATGCCTGCGGACTTCCGGTAGTCCAGGATTGTAATAGTATTTCGTATCATATTTGATCATCCAGTCTTTATGCTTGAAAAAATCATGTTCTGGGCTAAGTATTTTGGTGTCCAGGTTCATAGTGGCCCGGTATGGGTTTAACCAAGCGTGGAATTCCAGTCCCCTTCTATGTGCTTCCAGGATCATCCAAGAAAGCGGGTCTTCGGTAGTGTTTGGTTTTTGGCCTTCCTTTCCTGTCAGATACCTTGACCATGGTGCAAATTTGGAAGGGTAAAAGGCATCACCGGATGTACGGATCTGTACGATAACCGCATTAAAGTTTAGTTTTTGATAGTAGTCCAGAAGTTCTGTGAATTCCCTTTTTTGTCTCTCGAAAGGAATGTGTCCGGCACTTGGCCAGTCAATATTAGCCACAGTAGCAATCCAAACCGCACGGAATTCCCTAGGACTTGGAGTGATTTCCATATCCAATACTTTATAAAACTCGGGAGCAGGCAGGGCATTTACCGTTCTTTCGGGAAAACCTTTTGAATTGGTAGGAAAGGGAGTGCTGATACTCTTGTTACCGGAAGAAGATATATTAGGCTGTGTGGTTTTACAGGATTGAAAAGCCAGAAAGATAAAAGCAAAATATAAAATAGAAAGGAATTTGTTCATATTGGTGCTGGGGTAATTTATTCGATTCAAGGTTGATGTTTGAAATTCAGGTCGACGAGTTTTTTTCTTAGTTTTTTCATAAACCTATCTCCTGGGTCTTGTTTACTCGTAAGGTAATCAGGGTCTGTTTCTTTCCAGAGTTCAGAGCCTTGAAAATCATAATATTCGTGATGGCCTATGACATATTCAATGTCATGCTTCTTATGGAGATATCTGATCAATTCGGCATTGGCCTTAAGTTGCGCTTTGGTGAGCGGCGCATCCGGTCCTCCAATATTTTCTATGCCAATGGCCATGTAATTCAATCCTATGGTGTGTCTGGCAAAAGCAGTATCGGACAATAGCCTGAATATGGTGCCATCCCGGTCTACCAAAAAATGAGCCGAAACATTCAGGTTGCTGGCAGAAGTAAGTTCAGGTCTCCCACCCAAGTGTACAGGGTTGAAAACATCAAATGTGGTCTCCAAAGTAGGTACAGCCGTCCAATGAACCACCACCATTTTCGGGTCAATTTCTGCCTTTTCTCTGCTGAGCCCATGTCTTTTCTCCAGATATTCTAAAGACAATTTTTCTCGTTCTTCATTGTATATGATGGGTTTCTCAAAAATACGGAAAGTCTGGGCAGTGGCCGAAAAAAGGCAAAATATGAAAATCAGAGAGGTCAGAATAGCCAGTTTGCGGTTCATGATTTTGGGTTGCTTGTGGGTATAAAATTAAGATTAAAGTTTGGATTGGCAGTGGCTGTTCAGATTGTCTTTTAGGGTTTTTCCATTCGGATAAATAGCTTCCTAAGCATGAATTCTATGCAACGGGCAGCAAGGCGTGCTGTGGCATTGTCCTGGTCATATTTGGGATTCAGCTCAACTACGTCCATGCTGATCATTTTTCCCGATATAGCCAGCCATTCCATCACCTTAAAGGCCAATTCTGGAGAAAAACCCAATGGGGAAGGTGCGCTTACTCCTGGAGCAAAAGCAGTGGAAAACCCATCTAAGTCTATGCTAAGGTAGATTTTATTGACTTTTTGATAGAAGTGCTGCAATGTCTCCGCAATATAATCCCAATTGTCGATTCTGAATTCTTCCATATCCATCCATTGCGTTTTGGTGGATTTAGCTGTTTTAAAGAGACTCGCAGGGTTTGCAGGTTTTTGGATTCCAAGGCATAAGTATTGAAATTGGTCCGGGGATTCCTGAGAGAGTTGATAAAATGGAGAACCTGAATGTCCCTTTCCTCCATTTAGGTCACGAAGATCAAAGTGGGCATCAAGGTTGATGATACCTAAGCTTTCATTTTTTTGTTCCAAATGCTTCAAGATAGCCCTACCATGTGCTAAGGCAAGGTCATGTCCTCCACCTATCAGAACAGGAAAGATATTTTCCTGCAGTAATTCGGTTACTTTTTCAGTTAGCAATTGGTGGCTGCCTTCCATGTCATTTCCAACTGTCAGAATATTTCCTAGATCTAGAATCTGCAAAGAGTCAGAAAGGTGGTATGCCATTCCTGCTAACATTTTTCGTATGGAATCAGGTCCTTCGGCTGCCCCAATTCGCCCCTGATTTCTTCTTACCCCCTCATCTCCGCAATAACCCAATAGCGCAACTTTCTTTTTACCTGTTACCTTTACAAAAGACATGGCCTGATGCCAATAATCTATAGATTGGGAATTTCTACCCGTCCATATTTTTTGATTTGCCGGAATGTGTTTTGCCATTTTGTTTAAATTCAAGGGTTGGGATAGTTGATCTGTATCAAGTCCCACAGGTTGCCATAAAGGTCTTCAAAAACCAAAACTTTACCATACTTTTCTATAATGGGTTCTCTTTTTATCCTGACATTATAGGAAAGTAAATTTTGGTAATCCCTGTCGATGTCATCTGTATATAGAAATAGGAATACCCTACCACCGGTCTGATTACCAATGCTGGCTTTTTGCTTTTCATCGGCGGCTTTTGCAAGCAAGAGCGAACAACCTCCACCTCCTGGAGGTCTGATGACTACCCATCTTTTGACACTGGAAAGAGGGGTGTCTTCAAGCAGATCAAATTTTAATTTTTTGGTGTAAAAAGTGATGGCTTCATCGTAATCTTTTACCACAAGGGTGATTTGATTTAAAGTCTGCTTCATTAATACTACTTTAAGTTTGATTTCCAGGCCTCCCATAAGATGCCTGGAAAAATGAATAAGCTCCCTTAGACTTCAAATCCGGGACGATATTCTCTGCCAACAAATTGGTTAGCTTCTTCCAAGTTGGTAATCTGCATATTGTCACCGTCCCAGAGGAGCTTCCTTCTGCCGTAAAACTCCATTTGTCCTTTGCTGTTTTCCCTCCTCAACATATAGCTTCTGATTGCCAAGTTACCCATCAAAACAGTTTCGGTCATTGGACCTGCATAGTCGAATGAAGAAGTAAGTGCTTTGTGTTCTTTGCTTCCATATCCAGCTTTGATGGCGTCTACCCATAGCCTTTGGTGCCCGTATTCCGGTTCTTCATTGGATTCTGATTCCGGACCAAACTCCTGTGTTCCATCATTGAGATACAGCTTGGGCATTAATGGGGAGCTGTCATTGATATTGGTAGAGATAATCCCTTTTTCTCCTATGATCAATACCCCATTGGCAGAATTGGCCCCTCCAATGTCATGGTCAGCGGGGATGATATCAGGATGTGATGGACGAATACCTCCATCACTCCAAGTCATTTCTATTGGAGACTGGCTTTTGTCTGTAGCCTCAAAATGCAGGGTGATAAAGGAAGAAGCCGGGGCACCTTCAGGATTATAATCAGGAGTCCACATCCTTGAAAAAACAGTGCCTACACTGCATTCTGCACTTTTGGGATAATGGAGGCCTAAAGTCCTGAACGGAATGTCAATCAAATGGCAACCCACATCTCCCAGTGCACCTGTACCGTAATCCCACCATCCCCGCCAATTGAAAGGGTGAAGGTTTGGTGTATAGGCTATTTCAGGAGCAGGACCTAGCCATAAATCCCAATGGAGTTCATCAGGTTTTTTAGAAGGCTCAGGTTGTGGAAAAGCGAAGCCCTGTGGCCATACAGGCCTGTTGGTCCATACCTGAACTTTGGATATTTTGCCCATTTTGCCTGAATCTACCCATTTTTGAACCATGTCGAGCAATGGATTGGAAGCTCCTTGATTTCCCATCTGGGTGACTACTTTTTGGTCTCCGGCCATTTGGGTGAGGAGCCTTGCTTCACGGATGTTATGGGTCAGTGGTTTTTGCACATAGACATGTTTGCCTCTTTCCATGGCATACTTGGCTGCAGGACCATGCACGTGGTCAGGTGTGGAAATGGTGACTGCATCAATGTCTTTCATTTGATCCAGCATTTCCCTGTAATCAGCAAAAAGCTTGGCATTAGGAAAATTTTCTATGGATTGTTTGGCGGAACCCGAAAAGTCCACATCACAAAGGGCAATTACTTTTTCACGCCCGTTGACAGAGGCATTTTTGATGTCAGAAATCCCTTTTCCTCCTGCACCGATAGCGGCCAAATTGAGTTGGTCAGATGGGGCCGTAAAGCCTACCCCTCCAAGTACATGCCTTGGAACAATAAATATAGAAGAAGCCAATGCGGCATTTTTGATAAAATCTCTTCTTGTCTGGGCTGTTGTTAGTTTTTGAGAAGGTTTCATAAAATGTTAGGTTTCTGAAATTTTTCGAGAAACCAAGTTAAACTTTTATGTTTATTTTATTTTCCTTCTTTGAGATAATTTTGGAAAAAGGGTGAAGCCTACTCCTTTCTGGTAAATATAGCTACAATGGCAGAGGTGAAAATCCCTGCTATTGGAGCGAAAATCGCGCTTTGAATCAAGTAATTTTTGAAATTGAAATAGGATTTTGCTTCTTCTTGTGACATTTTTCCTTGGTCCACACTGTAGGCAATCATATTTGGAAAATATTCAGGGCTGATCCAAAAAGACACGAGATACTGCGTCAGGGGAGTAAGTATTGTGACAAACAATGAAATCCAAAGTCCGGTTTTTAAACCCTGCCAATAGGTCATTTTTCCTCCAAAATCATTTTTTCTTTTGTCCAGAAAAGCTAGGGCGTACACGATAAAAGCAAAAATTGCCACAAAATTGGTGTAGATATAATGCTGATCTATATTCCTGTCGTGAAGCCCGGTTAATTTTTCGATTACAAACCAGCTGAGTTGCATGGACACAAAGATGAGGGCCCATTTGATTTCGGTTTTTAGATTCTTCATAGTGCATTTGGGTGAAAGTGATGAAGAAATTTATTGATCGGATTTTTTCATAAAGTCAAAACCTCCTTTTCTTAAATTAATTCCAAACTCTAAGTAGGCTTTGAGGCAGGCTAAGAAATTCGCCCAGCCGGCAGTATTGCCTTTCAGCCAATTGATGCCTTCCGCTGTATTTTCCATTCCGTATTCATCCACATAAACTACCGTCGCCAGTCCGTCATTTACAGCCTCCAACCTGATCTCTACTGTAAGTGCTTTGCTGTCCCCGTCCCACTCAAAAATTATTTTCTGGTTTTCCGTTACTTCCAAGACCCTGACAGGGAATGCGCCAGGAAATTCGGGGAATTCCCATTCTACTGTTTCTCCTTGATGCATCATTGCCGTACCATGTGAGATGAAGTAGTTTTTCATCTTTTCAGGATCAATGATAGCTTTGAAAACTTTGTCAGATGTGCTGCCTACCTGTAAGGCTGTTGAAATTCGCAATTGGTCCATATCCTTGAATTTTGATGAATTTAATCAAAGATTACACAACAAAAAAGGGAAGCCGATTAGACTTCCCTTCTTGGATTAGTTTGCTTCTATCTTAAAAGGCTGCTTTAAATGCATCCATTTTTTGGTCTACTTGGGTATCTACCATAAAGGAAACCTTTACGTTTTCCCAAGCAAGGCTTACTTTCGCTACTTTATTGTCTTCAGCAGAAATGTAATATTGTAGTCTTTCTTTGGTCTTGTCCAATTTTTCAGGAGCAGCATTCACTGATACTGCTAGGTCCTTGCTCAAAGCATCCATATCGATTTTACCATCTTTCATGTAAGCAAATACCGAGTTGCCTTTGGAGTTGAAATGAAACACCCAGTCTCCAGACTCATTTGGAGTCACAAATATGGAGTATTTTCCGGGACGAAGATTGGTACCTCCTATATTGACAGAAGTAGAGAATTCAATGATGGTCTGGGCATTGGCTCCAGCTCTCCATGGAGTGCCGTATTTTTCCAATTCACCAAAAACCTTTCTGCCTTTCACAGCCGGAGAAGAGTAATCAATGTTGATTTTGGTAAAGCCTACTACTTGGGATACCGAAGCTGCAGGACTTGGTGCAGGCGCCTGCAATTGTGCAATGGCTTGCTCAGGCTGAGCAAAAAAGAAAATGGCTGCCAATGCAGCGATGAATAGTTTTGTTTTTTTCATAAGTGTTTTGTTTTTGTAGATGGGTTAATTAATTAATCGAATGTACAACCTTAAAATGGTTTTGTTGTTTGGATAATGGGCTTGCTTAGTTTAAATTCTTTACAGAAAATTAAAAATTGTACCTTTAGGCGATGAAAACGTTACCTCCCTGCCCGTCTTGTGGCTCTTTATATGCTTATGCATTAGAAAATTCACTTGTTTGCCCAGAATGTTCTTTTGAGTGGGAACCGACAGGTGAGGAAACAGCTGGAAATTTCATAAAAGACGCCAACGGAAATGTTTTGGCAGACGGGGATACTGTGATAGTGATTAAAGATTTGCCGGTAAAAGGTGCTCCTAAACCAATCAAGTCAGGAACAAAAGTTAAAAACATAAGATTGGCCGAAGGTGATCATAATATTGATTGTAAAATTGATGGGTTTGGATCGATGGCTCTGAAGTCGGAATTTGTAAGGAAGGCCTGATTTTTATGACACAAAATTGAATTAAAATCGCTCTAGCTGGATTTTGGATTTGAATTTGTTAAATTGTATAACATGATTTTCCGTTTTCTTACCAGTAGAACCTAAATAATGGAACAAACCTATGATTTCTAGCCAATATCAATAAATATCCAATATCTATTAGTATCGGATTGATCTAGGCCCTTATTTAAATTGGTTAATGGTTTTATTGCGGATATACATATTGAACAATACTTTAATTCTTTGTTTATATAACTATAACAAATTAAAATTTTATGCCATATACAGTAAAAATTACAGATACATTTTCCTTGACTCATGATGTGAAAAGGTTTAAAACTGAAAAACCAAAGGGCTATACTTTTGTACCCGGTCAAGCGACAGAGGTAGCCATCAATAAAGAAGGTTGGAAGGAAGAAAAAAGACCATTTACTTTTACTTCTCTTCCAGAGGAGGATCATTTAGAGTTTGTGATCAAATTTTACCGTGACCATGATGGAGTCACCAAACAAATTGAAGACTTGGTGGAAGGGGATGAACTGATTATTGATGATTCTTGGGGAGCTATTCAATACAAAGGCAAAGGTGTGTTTATTGCTGGGGGCGCTGGGATAACCCCTTTTATCAGTATTCTGAGAGACTTATCCGCTAAGGGTGAATTGGAGGGAAATAAGTTGATTTTTGCAAATAAAACAGGGAAAGACGTGATCATGGAGTCGTATTTTCATGAGCTATTGGGGGAGGATTTTATTTCAATTTTGGATAAAGAAAAACTTGAAGGCCATTTCCATGGCAGGGTTAATATGGATTTTTTAAAAGAAAGAATTGAAGATTTTTCTCAAGAGTTCTATGTATGTGGACCTCAGCCTATGGTAGAAGGAGTCAGTGAAATTCTGAAGCACTTGGGAGCAAATCCCGATGGGATTACTTTTGAGGAGTAAGCAAAGGTTGCAAATTGAAAGGAATGCAGGTTGGTCCAGCCTACATTCCTTCTTCTTCAGCATACTCCAAAATATCTCCGGGCTGACAGTCCAAAGCTTTGCAGATTGCTTCAAGGGTGTTGAAGCGAACAGCTTTGGCTTTTCCGGTTTTAAGTATGGAAAGATTGGATAGGGTGATGTCTACTTTTTCGGAAAGTTCATTGAGAGACATTTTTCTTTTGGCCATCATCACATCCAAATTGACTATTATGGGCATAATTCAGATGGTTAGTTCGTTTTCCGATTGAATGGCAACACCTCTTTTGAATACTTGTGCAATGGCATAAATCAATGCGCCCATCAACAGATACTCAAAAGCCCCTCCAACATACCCTCCCAAAGCAGGGAGGTCGAAGCCTCTTTTGACCAACCAAGAAAAATAGGCTGATGCCAGGATAATAACGATACCAATCTGAATTGCGATTTGGGCGATTTCTGTAATCAGTTTGGAAACTTCAGCACTGAAGGGGTGTACCATGTCGATAGTGAGAAAAACCCTGATCATAAGATAAAACATGTAAGCCTTTTGACCGGCAATCACCAATATAAAGGACATGACTCCAATGTAATTCCATAAATGTTGATCCAGGAGCCTATATAAGTTAAGGCCTTCATAAAGGTTTTTTGCTACCTCTGCATTAAAAAGGCTGTAAGTAAAAGTAAAGAGCAGTGCTCCTGCTTTTATGCACAGCCCAATGAAGATGGACCAGATCACAATGGTGATCAACATCAGCCCGGGCTGATTTTCCCATTTTTTCTTCCAATTTTCTTTCCAAGTCATATCGTGAGTGTTTTTATTATTTTCAAATTACAGTAAAAATTTATTGTAAAACAATAAAAATATATTTTTTAGCATAAAAAATGCTTGAAGAGCGATATAGGGAACTTCTTTCAAAGTCTTCTGAAATCAGAGATATGATTGAAATAGAGCGGAACCTCAGCAACATCAGAAATGAGATTGAAATCAATGAGTCGAGATTTAAAAGTCTCGGCAATGATATTGCTTACAGTACCATAAGTGTTTACCTCCATCAAGATCTGCAGAAATCAACTGTCTATTCTGATAGCTTTGGAGGTAAATTATTGAAGTCTCTTGCCACAGGTTGGAACTTGTTTGTATATATGGTATTGCTTCTTGTCAGACTCTGGCCTTTTGCGATTTTGGGTGTTTTAATCTGGTTTTTAGTCACAAGAATGAGGAGTAGAAATAATAAAACCTGAACCAAAATGAGAGCTTCATCATATCGGATCTCTCTTTCTGGTTTTTAACAATTAGGTGGATTTATTTTTTCTAACACCATTTTATCATGAGGCTTTTATATGGCTCCTTAAACAGAAAGGCACAAATATTCACAAAGTCATTAGTGATTTTTTAGTGCCTTTGCGCTTTGTGGCAAAAATTGATTTGACTCATGAAAGTTGTGAACTTTTTATTTCAAGAAGCATCTTCTACTACTATCTCAAAATCATCAAAATATGCCTTTCCCTCAGTGCCAGGCATCATGACAGCAAAAGGGATCATGAAAATCGTTCTTCTTGTAAAATTAGAAAGGGTGAGTTCTAATACATGGTCTTCCAAGGTGCCCCCAATGGGATCATTTTCAGTGGTCAAAGTAGCTGTTTCCACTAAATTAGCACCGGTATTGCCGATTTCGGTTTCATAAATCCTCAAAGCTATTGCGACTCCAGGGCCTTGCAGATTTTCTGCATTGATTTTTGTCCTTAGCGTTACGGATGCCCCTTCAGGAATATTTGGGACCAATATTTCTTTATAAATATATCCTGTATTTTGACCGTCCCCTTCGGATGAAATTCCAAGATAGGGTACACCAGAATCCTCATGTACACCTCTGGATACTTGGTAGTTGCCATTGTCATTGGAAAAATTCCAAAATCCATCCTCTAACTCATTTTTAAAGAATGCAGGATCCTGATCAAAATCCTGCCCGAAATCAATGCATTGTTCACTGGCTGCTACCCTGTCAAACAATTCATCAAGGTAGTAAGTCCTTAATTCTTCTTCGCCTGCTCTGTATATTTCGAAAATATTAAATTCATCAGTCATCAGTGAAAGAGGTCTTCCGTCACATTTGAGTGCATTGTCATGAGGGAGGTTAAGAAAGGCATGTCCCATTTCATGGAAAAATAGATTTTCCCTTTGAATGTCTGAAAGGGCCGCCCAATTACAGTTTGGCGCTCTTGAAATTTCGACTGTTCGGCGTCCTGTTTGAGGATGAATGATATATCCATAACCACAATAGGGTGCATCATTTCTATTTATTTCATCTACATACACAGCATCCAATCCAGATAAATTTAAGTCAAAACCTCTAAAGCTGGCTTCTTCTGCAAATCTATCCAGAAAAAGCTGTAGATCAGGAAAATCGTCTTGAATGGGGTTGGGTTCGGGGTTGTCGTCAGTGTCACACGAAAAAATCGTAATTATAACAAAAGCGAAGGAAAGTATTCTAAAATGGTTTTTCATCATATGATTATTTGGTTCGGTCTTTTGACTTTACGCTAAAAAATAAAATTTTGTTTTGAAATCACTCTAAAAGCAATTTAAAATGATGTTTTAGAAAATGAGAACAGCTTTTTTGAATTACCCTATACTTTTTTATAAAAATCTATTCCGACCCTATTAATGTGTTCTAAAAATTCCGGATTGCTGATATGATGAAAAATAGAAAGATCTATTTTGTAGGGTAGGAGAAGATCGTCAAGTTCAAGTTCTATTTTTTGAAGTTCAGTGAGATCCAAAGAAGCTCCAAGAAGTGTTAGGTCAATATCTGACCCTGGCCTGTAATTACCCTTAGCCCTTGAGCCATAAAGCACTGCTTTATCGACTTGAGGATGTTTAGAAAATACATCTCGAATAAGCTGAATGGTTTTGTCTGATAATCCAAACATTAGGTAAGGGCTAATTTTGACTTTTTAGTTTTTCCATCTTTTCTTGAAATAGAATGAATTCGGAGATATACTGATTCATAATTTTCAAGAAAATTTCATCTGCCGTTTCTTCATTATAAGTATGAGATGTTTTGTTACGACTTTTAATCATATCCATCCATAATTCACCACTGCCAATAAGGCCCGATGCAAAAGCCTCCCTTGTGGCATCTTTAGAACCGTAAATGCCAGTATTTCCTGCATTGCTAAGAAAATCTTTCATAACATTCCAAGCCAACTCATGAGTATATTCGAATCTTTGTATCAAGCCTTCTTTTAAGATATCGTCCAAAAACTGATCAGTATCTATTTTTCCATCTTCATCTATGGGGAAATCTTTTCTAATTCGATCAACTGCTTCACTTAACTTCAATAATGCTTTATTGAAGTTGCTGAATCTTTGCTCCCACCTGACATCTTTTGATTCCATTATTTTCAGTTTTAGATTGGCACATTATAGAGGTTTTGGAGAAGAAATATGCAAAAAATAAAATCTTAAAGCGATTGATATCGACCAATATCCGAAAATACCGGTCGATATCTTTTCACATTTAGCCTAACTTAGTCAGTGCTTCCTCCAGCGTTTTGATTTTTGCTTCTGCATCAGCCTGTTTTTTCTTTTCGTTTTCTACAACTGCTGCCGGTGCTCCTGACACAAAACGCTCATTGCTAAGTTTTTTCATTACTGAAGCCAAAAATCCTTTGGTGTACTCAAGCTCGTTGCTGAGGCTTTCCTTTTCCTTTTCTACATCAATCTCCTCTGTCAAAGGCACAAAGCATTCGTCGGCCTTTACCAAGAAGCTTACAGCATTTTCGACTTTTTCGGCAAAGTTGATTTCAGACAGGTTCCCCAGCTTTTTTAGGACCGCCTGATAGCTGATATACAGCTCAGGTTGTTGGGTATTGATGGATAAAGACAGTGTCTCTTTCGGGGACATACCTTTAGAACTCCTCAGGTTTCTGACCTGTGAGACCAACTCAAACACCTGTGCGGCTTCGGCAATTGGCTTGGTGTCGTAAGATTTTTTCTCTGGCCAATTCTGTACAATTAATGCATGTCCAGGCCCTCTATCATTAAGCGTTTGCCAGATTTCTTCTGTAAGGAATGGCATAAATGGATGAAGGATCCTTAATATATCTTCTAGAAATTCTATGGTTTTTTCATAGGTTTCCTCGTCTATAGGCTGCTGATAAGCAGGCTTGATCATTTCCAAATACCAAGAGCAGAAATCATCCCAGACCAATTTGTAAGTGGTCATCAATGCATCAGAAATCCTGAATTTATCGAAGTGATCTTCGATTTCAGCCAATGCTTCCTGAAAACGGTTTTCAAACCAGTGAATACTTGCTTTATTTTCTGAACCTGAAATTTTGCTATCTACTTCCCAGCCTTTGATCAGTCTGAAAGCATTCCATATTTTGTTGGCGAAATTTCTTCCCTGCTCTACCAGTTTTTCATCAAACGGCAAATCATTTCCGGCAGGAGAGGAAAACAACATTCCTGTTCTTACTCCATCTGCCCCGTATTGCTTGATCAGCTCAAGAGGATCAGGAGAGTTTCCAAGTGATTTGGACATTTTCCTGCCCTGCTTATCTCTTACTATTCCTGTCAGGTAGACATTTTTGAACGGCTTTTCTCCCATGTATTCATACCCGGCAATGATCATTCTTGCCACCCAGAAAAAGAGAATTTCAGGAGCGGTTACCAGATCATTGGTAGGGTAATAGTACCTTAAATCTGCATTTGGAGCATCACCTTCAAAAACTTTGCTGTCAAAAACAGAGATAGGCCATAGCCATGAAGAAAACCAGGTATCCAGTACATCTTCATCTTGCTTCAGATCTTCGATAGTAAATTGATCTCCGAATTTTTCATTTGCCAATTTCAAAGCCTCTGCTTGTGTGGCCGCGACCACAAATTCTCCATTAGGGAGGTGGTAGGCCGGAATTCTATGGCCCCACCACAGCTGTCTGGAAATACACCAATCACGCACGTTTTCCATCCATGCGCGGTACATGTTCTTGAATTTTGGTGGGTATAGTTGAATGATATCTTCCATTACCGCCTTCAAAGCCGGTTTGGTGATATCTTCCATTTTCAAGAACCACTGGAGAGAAAGTTTTGGCTCCACTACCGCATCCGTTCTTTCTGAATGGCCCACGTTGGATTTATAGTCTTCTACCTTGTCCAGTTGACCTGCTTCATCAAGAAGTTTAGCGATTTTTTTTCTGGCTACAAACCTGTCTTCGCCTATGAGGATTTGGGCTTTTTCATTCAAAGAACCATCATCATTGAGTATATCAATGACTTCAAGCTTGTGTTTGACACCAAGTTCGTAGTCATTTAGGTCATGGGCAGGGGTGACTTTGAGGCAACCTGTTCCGAATTCCATATCTACATATTCATCTTCAATGATAGGAATGGCTCTTCCTATCAAAGGGATAATGGCCTTTTTTCCTTTCAGATGGGAGAATCTATCATCGTTGGGATTGATACAGATCGCTACATCCGCCATGATGGTTTCAGGCCTTGTCGTGGCTATTGTCAAGGTTTCATTTTCAGAACCCTCTATTTTATAATGGATATAATACAGTTTGGACTGTACTTCTTTCATGATCACTTCATCATCTGAAAGGGCTGTTTTTCCCTGCGGATCCCAGTTGACCATTCTTATGCCCCTGTAGATTTTGCCTTTTTTGTGCAGGTCTACAAAAACAGAAATTACTGCCCGGCTGAGGTCCTCATCCATCGTAAACTTGGTTCTGTCCCAGTCACAGGAAGCACCTAATTTTTGAAGTTGCTCGAGGATGATTCCTCCATACTTATTCTTCCAATCCCAGGCATGCTCTAGAAATTCATCCCTGCTGAGGGATTTTTTGTCTATGCCCTTTTCTTTGAGCATGGCCACAACTTTAGCTTCAGTCGCAATGGAGGCATGGTCAGTTCCTGGTACCCAGCAGGCATTTTTCCCTTCCATTCTCGCTTTTCGGATCAGTACATCCTGAATGGTGTTGTTGAGCATGTGGCCCATGTGAAGTACACCAGTTACATTAGGAGGAGGGATTACAATGGTGTAAGGTTCTTTTTCTGGGTCTACTTTGGAAGAAAAAAAACTGTTTTCCATCCAGTATTTATACCATTTTAATTCTACTGACTCCGGGTTATATTTTGTAGCTAAAGACATGTTTTAAAAAAGGCTGATTTAAACTTCGATTGGCAAAATTAAGATAAAATAAGTTCCAGACTACCCAATTTGAATCAAATTAGGATTTTGTTCAGTGAATTGGTTTAAGCTTTATAGATAAAGAAATTTACTGTGAATTAAATGGCTAAGTGAAGTTTATTCTCTTGCTGTGACTTTTTATTTTTTATCTTCTACCTTATTCTTCTAACTTTGGATCTCGAACCAAATTTTTACACATGACAAAGCCTGAAATTTCCCCACTCAATTCTTGGGTGCAGGTTCCAAAGGATTCTGATTTTACAATTTACAACCTCCCTTTTGGTGTATTCCAAAACAAAAGGCTATCACCAAGAACAGGTGTTGCTATCGGAGATAAAATAGTAGACTTAGCTGTATTACATGATGAAGGCTTTTTCTCTGACCTAACACAGTTGCCCAATGATATTTTTCTTAGAGATTCGCTCAATGAGTTTATATCTCTGGGAAAGCCAGTGACCAGGAGGGTAAGAGAGATCGTACAAGAGCTCTTGAAGGAAGATAATGAAATGCTGAGAGATCATCAGATCCGTGGAAAAGCAATGGTCAATAGAAAGGAAGCTGAGATGTTGATGCCTGTAAAGGTGGGTGATTATACCGATTTTTATAGCAGTATGGAGCATGCTACCAATGTAGGTACTATGTTCAGAGATCCTGACAATGCTTTGTTACCCAACTGGAAGCACATTCCGGTAGGTTATCACGGTAGGGCCTCCTCTATCATTCCTTCGGGTGTTCCGATTCACAGACCAAAAGGGCAATATAAAGATCCTAATATGGAAAAACCTGAATTTGGGCCAAGCAGAAGATTGGATTTTGAATTGGAGCTAGCTTTTATCACCGGACGCCAAACCAAAATGGGAGATAGTATTTCTACAGATGAAGCGGAAGATTTTATTTTTGGTTTTGTTCTTTTCAATGACTGGTCTGCCAGAGATATTCAAGCATGGGAATATGTGCCTTTAGGCCCCTTTTTGGGGAAAAATTTTGCAAGCAGTATTTCGCCATGGATAGTGACGCTTGAGGCTCTGGAGCACTTTAGATTACAAGGTCCATCTCAGGATCCGGAAGTGCTTCCCTATTTAAAATGTGAAAAGGCTCATGCCTTCGATATTAATTTGGAAGTTTATATCCAGCCAGGAAGTAAAAGCAGCACCAAAGTCTGTTCTTCCAATTTTAAATACATGTATTGGAATATCGCCCAGCAATTGGCACATCATACCGTAAATGGATGTAATATCAATGTGGGGGATATGTATGCCTCCGGTACCATTTCAGGTCCGACAGAGGACAGCTATGGTTCTATGTTGGAATTGGCCTGGAAGGGGACCAAACCGATTAAACTAGAAGACGGATCAGAGCGAAAATTTATTGAGGATGGAGATACTGTTGTTATGAGAGGCTTTTGTAAAAAAGATGGTATTAGGGTTGGTTTTGGTGAAGTGTCTACCAAAGTACTTCCTTCAAAATAATTCAATTTAAATTGCTAAAAAAAAAGCCTGTCGATTCAAAATCGACAGGCTTTTTCAATTTATCTGATGATGTTAAGTTCTCTCATTTCAGCCTTCAGGGCATCCACATATTCTGCCGCAAAGGTCTGCATATCAGCTGGATTTACGGTTCTTGACTGGGCACTCCAAATCAGTTTCATGGATTCTGCATCATATAAGTTGGTTTCCATAAAGTATTTTTTGTCAGTAGTATAATACCCTTGGTTCCAACCGGCTCCCTGCCAATGATCCCAATATCCGAAAAAGTTTCCGTAGTATCCGAACCTTCCCATAGGAGCGAATCCGGGACCAACCCGTCCGCCAGGAACAAATCTTTCTTCCTCCTCTACATTGATGAGTGTAATGGTCAGAATGGATTCAACATTTACTTCTTCAAGGATTTCCAAGACTTGATCCTGGTTAGGTTCAGTGCTTGAAAAAAAATCAGGAGAAAAAACATCAATACTTCTAATTGCTGTAACATCTCTATTTTGAAGTCGCGACATAAATTCACCTTCTATGGACTGTCTCAAAGATAGATCTTCCGAAAATGCTGCCAGCAATACGCTATTGTAAGGCTGCCTGCTTTCTTCCTCATTTTTCCAACTGGCCGTAATCTGAGTTGTAGACCCACATCCCATCAAAAACAGTAAAAATAAGGACAATAATAAAGTAATTGGTTTCATATAATTTGGGATTAAAATTAAACACATACAGGAATCTGATATTCCTTTTTACTTTAAAAAAAACAACAACCATTCCATTTTGTTAAATTATCCGTCTTTTTGGAACTTGGCAAAAAGCACAGAATTATTCAAAAAGGAATACAGTTCTGTTTTTCCCCACTCGATTAAAAGACTATTTTTGCATCGAATCCTATTAAACAAAAAACGATGAAAAATATAAATCCCAGTAAAACTGTAGCTTGGTCCAAGCTTGCAGAGTTGAAAGAAAAGACCGGAAAAAGGCATATCAAATCATTTTTTGATGAAAAGGATCGTTTCAGTCAATTTTCTATCCGTTTTGAAGACCTTCTTGTGGATTTTTCTAAAAACAGACTTGACAAGGAAACCTTAAAGATACTTTTAGGATTAGCGAACGAAACCGAGACAAAAGAGGCCATTGAGTCCATGTTTACAGGAAAGGTCATCAATGGAACGGAAGGCAGGTCTGTATTGCATACAGCATTGAGAAATCGCTCAGGCGATCCTGTTTATGTGAATGGAGAAGATGTGATGCCTGAGATCAACAAAGTCCTTTCGCAGATGAAAACCTTTGCTGACAAAATATCCAATGGAACTTGGTTGGGTTATACTGGAAAGCCAATCACCTCATTGGTGAATATCGGTATTGGAGGATCTGATTTGGGACCTGTGATGGTTACTGAGGCATTGAAACCATATCAGAACCCAAATTTGGATATTCATTTTGTGTCCAATGTGGATGGAACACATATTGCTGAAGTTCTCAAAAATGTCAATCCCGAAACAACACTGTTTTTTATAGCTTCCAAAACTTTTACCACTCAGGAAACCATGACCAATGCACATACAGCAAGAAGTTGGTTTTTGGATTATGCAAAAGAAGAAAAAGCCGTTGCTAGACATTTTGTGGCCTTATCTACTAATGAAAAAGGAGTTACTGAGTTTGGAATAGATCCCCAAAATATGTTCGCTTTTTGGGATTGGGTAGGAGGAAGATATTCATTATGGTCTGCTATTGGTTTGCCAATCGCCTGCGCCATAGGTTTTGATAATTTTGAAAAACTTCTTGAAGGAGCCCATTCCATGGATAGGCATTTTAGGGAGGAGGATTTTTCCAGAAATATCCCTGTAATCTTGGCCTTGATTGGTATTTGGAATACCAATTTTCTTGGAGCGGGTTCTGAGGCAATTTTACCTTATGACCAATACCTTCATAGGTTTGCAGCATATTTTCAGCAAGGAAATATGGAATCCAATGGCAAATACATTGATCGGAGTGGGCAAAAAGTGGAATATACTACAGGGCCTATTATCTGGGGAGAGCCGGGTACTAATGGACAACATGCATTCTACCAGTTGATTCACCAAGGGACACATTTGATTCCCTGTGACTTTATTGCACCGGCCATTTCACATAACCCAATTGGGGATCACCATGTGAAGTTACTCTCCAACTTTTTTGCTCAGACAGAAGCATTAATGAATGGGAAAAATCTGGATGAAGTTACTGCGGAAATGATAAAAGCAGGAAAATCCAAGGCAGATATAGAAAAGATAGCTGCCCATAGGGTTTTTGAAGGAAACAGGCCTACCAATTCTATTTTGGTCAAAAAGATCACTCCATATACTTTGGGACAATTAATCGCAATGTATGAGCACAAGATTTTTGTTCAAGGTGTGATTTGGAATATATATAGCTTTGACCAATGGGGGGTGGAGTTAGGGAAGGTTTTGGCCAATGCAATACTACCGGAACTACAAGACGATGTATTTGTGTCCTCGCATGATAGCTCAACAAATGGGCTGATCAACTCCTTTAAGGAAATGAGAAAGTAAAAAATCTATACATTTTGAAATTTAAAAACCTGCCATATCTTCATTTCATGGCAGGTTTTTTTAAGTCAATTAACGCTCAAGTTTTTCAAGTCTTTCCAATAATGGGGGATGCGAATAATTCACAAACACATACCAAGGGTGGGGATTGATATTGCTTAGGCTATTCACTGAAAGCGTCTTAAGAGCTTCAGCTAAGGGAACTCCGGAAAAAGACTCCTTTGCAAAATCATCAGCTTCGAATTCATTTTTTCTACTGATAAGGTTCATTCCTATTCCCAAAATCATGGAAATAGGAGAAAACAACATAGTAAAACCAATAATATTTAAGTGTACTGCCAATTGATCACCGCCCAAAGCCAAGCTCATATTTTCGCTAAATATAAACTGAGCCAAAATGAAAAGCATGATTCCTATGTGAAGCACTGAAGTCAACATTCCAAAAATAATGTGTTTCTTTTTGTAATGTCCAACTTCGTGAGCCAATACTGCTACAAGTTCTTCAGGAGTATGCTGCTCGATGAGTGTGTCATAAAGGACTACTTTTTTTCGCCTTCCAAAACCTGAGAAAAAAGCATTTGCTTTGGAGGAGCGTTTGCTGCCATCAATGACAAAAATATTATCAATAGGAAAATTTACTGATTTGGCATATTGGACAATTTTGGCTTTAAGTTCACCATCTTCCAAAGGAGTGAGTTTATTGAATAGTGGGAGTATCCAAGCTGTATAAAATAAATTCACCGAAATCATGAAAAAAGCGGAAATCAACCAAAATTGCCACCAGAAACCCTTTCCTATCTGATGGATAAGCCAAAGCAGGATTCCCAATAAACCACCACCTATGATGATAGATAGAATATACCCTTTTACTTTATCAGAAAAGTAAGTCTTGACATTAGTTTTATTGAATCCAAAATGCTCTTCTATGACAAAGGTATGGTAGTAGTCAAAAGGAATGGAAATCAGATCCGAACCTATGAAGATAACTCCAAAATAGGCCAAAGACAGAAGTATAGGGTTTTCAATAAGATCTCTGAGCCACAAATCCACCCAGCCAAAGAAGCCAAAATAGATAAAAGCAAAGGTCAGGAGGAAGGTGATAGTGCCTGTAAGTATGCCGAATTTGAAATTACTTAGCTGGTACTTTTTGGACTCTGAAAGTTTTTCCTTGCTTATATATTGCTCAAGTGTGGTAGGAATATTTGGGATAGGCCTTTTGTTATTCAAATAGCTTAAGCCTTTTTCGAATATAAAACCAAAAGTTAATACGCCTAATAAAAGGTATTTAATCCACTCAGCATCCATACCTTTAGTTTAGAATTTTGGGCAAGGGAGAATTGTATCTCTGCTTCTTAACTTGCTTTTGTTTTTGTCGGCCAATAGGAAGGAAACGCTGATTTCGTGTGCGCCCCCTGATTGCATTCCCAATTGGGAAACTGTGTAGTCAAAGCTGTAGCCTACATTCATCCCTGAAGGTAAATTTACCCCCACCATTACGACCAAAGCATCTCTATTCAATTGGTTTTCAATCGGCCTGTAAGGAAGTCCTCTATACCAAAGTCCTATCATCAAAGGCTCAGAATATAAGTAAGCTCCAAGGTCCAATTGCTCGAATGGTCCTTGTCTTTTGTAATTAAGCGTTGGAACGATATACCTTTGTCGGGTCATGTGTGTAAAATCCCTTCTATAGCCCCCACTAGCCAAGGCAATTCTGTATCCTGTATGTACGGAGTATTTTGCAGGAAGCCTACTAACCCCATCCAAGAAGGATTGGTTGGGCGTATTGACGTGATCTGCAGCTATTCCAAACCAGAAATTTTCTGTAAAAAAAAGTCCTCCAAATGAAAGAGATAACATATTGACCGGTTCACCAAAACCAGGAAGATCTGTGCTGGGGAGTGTAGGGCCAAAGGGGTTTGTTTCGTCAATTTGATTGGCAAAAATCAGATTTTCAAAAAAACCGATATCTCTTCTGATATAACTCGCTCTGAATCCGGGCCTGAAATAAGCCCTATCTGAGATTCTCAGCTCATATGAGTAAAATCCTGCTATGGTAGTTGACTGTAGCTTGGCCGCACCTTCTACATCATTCATAACCATTAATCCTACTCCGCTGTTATACTCATCTAAATAGGTATCTATATAAGCTGAAAACGTAGTAAACTGAGCGTCAAGGCCTGGCCATTGATTTCTATAATTGAAGCCAACTCTTGGGACAAGTTCGGAACCAGTAAATGCTGGATTCAAATACAAAGGAGCAGCATAGTATTGACTGTACTGCGGATCTTGGGCCTGCAGGCTCCCAGCTGATAAAGTTATTATCAGCAGAAAAAAAAGACGATATAAATGAGACCTTTGCAAGTAATTCTTCGTTAATTGGTTGATTCAATACATCAGCTAAACGCCAGAAGTCTGTCGTTGTTTTGCAAGCAGCGTGTAAATTATGAAAAGCCTAAGTAATTCCATAAAGTTAAATTTAATTTTTAACATAATCATTGCGTTTAGTTGCTGTTTGCCTATTCAAAAAAGTTTTTCGCAAGGATTTAATAATAACGAATGGATTTTTGGCTATTGTGGTTCAGGACAGGGAAATAGCTACATATCCTTTGGGAAAGGAGACGAACCGACGGTAAGAACGCTTCCTGGAACAATAGTGATTGGTGCTGAAAATAGCCCAGTTGACAATAATTCCGTAGTTGTCGATCCAATTACAGGTCAGGTATTATTCTATACAAATGGTGTAGTTGTCTACAATTATGATAATGTATCCATCCAAGGAGCTCCTAATGGTGTCAATGGTCAAAATGAGGCTAGGCAAAAGACAGCAATCGGTACTTTAAATTTTGAACCTGACGGGGATCGGCTTTTTTACCTTTTTTACATCACTCCGGGTGGTCAGTTGCAATATTCAGTAGTGGACATGAATGCCGCTGGTGGGGCATCAGGTAATCAGCCACCTTTAGGAGAGGTCATCACCCTAAATCAGAACATTAGTAATGCTTCTGGAGCTATTGCTGTAGTGAAAAGGGCAAATTCACCTTCGTATTTATTAAGTTTTGAAGGAGGAGAGCTGGTTTCAAGAAGGATTGAAGATACAGAAGGGCAGTTTACGCAGACAGGGACTACCGGCCTTGGGTTTACTCCTAAAGCAATCATTTTCAATGAATCTTTGAGCCAGGTAATATTGATCCCCGAAAATGAAGGAGATGATATAGTCATTGTAGAATTTGATACACAATCAGGTACTTTTGGAACTCCCGAGCCTGTCACCAATTCAGGTGGGGCTGAGGCTATAGATGGAGCTGAGTTTTCTCCGGATGGTGAATATCTTTATTTCTCCAGAGGGGATGAATTGCTAAGAGTACCAGCCAATGACCTTACCGCAGAACCTGAGGTCATTCCTTTGGAAAATGATATCTATAAAATTTATGATATTAAAGTAGGTCCCGATGGCAGACTGTATTATATCTACGAGGAGGTAGAAGGAGGACCTCAATTGGTTGGTAGGGTAGATAATCCCAATGAAGAGGATATTCTTGAAATCGAACTGAATGAAGAACCTTTTAACGGTACTGATTTTTGTGGAAGGGTTTTTCCTCAATTTGCGCCAAATCAAGATGTGGATGCTGTGGTGGATTTTACATGGGAACCTGAGTTTCCCTGTGCAAACAACCCTATACAACTGACTAGTGAGATTACACCCGAAAATTTCAGGGCAGTAAGTTTCGAATGGTCTTTTAATCCACCCCTTACAGATGAAGATGGCGAGCCGGTAGATATTGATTTCAACCAAGAGCACTTGTTGATTCCTGAAGAAGCAGCGCAAGGTGAGTCTATACAAGTTACCTTGACAGTTACTTTTGCGGATGGAAGTACTCAGACTATTCCCAAGACCATTAATTTGCTCGAAAATGACCTTGAAGCCAATTTTTCTGCACAGGATACTACAGTTTGTGAAGGTGCCTGCGTTGATATAGGGTCTTTGCTTGAAGTAGAACAAGGAGGAGGCCAGGGTGGTGAAAACCCAAATATAGGTGGGCCCGGTGGAGGAAATTATGAGTATTTCTGGTCCAACAGAAGAACGGAAGGCTGGGTTACAGATACCGACAATTGTGTTGATCTTCCAGGGCTTTATTGGGTTTTGGTTCGAGAACCAGGTTCTTCTTGTTATGCCTATGCAGAAATCAGAGTTAAGATATGGGATCTCCCTGATCAGAGCAATAATATTTGGTATTTCGGCGATGGGGCTGGTCTTGACTTTAATAATGAACCTGGTGTTCCAGATTCCTTACAACAAATTCCTCGCCCTGTAACTCATCCCAACAATATTCCTGCTGGTACCACTACAATTTCAGACGAAACAGGCGAAGTACTTTTTTATACTGACGGTGAGACTGTTTGGGATCTGAATGGAAATCCTATGGAAAATGGAGAGAACATTGGAGGGAGCAATCAAGCTTCGGAAAGTGTCATTGCGGTACCAATTCCTCAACAAGAGACTGTTTTCTATGTATTCACTACCCAAAGGTCTGCAGATGGTAGTAGCCGGGTGAAGTATTCAGTAGTTGACATCAAGGCAGGAGCAACTGAACCTAATGCAAATATCGATGGGATAGGAAATGTTGTATCCAAAGGCAATTTTCTATTTAGCCCAAGTACAGAGCAATCTGCAGCTCTTGCATCAGGTGATACTACATGGGTGCTTTTCCATGAGTTGGGCAATAATACATTTAGAGCCTATCCTGTTTCCCAATTTGGTATTGGTAGCCCTGTTTTTTCTTCTGTAGGATCTACACATGGATTCAATACAGGGGTAGGGACTATGAAATTCAGCCCGGATGGAAGTCAGGTAGCCGTTACCATTCAGGATGGAGCTTGTAGCAGATTGGAAATTTTTGATTTTGATCAAAGTACCGGAAGGTTGACCGAATATGCATTATTGGATTTGGGTTGTAACAACGAAGAAGTATATGGTGTGGAATTTTCAAATGACGGTAGCCGGGTTTTTGTTTCTTACTTGGGAGGTGGTGGAAAGATTGAGGAATTCTTAATCGGTGTCCCTGAAAGTCAGAGAGATCCGGACGACCCAGATGCACCTGATCCCGATTTAACTTGTGCGCAATGTTTTAACAATGCCAATAGCCGTGCAGACAGAGAAAATTGTATTCTCAACTCATCTATCAGAAACACAATAAGTACGGATGGTCCTTTTGGCGCTGTCCAGATAGGGCCAGATGGGCAGATCTATGTGGCCCGACCAGGCCAGAGTTCAGTCGGTCAGATTACTGCAGGCAGTAACTGTGACGCGAGCAATTACCGCGAAGATGGTGTCAACCTGGTAGGTGGGACGAGCTCTAATTTGGGTTTGCCTGCTTTTGTCCAACAGTCCGGAAGCAGTATTCCGGAACCGGCTTTAGCTGGAGATGAAAGAATCTGTTTGGATCCGGTAGATGGAGGAATTGGTTTTTTTGAAGGGGGAGGAGAGCCAGACATAGATGCCTATTTTTGGACTATTCAACATGAAGATGGAGAATTTGAATTACAGAATTTTGGAGGTCTGGGCGAAGATTTTCAGGAACTGGAGCACCCTTTTTCAAGAGAGGGTTTGTTTACGGTTACCCTGAGAGTAGACCGCTGTGATGAAGTGGGATATTTTGAAGAAAGTATGGAAATTCTGGTAGTGGCACCACCTGAACTGACATTGCCAGATGATGTGGTTTTATGTGCCGGCTCACCTGTGGAATTGACAGCAATAGAAGGTTACGACCCAGATGAAGGCCTTTATGATTTTGAATGGAGAAATGCTGCCGGTCAATTATTTGGAGACAGGGATTCAAATACCATTGATGTTACAGAAGAAAGTATTTATACTGTTACCGTTTCTTATAGAATTCCAGATGGGGCGGATGAGGCATTTTTTGATGTTTGTCCTGCCAGCAAGGAAGTGTTTGTTGGTCCAGCCTTTGATTTTGACTTGAATCAAAGTGCTGAGGAGGTTTGCTATGATGATCAGTTGGTGGTCTTTGCTCCCAACACTCCGTTGGAAGGGGAGTGGTTTTATGAATTGGAAGGTTCAGGAAATAGGGTTTCTTTGGGTAATTTCTTTGAACTCGAACTTGAACCCTCTTCTTTACCGGCACCGGGACAGTATGAAATAATTTTTATCGGGGAAGACCCGATTATAGAAGATTGTCTATTTGAGAAAAGAGCTGATTTAATAGTATATCCTTTGCCTGCTGTTGCTATCACGCCTTTAACTGATGCAGATGACTGCGATACTCCAAATGGTAGCTTTGAATTGGAAGCGCTGACTGATATAGATAGATTGGAAATCCCTGAGCTCAATTTTGTCCAAAATAATATTTCGGCAGGAACGGTATTGCCAGTATTTACAGACTTGGAGCCAGGATTATATACGATACAATTGGAAGGAGAATTTGGGTGCGAGTTCGTCCAAACAGCAGTTATTCAAAATCTGAATCCACCGGCTGAAATAGAAGGATTTATCGTGACCACCCAAGATGAAGAATGTACTGCCGATGGAGTTTCGGATGGACGTATAGTTATCGATTTTCCAAATGGTCCGGCGAGTGGAAGTTACCTGTTGGTGAGGCAGGACACGGGAGAAGAGTTCAGTGGGAACTTCAGCAACGAACTGCAATTGGTAATTGAAGTTCCCGAGGGTACTTATGCTGTAGAAATTGCAGATGAAGACGGGTGCGATATTCCTGATCCTGATCTTTACACAGTAGAAGAGAAAGAGCAAGCTGAGTTTTCAATTCCATCAAATGTAGATGCTTGTGAGGTATTTGAATTTGCACCAAGTTCAGCTGATCCTGATTTAGGTTACAGGGTTGAGGATGAATTCGGGAACTTACTTTCTTCACCGGATGGGACTAATTATCAAATTACACAGTCAGGTTTATATACGGTGATTGCAATCCATTCAAACTCGGATATTTGTCCTAGGGTAAGAGAGATGGTAGTGAATATCAGCGGGCCTGTAGATTTTGAATTAGTAGGTCCTGAGATAGACTGTGAAACCGGAGTGTCATATACTGTAGATTTGAAGGGGCTTGCACCTGCAGATGTAAGAATTTTTTGGAGAAATGCGAATGGGGAGATTATCAGTAGAAATCCTATCCTTTTCCCCACAGAAGCCGGTATTTATACTTTAGAAGTTCAGCCAGCAGCAGGAGGACTATGCCCTCCAAGCACTGTGGACTTTGAAGTAGAAGAGTTTATTGAATCTTTGGAAATTGAGTTAGATGCCCTGCCATTTTGCGGAGAGGATGTTTTCACCATAATTTCAATAGAGGGAGATCTGGAGAATGTTTCAGAAATCAACTGGTACAGGCTAGCTGGGACTACTAGGCAACTTTTACCTGATTTGTTGGGTGTTTCGGATGCTACCGTGGTAGAAGCCGGTTTGTATCAAGTTGAGCTGTTTAATGAATTTGGTTGTTTGATTGCCAGGGAACAGATTCAGATATTAAGATCTGATGCTGTTCCACCGGTGTTGGAGGAGAATTATATTATTTGTGCAGCTGAGAATGTAGTTCATATTTTGGAACCTGGAGAATATCAATTCTATTCTTGGTTGCTTGATGGTCAAGAAGTAGCAGACACTCCAATATTCACCCCAACCGAAGCTGGCTCTTATGAATTGATTGTCTTTGATGATGCAGGGTGTGAGTTCAGTGTTACCTTTGAAGTGGAGGAAGATTGTGAATTAAAAGTTATTTTTCCCAATGCAATGAGGCCAAGTGATCCTAACAGGTTGTTTGTGCTTTATGCCAATGATTTTATAGATGAAGTTGAAGTTTTGATTTATAACAGATGGGGAGAATTAATCTTCTACTGTCAAAACGACAACATACCTTCTGAAGAACCAATTTGCTTTTGGGACGGTTTAGTTAAGGATCAGGTAGTACCTATAGGTACATATCCTGTAATGGTTCGATATAGAAGTAACAACCAAGACCTGACGCAAACAATCCGTCGGGCTATAACAGTTATAGAGTAAAAGCAATATTATGATTACACTTATTTCACCTGCGAAAACCTTAGACCTTAACACCACAGATATCAGCTTACATACCCAGCCCGAATTCCAGAAGGATACTTTTGAACTGGTTTCTATCATGAAAAAAAAGAGTAAGGAAGACCTCATGAAAATGATGGGGATTTCAGAAAAACTTGCGGAGTTGAATGAGGGGAGGTACAAGAATTTTAAGAAAACATTTGAGCCGGAACATGCCAAGCAGGCACTTCTTGCTTTTAAGGGTGATGTCTATACTAAAATAGATGTCGAGAATTACACAGTAGCTGAATATGATTTCGCCCAAAAGCACCTTAGGATTCTTTCCGGTCTTTATGGGTTGCTCAAACCCTTAGATCTGATTCAGCCTTATAGGTTAGAGATGGGGATCAAGGTGGAAAATAAGAGAGGAAAAAATTTATATGAGTTTTGGGGACAGAGAATAGCCAAGGCTATCAATCAAACAGCTGCCGGTGAGCCAGTTGTGAATTTGGCTTCGCAGGAATATTTCAAAGCAGTAGAACAAAAGTCTATTCAATCGGAAATCATATCCCCAGTATTTAAAGAATTTAGAAATGGGAAGTATCAGATCATTGGGATTTTTGCCAAACAAGCTAGAGGCTTGATGACCGATTACATCATTAAAAACAGAATTACAGATCCAGAAAAACTGAAACTGTTCAATGAAGACGGATATGAATGGGCAGGGGATGAAAAGGAGTGGTTGTTTGTCCGTTAATAGCAGATATTGATAATTAATACAGCCTCATTAACTTATGTTGGGAAGGCTGTTTTTTTCAATTGGATAAAGTTGTAGATTTGTTTTCATACTTTTCAAAAAAATGTCCACAAACTGCACATTCATTGAATGAAACAATCAAAACAAATATTCTCAGCCAAGAATTACTGGCTGACTTTCGTATTGATTGTGGGCACATTTGGGTTAATCCTCAGTAAAACTGCAAAAACAACCAATCCTCTCCCTTTAGATTCTTTTGTTGACGAATTTGTAATTGAGGGCCCTGAAAGGGTGTGCCTGATTACCGGGAACAGGATAGAGGAGTTTTTTGGAGGTGGGGATGCGGATACTGATTTCTACAGATGGACCATTTCAGAGCCAACTGGAGCTCCTAGAGTTTTTCAGGGTGGGGAATCTGTTCAGACTTTGGCTTTTACATTTTCTCAGGCTGGAACACACACAATTAATCTGATTATATCTAGAGGAGGAATCCCAGTTTCAAATTTGACAAAAGTGGTAGAGGTACTTCCTGGAGCGGAGGTTTCCTTATTGGGGGATTATGCGCTTTGTCCTGGAGACGAACTTACTTTGAGGGCATTGGATCCTTCTACCGTTGGGCTGGCAGATTATTCATTTGAATGGACAGATGAAAATGGTGATGTGGTTTCTTCTGATAATGAGCTTTTGGTAGACGATGAAGGTGAATTTCAAGTTAAGTATTTTTTGCAAAACTCACTGGGTGAGGCTGAGTGTGAGAATGTATTGACCACACAGGTTCGTTTTGCTGTGGATTTTGATTTGGATGTCAATGGAGTGAACTTCTGCCCGGGGAATGTAATTGTTGCATTTGCTGAACCGCAAGCTCAAGGAAGATGGTACTACCAAAAAGAAGGTGAGCCTGAAGTTTTTATAAATCAGTCAAATTTTCTTCAATTATCTACTGCTAACCTGGCAGGTTTTGGTGATTATACTTTGATTTTTGAACTGGTAAATGAAAACAATCTCTCCTGCGTGATTAGGAAAACCCATGATTTCACATTTGGCCAAAATCCCCAATTCAGAATTGAAGAAGAGAACAGTGCTTCCGAATGCTTGGCTGAGGATGGAGCTTTAAGAATTTTTGCAGATGGTGATATTGATTTGATTTATTATGTAATCGATGAAGAAACAAATGGTCCTGGTTTTTCCTTGTCCGCCGGCGAGGAACTTGTAATACCTGGGCTCAGATCTGGAGTTTATACTTTTGAAGCTTTCGCAAATGGCTGTAGATTTACTTTAGGTACAGTGGTAACCCTACAGGATGTTCCCGATCAATTGAGGTTTTCAGTAGACCCGGATAGCATAGTTCCTGAAACCTGTTCAGATGAAGGGAAAAATAATGGAAGCTTTACGGTTTTTTTTGAAAATGGCCCGATTGATCTTATTTATGAATTATATACCGAAAGAGGAGATTTGGTAGGGACTGGGGTATTGGAAAGCGATGAGTTAGAGGATATTGAATTTGTGATTGAAGTACCTGGCGGTATTTTTTACTTTGAGGTTTTTATTCCTGAAGAACCATCAGAAGAAGGTGAGGACGACGAGGAGGAAGGTGAAGAGGGAGATGAAGACGATGATGAAGAAGATAATCGCTGCATGGTCCCCTTCGTTGAGAGAATTGAAGTTCCGGGTCTTCCCCAGGTTGAATTCACTGTTCCAACAGTTTTTAAGTTTTGTGAAATTTATGAACTTGTTCCTGAAACAACACAACCACTTGAATTCCTATTAAGAAATAAAGCTACAGGAGAAGAGAGGGTTGGTCAAACCTTCACTATTACAGAGGCTGGGGATTATGAATTGATAGGAAGGCATTTGGATTTTCCTGAAGAGATTTGTCCAACTAAAGTTGAGCTAAGTATAGAAGATGTTGATCCTGTAGATTTTGAAATAGAATTTCTTTCCCAAGACTGTGTTGGAAACCAAGTTTGGGAGGCAAATATCCTCAATTATGACCCAAGTGAAGTAAGGATCCGATGGTATGATGAAGCTGGAGAAGTGGTCAGTACCGGTATCAATATGTCCCCTGTTACCTATGGAGAGTATGAGGTAGAAATGCAACCCCGTAATATTTTAGGTACTTGCCCAACTCCACCCACAAAATTTATTGTTCCTGAGCCTGTATTGAGTGTTCCTGTAGATTTGGATGCAAGTTTATTATGTCCTTTCGGCCCAGACGCTACAATAACTTTGGATACAGATTTTGAAAATGTAGGTAGAATCCGATGGAGGTATTTTGATGAGGATGGGGAGATTACAGTATTGACAGTTGAAGAAAATTCTTCAAGTATCGTGGCAACTGTATCGGGAACTTATGAGGTAACTGTATACAACAGTATTAATACCACTTGCGAAATTGGCAGAACCAATATTGACATAGAAATCAGCGACAATCTTACCCAATTCGAAGTGCCGGAAGAAGAGTTGGTCATCTGCGAAAGGTATGAATGGATTCCTGAAAGCAATTTTTCTTTGGTATACACATTGACTTATCCCAATGGAGAGCAAGTAACTAAAAATCCGGATGAAAGATTTGTTTTGAACCAATCAGGTGAATATGAAATCAGGGGAGCTGATCCAAATAATCCAATCTGTCCAAATGTAAAAACTTTTGAAGTCAGGGTCGTTGATGCGATAATTTTTTCAGCTGAATTAATAGATCAGTCCTGCGAAGGTGAATTTACTTATGAGGCTAATATTGGAAACAGTGCTCCGGAAGATGTTTTGATCACTTGGAGAAATTCGGGAGGTCAGGAATTGGGCAATTCTCCAATTTTCACGACTAGCACACCAGGAACCTATACCCTTGAAGTGCAACCTGCAGGAAGTTTGCCATGTGACATTGAACTGGACGAATTTACTATCGAAGCTCCGATTCTATCAGTAGATGCATTTCTTCAGGCAGGAGTGATTTGCCCGGATGATCTATCCACTGTGATTGATCTGGAGATTGATCTGCCCGAAGAAGTTGAAAGAATTGAGTGGTTTTTTACCGACCTAAATGGAAATAGTGAGTCTTTGCCCCAATTTCAAAATCTATTTGAAGCAGTTGCGGAAAGGGAAGGAACCTATGAAGTATTTGTTTATAATGAACTTGGTTGTCTATTAGACGACGAAATGATCTTGATACTGCAAAGTGTAGACGATATTAGACCAGTTGTCAAAGAGCTTTACGAAATCTGTGCAGAATATGAAATCGGGGAAACGATCAACCCGGGGAATTTCAGTACTTATGAATGGTATTTGGATGATAGGCTTCTTTCAACAAGCCCAACTTACAAACCGCAGTTGGTGGGAACTTATACTCTTGTTGTAAATAGTCAGGAGAATTGTGAGTATATAACCACTTTTGAAGTTGAGGAAGAATGTGAGCTTAAAGTTTCTCTTCCTAATGCAATCATTCCAGGGAGTAGCGATAGAAATTTCCTGATTTATTCTAATTTTTTAATTGATGAACTTGATGTATGGATTTTTAATAAATGGGGTCAGGAAGTCTTTTCTTGCTCGGAAAGAAGTTTGGTGGAAAATTCGGTCTCTTGTGTGTGGGATGGCTTTTATAGAGGGGAAAAGCTCCCCATCGGTGCCTATGCTGTTCGGATTCATTATAAAAATACCCAAGAAGGTATTGAACAGACCATGATGACTACCCTGACTGTGATTGACTGATTCAATACTGGTACTGTTTTTGGATGGGAGTTTCAAATTATAAGATGCAATTTTCAATTATTTTAAAAGTTATAATTGTAAAATTGCCGATTATTTGATTCTGTATAAATCCAGGAATGACCATAAGCTCCACCTTGAAACTGCTATTACCTTCAACTCTGTTAGTTTTTTTAACAGTTCTTTTAGGCATATCCTATGCTAAAGCGAATATTAAGCCTTCTTTAATAGAGGCTGAAAACAATACTGAAATGACCTTCAATGATCCGGAACTTGTAGGCCCGGAAAGGCTCTGTATTGTTTTTGGAGCTGTTATCGCAGAATTTTCTGCTGGTGGAATAGCAGCTTCTGACAGATATGAATGGAGTGTGATCAACCCCTCGGGTAATGAGTATTTTACAGCCAGCGGAAGAGGGGAAAATTACGAAACAATACCTGTCAGGTTTACAGATTTAGGTCCTCATACAGTGACAGTGAGCGTAAGCAGGTCAGGAGCTGTGATCTATTCTGAAAGCAGGACAGTAGAAGTTGTACAAGGTCCGGAATTAATTTTACGTCCTGACTATTTACTTTGTGGGGACGAACCCACTACTATCAGTGCAATTCCTACATCGACTCCTGGGTTTGCTCAATACACCTTTGAATGGAGAAATGCAGCTGACCAAATTGTAGGAAATAGTAATGAATTGACTGTTACTGAAGAAGGGCCATACTTCATTTCTTTGTTTTTTACCAATTCAGGCGGGGGACAGGATTGCCTGATTACAGGAAGTACTTTTGTAGGTCCACCTGATGATTTTACACTAAGCATCCAACAGCCAGATGCATGCGAAGGAGAGTTTGTAGCAGTGACTGCAGATACACCTTTGAGAGGGGACTGGTCAGCACTGAAACAGGGAGAAAGCCAACGTATCAACTTGGGGAATTCATTTTCTTTGAATATAGATACAGAAAATGACCTGGAAGGACCAGGAGATTATACCCTGTTTTTTAGCGTAGCCAATCCTCAAAACCCAGGCTGTACTTCGGAGAAATCCATAGCTTTCTCCATCAATGAAGGGCCATTGTACAGTCCTCAAAATATAATCTCAGCCTCAGATTGTGATGTCAATAATGGTAGCTTTGAAATTTTGACAGAGAGTGTTTTAGATGAATTGAAAATCATTGAATTGGGGTTTGAGGGGTTTAATTTTGCAGAAGGAGAGGTGATTTCATTTTCAAATGTCCCATCAGGGATTTATACGGTAGAAACAAATACCAATGGCTGTTTCAGAACTGGAATTGTGATTGTGCCCAGTTTGGGTCCGGAGGCAAGTGATGTTTTTGAGGTAACTGCTGTAGGTGAAACTTGCGATTCTCTGGGTACAAATGACGGCCAGTTGGTGGTCACTTTTGTCAATGGAGTTGTTCAGGGAGATTATAGGGTTGTAACTGGAAATGGTGGTGTAGTAAAAGAGGAACCTGTTCCAAATCAAAATCAGTTTGTAATAGATGATCTTCCGGGAGATTTTTATGCTTTTGAAATCATCGATTCCAACGGTTGTGTCATTCCTTGGGATGCAGTGCTGGATGTGTCCAAAAAGAATCTTGTCACTTTCTCAGTGCCTAGCCGGATTAATGTTTGTGAATCTTTTGACTTGGAGCCTACCACAAATGAAGATCTTGAATTCGAGCTTTTTAGAGGAACAGAATCACTAGGAACAAGGGATGCCGGCGAGGCATTTCAACTTACAGAAGCAGGAGATTACAGCATTGTAGGAAGGGAAAAAACATCAAATCCAGAAAACTGCCCTAGAAGGACAAATTTTAGAGTTGATGTTTCCTCCGAAATCCAATTCGACGTAGCACTTACCCAGGAAGACTGCTTTGGAAACAAACTTTATGTAGCGGAATTGTTTGGTAGAGACCCTGAGTCAGTCATCATCCGCTGGAGGAATGGAGATGGAGAAATTGTGGGGAGGGGAGAGAATTGGATCCCAACAGCTTTTGACACCTTTTTTCTGGAGGTGCAGCCAAGAGGAAGTGGATTCTGTGCAGTAGATCCCTTGGAATTTGTTGTGGAGGAACCTGTATTCTCCATTGATATTGATCTTCAAGTAGATCCTTTTTGTATAGATTCTCCATTTACCGTTTTAGCTTTAGAATCGGATCAGCGGAATTTGATTGCTGATATCCAATGGATATTCCTTGACCAGGATGGCAATGAGACCATTCTTACACAATTTGACGGTCTTGATGTCATTACAGTTGAAGAAGAAGGGACTTACGAGGTGCTGGTTTTTAACGCTCTGGGTTGTGAGCTGGCCAATGATGTCGTTTTGATATTGAGAAGCTTGGATGACAGACGCCCAAGTATCAATGAATTTTATTCAGTCTGTGCGGATATCAATTTAGGTGAAACTATATCCCCCGGTGAATTTGAGTCTTATGAATGGTTGTTGGAAGGAAACTTGGTTTCAACTGACTCTGTTTACAAACCTCAGTTGGCAGGTGCATATACTTTAATTGTTACCAACTCAGAAGGCTGTAGCTTTGAAGAGAGTTTTGAAGCTTTTGAAGATTGTGAGTTTCAATATGTATTCCCCACTGGGATGATCTTAGATAATCCTGAAAAGCTTTTTGAGATTTATGTGAATGATGCTGTAGAAAGTGCTCAGGTTTGGATACACAATAGACAGGGTCAGTTGATTTTTTTCTGTGAAGACTTCAATGTTCAGACAAGAGTTCCATTTTGTCAATGGGATGGGACCTTTGGTGGAGCGAATGTTCCGATAGGAACTTATACTGTTACCTTAAGATACAACAGTGATAGGTTTGGGGTTCAAGAAAAGGTCAGCAGAAACTTGGTAGTATTGAATTGATATTCACATTGAAAATATTGCGTTGGTAAAATTCTGAGTGCATTTTTTAAAGAAAGAAAAAGGCAGTCTGTATTATTTTTCATATTTTCCGAATGATTTTATTAAATCACCTCAATCTTTGTAATCAATAACCTTTTAAACCCAATCAACATGAACGAAAATATCAACAAATCAGCCTTGTTTAATGCAAGCTGTTTTGCACTGATCACAACAGCATTTACCTTCGCCATCAGGGCAGGCATACTTCCGGAGCTGGGAGTGAAGTTTGACCTTAATGCAGAACAACTAGGTTTTATCAATTCCATGTGGTTCCTAGGATTTCCTATTTCTATGATTTTAGGAGGGCTTTTTTACCATAAAATCGGCCCAAAACTGATTATGCAAATAGCTTTTGTTGCCCATACTCTGGGGATCATTATGACGATTTATGCAGGAGGATATACAAGTTTACTGATATCAACCTTATTTATAGGTTTTGGGAATGGCTGTACTGAGGCTGCCTGTAACCCTATGATTGCAGATATGTACTCAGGTTTGACCATGAATAAAATGCTGAATAGATTTCATATGTGGTTCCCCGGTGGGATAGTCTTAGGAAGTTTGATTTCAAAATTTATGACTGACTTTGGCTTTGGATGGCAGGCTCAAATGTGGGTTTTAATGATCCCTACTGTGATTTATGCAGTTCTGTTTTTTGGAAAAGCATTTCCAAAACCTACAGTCGAGGGTGTTACCTCTATTTCTAGTAATGTCAAAGCTTTGTTCTCCCCTGTATTTATCTTTCTATTCTTTTGCATGGCGTTAACAGCAATTTCAGAATTTGGACCACAACAATGGGCAAATATCGTGCTGAGCAGCACTGGTGCCAGCGGTATGTTGATTCTTGCTTTAACTACAGGTGTAATGGCAGTTGGAAGGTTCTTCGCAGGTCCAGTTGTGAAAACCTTGGGACAAACAGGAGTTTTACTTGGAGGAGCTATTTTCGCTACAATAGGTATTTATATGTTTAGCGTTGTAACAGGACCTGCTGCTTATTTGGCTGCCATCGTATTCGCTATCGGCGTTTGTTATTTCTGGCCAGTAATGGTAGGAGCCGTGGCACAAAGAGTGCCTTTAAGCGGTGCCTTGGGAATGTCTATCATAGGTGGTGTGGGAATGTTCTCCACTGCTATTTTCCAGCCTATTATCGGAAGATGGATAGATGTATCAAGGGCAAACAAAATGGCTGAAGGCCTAACAGGTGATGCTTTGGAATTGGCAGCTGGTCAGGCGACTCTTCTGAGAATGGTATCCTTTCCGGGGATTCTAGTCGTGCTGTTTATTATTTTCTTTATTTGGCAAAAGAATACTAAATCCACCGCAGCGGTGCCCACTGCACATTGATAATAAAAAAAAGGGGTAACGTTTAGTTGCCCCTTTTTTTATTTTTAAAATCTTTAGAGTCCTAATTTCTTTTTACATAACTCCAGTACCCTCTTCAAGGCTTACCAAATGAAAATCAGGGGACTTTCCAAAGTTCTGATTGAACCCTTTTTGGATTTCCTTCTTAAACAAAGCTACCTGATCTTCCTGAACAATATTGATGGTACAACCTCCGAAGCCCCCACCCATCATTCTGCTTCCCAAAACAAAATCCATGGTTTTGGTCTGGTCTACCAACCAGTCCAATTCTGCGCAGGAAACTTCATATAACTCTGAAAGCCCTTGGTGCGAAGCATACATAGCTTCTCCAAAACCTTTTAAATCATTTTTTTCCAAAAGAGCTGAGGCTTTTAAGACACGTGCATTTTCCTCAATTACATACTTGCACCGGTTATAGACGGTGGGACTGATTTGGGTACTGATTTGTTCTAAATCAGAAAGGTCCATATCTCTTAAAGCATCGACTTTTTTGGGTAAATGTTGGGCCCTGACTACACCCTCCCTGCATTCATTTCTTCTTTGGTTATAAGCCGAGTCAGCGAGAGAATGTTTTACCTTGGAGTCAACCAAGAGGATACAATGATTTTCAAGTTTAAAAGGGAAGTGAGCATACTCTAAAGTCCTGCAATCCAGTCTGATGGTATGGTCCTTTTTACCCATGACTGAAGCAAATTGATCCATTATCCCACATTGTACGCCAGCAAAAACGTGTTCAGCTTTTTGAGCGTAATGAACTAATGAAAGTTTGGAAACTTCAAAGCCAAAAGCTTTAGCAATGGCAAAACCTGTAGCTGCCTCAAGTGCCGCTGATGAAGAGAGACCAGCACCTACAGGAATATCACCCCCAAATACCATATCAAAACCTTTTACAGGAAATCCAGCTTGAATCAATTGTGCGGTCACCCCCATAATATAGGTTGACCAATGTCCTGTTTTAGGCCCAAAGCTCCTGGTGTCGAAAGCAAACTCTTCCTCAAAATCCAATGAAAAAATTCTGGCCTGTGTACCGCTGTTTTTGGCTATGGCGACTACCATCTTTTTATTGATAGCAGCAGGCATGACGAAGCCTTCATTATAATCCGTATGTTCTCCGATAAGATTGATTCTTCCCGGTGAGTAGACCAACACAGGCTCTTTGTCAAAAAGCTTTCGAAATGTATTTATAAGCAGTTCTTTCATGAGATGGTTTCAAAAATAAAAGAAGTGCTTGATTCAAATTTCTGGTCTTTTTCCAATACAATGCTTGGAAAATGGGCATGATTATGACTGTCAGGAAAATGTTGGCATTCAAGGCAAATGGCAGCTCTTTTTCCAAATGCAATGTCATTCTTGCCTTTAAATGAGCCATTCAGGTAATTACCCGTGTAAACCTGCAAACCTGGTGATGTGGTGTATAATTTAAGTATTCTTCCACTCTTTGGGTCCGATAAAATAGCAGACTCATTTTCTCCATTCAACACAAAACAATGGTCAATTCCACCAGCAAGTGAAATTTGTGGATCTCCGGAGAGCAAGGCTTTTCTCAATACCTTCTTCTTTCTAAAATCAAAGACTGTCCCATCAACAGGTTTCAATTCACCGGTAGGAAGACTTTTTTCATTCATGGGAAGAAATTTGTCGGCCTGTACTTGAAAAAGATTTTCTTCGATGTCTTGGTTAAAATCTCCGGAAAGGTTGACGTAAAAGTGATTGGTAGGATTCAATACTGTTTTGGTATCCGTACTTCCTTTGTAATTGATGCTTAACTTTCCGGTAAAATCCAATTTGTAAGTGACCTCAATTGCTACAGCGCCTGGGTAGTTTTCTTCTCCATCAGGACTATGATAAGTAAATTTTACTGAAACTGAAGTCTCATTTTCTTCTGTTTCAAAACGCCATACTTTTTTATCCCAACCTTCTATTCCTCCATGAAGATGTGTGTCGCCCTGATTTAAAGGAAGCAGGTATGTTTTTCCGTCTAAGCTAAAACTATTGTCGGTCGCTCTGCCGGCAACCCTCCCCACTGTCGATCCAATATAACAATAGTTGTCAAGGTAATCCTTATGAAAAAAACCATCCAAAGATTCAAAACCTAAGAGCACATCATCCATTTTTCCATTTCTATCAGGAATAAAAAGATTGGTCCAAGTAGCACCGAGGTTTATTACAGAAAGAGAAATTTTTTCTGGAAGTGACAAAGTGACTAATGTGATTTCCTCTCCTTTTGGGCTTTTGCCAAAAGGTTTGCTGCTTATGGTGGGTTTCATAGGTTAAATAGGATTTTGTATTAGGCAGTAGTTGACTTTTGGGAAGAGTTTCTTTCTACCAAGGTAGTCAGTAGTATAAAGGATTGGGGATCATCAGGTACGATTTCATCCAATTGATCTAGCAGGTGATTGGCGGCAAGCTGGCCCATTTCATAACCTGGTTGTGAAATGGTCGTCAGAGATGGTTCTACAACCGCAGAAGTGGGATTGTTTGTAAATCCTGCCAAAGCAATATCCTGAGGGATTTTGATGCCATTTTCTTTCAAAACAATCATAACGTCTATGGCCAGAGGGTCAATCATAGCAAATATCGCATCAGGCCTATCACCCTCTGCCAACATTTCCATGGTTACTTTTCTGTTCATTTCCTCCGTCAGGTCTGTAACGTAGACTCTGCTCTCTGTTTCCGGAATTCCAAACTCCTGAAGGGCTTCAAGGTATCCTTCTTTTCTTTTTTTGCTGATGTATAGGTCAGTAGGGCCGGAGAAATAAGCGATTTTTCTACAACCTTGCTGTAACAAATGATTGACAGCCAGGTATGCTCCATGTGCATCATCCACCGTTACTTTCGAAACGGGGATTTCTTCCGTTACCCTGTCAAACATGATAAATGGAATTTCTCTGTCATACAATTCCTGCAGATGCTCATAAGATTTGGTTTCTCTACTTAGAGAGATCAAAAGACCATCTACTTGTGAAGATACCAATGTTTTTAGGTTGGCTTTCTCTTGTTCAAAGGATTCATTGGATTGGCAGATCATGATATTGTATCCTCTTTTATAGGCAGTATCCTGAATTCCGCTGATATTACTGGAGAAAAAGTGTGAAGTGAGTTCTGGGACTATGACACCGAGAACTTTACTTCGGCTGATTCTTAGACTTTGCGCCAGCAAGTTGTATTGGTAATTCATACTTGTGGCCATTTCTACAATTCTCTTTTTGGTGTCCGGATGAAGTTCCGGAGAATCTTTTAATGCACGGGATACAGTAGAAACAGATACGCCAAGCTTTTTGGCTATTTCTTTCATGGTAACCTGATGGCCCTTTTTCATCTTTATTGTGGTTTAGGTAAACTTATTCCTGATAGATGGTGAAAAGCACTGTTTGCCCTACAGCTTTCAGTGGCCTTTTGTCAATAAGTTCCATATTATCAGCATGGGTGTGGTGATAGTGTCCAAATCCAAAGTCCGGAGAAAACTCAACGATATTGATCATAGGAATGCCTGCATTTCTATTGACAAATACATGGTCATCTATGATCTCCGGTGAATCCCTCATGACGAAGAAGTCTGAATATCCCAATTCTGAAGCATAATTCCACACTTTATTGACAATGTTTTTGCCATATTGCCTGGAATACCCTTCTCTGTAGAATCTTGCTCCTTTGGCTCCGACCAAATCCACCAATATTCCAAAGTAAGCTGAATAACCGTTTTGATGGGGCGTTTTTGACCAATGCTGTGATCCCAAACACCACCAGATTTGGTTGTTATTTCTGATTTGTGCGTTTTCAGGTTCTCCGTCATCTTCTCCATCAAAAAGAATAATGTCAATGCCTACTTCTGGTTGATTATCATAAGTGGCAATAATTCTGGCTACTTCCAGAAGAACTCCCACGCCTGAACCCCCATCATTAGCACCGTCTATAGGTTCATCAATTCTTTCGGTATCCTTATCTGCAATCCTTCTTGTATCCCAATGGGCAGCCAGTAGGATTCTCTTGGAAGCTTCCGGTTTATAAGAAGCTATGATATTGCTCAAGTCCCAATTCAACCCATCATAAGTAGTCGCTTGGAAATCCTGCGTCTGCACTTGGAGACCGAACTCTTCAAACTTCCTGATGAGCCAAGCTCTTGTGTCTCTATGTCCCTGTGTATTGGGGACCCTGGGTCCAAAATCCACCTGTTTTTGGATATAGGCATAAGCAGAGTCCGCCGAAAATTCCGGGACTTCTCTGTAGACTATGGTTTCTTGTGTGGAATCTGATGCTTTGTCAGTTCCACAAGACCAAAGAATAACAAGGCCTAAAAGAAATACGCTTATTCTACTCTTCATATGCCCAGTCAATTTTATCTTTCATATCTTTTACCACTATGCCTATTTCTTTCAACTTGGCTCTGATTTCGTCTACCTTATCATAGTTGCGAGCAGTTTTGGCTTCTCCATAGATGTTGAGCAAAGCATCCAATAAAGCACTTTGATGATCTGTTTTCTCTTCTTTCAGTCCAAGAATTTCAGTTACAAAACCAGAGAATGTGCCAATGAGTTGTCGGAAAGTGTCTTCTCCAAACTGTGCGGGATGCAACTGTCCGGTATAGATGGAGTTGATTTTCTTCAACAAGTTGAAAAGGTGGCCAATGGCCTGCGCCGTATTAAAGTCATCATCCATGGCTTTATAGGCTGACTGAATACTGTTTTCTACTTGTTTGACCTGATTTTCATCCAAAGAAACGGAATCATCATTGTCGTATTGTAACAGCTGGGAAATCCGCAGACCATTTATAATCTTCTTATATCCCTTTTGAGCCGCCTTCAAAGCTTCATTGGAAAAATCCAAAGTAGAGCGGTAATGTGCCGTAAGTATAAAGTACCTGATAGTCATAGGACTATAGGCTTGCTCCAAAAGCTGATGCTGACCCATGAAAAGTTCTTGAAGTGTGATAAAGTTGCCCAACGATTTCCCCATCTTCTGACCATTGATGGTAATCATGTTATTGTGCATCCAATATTTTGCTGGGTCCTGATGGTTGCAGGCATTGCCCTGAGCAATTTCACATTCATGGTGAGGGAACATCAAGTCCATTCCGCCTCCATGGATATCGAAATGTTTCCCCAAATATTTGGAAGACATTGCAGTACATTCCAAATGCCAGCCCGGAAATCCAATTCCCCAAGGGGAAGACCATTTCATAAGGTGTTCAGGAGCTGCGCTTTTCCATAAAGCGAAATCAGCAGCATTCCTTTTTTCGCCTTGGCCATCTAATTCCCTGCTCCCGCTCATCAAATCCTCCAACACTCTCCCTGACAATTTACCATATTTATAAGTCTCATTGTATTTGAGCACATCAAAATATACTGAACCATTTACCTCGTATGCGAGACCTTCATCCAAAATAGATTGTACCAGTTCAATTTGTTCGGGAATATGCCCGGTAGCTCTTGGCTCAATATTTGGCTTATTGGTATTGAGGAGATCCATGTCTCTGTGGTAAGAGTCTGTGTACTGTTGCGCAACTTCCATGGGTTCTAGCTGTTCAAGCTTTGCCTTTTTGGCAATTTTATCTTCGCCTTCATCTGCATCCCCTGTCAAGTGTCCAACGTCTGTAATGTTTCGTACATATCTTACTTTGTAACCTAAGTGACCCAAATACCTGTAAACTGTATCAAATGTAACCGCAGGTCTTGCGTGGCCTAGGTGAGCGTCTCCATATACGGTGGGACCGCAAACATACATCCCTACAAATGGAGGGTTGAGGGGTTCAAACAATTCTTTTTTCCTGCTAAGGGTATTGTGTATTTTGAGTTGGTGTTGTTTCATTTTTCTGAGGTAGACCTGACAGCTGTAAAATATTGTAGAGATTACTTCTTTCTAAACTGCAAAATAGCGGATAGAATTCGTTAAATAAAAAAAATGTCTGAGGATGGGCCATATAAAGGGATGTGGAATTAAATTCTGGTCCAAACTTAGAATTGATTCTTGAACAATATAAGGATCGATGCTTTTGACTTAGAAGAAGTTTTCCCTCTTGATAAAATATCGTTTAGACAATACTACCGGTTGAATTTAAACTTTCCAAAAGTTTGCATAAAAGTGAAAGCGGTCACAATTGACAAAATTGAACTTTGGAAAAGTTTTCCTATCTAAATGAGATTGCTTCTTGATATCTAATTCTTGCTTTTAATAATGCTTAATTTTTGGTAAGTTGAAGCAATTGAAATTACAAAAGACTCATAGTTTTTATCTATTGGTTTTTGATTTCAATAAATATTACCTTAAGGTTTTCAAAGAATAAATTCACAAATAACAATAAACTAAAAACTCAATATGTCAGACAAAGATTTAAATCCCAACGGACCAAGAAGCTACGCAGTAAACAGTGGCGGGAATGGAATGAGCGGAGATATCAGCAAATGTCCATTTCATAATGGTGAGATGAAACAAGTGGCAGGGGGAGGCCCAAGCAATAAGGAATGGTGGCCAAATCAGCTTAAGCTGAATATTCTAAGGCAGCATTCCAGTAAGTCAAATCCAATGGATCCGGATTTCAATTATGCCGAAGCATTCAAGTCGCTGGACTTGGGAGAAGTAAAAGCTGAAATAGAAAAAGCGTTGACGACTTCACAGGAATGGTGGCCTGCGGATTATGGGCATTACGGTCCTTTTATTATCAGGATGGCTTGGCACAGTGCCGGAACGTACCGAGTGACTGACGGAAGAGGCGGTGGAGGTACCGGTACACAAAGGTTTGCTCCCTTAAATAGCTGGCCTGATAATGCCAATCTGGATAAAGCAAGACTGCTTTTATGGCCTGTCAAAGAGAAGTATGGTAATAAACTTTCCTGGGCTGACCTGATGATATTAGCAGGTAATGTTGCACTTGAGTCTATGGGGCTTAAAACATATGGTTTTGGCGGTGGCCGGGAAGATGTTTGGGAACCTGAGGAAGATGTATATTGGGGATCTGAGACAGAATGGCTTGGGGATAAGAGGTATACAAATGACAGACAGTTGGAAAATCCCCTAGGAGCTGTTCAGATGGGGCTGATTTATGTCAATCCGGAAGGGCCCAACGGCAAACCTGATCCCTTGGCAGCAGCTAAAGACATCCGTGAAACATTCGGAAGAATGGCCATGAATGATTATGAAACAGTAGCCTTAATTGCAGGTGGTCATACCTTCGGAAAAACACATGGTGCAGCCGATCCTGGAAAATATGTGGGTAGAGAGCCCGCTGGCGCAAGCATTGAAGAAATGAGTATGGGTTGGAAGAATACTTTTGGAAAAGGGCATTCTGAAGACACGATTACCTCAGGTTTGGAAGGTGCCTGGACCACGACCCCAACCCAGTGGAGTAATAATTATTTCGAAAACCTTTTTGGGTTTGAATGGGAACTTTACAAAAGTCCCGCAGGAGCTCATCAGTGGAGGCCAAAGGATGGCGGGGGAGAAGGCACAGTGCCTGATGCTCACGATCCAAATAGAAAACATGCGCCGTTTATGCTAACGACCGATATTGCTTTGAGGGTAGATCCTGAATATGAAAAAGTATCGAGACATTTTTATGAAAACCCGGAGGAGTTTGCAGATGCATTTGCAAAAGCCTGGTTCAAGTTAGTGCATAGGGACATGGGACCTAAGACTTTGTATTTGGGACCAGAAGTTCCCGAAGAAGATTTGATCTGGCAAGACCCAATTCCTGCTGTAAATCATGAACTGGTAGACGCAAGCGATATTGCGGGTTTGAAGCAGAATATTCTGGCTTCTGGCCTGTCTGTTTCAGAACTTACTTTAACAGCATGGGCATCGGCTTCTACCTACAGAAATTCGGATAAACGCGGTGGAGCAAATGGAGCCCATATCCGTTTGGACCCTGCCAAAAACTGGGAAGCCAATAACCCGGAGCTTTTGGGGAGAGTGCTGGGTAAATTGAGCAGCATTCAGGAAGAATTCAACAGTACTTCCGGAGGAAATAAAAAGGTTTCTATAGCCGACCTAATTGTATTGGGTGGATGTGCCGCGGTAGAGAAAGCAGCAAAAGATGCTGGATTTGATATTGAAGTGCCATTTACACCTGGTAGAATGGATGCTTCCCAAGAGCAGACCGAAGTAGATTCCTGGGAATTCCTTAGACCAAGAGCAGATGGGTTCCGCAATTATATAATGGATAATTGTCCAATTAAAGCTGAAGATTTGTTGGTAGACAAAGCCCAGTTGATGACCTTGACAGCTCCTGAAATGACTGTCTTGGTAGGTGGCATGAGAGCCTTAGGAGCCAATTTTGATGGCTCGAAGCACGGAGTGTTTACCAAAACGCCAGGCAAACTTACCAATGATTTCTTTGTCAATCTTCTGGACCTCAACACTACTTGGAGAGCAACCAATGATTCTAACAATGTCTTTATGGGAAGCGATCGAAAAACCGGTGAACCTAAGTGGACGGGAACTAGAGTAGATTTGATCTTTGGATCCAATTCTGAGCTTAGAGCAATTGCTGAAGTCTATGGAACTTCTGACTCAAAAGAGAAATTTGTCAGGGATTTTGTAGCTGCTTGGGACAAAGTGATGAACTTGGATAGGTTTGACTTGAAATAAGGTGAATTTTGAATAAATAAGAAAAAAGTGGTTCTCTGTAGGGAGCCACTTTTTTTGCTTAGAAGGTAGATTTCAAAATGATTCAGACCTACTTTTCTAAATGAAAGGGTAAAGTTAAATCAGCCATATTTTGTGTGGCCAAACAGCTTTAATTTTCACTATTTGTGAAACTGGCCCGCTAGGTGTTTCTAGACATTTTCTGCTCTGACAAAGTAGACTTAGGAGTGATTTGAAAAACCTTCTGTTAAGGGTCTTTGGCAATTATCAATCCTTTTTCATATGACGATAATTGAATTAAATTTTTGACAGGGCTTGGTCAAAATCAGCAATGATGTCCTCGATGTTCTCAATCCCCACAGCACAACGGATCAAGCTTTCAGGGATTCCTAGTGCTTTTCTTTCTTCCTCAGTAGCCTCTACATGACTTGTGACTTTGGGAGGGCCGATCAAGGTTCCCACTGAACCCAAACTTGCTGCCAGATGGGCCAACTCCAAACTGTTCAGGAACAGTTTTACATTTTCAAAATCGCCTACCAATGAAAATGAAAGTACACCTCCAAACCCCGTCATCTGTTTTTTGGCAATTTCATGACTAGGATGTGATTTTAAACCTGGGTAAAAGACCGAATCTATTTTTGGATGACCTTCCAGATACTCTCCTAATTTCATGGCATTCTCATTTTGACGCAATACCCTCAATTCCAATGTTTTTATACCTCTTAAAAGCATATATGCGGAGTTGGCATGGAGTGTTGCTCCATTGATTTCCCGGTAATGAAAAATTTGGTCTATCAGAGTTTTTTTACCGCACACTAGGCCACCCATAGCGTCAGAATGCCCTCCTAAATATTTTGTGGCACTATGCAAAACTAAATCAGCCCCCAAAGACAAGGGCTGTTGGTTGATGGGGGTGGCAAATGTATTATCCACGACTACAGTGGCACCAACCTCATGGGCTACGCTTATCAACCTTTTTAAATCCAAAACCTTTAAGGTAGGGTTTGTGGGTGTCTCCAGGTAGAGTACTTTACAGCCTTTCCTGACTTCAGCCTCAATTCCATCATGGTCAGTGGTTTCACAAAGGCTTACTTCAATGCCTTTTTTGGGCAAAAACTCGAGAAAAATAATACTTGTACCACCATAAGTGTCCTTGATTGAAACTACCCTGTCGCCTTGATTCAACAAAGTATATAAGGTATTGCTGATGCCGGCCATGCCAGTTGAAAAACTTGTAGCCGCTTCAGCATTTTCAAGTACTCTTACTTTTTCTTCGAAAACCGCAACTGTAGGGTTGGTGTTCCTGCTATAAATATGTCCTTCCTTTTTGCCTACAGCGACATCAAACCAGTCATCCACATTCTTATAACCAAAGGTTACACTGTTAACAATAGGTACTTGGGTAGCACCATAATAAAATAGGTCGTTTTGACCTGCCCAAACAGCTTTTGTTCCATTTTGTTTGTTCTGTAAATTCTTGTTTTTCATCTGTTTGTTATTGGTTTTAAAGTCAATTGGTAAGTGCAGAACAATCTTCCTATTAAGATTGAGGTGCGCTTCCGGATTGATTTTGTGAGCTCACAATTTCAATTACAATCTTCCCTTTATGTTTACCCTCACCGAAATATTGAATCAAGTCAGGAATTTTTTCAAACCCATAGGGTCCTTCAACAAGAGGTTTAAGCTTTCCCTTTTCCACAAGCTTGGAAATCCGTTCTAAACCTATATTGGGTTTGAGAGAGAGGACTCGCAGCCTTTTCTTTGTAAAAATTGATATCAGCGAACCTATCAATAATATTTCAAACATTCTGTATATAGAACCTCCAATTGTTATATAGCTACCATTTCTTTTAAGGGATTTTGCATACTTGAAGACTGATCTGTTTGATTTTGTGTCAAGGATGAGGTCATATTTTTCTTTTTGCTGGGTAAAGTCAACATTTGTATAATCCATTACATGATCGAAGCCCAGAGACTTCATCAAGTCCAGTTTTTCTGTACTGTCAACTCCGCTGGCTTTAACCTTATAGGATTTGAGGATTTGAATGCCCAAAGTACCAACACCTCCTCCGGCACCATTGATGAGGACATGTTGCCCCGGTTTCACCTTTCCCATTTCTACAAGTCCCTGGAGAGCAAGTATGCCAGCATGGGGCAGGGCAGAGGCATCATTATGGTTTATGTTATGAGGCTTTTTATACAAAGTTTTTTCAGGTACGCAAACATATTCCGCGAATGCGCCCAATCCACTTTCTGATAAGTCACAATAGACCTCATCACCTATTTTAAAGGAATTTACTCCGGGCCCTAGGGCTTCTACTTTACCTGAAATGTCCACTCCTGGAATTTTTATCTTGGGCTTGATAAGACCAAAAAACATGCGGATCAGAAATGGTTTACCCCTGACCAAACCCCAATCCCAATCATTGATGGAGGTTGAGTGAATTCTTACCAGGGCTTCTTGAGCATTGGGAATTGGCTTAGGAACCTCTCCGATTTCAAGAACATCCGGTAATCCGTATTTTTTTAACAAAATAGCCTTCATAGATTCTTATCGTCTTAGCCAAGACTTTGGATTGTTCTGGCCAGACTGATAAATTACTATTTCACCTGTTTGCTTCATGAGCTAAACTTTGATTGCTGGCCTTCAATATACTTAATTTTGGCCTTTTTGAGTTCTTGAATCTCTTCATATTCCAAGTTTAATCCTAGGTAGGTAGAAGAGAGATCAATTCGGTCATGAAAAAAGTAGGGTTCGGATTAAATAATCTACGGATAAACTTAAATTTAACAGACTAGCAATAGAAGCAATTGTTATAAGGAAAATAAAACCGCCATACATCAGCCTAGATGAATTGACCATCAAATCGATTCCTTTTGATGGGAAAAAAATTTTGCTTTAAATACAGGGTGCTTCATTTGGTTCTCAGAATTGCCCATAACGGTCAAGGCTAAGAGCAGGCGGGCATTAAAACCAGATTCACTGTACACCACGACCATGGTTTATTAAAGATAATCACTTTCAATTTAGCACTTTCTGCCCGCTTGCTCTTAGGTGATGTGTGTGCCTTGAATGGTGAATATAGGTCAAAAAGATGACTGTTCCAACGGGTGAAAGTCCCTTAAGCGCGGGGATAATCCCGAGGACTCGGGACAGGCTGTCCCGAAGCCAAGCAAGTGGCAAGTCCCGTACGTACGGGATGAAGTAAGCCAGACTGCGGCGTCTGTACTGATGAACAAGAACTGCATACAGAGGCTATTAGGTCGGATGAGGTGACACAGCACACCAAAGTCCAAACCTTCCGCTAGGGAGGAAGTACCGAAATAGTAGATATGGCAGAGGACAAATCGAGAGATTTGGGTCAGGTATGTGGGGAGCCACAAGGATATTCATCCGCCTGAGGCGGAGAGGTCTCTGGGTGTCGTGAACACCTAAGAGAAGTCAGCCGAGGTCATAGTAACTACCGGTAACGAGCTGTAAGAGCTACAGAGGTCTCACTGGGCAGCGAAGGACTGAACATTGGATTACGTCCAAATTCGATAAGGAGCAACTTTTGGGGCAGCCTTATCTTAAGCAGGACTGAGCGTTTAAAAATCTTCCTGTGGAAGATTTTAGCGAGGGGCCAGGTTGCGGGAAGGGTTAACAGATTAAGCTATGATAGAAAAAGTACTTAACCGTAAGAACCTCTACAAAGCCTATCGACAGGTAGTGCAGAACAAGGGTTCGGCAGGGGTGGACGGCATGAAGGTCACCGAACTGTTTTCCTATCTGGAAAGCAACAGGGATAATATTGCCATATCCATCCTGAACCATACGTATGTACCCAAACCTATCAAAGGGGTCGAAATACCCAAGAGCAACGGAAAGACAAGACTGCTTGGAGTTCCCACAGTAGTGGACAGATGGCTCCAACAGGCAGTAAGCCAAGTGCTGATGACCAAGTACGAACTTACGTTCGAGGAACACAGCTATGGCTTCCGTCCCGAAAAGAACATCCATAAGGCGGTAACACAGGCCCTGAAAAGCATCAATGATGGCCATCAGGATATTGTGGACATCGACCTTAAAGGATTTCCCGAATCTTCGGGATTGACCATTCGGTTCTACTTCAATTGATCTACCAACGGGTAAAATGCCCGACAACTCTAAGGCTCATCCGAAAATGGCTCCGTGCACCAATCCAGATCAACGGAAAACTGCACAGGCGTAGAAAAGGAGTACCACAGGGATCTCCCATCAGTCCGCTTTTATCCAACATCCTTTTGGATTTACTGGATAAGGAACTGGAACGAAGAAACCTGAAATACGTCCGATATGCGGATGATTTCAGCATCTACACCAAGTCAAAGAAGGAAGCCAGAAAAGTGGGTAACGAGATTTACCTTTTTCTAAAGGAAAAACTCAGACTTCCCATCAACAGGGAGAAAAGCGGTATCCGAAGACCGTCCAACTTTGAAATGCTGGGTCATGCATTTGTACCCACATACCAGAAAGGGGTTAAAGGAGGGCTGAGCGAGAAGAAATGATCCCTTAGGATCATTTTAGCGAAGAGCCGGGCTGTGGGTGGTATTGGTAGTGAAGAAAAACAGCTGGGACTCTCTGAAACGAAAGCTCAAGCAGATTGCCAAGAAAACCAAACCGTACAGCTTCGCTGAACGGCTCGAAAAGCTCAAAGAGGTCTGGATGGGATGGGTAAACAATTACCGCCTAGCCAGTATCTTAGCAAAGCTGAAATCACTCGACGAGTGGCTAAGAAACCGACTTCGATACTGTATCTGGTCCCGTACGTACGGGAGAAAAAACCTGAGCGGAAACGTAAAAACCTGATCAGATTAGGTGTGGACAAAGACCATGCATACGCATGGAAGGACTCAGCGTGAAGAAAACTTCCTGTGGAAGTTTTTAGCTGAGGGCCAGGCTGTAGGGGAGGTAGGAAAGGGGGATGGGCTGTTGCCCAGAGTCCGATTCTGATCACTACGATAACTTTGTCACGCCTAAGAAGAAAAGGTTATGAATCGATGCTTTCCTACTACCTCAAAACGCAACCTACAATCCAGTGAACCGCTCCCGCAGGTGCGGGAAGACCCGTACGTACGGTGGTGTGAGTGGTGCTCCGCAGGCTTATGGCCTGCGGCCATCCACTCGATTGTGGTGTCGTGATTATTTATTCTTGTGAAATGAATTCAGCCCAAGAAACTATTTTTGTCTTCTCTATCTTCCCTAATACTAATAAGTCAGAATCTCCTGTTACTAAAAAATCTGCTTTACCATCAACCGAAAGACTCAATAAGAAATTATCTTTTGGATCCCTGCATTCATTGATTTTTGATTCCACCTGTATTAATTCTCCAAAAGTTTCAATTTGGGTCAGAAGTGTTTTGATATCTGATTTTTTAAAAAATCTTTTGAATTTGGCCCTTTCTGAAACCTCTAAGAACTCTTCAAGCAATTCTTGCGAAAAAATCAGTGTTACTGCCCCAGATTCAAGAAGGACATCCAATTCCTTTTGTCTTTTGGAGATCAAAAAACTTATCCACAGATTAGTATCTAGAATTACCCTTCTATTTTTCATACCGGGCTTTGCGAACTGCTTCAACCTCTTTAGTAATTTCTTCTAAACTTGGGGCTTCATCTGACTTACTCCTGAATTTCTTCAATACTTCAGAAAAAGCATTCTCAGATTTGTCTTTCTTAATCCTTATCAAATCCAAATTTGCCAAATCTTTCAAAAGGGCTTTGGCCTTAGGATTCAATATATCAACTCTAATAGTTTCCATATTTTTAGTCTTTCTTAAAGATACGAATTTTTTAAATCGGTGATCATTTTATCATGCACCACAACGGCTGAGTGTATGTGCCGTAAGGGATTGCGGAGTACTTACCTGTCCACCTACACGAAATTTTGAGCGGGCTACAATGCTTGAATACCCACTGAAACCCTTATGGCATATACACTTTGTTACCTGCTGTGTTTCATTGTTTTATGCAATTTGATAAGAAGTCTTCATAATTTTTTAAATTACGAATAACTTGTTCCTTGTCTAATATACTATCGTCTTCTCCAAGCCAATTTTTGCGAGAAACCACGCCTACTGTCATATAAGTTCCGCTTCCAAATCTTGAAGGTTTTTCTATTTCCGACAATTTTTCAGTCTTAATATGCTTTAATAAAATTGAAAACCATTCATTTCTTACAGAACTGTGATTCTCATATACTTCCCCTATTTTAAAACACAAATTACCCTGCTCTATTTGCAAATAAACATAGTAATCTCTCCAATTTAAAAAGTGCCACCATAAACCTAAAAATCCGCCAGAAGGATTGGCAACATACTGCCAGTCTGATACTTTAAGATTGCTGTCTAAAAATTGATAAAACCCTTGCCAACTATACCAATTCCATTTATTTAACGGTAAAGTTTCAAATGAATTTATTGAACTTTCAAGTTGATTAAGATTTTCAACAAATTCATTGTAGATATCATTAGAAACTACATTTTTTGTAAAAAAAGTAATTAATTCTTTCCTGTCAATTATTTGAAATCCTTTGTTTGTAATCTTGTCAAGTGCTGTCTTTGATTCTACCCCAGTTTTTAAATAGATACAAACTAGTTTGTAATTATTTTTCTCGCACCAGTCAGTAGCCGTTTTTTTATACTTTTCAAGTTGATTAGAATGTTCACCCGTAAATGTTTTATCTTCGATAATGATAAGATATTCATTGTTTATTTCAGCCCAGATGTCAATTTTTTTCCATTGTCGCCCTGCAACAACTTTCATTATTTCAACATTTTCGATATTTTGTTTTGATAAAAGGAGTTTAATGAAGTTTTGAGCACTATTAAATAATCCACTATTATGTCTTTCATTTTCTGGAGCACCCCATTGCAATAACCAAGTAAAGAAGCCGTCTTGCGACAGCTCCTTTGTGGCTATTCTAAAAATATTTGGTTTCATTTCACTTATGCCCATCTTTTGCTTACTTCCTTTAGTTTACTGTCTCTGGTATAAATCATTTTATTCTTTAAAAAATTAACTGTTCGTCCTGCAACATTTTTATAATCTCCAAGACTACTTTCCCAATCTTTCGCAATTTCTTTTAATTTTTCGTCACGGGTATAATACATTTTGTTTTTAAGAAAAACTATAAACTCTGAACTAAAACCCATTAATTCACCAACACTACTTTCCCAGTCCTTAGAAATTTCTTTTCCCTTTTCGTCAAGGACATAATACATTTTGTTCTTTAAAATTACATCTGAAATCATAACATTTAGTTTTAACATTATTGCTTACTCTGTTCGGTTTTCAGCTTCCCCGTTTATTGGATTTGCAACAAAAAACTG
>NZ_ALWO02000030.1 GCF_000295935.2 Indibacter alkaliphilus LW1
AGAGAATTTCGAGGTATAACTTTAACTTCGTAAGTAGCTAAACCAACTTACACAGTTTTTGTCATAGTCCCTTTAAATGTTTTAAAATGAAATTACTATTATATCTAATAGTATTAGGATCCGTTTTAGCCTTGTATATTGATGGTATTCTTCTAACTGAAGATGTTCTTTATTTTCATCTGGCTGAGCAGTACTCCAATACGAGGATAGAGCAAATGCTTGAGTTTCGAGGAAGATGGCTTTGGTTGACTTACCTGATTGCTCCCATCATAACTTTCTTTAAGATTCTGATCCCTACCAGTTTGGTATATCTGGGGCTTTACCTTTCTAATTTGATTTATTGATTAATTTAGCTTTGGATCTCCTCAATTTCTGACATACCAGTTGAAAGGTCCCCGTTGGTCCATTGCCAGACTTCTTTTAAGCGGAGTCTTCCATCCTTTGCAAAGTATGGACTTGACCTGCATTTACCCGTGCGGATTGCCCCATCTACATTGATATGCTGATAGACCATATCTATATTTCCTGCTTCGTCTACCTTTCCTAAAATTTGTCCTTTGACTATTTCCCCTCCTTCATATTCAGCTTGGATTATTTTGCCATCCTGCCGATAATGAAAAGTGGTAGAAGCGGATGATTCTCCGTTTTTGCTGTTTTCAACAGCTTTGAATGTTTTGTTATTATAGTTCATGTTTTCTTGGGGCTTGAAATTCTTTTGTCTACAACTGATGGTTTCTTTCAAATTCATAATTCGAATTCAAAAACAATATCACCATTATTGGCCAATGGATATATCTTTCCAAAAGTACGGGATTTTAAATGTGAGGGGTTAAAGACTTTTTTTCTTATGCTATTCAGTTTTCTGCTTCTTTAAGATCAAAGCACTGATCAGTGTCACTGCCAATCCGAGAGGGACAACCTCTGCAAATGTAATCAGTATCATAAACAATGGATTTTCATACATCCGGGCAAAAGTCTCCATCTCTTTTGTCTTGGCTGCCAGGTCTTCTTCTGAAGTGCATTGGTACAAAACATGCTGGGTGTATACCTCCATAAAATCCGGGACAAACAGATAAAAAGAAAAGGACCAGATTATAACATAAATGACTCCTGCAATCAAAGTGATAATGGTTCCAATTTTTAATCCCTTACCAAATGAAATCCTACCGCCAAGTCCTTTGTCCCTGTAATTTCTGATACCTACAAATATGAGTGAATAAATAACCACCAATATGGCATACCCAAGCAGGTCATTGCTCTTGAAATCAGGATCGGTGTAGAGCATGTTCACCATGATGATCCAGGGGATGCATAGTAACAGTCCCAGTATGATGCCGAAAATCAATACATTATTTTTCATTGTAAAATTGCTTTGTTTGGGACAATGCTATTCATATTGAGCCGAATGGAGCTCATACTTTAGTACCATTTTCTGATTTCAGTACAAACTCCTACCAAAGTACTAAAAGGTTCACGGTACGATTTGGAGCTTTTTGGCCCTGTCAACGGCCTGGGTTCTTCTTTTTACATCCATTTTCACATAGAGATTGGAAAGATGGGTTTTCACTGTGCTTAAAGAAAGAAACAAATTGTCAGCAATTTCGGCATTGCTGTGGCCTGAACTTATCAACTGTAGGATTTCAAATTCACGCTTGGTAAGGTTGAGTGCTTCCAAGGCAGATTGGTTGATGGCAAAATCTTCCGACAATGGCACATAAACCTCTTTTTCCACAATGACCTGCTCCACCTTAGGCTTGGTCAACTGTGTGGCCAACCAAATACCCAAAATTGTAAAAAAGACCGCAATCAAGCCCACATAAATATCTATGGCATTGTCCACGATAAGGTATTTCCATTGCAACCATTTCAGGACAAATACCAGTATGGCCATAATCAGGGCATAACGGAGGATATGTGATAGGGGAAATTTGATATCTTGGATAGGCTGAATTTTTGAATCCAATTTATGAATTTTGAACCAATTTTTTTAAGCCAATCCAAACAAATTAATAATGAATTGGAGGCGAATTTGCTGATTTTATTTTCCCAAAATCCATCCATTCCAATAGGTGTTGTGCCTGAGCATTTGATAAAGGTTCATTTTTCCCCAAAGGGCAGTATTCGATTCATCCAGTACATTTATTCTGGTAATCAAATTTTCCCTATTGTCATTTTGAAATATGGTATTCATTCTAATTTTTCCTTAACTGGTTGATATTGCAAAATCACAGCTCCAAAATCCAATGTCTCGGTCTTTTCAAGTTTTAGATTAATCTTCTGGCTGATGTTTTTGAACAATGGCAATCCGTTTCCCACAATTACCGGGTGAACACAAAGTTGGTATTCATCTATCAATTGCAGATTGGTCAATTCCACTATCAAACTTGGGCTGCATACATAAATGTCTTTTCCGGTGTTTTGCTTTAGACCCAATACTTCTTCTCTTAGACTTTTGACCGCTAGTTTTGCAGAATCCCAATCCAATTTTTTCAAAGTGCTTGAAAAGACGATTTTAGGAGCTTTGTTAATTGCGGCAGCAAATGCATCAGTGGCCTTGTCTCCAGTGGGTTGCTTGGCAATGGGGATCCAATATTCCATCAGCTGGTAGGTGATCCTTCCATAGAGGAGCGTCCCGGCTTGGTTTATCAAGTCTGCATACAGTTGATGCATCTCCTCATTCCCATCTATGGAAGTATGGTCACAGAATCCATCAAGGGTCATATTGAATGCAGCAATTACTTTGGGCATATTTTGGGGATTTGCATGGTCAAAACCTTCCCGGTTTCAGGCTATTTCGATTTTATTATGCCACTTTGGTAAAAACCTGGAAGGTGTACAGTCACTTCATCAAGCTTGCTCCAAAGAAAGCATCCAACGCACACCGAACTTATCGATGACCATGGCGAACAGGGAACCCCAAAATTGAGGTTCCAGCTTTTGGACCACATTGCCTCCTTCTGAAAGTTTTTGGTAGAGGTGGTTTATTTCATCTTCTGTATCACAGGAAAGACTGAGCTGTACCGAATTGCCCTGCTTCAGATCTCCTTGGCCGCACATATCAGAGGCCATGAATTTAAAATCACCATTGCTTAGTGTGGAATGCAGGATTTGGTCATAGAGATCTTCCGGAAAATGCTCCTTGGCGGGAGATTCACCGATTGGCATGATTTCAAGGTTACCGCCAAATAATTTATGGTAAAACTGCATGGCTTCCTTGCAGTTGTCCTGGAAGTGTAGGTAGGGTTGTACTGGGTTTTTCATAGTATAATAATGATATTAAATTGATATTAGATATTCATGGATACTATTCTTAGTCAAATGTTTAAATCATTTTTATACCCAAACGGTATTTAAATGGTGATTATTTTTTTGTACTTTCTTCTTTAAAGCTTAATCCTTTTTCAGCCAAGGCCTTTCTCAAGATTGGTAAACTTGCCTTTCCCATTCCGTGTAGCTTCAGGATTTCCTTTTCGGAATACTTAGCTAATTTTTCCAATGTATCTATCCCCAGGTACTCTATCAGCGCACTCCTAGCAGGGGATGACAATAAAGAAAGGAATCCATCTTTAGGTTTATTTTCTTTTTCACATGTGGGACAGGTAGGACAATCAGTACTCTTGTAGTATCTGTGGCCTTTTTCACAGGTCCGAAGTGTCTTTTGTCTTTCCATCAAGACCAGGGTTAATGGGTTTCTTCGTATTCTTTGAAATTGTTCAAAATAGCCTGCCAGCCATCCTGCTGCATATCCTTGGAATGGCTTTGGTCTGGATCAAAACTGATTTTCACTAAAGTAATTTCTCCTTCTGGCCTGAATTTGATTAGGATCGCTGTACATGATTTCCCATTGGTGACCATCTGGGTCAGCAATGCAATCGTAATACATCCAGCCATGGTCTTCGGCATCCTTATAGCGGGTGGCACCGTTTTCCAATGCTGTTTTAACCATTTCATCAACCTTTTGCCGACTTTCTACTTCTATGGCCAGCAATACCTGGGTGGTGTTTTGGTCAGCAATTGGTCTATTGGTGAAAGTGGAGAAAAACTCCCTTTTAAGTAGCATGGCACAAATACTTCCTTCATTTAGCATCAGGCAAAGTGCCTTGTCATCAGAAAAACTTTCGTTAAAAGAAAATCCGAGTTCGGTCCAAAAGGATCTGGACCTTTCCAGATCTTTGACAGGAAGATTAACATAAATTGATTTTATCATGGTGCTTTGGGTTTTGTTGATTGCTTATTTTCTTCTACCCTAAACCTGACCATGTCGGTGATCAGACCATAGGGGATTTCCCGGTCAAGGGGAAATTGCACGGATCCTTTACCCTGTTTATAAATAGAAAGGGCTTCTATAAAGGATTCATGGCCAGTCGGTGTGGCATAAAAACCTATATGATGCTTGTAACCCGCAAAATACACCAAGGGCTTCCCATGGGTTTTATAGGCAGGCATGCCATAAGCCATGGATTCCACTGCATCAGGCGCTTGCCGCAAAATGATTCCCCTGATCTCTTTCAAGATGGTTTGGACCATCTCGGGAAAGTTTCCAATATAGGACTCCACTTCGTTCATAATTAATAAGGAATAAGTCATTAGTTGTAAGGGGTAAGTCAAAATTGGCTTTTAGAAGTTATTAAAACCGCTTTCTTGATCATCAACCTTTTAGGTTAAGGGATTTAATCAACCCTCTTAGTATTTTTGCTACCTCTTCCGATTTTTTTACCAAATTATAGGTTTGGTCATCCGTGGTGTATCCTAACCTTTGGGCAAGATAAACCATGGACTTCACCTCGCTACACTAAGCAATGGCTATGTACAAGAATCGGCAAAAATCCGAATCTGAACTTCGATCAAAACCTTCCGCAATGTTATTGGATACAGAAACTGCTGCACGGCAAATCTGATCCCGAAACCCAAAATCCTTCGAATGCTGGAAAATTCTATAAATGTCCACAGCCAAATCTTGCGCCTTCTGCCAACCAATTATGTCCTCAAATCTTTGAATTCCCATACTGCTCAACTTTTATTTACACCTCATTACACAATCTCCCCCTTGAAAATAGCATCATTTATTACCTCACCTCTTCACTTCCTCTTAATCACTTTTTACTTAAACCTAATCCCTTTCCCCTTCACCTCAACCTCACCAACTCTCCTTTCCTCTTGACAATATTCTTGTAATCCCATTGGATGGATCTGGACTTTTCCAGCCATCGAGCCAAATCCTCTTGGTCGATTTCAGATACATGTTGGTAGAAGATAGAAGCATCCTTGAATTTCTTCCCCAAGACATTCAGCGCCTTCTCCCCAAAATCTGCCCCACTCCAAAACATCAGCCGGACGCCTGGTTTTTGGATGCTAAAACCCACGGTAGGGTTTCCTTCCAGAAACCAAACCGGATGCCGGTGCCAGATTTTGCTTTCTGCTTCAGGCAAGTTTTCATCAATGATTTGGGCTAGTCTAAGCAAGATTTCTTTGAAATCAATCGTTTGGGATTCGATATATTCTCGGATTTCTTGGTTCATTTCTTAAAATATGTTTTACAATACCGGCAACAAGACCAGTCATCAATTGTAACTTAATGGCTGATTACCAAATGCCTTTCTCAATATCCCGACCTGCCCGATATGATAAGCCTGGTGATGGTTTATAGATGTCCTCAACTGGCCAACAGAATTAGAGACAGTATCAAATGGCTTCGGTGGTTTACTGTTGATCCGCTCCATTGTGAGTTTCTCCTGTCCTTCTCTTGTTGGTTGCTAAAGTCCGTTCCACTCAGCTTTTGTTTCAGTTATTTCCGAGTAAGGAAAATTGCCTTTTGCTCCTGGCTAACCCATCACTTCAATAACTTGCTGAACATATCTACATAACAAATATAGTGAAGTCTGAAAAATTCATGTATTGCAAAAACGACATTATAAAGTGTTGATTACGACAAATTTTACTGCCTGAATATGACTTTGAAAACAATTCCCTTGAGCATCTTGAAATTGGTGTTCATCGAGTTGTTAAAAAAAATACTTGTTAAATTGGGAATTCATCAAAATGCAAAGAATTTATTCTCTAGTTGGTGTTTTTTAGCAAGCAATAAATAATATGGGTTAAAAACTGCTATCATCTGACTGATAAGTTATTTAAAAAGTGGACCCATTAAAGTTTTGGAGGCTTTTTGCTGAAAATCATTATTGAAGATTACAATCCAAAATGGGTTGGATTATTCCTAACCAAGAAACAAAAATTGAAGGATCTTCTGGAGCAGTTTTCTCCTGCAGTAGAACATATTGGGAGTACCAGTGTGGAGAGATTAATGGCAAAACCCATAATTGATATTATGGTAGGGCTTAACCATGAAGAGCATTTGGATCAGGTGATCGGTCCGATGACCGGTAATGGCTATACTTATTTCAAAATCTATGAAGCCATTTTGCCTGAAAGACACCTTTTTGGAAAATTGAAACCTTTGGTACCTATTGAGGTCCCTGAAGTAATCGGTCTAAATGAGGAATATATTGCAGGCAAAGAGTTCTTTTCTTTAACTCATATCCATGTATTGATAAAAGACAGTCCTGAATGGATAAGGCATCTTGCATTCAGAGAGTTTCTAAGGGCACATCCGGAGAAAAGAAATGAATACCAAACTCTTAAGATTGAATTGGCCAAACAAGAGTTTCAACACCACTTTGAATATAATGCAGGTAAAAATGATTTTATAAAAGCCACTGAAAAATTGGCCTTGGAATGGTATCAGGAAGCTTAAGGGAAATTTGGGACAGATCATAATTTTCACAATTCAATTACCATTCTTCAAACAACTTGACTATTGGCTTTTCGAGCTCATATTGCCACAATCTGTATCCCCTGATATTCCAGCTCTTTTAATTTCATCCCTGCGAGCAACAATTGATCCGCTTCTATGCACTTCCTGATTTCTGCCATAAGAATGAAGTGGGATATTTTTTATTGTTGTGCTTAGAGATAGCGATCTTGGATTTTTTGATGCAAGTGAATTTCCTTCATTCTAAATTTTATAGGCTAAACTTCACCTTTCCATCACTAGTCCTTCAAACTCCTGGACTTTATCTATTTTAAAAGTGACTCTGCCATTTTGAAATGTAAAAGAAATTTCTTTTTCACTAACCATGCTCCAAATGCGTTTAGGCTTAAATTCAGTGTGAATTTCAAATTCTGTATCAAAGACCGGTAAAGGGTCAAAATAAGTATTTCCACTAAATCCTGTCAGATTGACTAAATGTAGGATCATACCGTCTTTTGCCTCATTGCCATAATTCTCAGGAGTGTTCAAGGCATAGTTTTGTAAAATCGCCTCAATTCTCGGATGGGCATTGGTGCGGATGAGTTGGTTCACTTCCGGAAAAATATGGTCTATCAAATCCAAGAATAGATTTTTATGCTGCTCGTAACCATGAAGATAATAAAGTTTCCCTAGATTGATGGGCATCAAAACCGCTTTTCCGCTATTCTGATTTTTAATGCCAACAGCATGGAATCCAGTAGGTTCATGACCGCCAATGATTTCAGGAGGTCCGGGGATACCCGGTGTTAAAATAGGAAGTTGCATTTCCACTGCTCCATCAAAATCATAAAGCCCTAGGTTGAATTTCCTGAACAGGAGAGATTGTTTGTCAAATCGAGTGAAGAGTTTTTTATTATCAGGTTGAAGGTAAAAACCTGCTCCGTCATGGTTCAGTTCCTTTATTTTGGCACCAAATAAGTCATCTAATATTTCAGGATGGTCTGAAAGAGAGCGATTGGTAGCAATGATATGGACTCCTTCATTGACCAATTTTTTCAAAGAAGCCAATGCACTTTGATCTACAGAAGATATCTCAGGCAAAATCACCACCTTGTATTTGCTAAGGGCCTTTTCCTGGACAGCGATTTGACTCTTTTCTATGATATCAAATTGGATATGTGATTCTAACAACATGAGCTGGATCCCTCTGTATTCCTGAGCTGCTTCACCAGAAGGCCAAGAGCCAGGTGCTATGACAGCGACTTTTGCAGGTGATTTGTAGTGGCCAAAATAAGGCTCATATTCTTTGTGGTGGGCGTACACTTTTCTGAAAACTTCAAATTGCCTTGTAAATAGCAATGGATCAAATTAATAGAAAAATGTTGTTAACCTTCTAAAATTTGGATAGGGGGATATTTTATTGGGACAAAGTGATGTGGTTTGGTAATAACTGTATGCTTTTTAGCAGTTCAGTGCGTGGAAAGGAGGGTTGCACAATCATGCTTAAGTTTCAATTTCCTTTTCAAAAGTTAAGCCTTTGCTCTGTTGGAAATTTTTCATTTTCAAAATGTTGGCTTAGGCGTAGAGCAGATTGGTTCTAAGGATATTATGTATGGACTTATATGATCGAAGAGCTAAAGCCATTTCGGTTTTGTCGGATATTTAATAAATATAAAAGCTACAATTTTCAAGAGATGTTAATATACTATTAATCCAAAATGAACTTTCTGTGACATTCTCATAAGTATCAATTCCCGATTCTAAAATTTGGTAACTTTGGATTTGAATGAATTTTAGAAATGTATAAGTCAGAGGGGAATTTATGGGAAGACCTGCGTTCCGGGAATGAAAAGGCTTTTGAGTATTTGTTCGATCAGTACTGGAGCTCCTTATTTCGATATGCCTTTTCTATTTTAGAGGATGAAAATGAAGCTGAAGATTTGGTTCAGGAGCTTTTTCTGGATATCTGGGAAAAAAGAGAAGTGCAACTTCCGATAAGGACTGAATGGAAAGTTTTCCTTTTCTCCTGCCTAAAAAAGAAAATCCTTAAAACCTTCAGAAGTCAGGGAATACGAAAAAAACATCTGGAACAGCTTGTTCATCAGATTGAAAAATCTGACCTGCCATTAAAAGACCTTCTGCATAAGGAATTGCTTGAACTGATTCATGCCCAGACATTGGTACTGCCGGAAAAAGAAAGGCAGGTCTTTTTATTACATGAATTGGAAGGCTATACTGCCAAAGAGATTTCCTTACTTAACAAAGTTTCTGAACAGACTGTACGCAATCAGATCGCATCAGCAAGACACAAAATCCTTCCTCAGATTACCAAAGTATTAACTACTTGTTACTATTCTACTCCAATTGCTAAGTTTCTGTTAATTCGATTTTTTGAATAGTTGAAATGGATTCCTCGGGGTACTTCTACCAAACGACGTACTCTTGGAAAATCACAAAATATCCCGCTTACTGGATAAATACCTCAATGGGACTGCCAACGAATTGGAAAAACAATTACTGGAAAACTGGTTGGATGGCATTGCAGCTTCAGGTTCCGAAAAGCCTGATGTTAATTTAGAAAAAGTGTCCAGGGCAAAGAAAAATGCCATGGCCGCAATCAGACCTACACGAAAAGTTTTTCAGTCCATTGTATTGAAAGTCGCTGCTATATTGTTGCCATTTTTGATTTTGACAATATTGCTTTGGAAAACTGTTGGCAGTTCATATCAGGAAGTAGTAGAAAGTACCCGGGTAGGGGAGTTCAAGGAGCTATTATTACCCGATAGCAGCTTTGTTCTTCTAAAACCAAACTCAAGCCTGAGCTATCAAAAGGGTTTTGAAAAGGAGAGAAAAGTAACCTTGTCTGGAAGTGCATTTTTTGATGTAAAAAGAAATCCGGATAAAGTTTTCAGTGTCACAGCAGATGATTCAAAAATAGAAGTACTGGGCACATCCTTCGAAGTACAGACTTATAGCCAGTTTCCCGAGCAGCGCATTACGGTAGCAAGTGGCAAAGTAGCCGTCGCCTACAAAGGGAATTCTGTAGCCACACTTGAGCAATCAGAACAGCTAAAAATCAATAAACAAAACGGGACTGTGGTCCAAAGCAAAACGGAGTACTATCAGGACCTGAAACTTAAAAGGCTTGTTTTTGACAATGCAGACCTTAAAGAAGTCGCCCATCTTCTTACAAGCTATTATGATGTACAGATCAGTCACCCGGATGGTACGGGGCTGGGATTAAGTGCCAATTTGGAAGCAGGCTTAGACCTGGAAGTGATAATGGATGTGTTGGGCAGTATACTCTCCAAATATGGCTTGAAAATCAAAAAAACAGGATCGAAAAACTACGAAATTCAATAACCCGACACCTGTTGGAGCAGGTGTCGGGACAGGCTAATTGAATGAAATGGTTTCCATCAATAACCTTTTATTAATTAATCAATCGCTAAAGTAATGAAAAAAAACAAATTGGAGAAAGCACAAATTCATCAGGGCTTTCTCAAGATCTGTGGGAGTTTTGCGCTCTTACTTTTGACCAATTATGCCATTGCCCAAGGATCAGGGACATTGGGATATGCAAAAGCTGAAGAAATCCACTTGTCAGAAGCGCTGGGTATGCTTCAGAAAAATTTCAATCTGAATATAATTTATGATGCCAAAGAGCTAGATGGATTAAAGGTCAGCAGTAAATCAATCCTAGCAAATGATGCGGAAACGTTTTTTTCCGAACTCACCAAATCCAAAGACATCCTTGTGGAAAAAAGAGGAGGGGTGTATTTTATACAGTCTGCATCAAAAAACGCCACTTCGAATACATCAAAGCCAAAAAAAGTTTCAATTGAAGTGAAAGGAAAAGTGATTGATGGGGAGACCTCCGAAGCACTTTTTGGGGTCACCATTCAGGTAAAAGGTAAAAGCAGTGGTCAGGTGACGGATTTTGATGGCAACTTTAGATTTGAAGACCTTGAAGAAAATGATGTACTGATATTTTCAATGCTTGGTTATGAACCTCTGGAGGTCCCGGTGGGCAACCGCAGTGACTGGACCATCAGAATGAGAAATAAGGAAAATCTTTTGGATGAGGCTGTAGTAATTGGCTACGGTGAAGTCAGCAGGGAAAAATTAACAAGCTCTATAACCAGTGTTGCTCCCAAAGAATTTAATAGGGGAGTCATTGCAAACCCCGAACAGTTGCTGCAGGGTAAAGTGGCAGGATTGGTGATCAGCAGAGACGGAAACCCCAATGGAGGTTCGAGTATTGTATTGCGCGGAGCTTCCACACTTAGAGAAGGAGCCGCACAGCAGCCTTTTTATGTCATAGATGGAGTTCCGGGTGCTTCTATCAACTTGGTATCACCGGACAACATAGTATCCATAGAAGTTTTGAAGGATGCATCTGCCACTGCAATATATGGAAGTAGGGCTGCCAACGGTGTAATTCTTGTCACTACAAGAAAAGCACAGCCTACATACGGCTTTATTTACCATGCCTATACAGGTGTAGAACAAGCCTCTAATTCACTTCGGATGATGACAGGAGACGAACTGAGGTCTTATCTTGCCAAAAACGGACAAAGCCTTTTTCCTAATGACAACGACTATTCAATAAATCAAGGAGATACTGCTTTTGTAAATACGGACTGGCAGGATATCGTTACAAGGACGGCAATCAGTCAAAACCACACCCTTAGCTATGGAGGAGGGACAGATAGAGCTACTTTCAATGCCAGCCTCAACTACTTCAATCAGGAAGGGATTATACGGGAATCCGGCAGAGAAAGGATCATTGCACAGTTTTCTTTAGACCAAAAGGGTTTCGATGATCGTTTGAATTTGAATTTTCAGTTGACCAATTCGCTTGATCGGCAGAAGCTGGTGAGAGGAGAGGTTTACAGGCAAATGGTCTCCTATCTTCCTACGGTCAATGTAAGGAATGAAGATGGAAGTTTTAAAGAAAATACCATCGACCATACTTCCAATTACTTTAACCCTTTGGGCATTCTTGAACTGAATCAGGATAGCAGGGAAAACAATACAATCCTGGGATTTATATCAGCAAAGTTTGATGTGACTAAGCAGTTAAATATCAATGTACTGGGTTCGTATCAGTTGGAAAAATTCGAGGGAAAGCAATACCAGAACAGTGAATCCATATTGCCGATAGGCTATGAAGGAACTTCCTATTCTGGCCAGCAGGTAGGTGGCATAGCCAAAAGGTTCAGTGTTCAGAACAATAGAAAGGTTTTTGAATCATTCTTTGAATATACTCCCCTGAACACGATGAACCAGGAACTGAAAATTTTGGGTGGATATTCCTGGCAGGATGACGTCAATAATGATGGCTTTCAGGCCACTAATACAGGCTTTGTTTCCGATGTGACAGGAGCGGAGAATTTGGCTTTGGGTTCCAATACATTGAGGGTGGATTATGGCAATTTTTTACAGGTACCACTGAGGATAATTTCATTCTACTCCAGGGTAAACTATTCTCTTTATGACAAGTATCTCTTACAGGTTTCCCTTAGAAGGGATGGATCCTCTGCATTCAGCCGGGACAACAGGTGGGGCAACTTCCCATCAGCATCTGTGGGCTGGTTGATCCATGAGGAAAACTTCCTTTCCGGTCAGTCATTGGTACAGCAGCTAAAGCTCAGAGCCGGATATGGTGTTACCGGTAACTCTCTTGGGTTTGATCCCCTTTTGACAGTCTTTAGGTTTGGTAGCTCTGGAACCTACTACAATAACGGGGTCTACGAACAGGCATTAGGTTCTGTAGCTAATGTAAATGACGACCTTAGATGGGAAAGAACTTCTATGTTCAATCTGGGCCTTGACTTTTCACTTTTCAGCAGTCGTCTAAATGGTAGCCTTGAAGTTTACAATAAGTATACTTCAGACCTTATTTTCAATTACCCGGTTTCTACCACTCTTTTTGTTCATCCCACGATGACTGCAAATGTGGGAGAAATATCAAATAAGGGCGTAGAGCTTACTTTGCAAGCCAGCCTAATGCAAAAAGGAAAGTTTGCATGGGAGGTTTCAGGAAATATATCGCACAACAGAAACAGGGTAGAAAAGCTTTCAAACTTTGAGTACCAGCTGGATTCAATTCCTACAGCAGGTGGTTCTGGAGCAGGAGTGAGCGGGGTATCCACCCAATTGATCAAAGAAGGCTATCCAATAGGTCTATTCAACCTTTTCCAATGGACCGGAAGAAATGAAAATGGCATTTCAACTTTCCGCACCGCAGATGGTGGGGAAACCTCAGCACCCAGATTTCCTGCTGATGCCGTTCTTATGGGACATGCACAACCCAAATTCACCTATGGTATAGGAAATAACTTCTTTTACGGAAACTGGTCTTTGAATGTGTTCATACGAGGTGTTTATGGAAATCAAGTCCTGAATTCTACCAGAGCTGTGCTCTCCAGTATCAGTCAGGCTTATTTAAGAAATATTCCTCTTTCAGCCCAGGATGAGCCTATGACAGATGTAAATAACAATTTTTACTCTGACCGCTATTTGGAGCCGGGATCATTTCTTCGGATAGACAATGCTACACTCGCCTATAATTTTCCTATGGCGAACAGCAAAAGTTTCAAAAACCTGAATGTCTACGTCACAGGCAACAACCTGTTTGTCTTCACCAAATATTCAGGAATCGATCCAGAGGTAAACCTTGGAGGGTTGACTCCGGGGTTTGATAATAATAACTTTTACCCTATGACCAGAGGGTTCCTGCTGGGATTGACCCTGGATTTCTAAAAACCTTAAAAAATGCTTCCACCCATAGGGCAAGCCCAGAAATATCTATGGAAGCTGAACCATTTCAGAATTCTTTGAATAAAAATTAACATGAAAATGAAAAATATACTAAGTGCTTTACTATTACTGGGACTACTGTCCTGCACGGACCTTGATGTGCCTATAGAGTCCAGCTATACTTCAGATGTGTTTCCAAGATCAGACGCAGAGTTTGCCTCCGTAACCGGGCCTGTATATGTACAGCTGAGAAACAATATAGCCCTTGACTATTATTACCTGCAGGAACTGACAACAGATGAAGCAGTCCTTACTGCCAGAGGAGCAGATTATTATGATGGGGGAAGGTACATACAGCTAAATCTACACACTTGGGATGAAACACACCCCCATATCAATTCCACTTGGACCTGGGCGTATAGGGGCATCAGCCTTTGTGGTGAAATACTGGCCGCCCTGGAAAATGCCAGTGAGGGTGAAATAAGGGACAGGACCGTAGCAGAAATCAGGACCATGCGCGCACTCTATTATTTCTTTGTGATGGACCTGTTTGGAAATGTTCCTATCAGCCCTGAATATGGGGAGCTTACACTACCTGGAAATTCAGACCGAAGTGCAGTTTTTGCATACCTGGAAAATGAAGTTTCAGAAGCTTTGCCTTTCCTGTCCAAAGAAATCGGGACAGCTACATACGGGAAACCAACTTATTGGATGGCCCATGCGCTTCTTGCAAAAATGTATATCAATGCTGAAGTATATACAGGGACAGCTAAGTATCAAGAAGCAGTGAACTCCATTAACATCATAATGAATGCCAGTGAAAACGGGGCCAACCAGCCCTTTGATCTTGAGGAGAATTACTTGGAAATGTTTGGCTTTAATAACGGACCACATATTAAAGAGACCATTTTCGCAATCCCATTTGATCAAAATTTTGGTGCCAATGGGATGAGGTTAGGGAGATTTCCTTTGCATCCACTTTCCAGAGTGAATTTTGGATTGCCGACTACCATTAGCGTTGGTAATTGTCAACATACCTGGGCAGATTTTTACTATTTATTCGAAAAGGATCCAGAGGACATCAGAAATGGGATTTGGTTGGTCGGACACCAATATTATAATGATGGTAGCCCCATGATGGATGGGGATTACCATGTGTTTTTGGACCCTGAGATTGCATTTGTGAATGTGGAAACCTTTGATAGAGGGCGATCTCCACAACAGATTGCCCAAGGAGCGCGAAATGTAAAATACACACCAGACCCAACATGGACTTCAAGCAGAGATTCCAGAAATGATTTCCTACTGTTCAGGTATGCCGACTTTGTCCTGCTAAAAGCAGAGGCTTTGCTAAGAGGAGCAAATGACCCAATGGGCCAAAACCCTTTGGAGCTAGTCAATCAGGTCAGGTCAATCCGGAATGCCAGCACCTTGGCTGCCATTGATCTGGATATTCTCTTAGAAGAAAGAGGCAGGGAAATGGCTGGCGAAACCTGGAGAAGAAATGACCTGATCAGGTTTGGGAAATTTGAAAGTGAGTGGGGGAGAGATGCTGAAACCAATTTACCCGTGAAAACCAACAATGAAACATACAGAAGGGTTTTTCCCATTCCTCAAGGTGAACTGGCAACCAACCCTAAATTGATTCAAAACCCCGGATATTAAAGTTATGCTGAAAAGGTTATTAATTTTCTGTTTGATATTTTCAGGCTTGGTATTAAGGGTAGAATCACAGACAATTGACCCAACTGTTAGATCCAATAAATTCATAGTTATTGGTGACTGGGGGAGAAATGGAGATGATCAGCAGCTGGAAGTTGCTGATCAACTTATCCATCAGGTGAAAAAATATAAACCCGATTTTATCATTTCATCAGGTGATAATTTCTACCCTAATGGTGTCAGAAGTATTCATGATCCCTTGTGGAAACATTCATTTGAAGATATTTATAAAAGCTATCATCTTCAGATAGATTGGTACGCTATTTTAGGAAATCATGATTACCTCGGTGACCCGGATGCTCAGGTGGAATACTCCCGCATTTCCAGAAGATGGAACATGCCTGAAAGGTATTACTCCAAAACTATTCCAATAAAAGGAAGTAGGAAAAAGGCTTTGTTTATTTATATTGATACCAATAGCCTAATACCTGAATTTTATGCCAATTCTATCTACGGTCCCAATGTTGCCAAGTCAGACTCCTCAGCCCAAAAAAAGTGGATGAAGAAACTCATTGAAGAAGAAGATGACGAAATTGCCTGGAAAATCGTAGTAGGTCATCACCCTGTATATACAGGTGGAAGGACCAATGGTTATGATACCAGGTCCATTAGAAAATCATTGGAAAATTTGTTGAGGCATTCAGAAGTAGACCTTTACATCAGCGGCCATGACCACAGCCTTCAATACCTTGAGCATAACGGCATCAAACAGGTGATTTCTGGGTCGGCATCAGAAGTTACCCAAAGTGATACGCTGCCATATACAAAGTTCACCGCATCAGAGGCAGGCTTTATCCTGTTTTCCTTGACTGAAGAAAAAATTGAGTTTGATGTCATCAATAAGAGTGGAGTAACGCTCTACCATAGCAAAATCGAAAAGTAGTCTTAAATGTATTTATCTATAAAGTGTTTTTGACTATTATTTAAAGTTCCGGATGATTAAACGTTTTCATCCGGGATTTCTTTTAATCGAAAGCCAAAATTTTGGATAGAATAACTGTTTCAAATCACACAAAATCCAACTGCGAATTTCAAAACTATTTTGACCCCACCTCATTCTTGGAAAGCAATTATATCTATTCAATAGGTTTGGTTTGTTCATTCAGTTTAATAAAACTTTTATTGATTTTTACTGATGTATAAGGATCCAAACTTAACTTAAAGTTCTACTCCGATTCATAATAGAACCTACTGTATAAATCAATTTTTGTTCCTGATATAAGCTTATCTTTTATATGAACTGAACTCATGGATAATTGACCTTCCAAATAAAAACAATGTCATTTAATTGAAAAAATTGTTTACACATATTCACTTTGTTGAAAAATTTTAATATTACCAATTATTTACTATTAAATATTAATTAAGTTTTTTTCTGATTTTTTGAAATAACCTGCACATAAAATAAAATAAGCATAACCTGAACTGGTATAAATGCAGTGTTTATTTAAAATAGATTTGCAGGGTGATATCTGATTAGTTCACCGTGTTCTTTAAAACCAAATTATCAAGAATTTTTTAGTCTAAAGTTTTGGGGCTGTGGCTATCAATATCATCGCTTGAAAGAATGTCTGAAAAATCTAATCCTATGTAAGCCTATGTAACAAACAAAATAAGAAAACCGGGCTGCGCCAACAACCCGGTTAAAAATTAAGCTATAAAACGACTTATAACATTAACATTTAAATTTATGAATTTTATTTTACTTAAAACCAAGTATACTGCAATCAGTAGCTTGGGGATAGTGCTATTTTTGGCACTTATCTGTCATTCATCTTTCGCCGGGAATCTAAGCCCGATATCGAAAGGTTCTCCGGATACCAATAACCTCTTTTATCAAAAGGAAGTCAGGGGAAAAGTCCTCGATGCAAAAAGGAATGAACCCGTAGTAGGTGCTTCTGTATTCGTTCCCGAAACCAATATTGGTACTATTACAGACCTTGAAGGGGAGTTTTTGATCATGGTCCCTAATGAGACCAAGGAACTTGTCATCTCATACATAGGCTTCAGAAGTCAGCATGTTGCGATAAGCAATGAAACTTCAATCCTTGTATACCTAGAAGAAGAAGGAGACCTTCTGGAAGAATTTGTTGTAATGGGCTACGATGTCCAACGAAAAAAAGACCTGACAGGTGCTGTTGCGGTGGTCAATATGGATGAAATTAAGAATATTCCGGTGGCCAACGTTGAAAACATGCTTGCAGGTAGAGCCCCAGGGGTACAGGTACTCTCTGATAATGGTCCCGGAGGAAATGTTTCAATCAGGATCAGGGGGTTTGGAACCGTCAACAACAATGATCCGCTATATGTGGTGGACGGTACACCAATCTCAGGTGGCCTCAATTCAATCAACCCCCAGGATATTGAGTCCCTGCAAGTACTCAAAGATGCTTCTGCCGCTTCCATTTATGGCTCAAGGGCTGCAAACGGGGTGGTTATTATCACAACAAAAAAAGGAAGGAGCGAAGAAACTTCAGTTAGCCTGGATGCGTATTCCGGGATTCAACAGGCCTTCAATTTGCCAAGAATGCTTTCAGCCCAACAATATGGAGACATGCTTTGGCAGGCATCTTTAAACGATGGAAGAAATCCAACTTCGGATATTTATGGAAATGACCCTCAAAGGGCACAGATTCCAAGTTTTCTGAACCAAGCTGAAACAATTCCTTCCGGAGATACCGACTGGGTCAGAGAGATTTTTCAAAATGCCAAAGTGAACTCTTATAATTTGAATGTGTCCAAAGGGGATGAAAATTCCAGACAACTGCTCGGCCTTGGATACTTTAATCAGGAGGGAATTATCAGACATACCGGCTTTGACCGGTTTTCAATAAGATACAATTCAGAATACAGAATAAAGAACCGCATTACCATAGGTCAGAATTTTACCACATCTCTGACTAGAACCAATGATGTTGGAATCAATAGCTCCCTTGGAAGTATAGTTTATGATGCTTTTCAGTTTCCCTCAATCGTGCCGGTAAGGGATAACCAAGGGAATTTTGCAGGTAACCCTCTTAATGATATTGCCAACCCTCTGGGCTCATTGACCAGACAAAAGGACAATACCAGAAACAGGATAAAAGTTCTGGGCAATATTTATGGAGAAGCCGAAATCCTTAAAAACCTTTCTTTCAGAACAAACCTTGGTCTGGATTATGAAAACTACAACAGAAGGGCATTTGCCCCTTTGTATGATGAAATTTTATCATTAAGAGTAGTAAACAGCCTATCCGATAACAGCTCATTTTATTATCAGCTGGCATGGACCAATACCCTGAATTATAATATTGAATCAGGAAAAAACAGACTGGATTTCCTTCTGGGACAGGAAGCCATTGAACAATACGCTGAATCAAAATCTGCATACAGGGAAGGATTCCTCTATGAAGACCCAAATTTCAGGTACCTGAGTTATGGTACAGATAACCAACAGAATACAGGGGTTGCCGACCAATGGAATTTACTTTCATATTTCGGTAAAGTAAACTATTCCTTCGCCGATAAATATTTGCTTTCTGCAACAGTAAGATATGACGGAACCTCAAGACTTTCCAATAATAAATGGGATATTTTCCCTGCGTTTTCAGCTGGATGGAGAATAAGTGAAGAAAATTTCATTGACCTGGGAAGAAGTGTCAATGAGCTGAAAGTCAGGGTTAACTGGGGGATGACAGGGAATCAGCAACTTCCTGCATACTCAAGCCTTGCAAGCTTTCAGAACAATATCCATCATTCCAACTATGCCATAGATGGTGCACAGGAAAGTGTTGCGATAGGTCTCGTGGAAACAAGAGTAGCTAATGCCAACCTGACCTGGGAAACTACTACTCAGTCCGGAATTGGTGTAGATATAGAGCTGTTTGAAAACAGGTTGTCTGTTTCTATGGATTATTTCAATAAAATTACTGACAATCTTTTAGTATATGCTCCAATACCACCAACGTATGGAGGAACAAATGACGGCGTTTGGACAAATGGCGGAAAAATGAGAAATACAGGGCTTGAGATCGGTGCAAAATATTCCGGAAATGCAGGAGCTTTGTATTACAACCTGGGTCTGAATTATTCCTTCTACAGAAATGAACTCATGGAGCTCAGTGATGGAGTAAGTTATCTTGGAATTCCAGGCTCTTCCCTTCATTCTGTTAATTTTGGTCAGGAGGTGTCCCGAACTTTGCCCGGACAGGCCATTGGCTCCTTCTTTGGCCATGATGCCATAGGTATTTTTCAATCAGTGGAAGAGGTTGAGTCTTACGGTCTACAACCGAATGCCCAACCCGGCGATCTTATTTTTAGAGACGTAAATGGAGATGGGGTGATTGATGCCAATGACAGGACTGTAATAGGTTCTCCCCATCCCAAAGCAATTATAGGATTTAATGCCAATTTCTATTACAAGAATTTTGACCTTAACCTCTTCTTCAACGGATCTTTTGGTCAGGATATCTATAACCTTACCAAATACAAAACCCACTTCTTTAACCAGTCTGCTTACAACAAATCTGTTGATCTATTGGGAGCATGGACCCCCGAAAATCCGGGAGCTACAATCCCAAGACTTAGCCTTGATGATCAAAATGAAAATATCAGACCCTCTTCATTTTTTGTGGAACAGGCATCATTTATCAAGCTGAACAACCTGCAAGTTGGGTACAACATTCCTCCTCATAAACTGGGAGGACTTGAACTTAGGGTTTATGGACAGACAAACAACCTCTTTACCCTGACCAATTACAGCGGTATGACCCCTGAAATCGGCCTTCAAAATTACTCCAGCTCCAATAGAAACCTGGACATTGGAGTGGATAGAGGTGTATACCCTCCCTCTAGAACAATAATTCTTGGGCTCAATATCAAACTTTAAATAAAGAAAAATGAAATCTTACAGAATAATAATCTTATACATTTTAGGAGCAATGCTAACGTTGGCATGTTCCCCTGAGTTTTTGGAAGAAGTCCCGTTTGGAGAAGTTTCTCCCGCTGAAATGACCAGGCCTGAAAATGTGGAAAGAGCCATAATTGCTGCTTACAGCGTATTGAACGGTCAGTTTGACAATGCTACAAGTGGCTTCAATTCCCCCGCTTCCAACTGGAGCTTCGGGGATGCCGTTTCCGATGATTGCTACAAAGGAGGAGGAGGTACAGGCGATCAAAACCAGATCCACCAAATGGAAATCTTCAATACAACGCCAGTCATAGCCGATATCCAAAGAAAATGGCTGGCATTGTTTGAAGGTGTAAAAAGGACAAACTATGCATTGCACCTTTTGGGAAATTCGGAAGGTTTTAATGCGCAGTTGAAAGATATTAGGACAGGAGAACTGCTGTTCCTTAGAGGTCATTATTATTTTGAATTGAAAAAAATCTATAAAAATGTTCCGTTTCTGGATGAAGAGGATATCGAAATAGACTCATTCTACAAAGGCAATAAAGATCTTACAGATACAGAGCTTTGGTCAAAAATTGAAACAGATTTTAGAAATGCCAAAAACCTTCTTCCGGATAGCCAACAAGACATAGGCAGGCCAAATCGCTACACTGCCTCAGCCTACCTTGCTAAAACATACGTTTTTCAGAAAAAATGGGATGAAACCATTCAGGAAGCAGATGAAGTAATCAATTCGGGAAAGTATAGACTGCTGGATGACTTTAGAGAAGTATTTCTTCCGGAAAACGATAACAGTGAGGAAATAATTTTTGCAGTCCAGTTTTCCGTAAATGACGGAGAACCAAGACATTTTAACGGTGCTATTGGGGATAGACTTTCAGCTCCGGGAGGCCCACACTATCCGCAATATGGCTTTCACAGGCCAAGCCAAAACCTCATAAATGCCTATAAAGTTGATCAATCAGGTATTCCTGTTGCCGGAAATAACCTTTCTGAGCAGGATTATGTGGATCCAAGATTGGACCATACGGTGGGTAGACCAGGTATTCCTTACCTAGATCTGGGGATTAATTATGAAGCTTCTTGGGCAAGAGACCTGAGTACTTATGGCCCATTTGCTCCCAAGAAAAGAATTGTATCGGCTTTGTCCAGTCTTCAGGTAAAGGTATGGCCCTATATCAGCTCCCTTAACTATTATGTGATACGATATCCGGATCTCTTACTTTGGAAAGCAGAAGCCTTGGTGGAAACAGGAAATTTGGAAGGGGCCAGAGAATTGGTGAACCAGGTAAGGATCAGGGCCAAAAATACTAAGCCTGTTTTGGCTCTGAATAGCCAAATGCCTGCAGCCAAGTATGCCATAGACAGCTACCAAAGCCCATGGAACAACGCAGATGTAGCCAGGAACGCAGTAAGGTTGGAAAGAAGACTTGAACTTGCCATGGAAGGACATAGATTCTTCGATCTAGTCAGATGGGAGATCGCTGATGAAGTAATGAACACTTACTTTGATTCAGAGAAAAATCTACGCTCTCACCTCACTAATGGAAGGTTTGTCAAAGGAAAACATGAGTACTTTCCTATTCCACAGCTATACATTGATATTGTTGGGAATGAAAACGTTATCCAGAACAGCGGGTATTAGGGTTTTACATATTTTGAAATTCCCAAGCGAAGTGTCAATGCAGTTTGTAAAGCACCTTTCTTTTAGAGAGGTGCTTTTTTTGTGTTATTTCTAAAGCCCAACCTTTTTTCTTTCAAGGCTTTTCTCAATATCAACTTACCTGACTTCCCTATTCCCCACTTAATTCTTTTGTTTTATCCAACCTACCTGTTTCTTCCAGGATTCAATTTCCTTTTTTCTTAGTTCAAAATCTGAAGGAGGTATCTGGTTTTCATTTTTTACCTGATTTCTCATGAGATCGGTCTGTTCTTCCAAGGAATTAAAGCCAATGGATTTTCTTCTTTTATTTACTCTTTCCAGGCCGTCATGGGGGGATGGATGTAATAGTCCTTTTTCATCCCAATCGAACTGTGTTCCGTATAGTTGTGGTTTTCCTTCAAACACAGCTATCCTGTCCATAAGATAAGCCATTTGTCTTCGCTCCTCCAAAGTTTGCTTCACCTGTTTGCCCATCATTGTCAGGCATTTTCTCATGAACTCCGGTTTACTGATAGCATGTTGGATAATTAACCAGGCTGCTTCATTGGCTTCCTTCCCAACTTTTTCCATGCTAGGAAATCCAATGGATTCAATAATTTCATTTAATTGATCTACATTTTTTATGTGCAGGGCTTCCATTTCTTTGTTGTAACCCTTGTGGAGCTGTTTGCTTTGAATAAGCCTGTTCCTCAATGCCATATCAGCATTTTTCAGTGCAATTATTTTTTCAGCTGCAGATCTAATATCCATGTTGGAGTAATGATGGGGGTTGATTTTATTTTAACTCAAGAGACTGGTCGGTTCTAGGTGAAATTTATCAAATTCTTACAGGTTTTTGTACTCATTTATTTACAATATTAATCCCCTGAAATTCCAGCTCTTTTAATTTCATCCCCGCAAGCAGCAATTGATCCGTTTCTATGCACTTCCTGATTTCTTCCATAAGCTTTAAGAGTGACTTTCCTTTATTGATCCGCTCAAAGGGAAAGGGATCCGGATTGGATGAAATGATGCTGTCCAGCCTTTTATTGACCTGTATTTCTTTTTCATCCATAAGGGTAAGTATTTCGAAAATATCCATTGTTAATATTATTGACTTTTTTGTGTCTATATTTTAAATATTATTTTTTGTTTGGAAAACCAGAGCTGCTCGATGGTCCTGGTCCACAACCATCCCTCAGGAAATATCAGACCCTCAGAGCAGGACAGAAGACTGACCAAAAAACTCTCTGAGGTCGGGAAGCACCTGGTCATCATTGTGCTGGATCATATCATCTTTACAGACTGTGCCTATTTCAGCTTTGCTGACGAAGGCATGATGTAAAGGAAAGGGGAGGAAGGCTCCCTTTTTTACTTTTAAAATAGGATTTAATTAACAAATTGATAGCTGTAATTTCGGACTCTCAACGATAGAAAATGGATATGAAAAAGAGATCAATTATCAAATTGAATTTGACTTCTTATTAGAGAAAAGCATTTTGCTGTTGTTTTAAAGGATAAATGTAAAATTGGTTGAGATTACACTATTCAAATTTATTTCCCTGTGAATTATAATAGAGGTTATTACAGCTTAACCCTATTCATTTAACTTTTGAATCATTTTTTGAAGCTCAGAATGGTAGTTTCTGCCTATTGGAATTACCTCTTCCTTTATCTTTAATTCTTTGGCACATAAGGCATCAATTCTGTTTAGATTAACAATGTAAGATTTATGTACTCTTTTAAAGTCATTCTCGGGAAGATTTGGGGCAATATCTTTAATTGGGCTCCTGAGTGTGAAATTCTGGGTATCAGTGATAATATGTGTGTAGGTGCCTTCGGTTTTAATATACTGAATATCTTTGATTTTTATTTTTTTTAACCAACCTCTATCTCGTACAAAGAATGTATCATCCCCGTTTTTGGAGTGAGAAATTGAATTACTTGGCTGCTTTTCAGTGTAATATTTGCTTAAGACAAGCTCTATGGTTGTCGAAAGGGTTTCCTGACTGAATGGCTTGATAATGAAGCCTTCGGGTTTAACTTCTTTAACCCTTTCTATTATTTCGGCATCCGAAAAGGAAGTGACAAAAATTATCGGAATATTAAGATTGTTTTTTATTTTTTTTGCAAGCTGCACACCATCGAGATCTCCTTCTATTCTGATATCCATCAAAATCAGTTCTGGGTTGAAACGGTTTAAATGGGATTCGATATTTTCACCTGAGCTGAGTGATTTGACTACATTATAGCCATTCAATTCAAGAAGTTCTTTTATGGTTTCTGAAAGTAGAATATTATCCTCTATTAACAGGATTTTACTTTTCATAACTGATTTAAGTTGTTTGATTACTTATTTTGCGTCGCAATTTAATTTTTAATCATTGAAATGTTAATATGTAATAATATAATACTTTTTATTATTTACGAAGTAAGGGGTATTAGAGGATTTAGTAAGTTAAAATATTTGAAGAAAGAAATCATGCTAAGTAAGTTTGACAGCGAGGATTATGCCTTTGATACTGAGTCGGGAGAATTGATAAAAATGAGTAGAAGACTCATTTATGTATTTGGAGAAGAAATTAAAAATGTCCTTCAGAATATTGACAGCTTCGAGACGGCACTTTTCGATTATAAAAAGCATCCCATAACAAAAAAAAAACATTCTATAGAACAAGGCAAGGAATATAAATCTGACTGCCTAATTAAAATTGGGAATGATTTTTTAGAAATAAGGGATGTTTTCTGGAGAGATTTTTCAAATGGGCAAATCAAAGGAAATTTATTCTTAAAAGATGTTAGGGAAAATGACACATTAACTTGGGAAGCAATTCTTATGAACCTTGATAAATTCCCTAATCCTTTTATGATTTTTGACAGTCAACTTCAGGAGGTTTTACTTGCCAATAGAAAAATCATAGATTTAATACCAATCGAACTATTGGATATAGAAATTTGCCCCCCTATTTCAAAATTCTTCAAGGACCATGATTGTTATTTGAAAATTTTGGATTGGTTAAAAGGCTCGGAAACATTTTTAACTGAGTCAGTACATTTAAAATTGGGTGAAAATCAATCCAAATGGTTTAAAATTGAAATGCATAAAGTTTCTTTAGATGGTTTAAGCTGCGTTTCTGTAAACCTGATTGATATTAACCCAATAGTCGAGATTGAAAAAAAATTAACCCGATCGAATAAATTACTAAATGAACTGGTTAAGATTCAACAAAAATTTTTAGAAGCTGAGAAATTTGATGAACCTTTTTCTGAATTGCTTCAAATCATCTTGGGGCAGTCAGATGCAAGTATGGGTTTTATAGGAAGAGTAAATATCTCAGATAAAGTAAGGCTGAAGTTGGATGCTGTTTCTGATTTCTCCAATCACTCAATGAAATCGAAGAAATTGTTTAACTCATTTAAAAACAAGGGCTTTTTATTTGAGCATCCTGACAACTTTATAGAAGATAGCATTCTTAGCAAAGAAGTGTTAATCATCAATAATTTTCCTTCAGGGAGAAAAATTGATAATGAAATTATGGGACATCCAAAGTTGAAGAACTTTATGGCCATCCCTATCCTCAATGAAAATGAAGTCGTGGGTCTGATAGGTCTGGCTAATAAAGTTAATGACTTTGGACAGGATGATGTTGATACACTGGAACCTTTACTTTCATTTTACAAGACACTGATCAATGTGGTCAGGATTAGAGAAGAGAGCTCTGAATTCAAAAGACTGAAAACAGAGAAGGAGTTTTTGTTAAGTTCTACGCTTGAGAATACACATGACCTTATTTTTATATTGGATGAGGACTATAATGTTGAATTTTTCTCTAATGCTTTCTCTGTGATCCTAGGAGAGATGGCTTCTTCTAAGATTTATGACATGGTGCAAAGGATTCTACGTAGAAAGTCAATTGCAGGTAAAAAAATCATCAAAGTAAGAGAAGAAATAAAAAATCCATCCAGCAGCATTTGGTTGGATTTGTCATTGGATATCATCAGAAATGATAATGGAGAACCCAAGAAGCTTTTGGGAATAGCAAAGGATACAACAGATATGGTTAACTACCAGAAAAAACTGGAAGAAGCCCTTGAAAAGGAAAAAAATATCAATTCATTCAAATCCCAATTCTTATCTATTGTTTCCCATGAGTTTAAAACACCATTGACTATCATGAAGTCCAGTTTGGATATTCTTAATATCTATGCTAAGTCCATTGATCAACCGACAGAAGTTAAACCCAAAATCTTTAAAAAGATTTTGAAAATAGAAAATGAAGTCAATATGCTGAACAGACTTGTGAATGAAGTTTTGAGGCTGGAATTGATGGAGTCTGGAAACTTTTCAATAAAAAAGAAGAAAATCAAAACCGGAGCATTTATTGAAAAAGTTGTTGGCAAGTTTAACTTGGCTGATAAGGTAAAGCTTTCAAATAATATCCCATTGAATCACGAAGTAAACTGGGATCCGGTTTTGATGGAAAGTGTTATAGAGAACCTGATTGAGAATGCAGTAAAATATGGAGGGGATAAACCATTTGATTTTCGGTCCTATCAAGATGGCGGACAGGTTATTCTTGAAGTTGAAGATTATGGTATAGGTATTCCTCCAAACGAAGTAGAAAATATTTTTAATCCATTTTACCGAGCAAAAAATTCTGAGAATTTCAAAGGAACCGGTTTCGGTTTAGTTGCAGTTGAAAAATTTATTTTCCAGCATGATGGTCATATTAAGGTGAGTTCTAAATTGGGTAAAGGGACCAAATTCATAATAGTAATTTAATGTTTTATCTTTTTTTATTTCAAAAAAAATATTTAATTATTGATTAAAGGTTTTTAATTAGTCGAAGAGTTTAGAATACAATTTGCAACATATTAAATTTGTTCGCAAATGGCCTATTTCTGGTATTAAATAATTACCTCTTGTTATTATAGATAATTTCACCTCTAAAAACACTAATTTAACATCTCCTTTTATGAAGTTTATCGCCTGATTTGTGGGTTTTATTTTCAGAGGTTTTTCTACTATTTTGTTGGGTATTTTTTAGATCTGATGATTTATATCTTAGCTCAAAGATGCTGAGGGTATATGATTTCTTCTTTTAGACCAAAAATATTACTTAAATACAGTTTGTTGCTATTATCATTTGTCGATTTATCGATTCAAAGGGTTACTGCTGAGAAAGTTTATGCAAATCTGGTAACCTATACTAGTGGAAATACACAATCAAGTTTACTAGGTTGCGGTTCTTTGGGTTTAGCTCCCTGCTTTAAACCTACGGTAAATAATCCCTTACATGCGATTTCAAGTGAGTCCAATTTTGCAAGACTGTTGGCAAGTCCAGGGCTATTGGTGGGTTTGGGAAATTTCGAAGGTGTTATTGAACTTGAATTTCCTTCAACGAGATCGGCAAACAGTACAGTTTATATCCGCATAGGTCAAGAAAATGGCCTTCTGGACTTTTTAATAGGAGGAAGTCTTGGTGAAAGTCTTGCAGGGTTGGCTGGGTCCTTATTGTTTGGAAACCAAATAGTAAGTGTGCAAGCGAGGAATGGAACTTCAGTAGTAGGAACCTTTTCCAGTAGTTCTGATTTTGGAAGTGATAGGGCAAAAATAGCGCTTGATAAGAATGGGGATTTTTACATGGCTATCACACCAGCCTCTGAGTTTAACCGTGTCAGGATCGTCAATTCAGCCAGCTCGCTTGCCGGACTTGGTTCAGAGTTTACCCTGGATGTATATCATGCCTTTTATTTTTCAGAATCCAATTGTGTGACTCCTGAATTCACCTCCTTTGATGGAAGTTCCGGATTGGATTTGCAATTGCTTCCTTCAAATCAGAACCTTGGACAAGCCATAGATGGAGATGTTGATACCTTCTCTGAGTTCTCATCAGGTTTGATTGGAGTTGGACTTACATCCCACCTTGTTCAACACGTGTATTTTTCAGGGCCTAGCCACCAGAATGATGACCTGAACCTGACTTTCAGCTTTTCTAATCTACTGGCAAATGTGGGTTTGTTACAAAGTGCATTGGAAAGTGTACAGATTGAGGCCTTTTTGGAAGGGGAGTCTGTATACATTGAGTCTTTGGATGTTTATGAAGTGTTAGGTCTATTGGGCATTGCAGATTTGGATTTATTAGGACTATTAGGTGACTATGGGTATATACAGATACCAATAAAAATAGACAGCCCATTTGACAGGGTGTCAGTAACCTATCAGTCATTTATAGAAATTAATGCAATAGGCGGTTTTAGGCTTCATGATGTTTCAGTTTCTTACGGTTTCCCAGAAACATCAGAGGATTTTTCGCTATCTCATGAAATCTGTTCTGGACAGGATCTTTCAATTTTGACACCTGATAATCCGGATATGATATTCGAATGGTACGATGCTCCCTTTGGAGGAAACCACTTAGGTACCACCCAAGCCGGAGAATGGTTGGATTTTGAGAATGTTGAGGAAAGTATTGGCCTCTACGTAAGTGCTAAAAGAGAGGGGTGTCTTCAGGAATCTGTAAGGGGATTTGTTAACGTTTCTGCATTTGAAAACCCAAGTCCGGTAAATATAGAAATCGAACCACAAGGCGAAGCCAGTATTGATGATTGGGGAAATCTTGTTTATGAAGAAGGTAGCGGTGTTGTTAGGTTGATTCCCTCATACAAGGAAGCGTTGGGCGGTAATTTTACATGGTTTTGGGATGAAGATTTGTTGATACCGGTTATCAATGGCTACACAGATGATGACGGGGTTCAGTACTTTCTGGATGATGGAGAAGTTTTTGAAATACATAACCCAGTATACAAGGACGGAGAGGACGCATATACTTTTTTTGTTGAATACCTGACACCCAGTGGCTGTTATACAAGTAAAGAAGTTTCATTTGAAAACCTTTCCATCATTCTGCCGATTGATCCGGTCATCGATTTTTCAGCTCAGATGTTAAATCATTTTGAAATAGAGCTGAGGTGGAAAACAGAAGCAAGGTATGGAAAGCTATTCTTGGAAAGAGCTGATGATCAATTGGATTTCAAATTACTGAAAACCATTGATATGAATTTAGTGTCCGATTCAAAATACAATTATAAAGATTCAGATTTCCATATAGGAAACAACTATTACAGGGTCAAATATTTAGACCATTTGGGGCATGAGCATTTCAGTGCCTTACAAAGAGTTTTCGTGCCAGATGACCTTGATTTAAAAGTAGTTGTATTTCCTAATCCTTTTACTGATCAGATCAGCGTCAGTTCGAAATATTCCGAAAAGGCGTTTGAGCATTTCAGCTTAACTACTGTTCAGGGAGAGGTAATAATCTTTGGGAAGTTAAATAATCAGGCTACAGTTTTAGACCAACTCAGCTACCTGTCCAAAGGGATTTACCTCCTCCGGTTAATATCACCAAGCTCCACCAAGACCATTAAACTTTTAAAGAATTAACATATGGAAATAAATGTAGTAAGCATCTTATTGGTACTGATTCCTTTATTTTTGAATTTGGTGTTAGGTGCTTATATTTTATTAAAATTCCATAAAGACGATCAGAATAATGTCTTTTTATTGTTTTTGGGAAGCTTGATTTCCTGGCAACTTCTGGAAGTCTTAATTAGGCTTCGGATCAATGAAGAAAGTAAGTTTTTGATAGACTCTTATTTGTGCTTTGGCTGGATTTTTTTAGGTGCTTTTTTATTACATTTTACAGTGCTTTTGGTCAGGTCACCATTAAAAAACAGGAGACTTTTTTTTGTAATAAACTATGGAGTAACATTTATATTTTATCTGTTATATATAAATTATCCGGAACCTGTTGCTTTTAGTTATCACCCATTTTTTTCCGATATACCTGTAACCAGACCAGGTTCACCTGACACATTTAAAAGAGCTTGGATCATTCTCCAAGTATTTTCGGCTTTGTTTATAATGGGATATTTTATAAAGAACAGTTTAAGGCAAAAAAGACAGTTAAATCGGGTCAGACAAGTTAGACTGGTTTTTATCGGTGTTTTGATACCTGCTATAGTAGGTTTTTTTACACAGTGGTTGCTTCCGTTGTTCGGTGTCGAAGACATTGCCATAACGGCTACATCCATGACAACCATTTCAGTTTTTACTTTCTATGGGATGGTCAGATATAACCTTTTCAATTATTTTGAACATATTTCTTTTGAAGAAGTATTTAAGAAAATGAAATCGGTGATGGTTCTTTTTGACAGTAATCTTAATGTTCTGCTCCAAAATGAATACACCAGTACAATCACAGGAGTTGAAATATCTTCGGAGATAAATTTGAGGGAATTGCTGGATGACAAATCCAGGCTGGCTTTGGATTCAGCGCTAAAGAGTCAGTCTAAATTGAATGAATTGATAGAGCTGCTGATCAAAAATAAAGAGGGTAATGAAATTCCGGTTGAGGCGTCTGTTCATAAAATAGGCGTTGTAATGGGCAATGAGCTGTTTTTACTTTTAGGAAATGATATCAGAGAGACTTTTCAGTACAAACAAAAACTTATGGTTTTCAATAAGTACTTTAAGTATTTTCTTGAAGCCTCTAATGAATCTTTTTTCGAGCTTAATCCTTCAACCAAAGAAATTTCTTGGAATGATACCGAGTTCAAGATATTTGGAGAAGAAAAAATAGAATTATTGTATTCATTTACAGGTTTGGAAAGGTTTTTCAATGATGCTAATCCAAATTGGGAATTTGTAAAACTCAAAAACTGGATCTATGGTATGAATAGAAAGCCTATTTCTTTATTTTTTAATTTCAAAAAATGTAATGGGGAGCATTTATATCTTAGCCTGAACGCAATAAAAGTAATAAATGACCAAAAAGGTAATTACAGGGTAATAGGTACTGTTAGAGATACAAGCTCTGAATATGAGTACTTTAAAAAAGTTGCTGAAAAAGACGTGATTTTAAGGGAAATTGCCTGGATTCAATCCCATCGGATAAGGGCTCCGCTAGCGAATATTCTTGGCTTGGTATGGATGCTAAAGACAGATAGGGATATTGAATTGGAAGAAAGAAATGAACTGTTGGATGCACTGGAACTCTCTGCTGAAGAATTGGACAATGTCTTAAAAGATATTGTTAACAAAGCTAATGAAATTGATGCTTAAGTAACCCGAGATTTAATTTTTGGAATGAAATTTCATATTGGTTTTTCCTTAAAGGTTTTGCATAGTGTTGTTTTTTAAATAGAGGTTTTATATCGGACTATCTTTTTCATGTATCCCAATAAATAGTAGCAAATGGATCAAAATCACAAACTGCTTCACTCCTTTTAAAAATAAAAAGGGAAATTAATATCCGGATTTGGTACTTGTTTTTGAGATTATTGAGGAAGAGTTTGGCTATTGTTTTAGAATAATTTTAAAATGTATTTTCAGGTTTTTTTCAACTTATTGTATTGTGTTTATTGATATAAAATTTTTATAAAATTTAAATATCAGAAATCTTATATTGGATAACAGGATTTTGCATTTGGATAACAATCAAAATATCCTAAAATGCCAATCCTTCTTTTGTTGTTACATTTGATTCTAAATGTAACGAGTATTATATGAGATATTTTCTACCCTATTTTAAAATTTTTGTACTTCTTTTCATTTTTATGTGTTTTTTAAGTGGAAGAACGTACAGCCAGTCAAAGATTCTTGCCAATGAAATCACTGTTTCCAGCAATTTTTCACATAGCGGAAACAATGCCTCAAATGCGCTGAATGATGATCCCGGAAGTTTTGCCAGATCCGTTTCTTCTCCAGGTTTGTTAATCGGGGCAGGGGCTGTTACAGGAGTTTTGGAACTTCAGTTTCCGGAAACAAGACCTGCCGGCAGTGTTTCATATATCCAGATTGATGGAGATGAAAATCTTTTCAATGCCTTACTTGGAGGTTCCTTAGGTGATGCCCTTTCGGGGGTTTTGGGTGCCATTATTTTAGGGAATCAGGTAATTACTGTAGAAGCAAGAAATAATACTACTACCGTATTGTCCAGAAACAGCAATCAGGGATTTTCTATAGATGCAGTCAGGCTTGTTCAGGACAAAGACGGTAATTTTTATTTGGCCCTTAGACCAGGATCGGATTATAACAGAATCAGAATAACCAATGAAGCCACTTCTCTAGTAGGTCTTTTTGCTGGATATACTTTGGACGTTTATAATGCATTTCACTTGGCAGACGAAGATACCTGTGGAAGTCCATGGTTTACTTCATTTGATGGCTCAGGACTCAATCTGGATCTGCTTGATATAGGGAATGTAGGGGTCAATGATTTGGAAAATGCCATTGATGGTGATTTTGATACCTATTCAACCATTAGTCCTGGTTTGTTGTCCCTTGGAGGTAGTCTTAGCCAGTTTTTTGATTTTGGAAGCCCTTCAATAGAAAATGATGAGATCCAAATTACTTTAAGTGGAACTGAAGGAGTCCTTGACCTTACTTTGCTTGGAAGCATTCAGTTTAGGGCCTATAATGGTACTGATTTAATCTATGACGAAAACCTGGCTGCCTTAAACACAGAGATTCTTGGCCTGTTACAAATTGACCTTTTGGGACTTTTGGCAGATGGGAATGTAGTGACCATACCTATACAGCCAGGTGGAGTTTTTGACAGGTTTGAAATAATAGTTAATGGGGTATTAAGTGTAGGGACGAACGAATCGCTTAGGATTCATGAAGTCTTTCAGACTCCAGGCAGACCGACTTATGAAAATCCGGAAGATGCTAATTTGGTGGTGTGTGCCACGGATGATGTAACCATAAGCGTAGTAAGTCAGGCTGATGAAACTGTACACTGGTATGCCCAACCTATAGGTGGTGAAATTTTGGAAACGGGAAATACATTTAATATCGGTAATGTTTCCCAGAGGTCAGTATATTATGCGGGAACTTCAAGAGATGGCTGTCCGGTTGAATCTTCAAGAGTTCCGGTCACCATAGAAGTTGACAATAATCCGCAAATAGCAATTCTCGGCTCTCAGGTATTTACCCTTCCGGTTGGAGAATCATTACAGCTTCCAGAGGCAGTGGCTTTCAATGAAGATGAATCGGAAGTTGATACCGAGATTACTCCCTTGGATGGGGCACCCTTCCAGGGAGGTGGTATAGCAGGACCTTTTAACAGTCCAGGTGTTTATGTATACCGCGTTTCTGCTACAGGTGATAATTGTACCAATTTCCTTGACATAACGGTAAATGTGCAGGATTTCGAAGATTGTCCCTTGGTGCTTTCGCCTGGGTTTGCGAATGATGGTACTGAGTTTACTACAAGTAGCCTGTTGGGTATCCAACTTGGAACGGTCACTAATCCCAACAATGCTGCAGATGGGGATTTGTCTACCTTTTCTCTATTGGAAGAAACGGTAGGGACTACTTTACTTGGATTAACAGGTGAGACCGCACAATTTCTGAAATGGAATATTCAACAGCCTGCTGGCAACACAGTCACCGTAAAACTAGGTAGAGAATATGCAGGTACAGCGCAATTAGCTGCAGGCATCTATATCCAACCGTTTGATAATGGTCAGCCAGTTGGTAATAGAACATTTGCTGATGTAAATCTGGTATCAGTATTGAACGGTTTAAATGAATTCAATTTCACTTTTGTCCCTACAGATTTCTCCGGACAGCCGGTTTCATTTGATGCTGTTAAGGTTTCTTTAGTCCCTATCTTGAACTTTGATCAGGTGGTACGGGTCTACGGTGCTTATACCAATATCGCCAGTGTGGATGCTCCTGTCTGCGAACCTGTTGTGCGGGAACTGCAGACCGGTTTTGTTTCCTTGATTGGTGCACTGGATGTGGCCACTTCATTGACTGGGGTGTTTAATCCGGAAAGAGCAGTTGATGGAGACCTAACTACCTTCGCTTCAATCACCAACGCTGTTGGTGTAAATGTTTACAGTAAACTGGAAGTTGCTTACAATTACCCGATTTTGGTAGGGGACAGTCTTAAAGTTACGCTTGGGATTCCAACAGGGCTTTTGGACTTGTCCTTACTGGAAGGATTGATTATCCAGAGATTTTTGGGAAATGAAGCTATTGGCGAACCAATTGATGCAAGTTCTTCTTTGTTAAGCTTGAGATTGTTGACTGGTAATTCTACTGGGGAACTATCGTTTGTATCGGAAGTACCTTTCGACAGGATCCGGATTTTATACGGTGGCTTAGCCAGTGTGCTTGAAGAAGTCAGGATTTTTGAAATTGAAGCCATTCCGAATGTCAGCATAGAAGGAGAATTTTTTGATGAGGAAGATGGTATTTGGAAGTTGGAAATCTGTGAAGGTGAAACGATTGAATTGGAAGAGGGGGATTGTGGAGAAATAAGACTTTTTGCTGAAGCTGAAGGAGGTGATGAAATTGACCTTGCCAGTATATCAGCACTAGAAAGAGGTGAAACCCTTAATGTCTTTATCCAAGTGGATAGGTTTGGTTGCGAATTGGATTCCCACAGAAGGTTGTTGGAAATTACAATTACCGGATCTGCTCCTCCTGCGGGAGAGGCTGAGCAGTCTTTCTGCGAAAGTGATAACCCTACAATTGCTGACCTTATCATAGCAGGTGAAAATATCAAATGGTATGATCTTGAAGAAGGAGGGGAAGCTTTGGAAGCGGGTACTCCACTTGTCAGTGGTGAAACATATTATGCTAGCCAAACTGAAGAAGGAGAGTGTGAAAGTATTGAAAGGTTTGCTGTTTTGGTAGAGGTTCTCACTACCCCGGCACCTACTGCTCCGGCTTTGATTCAGGAATTCTGCTCTTCAGACAATGCTACTTTGGCCCAAATAGCTATTGAAGGTGAAAATATTCAATGGTATGCCAGCGAATCTGATCAAACACCTCTTTCCATAAATACTTTACTGGTAGATGGTGCCACTTTCTTTGCAAGCCAGACTGATCCGGAAAATGGATGTGAAAGTCTTGAAAGAATTGGAATCACGATAACTCTTGTGGATTGTGAACCTGATTTAGCTACCCTGGGGATTACGAAGACAGCGGGTTCTTCGACGGTTGTGGCTGGAACGGAACTGAACTACACGATTACGGTCAGCAACACGGGTACGGCCACAGCTGGGTCGGTGAGTGTGAGTGACGAACTTCCTGAGTTCACGGAGTTTGTGTCCACTGACAACGGCGGTGAGCTTACGGGCAATACGGTCAACTGGGATCTTGGAGATCTTGGAGCAGGTGAATCGGTGACGATCAATCTGGTACTGTTTGTTCCTGCTGATGTTGAAGCGGGCACGATGATCAGGAACGTAGCTGTGGCTGATAGCCCGGACGATCCTGACGGACCTGTGGACAATGATCCTGATCCTGAGGATGATGTAGAGGTGGTGACCGAGGCAGATCTATCTGTCATGAAATCTGCCGATGTATCCCTTGTACAGGCAGGAAGTAACCTGCGCTATGTGATCTCTGTGACCAACAACGGTCCGAGTGATGCGCAGGATGTAAGTGTGAGCGATGTACTGCCGGCGGGAACCACCTTTGTGTCTGCCGACAACGGCGGTACAGAGGACGGGGGCACCGTAAGCTGGAGCCTTGGTACCATGACCCCTGGTCAGAGCATTGAACTGGAGCTGATCGTGGCAGTTGGTGAAGACCTTGAGGACGGCACGGTGATCAGGAACACCGCTGTGGTCGATAGTCCTACGGATCCTGACGGACCTAAGGAGTCCGATCCTGAGGACGTGACAGTGGAGAATGATGCGAGGGCCAAACTTGAAATAGAAAAGACAGCCGGATCTGCTACAGTAGTAGCGGGCACGGAGCTGAATTATACGATAACTGTAAGCAATACTGGGACTGCGACAGCTACCGGTGTGACCGTATCCGACGAGCTTCCTGAGTTTACGGAGTTTGTGTCCACTGACAACGGCGGTGAGCTTACGGGCAATACGGTCAACTGGGATCTTGGAGATCTTGGAGCAGGTGAATCGGTGATGATCAATCTGGTACTGTTTGTTCCTGCTGATGTTGAAGCGGGCACGATGATCAGAAACGTTGCTGTGGCTGACAGCCCTGACGATCCTGACGGACCTGTGGACAATGATCCTGATCCGGAGGATTATGTAGAGGTGGTGACCGAGGCAGATCTATCTGTTATGAAATCTGCTGATGTATCCCTTGTCCAGGCAGGAAGCAACCTGCGTTATGTGATCTCTGTGACCAACAACGGTCCGAGTGATGCGCAGGATGTAAGTGTGAGCGATGTACTGCCGGCGGGAACCACCTTTGTGTCTGCCGACAACGGCGGTACAGAGGACGGGGGCACCGTAAGCTGGAGCCTTGGCACNATGACCCCTGGTCAGAGCATTGATCTGGAGCTGATCGTGGCAGTTGGTGAAGACCTTGAGGANGGTACAGTGATCAGNAACANCGCTGTGGTCGATAGTCCNACGGATCCTGACGGGCCTAAGGANTCNGATCCTGAGGANGTNANNGTNGANAATGATCTTAGAGCGTTATTGACTATTGAAAAAATTGCAGGATCTTCTTCTATAGCCGCTGGAGCAGAATTATCCTATCAAATCACTATAAGTAATAGAGGTACTGCATCAGCGTCGGATGTTACCGTGACTGATCCTATTCCGGAAGGGACTTCATTTGTTTCAGCAAATCTTGAAGGCAGCCTTTCCAATGGAATAGTGACCTGGAACCTTGGGACTATTGAACTAGGTGCATCTGTAGTGCTTGAATTGACCGTGATGGTTGATGAAACGCTGGCTGCTGGAACAGTCATAAGCAATATCGCGACAGTGGAAAGCCCAGATGATCCTGAAGGTCCTAAAGAAAATGATCCAACAATAGTAGAAGTGGAAGAGGGTGATCAGGAGCTTACTTCAGTTCAAGTCGAGAAATCAGCGGATGTAGAATTTGCTTCACCTGGAGATATGGTGGAATTTACTATCAGGGTTACCAATACAGGCAATCATCCGGCAATTAATGTGGAAATAGTAGATCAGGTTCCAGCTGGGTTAATGCCGATAAATGCAAATAGAGGTGGTGAAATCGAGGGTCAGACGGCTATCTGGAGATTTGATTCGATTATGCCGGGTGAAACAGAAACAGTGATTCTCACTGCAATGGTAACAGCTGAAGAGGGCTCCATTGTAAATAATGTCAGGGTTAGTGGTGATAATTTTGAGGATGAAGATGATGATTCAGACCCTATTAGCCTTAATAAAGTTGACTTGGCAGTGATCAAGGAAGTCTCTTCAAACATAGTAGGGGTCGGAACCCAATTCCAATACAGGATTACGATCTCCAACAACTCTGATACTGAGGCCACAGAAGTTGAAGTCAGTGACTTTTTACCTATAGGAGTAAGATACCTTGACTCCAGAGTTGAAAGAGGTTCTGTAAGTTACGATGCAACCTTGAGAGTTTTAACCTGGGAATTAGCCTCTCTTGAACCTGGGGCTTCCTTGACAATGGAAATGGATGTCTTGGCTGAAACGCCTGGAGAGAAGTCAAACACTGCAAGGGTGAATTCTAGAGAGTTGGATCTCAATGAAACAGACAATACGTCAACTGTCAGTCATACTCAAATTGAATTTGAGATTCCAAATGTGTTCACACCAAATGGTGATGGAATCAATGATACCTGGGAAATCAAAGGTATTCAGGAGTTTTTCAGTTCAAACAGCTTATTGGTGGTGAACAGATGGGGTGTTGAGGTTTACCGTTCTGAAAACTATTCAAATCAATGGGATGGAGGCAACCTTTTGGAAGGTACTTACTACTATCAATTGACAGTAATAAGGCTTGATGGAACTGAAGAAGTATTCAAAGGTTATGTGACAATTTTAAGATAAGCATTATGAAAAAGATTGGTTTAGTTTATATAATATTAATATCCGTTATCTTCTTGCCCGATGCATATGGACAACAGGTTCCTCAGTTTAGTCAGTACATGTTCAATCCTATATTCATCAATCCTGCTTATGCAGGTTACAAAGAACAGCTTTATGTACAGACCTATTATAGAAAACAATGGGCAGGAGTAACCGGAAGTCCTGAAACCATAGCTATAGCCGCAGATGGGTTTTTGCCTGATCAAAATATTGGTGTTGGGATTGTAGGTATGACAGATAGGTTGGGAGCGATGAGGAATAATTCTATTTATGCAAAATTGTCGTACCATTTGAGACTGACAGAAACGGGGTATCTGAGTTTTGGCCTTGGGGTAGGATATGTGAGCTCATTGATAGATGGTAACCTTCTCACGCCTGGTGATGTAAATGACCCCACGGTACCGGGTGCAAGAAACCAGATTGCTTACCCGGATTTAAAAGCAGGTGTATTTTATTATGATGACAAATATTTTGCCGGTATAGCCTTTGACAATTTGTTGACTCCAATCCTGGACTTTGATAATGGAGAGGTAATGGCTGAACCCAGAAACCACATGAATTTATCTGCTGGAATGTGGATCGATGTCAACAGTGATATTGCCTTCCGACCTTCATTTATGTTCATGGATGATTTTCGGACGCCCTCTAGACTGGACCTTAATGCATCTTTTGTGTTTGTTGATAAATTTTGGGTTGGCGCTTCTTATAGGACAGCTTTAGATTATGCAGGAAGATCTTTGTCTGAAAATCTGAAAAACAGTACAGGGATAGTAGGGCTTATAGAAATTTTTGTGACAGACGGTTTAAGGGTGGGGTATGCCTATGATCATAACATTACAGGGTTTAATGTGAGGTCTTTTACAACCCATGATATTTCCATAGGTTATTTGTTACCGGCACGAAGGGTAAGGTCACTTTCTCCACGAAACTTCTAATGAATTCATGATGAACAATTATAGAAATGTAATTATTGTTTTCTCTTTAATTTTATTGAATGGTTGTACTCTTTTTAAGGGAGGGAACCTTAAAACTGCAAAAGAGAACGAACGGATGTTCAATTATTCAATAGCCAAAGAATCATATATGGCTGCCTATGAAAAAAAGGAAAGTGAAACAGCCCTTAGAGGGCTGGCAAATACGAGCTTAAAGCTGAGAGAGTTTGAACAGGCAGAGTCTTGGTTTTCAAGACTTGAACGATCCGGTTTAATGGAGGCTATTGATTATTACCAATATGCCACAGTTCTTCAGGCCAATGCTAAATTTGATGAAGCGCTGCATTTTTTGGAAAAATATAAAAGCTCCGGAGATGAAGAAATTGGAACGGAAAAACTTACTGTATTGGAGGAATCCCTGAAAATGGGGAAGACAATATTGAATTCTGAATCCAATATTGCCTTGGAACCAGTAGCTGGAGTAAACACAGAATACTCGGAGTTCGGGTTTATTTACGATGAAAATAGGCCACTTTTTGTTTCAGACAGACTGGATAACAAGGATGGCAGAATTAATACCAGAAATGCATTCAAAAGCGAAAGATACGGTTGGACCGGTAATGGTTTTCTTTCAGTCTTTACTTTGTCTTATGACTTTGAAACAAACTCAGGAAGTACTGTTGAAAAGGTTGAAGATTACCAACATCCCTATCATATTGGACCGGTTTATGAAAGTGAGGTGCACAAATTTCACATAAAAACAGAGCCTGTAAGTGGGGGTAGTCCATTTTCTTTCAAAAGAAATGATATAACCGTATTTCCAGGAATGTATCATGCCCACCTTCAGGAAGATGGAGAGTGGTCAGAAGAAAAAGGGTTTGGATTTAATTCCCCTTTGGAATATATGGTAATAGACCCTTTTTGGGACAAAGATGGAAAAACCCTATTCTTTGCTTCTGACATGCCGGGAGGCTATGGAGGTTTGGATTTATATAAAGTAACATTGTTGACAGACTCCACTTGGACTGAACCTGAAAATTTAGGCTCTAATTACAATACTATCGGAAATGAGCGCTCTCCGTTTATTTATGACGAAGACTTTTATTTTTCTTCAGACGGACATCCAGGTTTGGGTGGACTTGATGTTTTTTTGATAAGGGATTATAAAAACAATAGGGGAACAATTGAAAACCTAAAAGCCCCAATTAATTCCAATAGAGATGACTTCTTTTTTACTAGAACTGATACGGATTATGCCTTTCTTTCATCTGACCGTGAAGGCGGAAAGGGTAGTGATGATATCTACAGAATACAATACAATATTCAGGAGTTTGTATTATTAATGGGGGAGGTGTTGGCTAAAGATACAGGAAACCCCATATCAAATGCTGTGGTTACGGCAGTTAATAAAGATACAGGTGTAAACTTTAGATATGTTACCAACGAAGAGGGGAAATTTGAATTTCAAGTGCCTGTTAGAACACCTTTTGGGATTTCTGCTACAGCCACAGATTACATGCGTGCTCAAATAGACGAAGCCCTTAAAGGAGATAAGAGTGAACAGGATGCCGGACAGAAATTTGTTCAGTTGTATCTTGATAAAATGGAAAGAGAAAAAATTTATACGGTTGAGAATATTTTCTATGATTTTGATAAATGGGATATTAGGGAAGACGCTAAACCTGAATTGGTTAAGCTAGCTTATATTTTGCTGGAAAATCCAACTTTGAAAATAGAACTTCATTCCCATACTGATTCGAGGGGGACAGAAAAATACAATCAGAGGTTATCTGATAGAAGGGCCCAATCTGCTGTCGACTTTATAGTGTCATTGGGTGTGAGTAAAAACCGGATTTCAGCCAAGGGTTATGGAGAGTCTCAATTGAAAAACCATTGTAAAGATGGTGTAGATTGCTCTGATGATGAGCATCAGGAAAACAGAAGGACTGAATTTAAAATATTGGATTATTAAGGAATTTCAATTCAAAACCAACTTGTTCTTTCTTGAATCAGTTAACTTATATTTTCTGAATATTGAATATGGAAATTAAAGGTCCATCAGCCTTGAAAAAGAGAACTGATGGACCTAATTTATTTATTCTTCGCTTGCCTCTGAAGTTTCCAAAACATAGGCTGTAACAGTTCCTACGGTCATCGTTTCCAGTTGGTCATCTCCATGATTGGCTGTGTAGGCGTAAACTATGCATCCGCTTGCATCAGAAGATGTTACCTCATAGTTGAAATCGATGAAACCCTCCTCAGACCAATATACCCTAAAGTTGTTGTTACCTTCCTCAAGACTAAGTTCAGATAATTCTGAAGAATATATGTAATGCTCATCTTCACTTGATTTCTGAACTTCAAAATCGACTTCTGACTCTTCCTCGCCATCTAATGCAAACAGCCTGACCTTTTCAGTATCAAAGCCCTCCTCATCCATTATTAGATTGTCATCTTCATCAGTCAGCACCATAGCAAAAGACCTTAAAGTCTGATCTGTACAAGGATCAGGATCATCATCGCTACAAGAAGTAAGATAGCTCATGGATAGGACTGCAATCAGAATTGGTAATAGTTTTCTTAAATTCATTTTGAAATTTTTTTTGTTAAACATTGAAATGATTTAAGAGCGCTCTTGTTTACCAAACGGGTGATTATGGGTATGTGCTACATGTAGATGATAAAAAATGTAAATTTGAGCTCGATACTTAAAATTTTTGATTGATATTGAAGTGCTATTTTATTGTTGTTCAGAGGTTTGATGAGGGTAATTGATTTGAAAAAAAATCAACAACTATAGATAAGGTTTATCTTTTTGATTAGTTGCCATTTCTAATCAGATTTGAGAAAATTGTGACCCTATAAAAACCTTAATGGATAGAAGGTAATCAAATTGCTAGTATTATTCGAAGTAACAAGTAGTAAACTTAAGACTGTAATAACATTTCTTTAAAAGAGTGTACTCTTGAGGAGTGAGCAGATGCATGCTCCTTATTCACAATTTCCCCACCACTAAAATTTTGATTGAAAGAAGGTAAAGAGAATGATTCTATAATGTTTGCACCACATTTAGGGAAAAAACTTTTTGCTGCTGCCATCACATTACCACCTCCAAAACCACCTGGTGAGGTGCTCATAAGGAGCATAGGTTTATTTGCAAAGATATTCATATCAACCCTGCTGCACCAATCAAAAATATTTTTAAAGGCCACTGTATAACTTCTGTTATGCTCTGCAAGCGAACAGATAATACCATCTGCTTCGGATAATTTGGCCCTAAATGCAAAAGCCTTTTCAGGGACTCCATTACTTTTTTCTTTATCAATAGAGTATAAAGGCATTTCATAATCATTGATATCTATAAGTTCAATCTCAAATTCCGGAAATGCTTTTAGAGTGTAATAGACTAATTGCTTATTTTTAGAATTTATGCTGTTACTTCCAGCGAACGCGATTATCTTCATTTCCTATATTTAATTTTCTCTGTGACTTTTATCCCAAGCATTATCATCATTAGATTTTTCCAAAAACAGCACATCTTCTTGAAGCAGTTTTTCTTGCTGCTCAATTTCTTCTCGTAGAAGGCCGATGTGATCTTTACTGTTTCTGTTTTTGTAAAGCTTTTCTAAAGCCATATTATCATATTTAATAAAATCTTGTGCTTTTCTGTGCAAGGTATATTTACGAAATCCTAACTCAGCCAGTATGTCTACCCCCATATAAACCGAATCAATCAGTGATTCACGGTGAATATGTTTTATTCCTTTATCCATTAATTCATATGCATCATACCTGTTTTTGGCTCTGACAAATAGCTTAAGATCAGGGAAATGCTTTGGGAGCAGTTCTGATAGTTCAATGTTGGTATGTGAACCATCTATTGCTGAAATAAGTATTTGTGCTTCCTTTGCACCGGCAGATTCAAGTAAATCAATCCGTGTTCCATCACCATAAAATACTTTGAAACCCATTTTTCGGAGTAAATTGACACGATCACTGTCGTTGTCAATAATGGTCGCATTGATATTATTGGCTCTTAGAAATCTCCCTATTGTGCTACCGAAATGTCCAAATCCGATAAGAATTATCTTATTGTGAGCATCAATTTCATCATAGGTTTTTTCTTCTTTCTCTTTAATGCCAAATAGAGGAGCAACAAACTTTTCATTTATAAAAAGCAACAAAGGGGAAACCATCATACTGATGGTTACAACAGCCATAAATAAATCTAAATCTTGCTTTGGAACAATGCCTAATTGTCCAATGGAACCTAATAGCACAAATGCAAATTCACCAACTTGGCATAGCAGAAAAGCAAAAAGAATGTTTTGGTCGGAAACTAATTTAAATCGTTTTCCTATAATAAAAAGAACCCCCCATTTCACTAGCATGAGTACCAATACAATTAGAAAAACTTTTAATGGTTGTGTGGCTATGATATCAAAGTTTATAGTAGAACCGACAGCTGTAAAAAATATACCGAGAAGTAAACCCTTGAAAGGATTGATGTCGGCCTCCAATTCGTGACGAAACTCGCTGTTTGCAAGTAAAACACCTGCCATAAACGCACCCAATGCAGCACTGATTCCAACTGCTTCCATTAACCAGGCGATACCTATGACGAAAAACAAAGCTGCCGCAGTGAATAACTCACGCATATGCACTTTGGCAATTAAGTGTAGCATAAAAGGCAAAAGATATTTGCTCAATACAAAAACAAAACCTACTGCCAATAATAAAAGTAAACTGGGGAATTCATTCAAAAAAGAGAATATTTCAGGTAAATGATGGAGTTCGGAATCTTCAGCAAAAGAGTTTACGGCCAATAAGGGAAGTATTGCCAAAATAGGTATTACTGCTATGTCCTGAAATAATAAAACAGAAAATGAATTTTGACCTGCTTGTGTTTTATCCAATCCCTTTTCTTTGAGAGTCTGCAAAGTATCCACCTGACCAACTACAGGTGGGCTTTAAAATTTTGGGGGTATAGGCTTTTAATATTTTTATGGTTTGTTGACATTATATTTTCAAGCACGTGTTTGAGCCATTGGTATGGGTTCACTTCATGTTTGTTGCAGATGGCAAAGAATGAGTAAATCATTGCTGCTCTCCTCGCAGCACGGTGTGAGCCTGCAAAGAGGTAATTACGTCGTCCCAAAGCTACTTTTCTTATTGAGTTTTCGACAGGATTGTTGTCTATAAGCAGCCTTCCGTCATAGAGGTAGTTGGAGAGTTCATCCCATCTTTCTGCACTGTACTGTAAAGCCTTCCCTATGGCACTGCCAGGGAGAACCTTTGGATCCTGCAGCTGCTCCTTTATCCATTTGGACATTTTGTTGATAACGGGCAGGGATTCTTCCAGCCTGAGACTTTTGATCTCTTCGGGCTCTAGTTTTAGTTCGGTTGCCTTTCTTTCCACCGCATACAGCTTTTGGATAAACTTCAGTGCTGTTTCTGCTCTGTTTTTATCGTTATTCTGTGCTTCAAAAAATGGTCTGCGGGCATGCGCCCAACAGGCAAGGTGCGTAACACCTTCCTGTTTTCCCAGTTTTTTGTAAGTGGCATAGCCGTCTGTCTGAAGGTATCCTTTAAAACCCTTCAGCATATTCTCGGCAGCTTCACTTTTCCGGCTGGGCTGGTAATCAAAAAGAACGGTTTTCTCCAAGGGATTATGGTACACCCAATAATAGCCCAGGTGGCAGGCACCTTTTTTGGCACTGTCCATGACTTTGATGGTTGTCTCATCCGCCTGAAGGTAACCCATCGCTTTGGTGTCTTCAAGCAGGCAGTCATATAAGGGTTCCAGCCTTTCCAGCGATTGCCGGACCCATCCTTCTATGGTTGAATGGGCAATCGGAATGTTTTCCCGTCTGAAGCGTTCCACCTGTCTGTACAGGGGAAGATGGTCCTGATATTTGTCCGTGAGGTTGCTTGCCAGAAGGGCTGAACCGGGTATGCCTTTATCAATGACACGCTCGGGAAGTGCTCCGATCATAACTCCCGAACCGCTGTTTTTGTCCTTTGGGGCATATTTGAAGCGGATGTACCTCCTGATAAGATATTTCGCCGGAACATAATCAAGTTCTTCGGTCACTTCTTTGCCGATGCATACCATATCGCTGAGATCTCCTTCCGGATAGATTTCCACTTCCTCCACGGGAAGATGGGCGGGAAGGGCTACACGGCCACGGTGTGCTGAGGACTGTTTCTTCCTTGTATATGCTATCTTCTTCTCAAACTGCTCCTGCTGTTCCTGCTGCGCTGGGCCGTCTGTACCGAAAGGCAACGGGAGCTGGTCCTTGTTGCCTTCAAACCTTTCCCTTGTCTGTGCAAAGGCCATCCGCTTGAACTTATCGATCAGGGCCAGCAGCTGGGAGGCATAGGCATCCTTCTCTCCGATCACACGGTCACGCTCTTCAATGGTCAGCTCATATTTTTCAATGGTCCGTTCACGTTCTTCTATGGAACGTTCCCGATCCTTTAGAAGAGTAATCAGTTCCTCCTTTGAAAGATGCTCCAGCCCGGTGTTCATGATTTAAAAATAAGACACTTATCGTCCATTTCAATGGATTATTTCTCCACAAAGGCTGTGGATAACCCACCATAAAAAACGGATTTTAACAGTCTTCAGACAAAAACCGCCTTTATTGGACACATAGGGGCAACAGGCTTAAAATATCTGACCTGAAGTCAATAAAATAATCAGTTCTCCGCCAGCTCATACCGGGGTTTTTGCCTGAATTTTTCAACCTGAATGCCTTCAATCATCATTACCAGCTCCGGCCAGCGGATACTTTGTGGACCAGAGGAGGGAACAGGAGGTACAAAGGTTCCCCTTTCAAGCTTCTTGTAATAAATAACAAAACCGCCATGTTCCCAGTGCAGGAGTTTGATAAGATTCCTGTTCCGGTTGAGGAACACAAAGACCTCTCCTGAGGTGGGCTCCTTACACATATTATTTCTTACCAGTCCTCCGAGTCCGTTAAACCCTTTCCGCATGTCCACCGGGGAGGTGAAAAGGTAATAGCGGTGGGATGAGCCAAGACTGAACATCAGTATAGGGCTACAAGGTGGGACAACAGTGCCAGGTCCCCTTTGGGCACTCTTAGCTTTACTCCGTTGGGATATTCAAGTTCAAACTGCCCTGTAGAACTTTCCGCCCTGCCGGAATCCACACGTATAAAGCCGGAAGATGATACGTCTTCATTCTCTTTTTTGAATTTTCTGAACCAGTAATTGAATTGATGGAACCCCAAACCTTTCGAGGCACTGAATTCTTTCTGGCTGAGGCCACTCTTGGTAAACTCTTCGACCAATCGGATCATTTCTTCTCTCTTGTCCATATCTTTTGTTTTTATGCAAAACTATGGCCAAGGACTTTCTTTGTAAACATGCACTTGGTGGGGTGGATACTCTGCAAAACTATTGCCGTTGATGACATTGCAAATGACATTGATAAGGCAAGAGAAGCGCTTAAAGAAAAAGAAAGCAGAAAATAGAGAAGTGGAAAAAGTATCAGGCCTGTAAATAGCATTTGCAGGCCACCTAACCCTAGAATTCTTGTTCTCATTTTCCAAAATTGGGCAGGGTTTAGTTCCAGTCCGATTACAAATAACATCATCACCACTCCAAACTCGGCCGTGTGCATTACATCATGTCCTTCTTTGCCAATTAAACCCAGTGCAAAAGGGCCAACCAAAATGCCTCCAATTAAATATCCAAGCACACTCCCGATACCCAATTTCTTTGATATGGGAACAAAGACAATGGCAGTTCCGAGATATATAAGTGCGTTTTGAAATAAATCTGATGCCATAGTCTTTTATTTTAATTCGTTCAAATACAATATATTTTTTAGCGCAGTAAAATCTGTTTCGGAAGTAATATAATCTCTAAGGATTTGTTTTATTTGACTACAGTGTTTTTCTAAATCAAGTAGGTCTAATTTGTTGGCTTTGGGAATAATATATGGAGGAAGTTTTTCCATTTGGCAAAGTCTATAAGTCAATTCGAAAGGGCGTAGTAGTTCATTGTAGGTGTATGAATTTTTGCCTTCGCTGCAATAAGTTTCAAATCCACCTCCACTACTAATGATATGCATGATGTTTTTGTCTTTTAATTTATTGCCTTTCTTTCCATAAGCCCACCCGTGCTCTAATACCAAATCAATCCACTGCTTTACTAAGGGAGGGGCGGCATACCAAAAAAATGGATGTTGGATAACTATTAAGTCTGCCTCTAATAAATCTTGCTGCTCGGCCTTTACATTTATATTAAAATCTGGATATAACTCATACATATCTTTGACTACAATATGCGGTTGATGCAGCAATGAGGTCATTAAAAACTTGTTCACATTGCTTGACTCTAGCCTGGGATGAAACATCAAAACCAATATTTTCTTCATTATTTCAAATTTTATAAAACGTCTCCTATTTCTGCTTTCTTACTAAAAACACTTTTAGCAAACGGGCATAGTGGAATTATTTTTAAATTGTTATCCCGTGCAAAGCTCACGGCAGCCATTACAAGTTGCAAGCCTACATTCCTACCTTTGAAGTCAGGATTAACCTCAGTATGATCTATTATAAACTTATCTTTTCCTGCCCAAGAGTAGGTCATTCGACCTGCTTCTTTGCTATCCTCGGTAGCCTTAAAAAAGCCCTTTGTTTTTCTATCAAATAGGTCTATGTTCATAATTTATTTTTTGGATTCTTCATAAACTCATGCTGCGCAGCATTTTTTCCGTTCAAACAGTGTAGATCCACTTATCAGGTCTGTGTTTTTATCAACCAATACGATTTTTGTTAGGCACGAATTTTCTTCTTTTTTGCATGCAAAAGCAGCTTAACAGTTGCAAACAATGCAAGAGAAGCAGATACCGGCTCGGTAAGCGAATAGGCTATTTCTGCTCCTCTCAGTTCTTTTCGTGCATCAGTTACTGAATGAAATCAAACGTTTGAGACACTTTTCATAATTCCCGCATATGTTACCGTCATTCTTTTCCTGACCTATTATTAGTCCTCCAAATGACCAAACCTTCCCATGTTATAATCTTCAATTGCCTGAACAATTTCCTGATGCGTATTCATAACAAAAGGTCCTTGAGCCGCAATGGGCTCATTTAGAGGTTCACCGCTTAGAATCAGGACTGTAGCATTTTCATTTGCCTGTAGAGTGAAATCATTGCCATTATTTTCAAATAGAACAAAATGGTTTGTTGGTGCATTTTCTTCTCCATTTATCCTTACACTACCCTCTATAACAAGTATTCCGGTATTATAATGACTTGGAAAGCTAAATGCAGCTTTTCCGTCCATATTCAACTTGGCATTCATCACATTTACAGGAGAAAAAGTACTGGCAGCACCTTGATTACTTTGATATTCACCCGCTATAACTTCTACGATACCAGCTTTGTCAGACAATTCAACCTTTGGAATTTCATTGTTTGAAATGCCTTGATATTTTGGTTTTGACATTTTGTACTTCGCAGGAAGGTTAACCCAAAGTTGGACCATCTGAAATTCACCTCCTTCTTTGCTAAATGTTTCCTCGTGGTATTCCTTATGCAATACACCGGAAGCGGCTGTCATCCATTGTACGTCACCTTCACCAATTACTCCACCGCCACCACTACTATCGTGGTGAGCTACCCTCCCTTTGTATGCAATTGTAACTGTTTCAAAGCCACGATGGGGATGTACCCCGACACCTCTAGGCTTATCGGTTGGAGGGAAATAAAACTTTGAATTATAATCTAACATGATAAAAGGGTCCATTCTTTTCATATCCATTCTAAATCCACTTGGTATAAAATTGTGGACCCTAAATCCATCACCAACAAAATGAGGTTCTCTTGGAGGAGCTAGTAATTCTATGTTCTTTGTATTCATGATAATTGTTTTTGGTATCAACTCAATTAATAATGAAACAAATTTACGAGAAGCAGAAAGCCTGCGCATTGATGTATGGTAAGAACTGAATTTTACTTAAAGTTTTTTTCAGCAAGTCCTTTTCTTACCCTACTAAGGCTTTCAGGCGTTATCCCTAAGTAGGAAGCAATCATCCATTGTGGGATTCTTAGCGTTAAATCCGGGTACATCTTAATGAAATGTAAATAGCGTGCTTCCGCTGAGGCAGATATCAAAAGGTTTACTCTTTGTTGTAATTGTCTGATGTGATTCTGAAGAATAAATTCATTGTGATTTCTAAATTCAGGACTGATTGAAGAGGCTTTTGGAATAAAATCCTGCATTAACATTACAACTATGGATTCTTCTAAAACATCAATGTGAAAATCGGATGGAGTTCCGAAATACAAACTTTCTCTTTCACTCAAAAGCCAGTTTTCTGGTGCAAATTGAATTATATGCTCAGTTCCGTTTTGATCAATAGAGAAAAGCCTTAGAAGACCTTTTTCTACAAAAAAAATATGGTTACATATACTTCCTTTTGAAAGTATTATGTCTCCCTTTTGATAATTCTTTACCGAAAAATAGGGGAGAAAAGCATTATAGTCCTCTTCTTTAACACCAGCTTTTTGTGTTAGGTATTTGTGAAAGTTGTCAAGCCTATCATTCATTTATTGCAAATTAAATTTTTTGAAATATATCTTTTCTATCAGCTCATTACAATTAGAAAAAATTTAAAGCCAAAACTTATACCTACGCTGACTCATGTTCAGGGCAATCAACTCTCAATTCTTCGGTTGTTAACCTGGATTGAAGCAGTTTACAATAGTGTTCGCCTTTAGTGTTTTCATAATGTGAACAGGTGAAACACATCCTTTGAAGGTTTATAACACCTGCCTTGTTCAACTCATGAATGAGTTTGAGTAATCCAGAAAGAATTGTTTCTTTTTGATCATCGGACAATGAACTCAAAGGCTTTTCAATGGGGAATGAAAAATTAGAAGATTTTTCCGCTGCTTGCTTCCCTTTGTTTGTTAAGCCAATTAGGTAACTTCTTGTGTCAATAGGTGAATCAAATTTTTGTACCAGTCCCTTTTTTAATAACAGTTTTACGCTATCGCTAATTGTAGCTTTAGTCATATTAAACTCTTGGGCCAAATAGCTTACTTTACACTTATTTTGATTGTGAAAAAGTAGGAAAATCAGTATCTGAATTTGTATAGGACTTAAAGCATTTTCTTTACTCTCGTTCCATAATAATACACGGAATGCTTCGGATATACGCTCCAAAGCCACTACAATTTTGCTCTCTATATTGTTATTATTCTGTCGGTTTAAATCAAATGCTGATTTCATCTATTGGCAATTTTCCATTTCAACTATAATGTAACCATTTTTTCTTATTTCTATTTCCCATTCTTTTCTCAGGGTTTCTATATGGCAAAGCTTACATTCTTTCGAAGTTATGGGTTGACCTTTTTGTTCCTTTGATTTAAGGTATTCATTACCATAACCGAAGATTTTGCTTTTGTCTTTTATTTTTTCCGGGACTAAAATATCAAAGTGCATTACGCTGCCATCTTTCTTTGTTACATAGGTGTCCCAAACTGCTACTTCCATTTTATTTATTTGCGATTACTGAATTTGTATATTACACAAGGATGATCAATTAAAGTATAATCAACGGCTTTGAAATTAAAGTTACCCCACAAAGCTGGATACCCTAACAATGTGGGGTAAATTTCAACCTTTTACATCCGATATAGAAGCACCAAAGTTAAGGTGAAGTACATTGCCGCTTGGGGTCAGCAAAGCAGGAACTGATTTAACACCTTTTGATTCAGCTTCATCAATTCTGCTTTTTTGTTCACCCAAATGAACGATTTCTACTTTATCGCTCCCAATAAGCGATACAATGTCCTGTTCTGCACTTACACATACAGGACAACCCGCGTGGTAAAACACTGATTTTGTCATTTTGAAATGGTTTAAGTTTATGGAAATATTACTTTTTCAAAAATAGTAAGGATTCCTAACAAAATCAATTGAGTTTATGATATTATTGACTTTTTGTGTTGACATTTTAAACATTATTTTTTTTCGGGAAAGCAGGCAGACAGAATTTTTAAAAATTTCAATTTATTACTTCCGGCCTTTTGAAAGCCAAATGTAGGAGCCCTGAAACCACACATGGCAGATGGGTTTTCTGAAGGGGCCAAGGTTTTACGGCATAAACAGGAAGGGTTTTCTGAGGAGGATTTATTCCGTTCCACCGTGCATTCAGTGGTTTGCAGACTCCCGGGGAGGGGCTAAACAAAAGCTCCAGCGCAAGGAGTGAAAAGTCTGCAACAATATCATGGCTACTTCCAGAAACATCCTTAGAGAAGAAACTGAAATCCTTTACACCAAAGGAAGATCAGCCCTTTCCGATTACCACCCGATTGCTGCATTAGGAGGGATGACCTCAGAACAGGCAAAGGCAATACTGGCAGCTGAAAACTACAGTCTGGCAGCTTTGGCCAAATACTCCCTACATGACTGGATGAAGGTAGGAGGTATTGGTGAAGCCAAAGCAACCGCATTGGTACTGGCTTTAGAAATGGGTAGGAGAAGAATAAAGGAACCCGAACAGAAGAAGATGAAGATATGCTGCTCCTCGGATATCTATCAGATGATAAAAGCAGAACTTTTGGATGAAATGGTGGAACACTTCTGTTTCATTCTCTTGAACAAAACCTTCCATTAGAGTCCACTTTTTTCTTTCAGGAGCAAAACCACGTTGAATAAATAAAAGATTATACTCCTTACCGTCAAATCCAAAAATAATGCAGTCGACAGCTACTAAAACCCATTTTGATTTGAATATTTCATGGGCTTTACATTTTCTTTGATTAATCATCAAAGCAGTAAGTCATTAAAATCTATATTGAATTACCAAAAATATACGGTTAGTTTATTTTTTAATCATTTGTTGACCTAAAATAACGACTCGTTTCACTTACTTATCAATATGGTATTATACTCCGTCAAAGACCTATGATATCTGTAATAAGTGTTTTTAATACATTTGTTAAACTTGATTTTATCAAGTAATTATTTCTTTAATGATAAGTAAGAAGTTATGGGGTCAAAATTTAAAAAAAGTACTTTTTTTTGGACTGTATTTGCCTTTTGTTTGGTAACAGTTTATAGTCATGCGCAAAGAAAGAGCATATATGACAACCTTGAAAAGAGTCCTGTAAAAATGGACGCGACTGTCAAAAAACAGTTCACCACTGATAAGTTCCAGATTGAAATTCTTGAGTCAACCCAATTAGCAGCCTCTTTAAGACCAAAAAGTGAATCCGACTTCGACTTTTTGCCTTCTGAAGTAATGGAGATTAGAAGCCGGGATAGTTTATACCATTTGGGTGATATCAATCTAATGATAAAATCCCAAAGTGAAACCTCCTGGAATACTTTATCTTCAGCTAGAAACAGAAAAGCAATAGAAATTCTTCCTTCAGGAGGGTCAGTAATGGCTGCAGCTAAACTAAATGCTTCCTTAGGCTCAAATCTTCCAATAGAAGTGGAAAGGAGATGGGAAAACATAGAAGGTAAATTAGTCTTGACCTTTTTGTTAAGGAATACCTCAAATGAATCCGTTGAAATCGGATATTTAGGAATCCCCATGATCTTTGATAATATACTTCACCATAAAAATCTGGAAGAAGCCCATTTGGAAAAAGTATTCTATGATCCATATATAGGTAAAGATGCAGGGTATCTACAGGTTGTAAGGTTAAGTGGAAAAGCTCCGGTTTTACTGGTGTTGCCATACCAAAATGCTGGTTTTGAGGCTTATAATCCACTATTGGATGACCGTACCCCTAGAAATATAACTTTTGAAGGTTTTCATGACTGGGTAATCCACAGTAAAGCAAAAGCTGAAATTGACTGGAAAGGTGTTGAACAATGGAATGAACCGACATCAACTACTTTAAATCCAGGTGAGGAGAGAAAATTCTCCCTTTCTTTTGTTTTAACAGACAATGTAAAAAACATTGAAAAGACCTTGAGGGCCGAAAACAGACCCCTGGCGGTGGGTATTCCTGGCTATGTAATTCCAAAAGATGTTAATGCACGTCTGTTTATCAGCAAGCATAGAGAAGTTAAATCCTATTCTGTATACCCCCAAGGATCAATTAGCTTGAAAGCTGTAGAAAATTCGAATCTTAATGAATGGGTTGAATATGAAGTGCAAGGATTGTCTTGGGGAAGATCCAGAATTACATTGGTGTACGACAACAATGAAAAGCAAACCATAAACTATAAAGTCATCAAAGGTGAAGCTGATGTGATAGCTGATTTTGGCAAGTTTCTTACTACTGAACAATGGTATGAAAATCCGGAGGATCTCTTTGGAAGACATTTGTCTGTTATCTCCTATGATTACGAGAAAAAGGAAAAAATATTGGAAGACAGCCGTGCGTGGATTGCAGGATTGAGTGATGAGGCAGGAGCAGGTTCATGGCTTTCAGCCGTCATGAAGCAGTACCTTGACCCTGATCCTGAAGAAATGGTTAAAATCAAACAGTTTTACTATCAAACGCTTTGGGGTGGTATTCAGTATTCAGAAGGTGAGAAAAAATATGGTGTGAGAAAGAGTATGTTCTATTATGAGCCGGACTCAATGCCAGCAGGTACTTACAGTGATGATGTCAATTATAGTACTTGGTCAGCTTGGTCTAAGAAGGAAGCAGAATCTACCGTAAGATCATTCAATTATCCACATGTTGCGGCAGCTCACTGGGTGATGTATAGATTGGCCAGGTTTCACGAAAACCTTGTCAATACGCACCCCTGGTCATGGTATTTGGAAAATGCTTTCCATACAACTGTAGCAATGGTCGATCAGGCACCACATTACGCGCAGTTTGGACAAATGGAAGGTACAGTATTCCTAAGGATATTAGAAGACCTAAAAAGGGAAGGAATGAATGAAATGGCTACAGAGCTTGAAGAGCTCATGCGTAAAAGAGCCGATGTATGGGCTGAGTTGGCATTTCCATTTGGCAGTGAAATGCCATGGGATTCAACAGGTCAGGAGGAAGTTTATATTTGGACTGAATACTTTGGATATGATCAAAAAGCTCAAGTGACCCTGAATGCTGTTTTGGCTTACATGCCCACAGTACCTCATTGGGGTTATAATGGTAGTGCTAGAAGATATTGGGATTTTCTTTATGGAGGTAAACTACAGAGAATTGAAAGACAGCTTCATCATTACGGATCAGCAATGAATGCCATTCCTGTACTGGAAGGGTATCATAAAGCTTCAGAGGATTTGTATAAGCTGAGAGTGGGTTACGGAGGTCTTTTGGGCGGAATTTCCAACATTACAGAAGATGGCTTTGCTCCTGCAGCCTTCCATTCATATCCTCAAACTTTGGAAATCGATGGCATCTCAGGGGACTATGGATCGGGTTTCTTCGGCTACGCCATTAATAGCAGGGCATATTTAGTGAATGATAAAACTTTTGGATGGTTGGGATTTGGTGGAAACGTTTCTTCAAAAGGTGATTGGGTGGAGTTGGAAGTTACAACAGCTGGGAAGAATGCTGTTTTCATAAATCAAGCTGATTTGTTGATAGAAACTGATGCAGGTGAGATTCAGAAAGTGTCTTTTAATCAGAAAAACGGTGAAGTCAAAGTTTCACTTGGTCCTAAAAGTAAGTTTACGCCTAGAGCTGTATTGCGCATCAAAAATTTCGGTCAGAGAGAATACAGTATTGATGGGAAAACAGCTGGAAGTGACTCTAGATATTACCTTGACCTAGGTACAACAAATCTGGTGATAAATGTAAATTAAAATTTTGTAGGGTAATAATTATTTGGATAAGGAACATGCAGTGCATGTTCCTTATTTTTTTTAATTAAAAAACTAAATAATTATTTAAATGTTTATAAATGTTAAAATAAATCAATATTGTATTATTTTACGTCAATTAGGTTCTTTTTATGAATAAGTGTTTTAAGTACATTTAATAGATGCTTTACTAGGGTTAAATAGTTAAAGCAGAGAGATAAACCAATTAAAGTAACCTTAACCTTTACTAAATTATTTATGAAGAACTTTACTAAACTGTATCACAAAATAGTGATACTTTCCTTGATTTGGCTTGGGTTTACCTTGCCGCTCAAGGCGGACACAGAAGCAGACTTTAACATTAGGTCTGGAGACAAATTGGATGCTGAAACTCCTTATGAAAGGACCATCAGAGGTGCAGTAATATCATCAGAGGATAACCTTCCCATGCCAGGTGTGAGTGTTTTGATCAAGGGTTCTACAAGAGGAACCGCCACAGATCTGGATGGGCAATATGTACTGGATGTTCCCGACCAGGGAGCTGTTTTGGTATTCAGTTACATCGGTTTTAAAAATCAGGAAGTAGTGGTGGGAGCTTCCAGTACAATAAATGTAACACTTGAACCGGACCTAACATCGATGGATGAGGTCTTAGTAGTCGGCTATGGAACCATGAGAAAGGGGGATATTACTTCTTCTGTGGCCCAGGTCAAACCTGAGGAATTTATTACAGGTGCTGTCAGGAATGCAGGTGAATTATTAAGAGGAAAAGTGGCAGGTTTGGCCATAAGCTCTTCTTCAGGAGACCCGGCAGCAGGTGTTGAAATATCACTTAGGGGGATTACTTCAATTTTTGGGTCATCTGCACCTTTGGTTTTGATCGATGGGTATCCCGGGAGTTTGAATGTTATTTCTCCTATGGATATTGAGTCTGTTGAGGTTTTAAAAGATGCGTCTGCTTCTGCTATTTATGGAGCAAGGGGAAAAAATGGTGTTATTCTCATTACCACCAAGCAAGGAAAAGTAGGCAGGCCTTCCGTCGAATATTCCAGCTTTATGGCTACCTCCACCTTTGTCAGGACTGCGGATTTTATGTCTGCAAGTGACCTTCGAAACAAAATCGATCAAGGACTGATAGACCCTTCAAATGATCTGGGTTATGAGACCGATTGGTTTGGAGAGATCAGCAGGAATACTCCATTGAACCATTTTCATAACATTTCTGTGCGTGGCGGAACCGAACAGACCAAGTATGTGGCCAACATGAGTTATCAAAATGAGCAAGGTGCTTTCATAGGTTCTGGAAATGAGGAGTTTAAATTCCGAACAGATTTGACACAGTTCTTTGCGGACAACCGGGTCCGTGTCAATTTAAATGTATTAAAAGGCATTCAGAATATTGATGGCAGATTTGGAGGCTGGGCCTACAGACAAGCTTTGATCAGAAATCCAACCGACAGGATATTTAATGATGAAGGAGGATTTCAGGAAAGACCAGAGCAATTTCAGTATGAGAATCCCCTGGCACTGATCAAAGAGCAGGATTATAGAAATGTGAATGATTGGACGTGGTTGACCGGATCTGTTTCTTATTTTCCAGTGGAGGAGCTAGAACTGAAAGTAGTAGGTTCGCAACACAGAACCATCAATGATTTTGGTAACTATCAGAATAGAAACCATATTTCGACCATAAGAGACAACAGAAATGGGGTGGCAAATGTAAGTAACTCCCTTACTGTTGAAAATTTTCTTGACCTGACTGCTGATTACCAAAAGATTATTGGTGCCCATAGGATTATGGGTATGGTTGGGTACAGTTACATTGATTGGACCAATACAGGCATGTCCATCAGCAATTTTGATTTCCCTTCGGATGTATTCAGCTTCAGAAATATACAGCAGGGCCGTGCGCTTAGGGAGGGCCTGCCAGGAACTTCGGCAAACTCTTTTTTGAATGATTCGAAACTGATTGGATTTTTTGGAAGAGCTGGTTACGGATTTAAAGATAAATACAATATCCTAGGTAGTTTAAGGTATGAAGGATCTTCAGTATTTGGAGCCAATCAAAAGTGGGGGTTGTTTCCTGCAATTTCTGCTGGCTGGACAATCAGTAATGAAGGGTTTTTGAAGGAGAATTCAACAATTACATTCTTAAAATTAAGGGCAGGCTATGGAGAAACAGGTTCTGTTTCCAGTAATCCATATGCTTCATTGACCAGGTACTCTTACAGTCCGACGCAGTTTTATTTCGATGGGCAAAACTGGCAGAGTGTATTGAACCCTGTAGCCAACCCCAATCCAAATTTAGGTTGGGAAACAAATATTGAATATAATGTTGGACTGGAATTTAGCTTATGGAATAACTTTATGAGTGGTACCATAGATTACTATGATAGGACACTTGTAGATTTGGTTTACAATTATCCTGTTCCAGTCCCACCAAACCTTGTAGGTACTACTCTTGCCAATGCCGCAGCTATGAGAAATACAGGCATTGAACTCGCATTGAACTTTGATTTGATCACAAAGAAAGATTTCGAATGGAAGACAAATATCAATTTTAGCACCAATACCAATGAACTGACCAGGCTTTCAAGTGAAGAGTTCCAGTTACAGAATGACTTTTTCTTTGCAGGAGGTACCGGTGATCCTATCCAAATGAGTACCCACAAAATAGAGGAGGGTCAGCCAATAGGGTCTTTCTTTGGATATAAAAGTGTAGGCTTGCTCAGTGATGCCCCAAATCCTGCTAACAATGGTACTTGGTTGATAGAATCACCAGATGGAGAAGTGAAGTCAATATTGGATGCCACACCTGATGACAGACAGATCTTGGGAAATGGAATACCTAGGTTTTTTGCCGCATGGAATCATTATGTGAGGTATAGAAACTTTGACTTTAACCTGACGATGAGAGGGGCTTTCGATTACCAGATTCTCAATTTTCAAAGGATGTTTTATGAAAATCCTACTATTGTCTACAACAGACTTAACACAGCATTTGACCCTATTGATGGTCAAATACTTAGAAGTCCTCAATCTTATGTAAGTCATTATATCGAAAACGGTGATTTCTGGAAAATTGACAACGTTTCTATTGGCTATTCCTTCCCAACGGTCAATAGCAGGGCATTTCAAAGTGCAAGAGTATATATAGCAGCTTCCAACCTTGCAGTCATCACCAATTATCAAGGTTTGGATCCAGAGGTTCCCCGTTCTGGCCTGGATCCCGGTAATGACGGACGTGACAAGTATCCTACACTTAGGACTTTTACAATAGGAACAGACATACGATTCTAAAAATATAGAACTATGAAAAAGATAATTAAAAAATCATATAAAATTCTCGCTTTATTCCTTTTGTCTACGATGGCATGTACGGATTTGAGTGAAAGGCCATATAATGTGTTAGTGGAGGAAGATTTAGGTTCTTCCCCTGAGGTTCTGGCAGCATTGACGGCCCCTGTATATACAAGGCTTACAGATTTGCTTTATGGATGGCATGGTTATTTTGACTTGGTAGAAGAATGCTCAGATGCTATAGTGACACCAGCTAGACCAAATGGTTGGATAGATGGCGGTGTTTATCGAAATATGCATATGCATACCTGGAATGCTTTTCAATCCCATCCGTCCGGATTATGGAACAGGGCTTATGGTTCTCTAAATATTCTGAACAATGCTTTGCTGAATTACCAAACGATTGAAGGTGAAAATATTCCCGTATTGGTCAGTGAGCTTAGAGCGCTGAGAGCATTTTACTATTACTTATTGGTGGATGCATTTGGAAATGTACCGATAGTGACGGAAGAAAACCTGCTCACTCCGGATGAGCTTCCGTCACAGTCTAGCCGCAGAGAGGTGTTTGATTTCATTGAGGCAGAACTACTGGGTATTATGGATATTATTCCTGAAGAGAAGGTCTATGGAAAAATGAACAAGTGGGCTGCTAAGATGATTTTAGCAAAAATCTACCTAAATGCGGAAGTATATATTGGAGAAGCTAAATATCAGCAAGCAATAGCTCAGGTAGACGACATCATCAACTCGGGACTGTATATTCTTGAACCTAATTACCATACCAATTTTGTTACCAATAACCAATCCTCCAGGGAGCAGATTTTCTCTGTAATTTTTGATGAGACCAGAGCAGGATGGTTCCACTACCATTGGAAAACACTTCACCCTGCAAGTGCAGCTACATACAATCTTGGGACTGCTCCATGGGGAGGTAGTGCAGCTATTCCTCAGTTCATCGATACTTATGAAGAAGGGGATAGCAGATTTGATATATGGATTAGAGGGCCTCAGTTTTCACTCAGCGGTCAGCCAATTTTCAACTCTATGGATCCTTCCTTGAGAGAAGTGCAGTTAGACTACCAAAATACAATGGGTAGTGTAGATGCAACCAGAGAGTATGAAGGGTACAGAGTCGGGAAATATGAAATTGAAATCGGTTCGGTCGGTCCTCTAAGCAATGATGTTCCGTTTTTCAGATATGCAGATGCATTAATGATCAAAGCTGAAAGTTTGCTTAGAACAGGAAATGCTGATGCAGCGGCCCAAATTGTCACTGAAGTTAGGATGCGTTCATTTGAAAATCCCGATGATGCAATAGTAACAGGTGCTGAATTAATGCAGGGTAGTAGGTATCAATATGGAAATTATGAGTCAGGTAGTATCGTAAGCCTGGAAGGTGGTGACGATATTCAGTATGGAAGATTTCTGGATGAGTTGGGTTACGAATTTGCAGCTGAGTTCCATAGAAGGCAAGACCTAATAAGGTTTGGTGTGTTTACCAGCAAATCATGGTTGACTCATAGACCTAATGGTAACCATAGGACTATCTTTCCTATACCGCAACCTGCAATCGACGCCAACCCAAACCTAAATCAAAACCCAGGTTATAATTGATTTGGTTGTTATTTAAAGAATACCCTGTGATTGCTGTTGCAGGGTATTCTTATATAAAAAAACATGAATTGAATCCCAGTCAAATGAGTTTATTCTGTAAAAAATTTATCAAATCCTCAATGATTTTATGCTTAGTTGGAGGATTTGTTTGGAATGCTTTTTCCCAAGGGCTTAAAGAAGACTACCTAAGAGCTGAGCAAGTAAAGGAAAGCTTCTCGAAGGTATATAACTCTCCAAGTTCATTTTCCTGGACAAAAGAAGGGGACTTTTTTTGGTATTCAAAAGCAACTCCATTGGGAAATGAGTTTTGGAAATTTGAAGTAAATACAGGTAATAAATCCAGGTTATTTGAAAATAAAGTCCTTGTTTCCGCTCTAAATTCATTCGAAGGAATTGAAGTAAAGGAAGATAATCTTGGTATTTCAATCGTTGAGTATGACATTGATGAAAATCTAGTGAAATTCAGGTTTGAAGGTTATGAATGGGATTTCATACCCGATACTGGTGAACTGTTGAAAAAAGAGAAAATAAATAATGCAACAAGAAAGTATTGGGGACAGAGCACTGATGACAAAGGTGGGGATCCGGTCTTGAGCCCGGACAAAAGTTTATCAGCATATATAAAAGACCATAACCTATTCCTAAAGGATGGGGAAGAGGAAAAGCAATTGACATTTGATGGATCACCTGGAGAATACTATGCTGTTGATATCAAATGGTCTCCGGATGGTAAAAAGATTGCTCTCACAAAAATAAGGCCTGCTGAAGTCAGAAAGCTTTACCTTCTGGAATCTACACCCAAAGAGCAATTACAACCAAAGTTGCATGAAAGAGATTACAGAAAGCCAGGAGATGCATTGCCGATCAAAATACCTGTTATGGTAAATTTGGAAATGGATAAGGTCCATTTTTTTCCTTTAGAGCTTATTCCGGATCAATATTCTGTTCACAGACTTGAATGGAGGGAAAACAGTCAATCTATCACCTTTGAGTACAATCAGCGTGGGCATCAGGAGTATGCAGTTTACAGTATGTACAGTGACGACGGAAGTATCAAAAACCTTATAAAGGAAGAGAGTCCAACTTTTATAGATTACAGTGGAAAGTATTATAGGAAGGATCTCAATAATGGGAGTGAAATCATTTGGTCTTCAGAAAGAGATGGATTTAGACATCTCTATCTGTATGATGGCAAAGAAGGCCGTGTTATCAATCAGATCACAAAGGGTGAATGGGTAGTCAGGGAAGTGCTGGAGGTCAATGAGGAAACCCGAAGTGTATTGTTTTTGGCAAGTGGAATGAATTCTCAAGAAGATCCATACCACACCCATTTTTGTAGGATTAATTTGGATGGATCAGATTTTGAAATTCTTACAAAGGAGGATGCCAATTATTCAATTAGTCTTTCCCCTGATCGCAGCCATTTTATCGCAACATACAGCAGACAGGATAGACCGCCGGTGTCAAAAGTGTATTCGTTGGGAAAGAAAGTTAATGAGCTTCATACGGTTGAAATCGCTGATATTTCAGACATAGAAGAGGCAGGATGGACTGCGCCGGAAATATTCCATACTACGGGAAGAGATGGCTCAACTGATATTTGGGGATTGATCATAAAGCCCAGCAATTTCGATCCTTTAAAAAAGTACCCTGTTATAGAATACATCTATGCCGGGCCACACAGTTCGCATGTACCCAAGTTTTTTAGACCCAATTATTATGGATTAAATGAACTAGCTGAATTGGGTTTCATAGTGGTGCAGATCGACGGAATGGGGACCTCTAACCGATCCAAGGCTTTCCATGATGTCTGTTACCAAGATCTAAAGGATGCAGGATTTCCAGATAGAAAAATTTGGATTACCGAAGCTGCTAAATCCAGGCCTTACATGGATATAGATAGGGTAGGAATATTTGGAACTTCTGCCGGTGGTCAAAATGCTGCCGGAGCTCTGGTTTTTCACAATGATTTCTACAAAGTGGCTGTTGCTTCATGCGGTTGTCATGATAACCGAATGGATAAAATTTGGTGGAATGAACAATGGATGGGGAAAATTGGTCCGCATTACGAAGCATGTTCCAATACAGTCAATGCAGACCTTCTTGAAGGCAAATTGCTACTCATTGTCGGGGAATTGGATGATAATGTGGACCCTGCCTCAACGTATCAGTTTGCAGATGCACTGATAAAAGAAATGAAGGATTTTGAGTTTATCATGGTACCAGGAATGGGACATAGTTCCGGTGGAAGTTATGGGGAACGTAAAAGAAGGGATTTTTTTGTGAGAAACTTGCTAGGTTCCGAACCACCAGCATGGAATTAATAGAATAAAATAGCAATCTTTATTAGAACTGGACGATCTCATTGAATCCTATTCAAAGCAGTATTGTCAAACTTAAAAATGTAATAGATACAATTAGTAAAAACATGATATTGAAAAATTCATTTACCAAATACGTTTTAATCATCTGTATTTTCCTGCAAAGTTATGAGTCATCTTTTGCTCAGGAAGGGGATCAGATTTTGGATGGAATAGGCGAAACGGACCTGATAGCCAGGTATGTTTTTGATGGTGACCTTAAAGATTGGTCACGTAATAATCTTCATGCATCTACCTACTCTGAAAATGTGGAATTTGAAGCAGATGAACGGTTTGGAAAAGTACTTTCCATGACCGGGAAAAAAGGGGAAAACCTTATACTTCCAAGTGAAATTTTAAGCAATGTAGAATCCTTGAGTATTTCAGCTTGGGTTTACCTCAGGTCTGATAAATCAGGTCAGTACCTTTTGGATTTTAGTACAAATGGTAAAAGTTATTTTGCTGCCTATCCTGTAGGAGTTGAGGGAGATTCAAATTTCAAAATAAATATTGAGGACCATAAAGGGAACAGCAAATCCATATCGGGAGATAGCGTCCCTCTGAATAAATGGGTACACCTGGTTTTTGTCTATGATATACCATCTAAAGCTTTCAAAACCTATGTGGACAGTAAACTAATAAAGGAAACACCTGAGCTCAAAAATGAACTTCTTAGGATATTTAGTAGTGAAAATCTTAAAAATCTTACCATTTCTTTAGGGGGATCTGCTACACCGGAAGCCGAAAGCTTGGATGCCCTCCTTCATGATGTAAGATTTTATAGAGTACCATTGGCCAATAGGCAGGTAGCAAGTATTTATTTTAATGCATTTAGAGATGTAAATCAAAACATTGCTCACAGCAAAAAAGTCGAGGATGACTTGCCTGATTATCCTGAAGATGAGGCAAAGCTGTACAATGTGTTTTTGTCAAATGTAGAGGACATAAAAGTTGAAACAGAAGTTGGAAGCTTGCCAAGACTTCCAAGCCATGTAAAGGGATCTTATGTAGATGACCTCAATGGTCCTTTGGTAAGGGTGATTTGGCCGGCACCCAAAGACAATGAATTGGTTTCGAAAGTAGGTCTTTATACGGTTAAAGGAAAAGTCCCGGGTACGGATTTTGAACCTGTAGCCACAGTGTCTGTCAAAGCAAAAACAAATAGTTCTCCACCACAGCAAAAGTTGGAGTTATTTAAACTTCATCAAATCAACTTGGAGGAAGATCAAACTGGCCAAAAGACCAAATTTATAGAAAATAGGGACAAATTTTTACTGACTCTGGCAGAGACAGATCCAAACTCCTTTCTCTACATGTTTAGACATGCTTTCGATCAACCCCAACCTGAAAATGCAGTTCCATTGGGAGTTTGGGACAGTCAGGAAACAAAGCTCAGAGGGCATGCTACCGGTCATTACCTTACAGCTATTGCCCAAGCATACGCAAGCACTGGCTATGATGAGGTTCTCCAGCAGAATTTCTTGGATAAAATGGATTATATGGTCAATGTGTTGTATGATTTATCCAAACTTTCTGGAAATAAAGTCAATGGAAAAGGTAATGAGGATCCAGTACTTGTTCCAAAAGGTCCGGGAAAATCAGATTTTGACTCTGATCTAAGTGATGAAGGCATTAGAAGCGATTATTGGAATTGGGGAAAAGGGTATATCAGTGCCTATCCTCCAGATCAGTTTATAATGCTGGAAAAGGGTGCTACTTATGGGGGACAGAAAAACCAAATTTGGGCCCCTTATTATACACTCCATAAGATTTTAGCAGGTTTGATTGATATTTATAAAGTAAGTGGGAATGAAAAAGCATTGGAAATCGCCAAAGGAATGGGAGAGTGGGTATATACGAGGTTGGATGCGCTTCCCCAAGAAACCTTAATCAAAATGTGGAATACCTACATAGCAGGGGAGTTTGGAGGTATGAATGAAACAATGGCTACTTTGTATGAAATTACTCAAGATCCCCGGTTTCTAAAGGGAGCACAGCTTTTTGACAATATTCAGATGTTTTTTGGAGATGCAGAGTATTCCCATGGCCTGGCCAAAAATGTAGATACATTCAGGGGCCTTCATGCCAATCAGCATATTCCTCAAGTAGTAGGCAGTTTGGAAATGTACAGGGTTTCAGCTAAGGACGAGTACTTTAGAGTAGCTGATAATTATTGGTTTAAGGCAGTGAATGATTACATGTATAGCATTGGAGGAGTCGCCGGAGCTAGAAATCCGGCAAATGCAGAATGCTTTATTGCCGAACCAGCTACGCTTTATGAAAATGGTTTTTCATCTGGTGGACAAAATGAGACCTGCGCAACTTATAATATGTTGAAGTTGACAGGTAACCTGTTTTTATTTGAACAGCGGGGAGAGTTAATGGACTATTTCGAAAGGGGATTGTACAACCATATTCTTGCTTCAGTGGCTGAAGATAGTCCTGCCAATACGTATCATGTGCCTTTAAGACCTGGATCCATCAAACATTTTGGTAATGCAAAAATGACCGGGTTTACTTGTTGCAATGGTACTTCAATTGAAAGCAATACAAAACTCCAGCAATCTATTTATTATAAAAGTATTGAAGAAAACGCTGTTTACGTCAACCTCTTTATTCCTTCAACATTGGATTGGGAAGAGAGAAATATCAAAATCAAACAAGCAACGAGTTTTCCCAAAGAAGATAAAACACAGCTTTTGGTAGAGGGTGAAGGTGAGTTTGTACTGCACCTAAGAGTCCCCTCCTGGGCCAGAAAGGGTTACCATGTGAGTATTAATGGCAAAGAGATTCAATTAGATGTAAAGCCGGGAAGTTACATTGCTATCAGTAGATTTTGGGAAGATGGTGATAAAGTGGACTTAAGAATGCCCTTTGATTTTTACTTGGATCCGGTGATGGATCAACCTAACATCGCAAGCCTATTTTATGGGCCAATATTATTGGCAGCACAGGAGTCTGACGCAAGGAAAGAATGGAGAAAAATTTCATTTGACAAAAAGGATATAGGAAAATCAATTAAGGGAAATCCCGCTGAGTTGACCTTTACAATTGATGGAGTTGAATTTAAACCGTTTTATGACACTTATGGCAGGCATTCAGTATACCTGGATGTGAGTTTGAACTAAAGTATATATATATGGTGTCCTTGCAGGAAAATTTGGGTTTTCTGAATATTCAAGGCTTCTTAAAAAATTTTCTTCAGAATAAGAAAGTAGGGTAAATCTAAATCCTGCTTTCTTTTTTATGCATCAAGTGCTGTTTTAGTATTCTATATAATCATAAAAAATACCGAAATGAAAATTCTAAAATCTTTTTTGCCCCAAAGGTTTCCCAAGATTCATGAGAAATGAATAAAAATGCTTTGCCCTGATGAAATCATTTAAACAGAAAAGAAGCTGTAAAAGAGGAGCTGAAAAATTCAAACCTGTTTGTTTAATATTCTCCCGTGCCCTACCTTTGCCACCATGTTGAAAAGCTTGCTTTACATAGCCATGGCAGCACTTTTGGTATTGAACGGAATGGTGTATTCCCTCATCCAAGGATCCTATGAGCTAAACAAAGCAACGATTATTGAGAATTTTTGTATCAACAAAGCGCAGTCGGATCTGAAATGCGACGGCAAATGTTACCTTGCCCAACAACTGAAAGCAGAGAAGGAAAAGCAGGAGCAGAATAGTCAGCATTCCTTTTCCCTTGACTTTGGCCAGTTTATAGCTTTCCAAGCTGATTGGGAATTGTCAGGACCTATGGCAGCTTTTGATATTACTTTTTCAAAACAATTTTCTGAACTTGTTTTCAGCAATTTTATAAGTTCAATTGATATTCCTCCACAGATTTGAGCTTGGGTTGTTAGGTCTGATTGACCTTAATTCTAAGTCTCTATTCTCTGGTTTTTGTCCGTTTAAAAATCAGTGAGCTTGTTTGGAATTTAGGTTTCCGCACTACAACCATTTTTTCCCGTCATTTGATCCTGGCGATGCCCCGGGATGTCCCATCTTTATAAATTATTTGTAAGCCGCTACTGACTAGTTCAGTTTAGGAAAATTCATGGTACGCAGTCTTTTTGTCATCAGTATGGCTTGGATGATCATACTCAACAGTATGGTCTATTCGGTTATTTGTGTCAATTTTCAGCTGAACCGCTCTTTTATTACGGAGATGTTTTGCGAAAATAAGGACATTCCCATGTCCCAATGTAATGGGCAGTGCTTTCTAAATAAGCAACTGGACCAAGCAGCTCAGGATCAGGAATCCAGCTGGATGGATTTTCGTTCTGATTTTAACTTGTTTACACTTTTTTCCCTAGATCTTGAGCTTTCAAGGCTTTGCCTTGCAGTCGACTTTGATCATGTTGGGTTTTTGAAAAACAAGGCCTATCAAAGCTACCTTAGGGTCCTGGGCAGGCCACCTGCAACAGCAAGCTTTTTATTATAGAATTCCCACAAACTGTCATTCTGGACACTTTGTGGAACAGGTATGGCCTGTTCAGCTACATTTTCAAAAATTAAAAATCAAATTCAAAATGAAAGTTTTCAAAAATATCTATTCAATCCTATTGCTGTTTGTTGCAGTACTATTCTCATGTCAGGAATCAGAAAACCCAACCATCAATGAAAAGGGAGAGATGATTGTCAAATTCGACAATTATGTAGGTAATCAAACCATGATCTTGGATGAATTGGGCAGTACCAATTACCGATATACGACTGCCAAAGGTCAAGAATTCAACATCACAAGTTTTGGCTATTACATCAGCCATATAAAGCTTTCCGGACCAAATGGGGAAGTCTTTGTTGATGAGATGAATGCTACGGCAGATGCGGGCCAAATCAAAGGATACTATAGGGTAGTTCAGGGAGAAACAGATACCTACAATATTCATTTGAAGGATGTTCCAGCCGGTCAATACAATAAGATAGTTTTCAACCTTGGTGTGAGAGAAGACGGAATTCAAGAAGGTGCTGTTGGTGGTATTTTAGATAGGGCTTCGGGAGGCTGGTTCTGGAACTGGAATTCCGGATTTATCAACTACCTTTTTGAAGGTCATTCACCATCATCACCGGTCGTGCAGGGGGATATTACCAACCGGGTTAGGTTGCATATCGGAGGATGGAAAAATATTCCATCTGAAAACGAAGACCCACAAAGGTTTTTCGACAATAATGTGGAGATATCACTGGATTTTGATGCTACAGTAAGGGTAAGTGAAAGCCTACGTCCCTCTCCTCACATCCATATGGACTTATTGAAAGTCATTGGCGATGCAGATTTTGAGATGGAAAATAACATCCATTCCCCTGCTGCCGGTAAACCTTTTGCCCAAAGACTTGCAGGGGCATTTATTGTGGATCATACACATCAGTAATTTATGATTAGCTGTTACAAAACAAGAGTCAGGCTTTTTGGGCCTGTACTCTTGTCAATTATGATGGTGATAAATGGATGTGAATCAGTTGCTGAGCATCCTAAAGTTGATGCGTACAAGTTTGAAAAACCGGCACATTTCCCTGAACCGACTTACACCTTCAGAAATAATCAGGTCAATGAAAAAGGGTTTAAACTTGGAAAAAGGTTGTTTAATGATCCTTTTCTTTCCCGGGATGGTTCCATATCCTGCTCCTCCTGTCATGTACAGAGCCATGCATTTGCGGATATCATGCTGCATCCCTTCAGCTTCGGTGTGGAGGATAGAGAAGGAAAAAGAAATGCACCTCCTTTATTCAATCTGGCATTCCAAAAGGAGTTTTTCTGGGATGGTGGAGTGACTCATTTGGACTTTACTCCCATTTTGGCCTTTGAATCAGAAATCGAAATGGATCTCAGCTTTGAGGAAGTAGTGGCGAGGATTAACAGAAGTGCAGATTATCAGACTTTGTTCAAAGATGCTTTTGGCATTGAGGAGGTGACCGGTCCTTATGTGTTGCATGCCCTGAGTCAGTTTATGCTAATGATGGTGTCCGCTGATTCTAAGTATGACCGCTATATCAAAGGTGATCCTAAAGCACTCACGTCCTTGGAACTTGATGGACTACAGCTTTTCAGGCAACATTGTGAAAGCTGTCATCAAGAGCCTTTGTTTACAGATTTGAATTACAGAAACAATGGTGCCCAGCGTTCAATCACGGATTTGGGAAGAGAGACCGTAACCGAACGGATGCAAGACAGGGCAAAGTTCAAAGTTCCTTCTCTTCGGAACATTGAAGTGACCAGCCCATATATGCACAATGCAAGGTTTGAGACCTTACAGCAGGTCTTGGATCACTATTCAGATGGGGTTACCGAACAATTGACCATCGATCCGAAAGTATTTGCTGATGGGAAACCAGTAATTGCTCTCACTTCAGAAGAAAAAGAGAAAATTATAGCATTTCTAAAAACTTTGACTGACCCTGGGTTTCTTTCAAACCCTATATTCTTCAACAATAATGACTAAAACAATTAAAATAGCACTAGTACTACTGGCCTTTGGAATGTATCATACACAAGCTCGAGCTTGTGATGCTTGCGGTTGTGCTTTGGGGGGATTCAATTTTGGTGTGATTCCACAAAATGAAGCGCATTTTGTGGGTGTACGTTATGCCATAGCCCAATTCTACGCTAACTCTAGGCATGGTGGTGTATTGGAGTACTCAAATGATACCTATCAGCGGGCAGATTTTATGGCTAGAATTGCTTTGAATGAAAAATTACAGCTAAACCTTGTACTTCCCTATATGTACAATACCATGAATGGTAGCCACGAGTCTGAACAATTAAGTGGACTTAGTGATCCTATGCTGATGCTTAACTATAAACTATTGGACCAAAAGGGGAATCCTATGGAAAAATGGCTCCACAATCTTTGGGTTGGAGCGGGTTTAAAAGCGCCTTTGGCCGAATTTCAGTTTTCAAGAACAGAAAATTTGATCAATCCAAATTTTCAATTGGGAAGTGGATCCTGGGACTATTTGGCCATGCTCAACTATACCAGCATGAGTAACCGCTTCGGATTAAATCTTGAGGCTGTGTATAAATTCAATACGTTCAATTCACAAGATTATCGCTTTGGTAATCAATACAATGCACAGGCAAATGTGTTTTACAAAACATTCATCGGCGGAACACAGCTTTTCCCTTTGATAGGAGTGTACCATGAGTTTGGGGGTCAACATACCCATGAGGGCTTTTTGCAGGCCAATAGCGGTGGAAGATTAAGTATGGCCCAAGTGGGGGCGCAGGCCCAGTTTAAAACCTGGATGCTACATACCAACTACCAAGTGCCCATCAGTCAGGATTTCAACAGCGATACTCATGTGACTATTCAAGCGCAGAACAGGTTTTCACTGACTGTTGTGAAATTTATTGGGAAGAGGAAAGAGCAAAATGTATTTTCTTTTCAACCTGACTAATTTAATTAGTTATCATTCCAGACCTACTTTCAAAAGAAAAGGCAGTTGTTGACTGTCTTTTCTTTTCTTTTTTATCTAAATCCATTGTGAAAACACTCCTTTCTATTCTTGAATTTGTCTACTTTTTATTCGCGGTACTACTTATATACTGAAGGAAAATCCGTCCTGATTGGATCATAAGATTGCTTTCTTGGATTCTTTGGGAAAATCCATGGGGATGCTTGATTACAGCACCGGGACCGGAACTTTATCCTCATTAATCGCTACAAAAGTAAACCCACCCTTGATAGCTGATCTGCGATCTTCTGAATACATTTCCTCTACAAATATTTCTACCTCTACCTCAAGGCTGGTCCTACCCACCTTGACTACTTTTCCTACCAGTTCAATGATGGTGTCTGCCGGAATGGGCTGGTTGAAATCTATCTTCTTGGAGCTTACCGTCACCATCTTCTTTCTGCCGAAGCGCGTGGCAGTCATAAAGGCCACTTCGTCCATCAGGTACATGGCCATACCGCCGAATAAGGTGTCGTAGTGATTGGTGGTATTGGGAAATACCACTTTGAAAACACGTGTTTCTGAATCTTGTATTTTTTGTTCTAATGTTTTCATATTTCTCTTTCTAATGCCAGAAAATGGGTTAAGTCCCGCTCTTTGTTGAAGATAGGGTGGATCTGGACCAAGCATTCATAAGCCTGGCCTGATTTGCGGTAATTGGTGAGTTGGACTTGGAATGTTTTACTGCTTTTTAAATTTAATTTCAATTGCTCAATCTTTTTTGGATCAGTCCCTGGCCCCTGGAGAAGAGATGGCTTCCTGCCCAATATCTCTTGGGACGTATAGCCGGTCATAGACTCAAAACCGTGACTGGTCCACAATATCCTCCGGTCAAGACCTGTGAGAACAAGTGCTTCAAAGGGAAAACCCCTTAACGCTTCATCAAGGTCAATTTGCCAATTGTACTGATCCCCGACTTTTTTCAAATAACTGACATCCAATTGCCTTGACCTTGTTCCTGCCAAATCCATTGCAATCACATCCATGCTATGGAGGACATATGGGGCAGCTTGAAAGGCATTATTTTCAATAAACCTTTTTGTTGCTTTGTGGGTTGGGGTCTTGATTGTAACTACATCCAAACAATGAATATCATGTAGCTTCTTACTCTTAGGTTCCATAAAGATTCTTTACTAAAATAAGGATAAGCACCACCTGAATCTGAGATTCAAGTGGCGCTGTAATGTTTATGCAGTATCCAAGACCTGCGAACGAAGTACTTTGGCTGCTTCTACCATATTGATCAAAGCGGCCTTGGTTTCTTCCCATTGCCTGGTTTTCAATCCGCAATCAGGGTTGATCCAGATGTTGTCCTCAGGAAGATAGGTCATCGCCTTTTGGATAAGGTCTATGATTTCTTCTTTCTTTGGTACCCTTGGAGAGTGGATGTCATATACCCCTGGTCCGATCTCGTTGGGATACCTGAAATCCTTGAAAGCCCCAAGTAATTCCATCTCTGACCGGGAAGTCTCTATCGTGATGACATCTGCATCCATATTGGCAATGTGGGAAATGATGTCATTGAACTCGGAATAGCACATGTGGGTATGAACCTGGGTTTGGTCCTCCACCCCACTTGAAGAAAGCCTAAATGCCTCAATGGCCCAGGTCAGGTAATTGTCCCAGTCTTTCTTTCGTAGCGGAAGACCTTCTCTAATGGCAGGTTCATCAATCTGAATGATCTGAATGCCTGCTTTTTCCAAAGCCAATACTTCTTCACGTATGGCCAGGGCAATCTGAAATGCTGTCGTCGATCTCGGCTGATCATCTCGGACAAAAGACCATTGCAAGATCGTGACAGGTCCTGTCAACATGCCTTTAACCTGACGCTTGGCAATTTTTTGGGCAAAGACAGACCATTTGACAGTCATGTCCACTGGTCGGCTTACATCTCCAAAAATGATCGGAGGCTTGACACAGCGGCTACCATAAGACTGCACCCATCCGTGTTGGGTAAAGGCAAAACCATCCAGGAGTTCTCCGAAGTATTCTACCATGTCGTTGCGTTCAAACTCCCCATGAACCAGTACATCCAATCCGATTTCCTCCTGCCAATGGATCACTTCTGTGGTGGCTTTTTCGATTTCCGCATCATATTGCTCTTGACTTAGCTCTCCCTTTTTCAATTTGGAGCGTAGTAAGCGAACTTCTTTGGTCTGGGGAAAGGAACCAATAGTAGTGGTTGGGAACAGGGGCAGCTGTAGCTTTTCTTTTTGGATTTTTTGTCTGCTGGTGAATTCAGCCTTTCTTTTAAAATCCGAAGCTTTCAAACTAATCAGGGCATTTTTTACCTCTTTGTTATGCACCTTTTTCGATAAGGCCTTCTTGGCAATAGACTGCTCATTCTGTTTCAGATACTCCAGAGAATGCTCCGCATCCGGAAGGATGGCAATTTCTTTGAGTTCCTGCAGTTCATCCAGTTTTTGCTTACCGAATGAAAGCCAGTCCTTAAGCTCAGGATCAAGCTGAATTTCCAGATCCAGATCATACGGTGTATGTAGAAGAGAACAGGAGGGGGCTAGCCAGACCTTTTCCTTGCCAAGCTTCTCTATAGCTTTCCTGATGTATGTCAGTGAATTTTCATAGTTGTTTTTCCAGATATTTCTACCATCTACCAGGCCCAATGAAAGGGCCTGATGGGCCAAAGCAGGATGCGCCAATATATCATCCAATTGGGAGGGACACCTCACAAGATCCAAATGAAGTGCATCTACAGGTAGGCTTAGTGCAATGTCAAGGTTATCGCCATAGCAGTCAAAATAATTGGCCAGAATGATTTTTAGTTCTGGAAATGCTGTATGCAGGCGCTGATAAACTTCTTGGTATTTAACTTTGACTTCAGCTGTAAGGTCCAATGCCAGACAAGGTTCATCGATCTGTATCCAAGTAGCGCCAAGATCCTGCAACTTTTTCAGAATTGCAGTATAGGTGGGCAGTAACTTGTCCAATAGGTCGATGCTGGAAAAGCCTTCTTCTTTTTCTTTCCCTAATAAAAGGTAAGAAATAGGACCCAATAGCACAGGTTTGGCTTGTATGCCCAACTTCTGGGCTTCTTCAAATTCCCTGAATGGCTTGTCTCCTGAAAGTGAAAATGTCTGGCTTTTTGTAAATTCAGGTACCAGGTAATGGTAATTGGTGTCAAACCACTTGGTCATTTCCAAAGGCTTAAGATCAAAGCCCTCCTTTTGATAGCCTCTGGCCATGGCAAAATAGAGTTCATTAGAAGACTTTTGGGCTGCAAGCTTTTTGAATCGCTCAGGGACGGCTCCCACCAGGACAGATAAGTCCAATACCTGATCGTACAGGGAGAAGTCATTGACAGGAATCCAGTCGATTCCTGCATGCTTCTGCGTTTCCCAATTGGAAATTTTGATTTGCAGTGAGACATCCTCCAAATCCTGTTCGGAGATTTTTCCTGCCCAAAAAAGCTCCTCGGCCTTTTTGAGCTCACGCTGACTACCTATCCTCGGGTAGCCAAGATTGTGTGTTTGCATTACGTAAAAGGTTAAATTTTAAAACATATTGTTTTAAAACTCCGCAATACACCCGTGAAAAAGTCAAATAGGATAAGACAGGACAACATACACTGCTCCCATGAAAGCTATGGGTCAGCTAATGAAGTTATGCACCAATCCTGACTTGTACCCCAATCCACGAGGGTATTTGTCAATACAAAATAGGCAAGTCTCCTGACTTGTGACATTTTCTGCCGGCCTTCTCATCCTTTTGCGATATTCAGCATCTGGACAATGGCACACTTGGGCAAAAAACTTTTCGGGTCACTTACAGTTGCGGGACAGCTCATGATTTGCACATGATTCCTTATTAATCAGTATCTCTACCGAACCTGCTTTGCGTTGATGAAATTTTAAAAACAAAGAACTACCTGCAAAAGAGTGGAAAAATATATCAAATTCAAATAGTATTGACTAAAAGGTTTAGTTAAGCCTTCTTTGAAAGCTTGCCTTTCAATGGTTTAATAAAAGCAAAACTTGGGGGATTTATTTGCCCTGAAATAGTTTTGTTTTTTTATTACCTCAGTGCGCTTGGTGATTAAACCCTTAATTTTGAGATTCATTTTATAAATCTCACACTGGGAAAATTCAATAGATTAAATCTATTTAGAATTAATCTAAATAAATTTGATTTTTTAGTTTTGATCCCCATTTTTGTACCAGATTATAACTGAACTGAACAATCCAAAGATATCAAGTCCTGGATCCGGAAATATTGGTTTTATAAATAGGGTTTATTTGTAACTGCACCAGATCCGGATTCCAGGCACTAACTTAAACTGAGAGATGGGCAAAAGTTGTACAAGTGTTCTATTGGCAGAAATGCCGGGCAGCAATGTTGTCAAATGTCTTCAATCGGGCATGGTAAGATGGTACTTCAATAATTTGATGGTGACTTTTTTGGAAGTGGATTTCCATACTTTCAGTAAATCATTCCAAAACATAGATTTTGATGTCAAAAGCTGGCAGACGGAGGAAGGGAATAGATTTGTGGTAATCAATACCTGCCATCAAAGCATTCAGTTTGTAATCAAAGAATGTGAACACCATCGCCTCTCAGAACTATTTGAAAAGGCCAGAACTGAACTGGAAATACTTCAGATTTTGAACGGTTAATTTTTTAATGGTCTGGGGAGGGTTAATGACATATGGCCCTCCCCCTTATTTTTAAAAACCAGACCTTGACTTACATGCTTCCCTGCAAGCCAATCATTGATGGGATATGTCAATATGAATTTCTTGGAAATACTCAGGGGAGGCAAGCAGGTAGAAGGTTTCAGGCTTTTGTAACTCCAATCAGAAACTATTGGATTCCCTGTAAGCCTTGGGCAACATTCCGAAGGACTTTTTAAAAGCACTGCTGAAGTGTGTGGCATGACTGTATCCAAAATATTCCGCTATGTCAGCTATAGGTTTCTTTGAAGAAGCAAGCAATTCTCTGGCTTTTTCCATTTTAAATTCATGCAAATAGTTATAGGCAGTTTTGCCAAAATGCAGTTTAAAATGTTTCTTTAAGTTGAATTCATTGGTACCTACCAACAAGGCCAACTCCTTTAATCCCGGAGGATTACTGAAGTTTTCAAGTAGAATGGATTTTGCCAGTTCCATTTTTTCGATGTCTTCCGGCTTTAAGAACTGAGCAGTTGTAGGATAAGAGTCCTTTTCTTCCAAACTATCCATCAAAAGGATAAATGCTTCTTTGATCTTAATCTCCACATAATGCGCTAAAAAACAGCCTGCATACTTTTTGGAAACAAAATGCAACAGCAATTGCCGAAGCTCAGGACTGACCAAAATACCTTTCTCAGAAATTAACCTTGGTTCATTGCCTGAAATATCCCTTAGAAGTGTTCCAAGGCCAAGAAAGATCTTTGAAAAATGCTTTTGGATGTAATCTATATGGATGTTGACAACCAAAGTTTCAAATACTTCTTCTCCTTCATACTCCACCCGGATTTCCTGATCGCCATAGAAAATCATATTGGCCATACCCGACGAAAGACTGTAGATAAGCTCACCGGTTTTGTTGTTGAAATATTTGAGATGGCCTGCCAGACAGAAACTTAGCTGTATGTAGTTTTTCTGTGACAGCACATGGATGGTTTGAGGTCTGTGATCTGGAATCCTCTTGGCATGACAATAATAAATAGCATCTGATAAATACTCAGCTCCTTGGATACCCGGAAACTCCAGTTCCCTCAAAATTACTTTTGGATGGGAAATACCTTCAGTACCCAATCGCTGAAAAATTCCTTCTTCTTGATCTAAAAGACGACTGAATAATTTTACGTTACTTTTTCCCTTTACCGTCATTTTAATTCCTTATAGCGTCATTGATACACCGTACCTGAGCTTAGATTTGCAGCACAAACTTAATTCTTTTTTAGACTAAGTCTAAATAACAGTAGTGAAAATTATCTGAAGCCCATGAAAAAAATTGTACTTATTGTTTGTGTTTTATTTGCGTCAACCCAAACGAATGCCCAGCATTTTCATGCCTCTGGGACCGTCATAGAAGATTATTCTAAAAACCCCCTGCCGGGTGCTACCATACAGATCAAAGACAGACCGACGACTGCTGTAACTGATCAGGATGGAAAATTCAGGATGTATGCCAACCCAGGAGATGTGTTGATCATTAGATTTATCGGATTTTTGTCAAAAGAAGTCATCGTCCCGGAAGCAGAAGAGGAGCTGATCATTTACCTGAAGGAAAATGCCACTTTGCTGTCTGAAGTAGAGGTGGTCGGGGCGCTGGGCATAAGTCGATCGGCCAAAGAACTGGGCTCCTCATCCAAGATCGTGGAGTCTGAGGAGTTGAATCAAGGCAAAGTAGTCAACCCGATATTCGGATTGTCAGGAAAGGTTGCCGGCTTAAGGATCAATATGTATGACAGTAAAGTAGATCCTGCAGCCCAGGTGGTACTTAGAGGCAATAGATCACTTCAAAGAAGCTCTGGAATTGATGGCAGAAACCCCAATGAACCCATCTATGTGGTGGATGGTGTCCCGATTCCTGACATCTCCAGACTCAACCCCAATGACATAGAAAGCATCACCGTGTTAAAAGGTGCCAATGCTGCAGCCCTGTATGGCTCGGAAGGTGTCAATGGTGCGCTTATGATCACTACAAAGAGAGGAACCAAGGGAAAAGGTCAGGTAAGGGTCAGCAATACCACTACATTTTCCAATGTTTACCTCTTGCCTGAGGCCCAGACTGTTTATGGTCAGGGTAACAATGGAGTCTACAGTCCGGTAACTTTTGAATCCTGGGGGCCTGCTTTT
>NZ_ALWO02000029.1 GCF_000295935.2 Indibacter alkaliphilus LW1
CGCGCGATATAAATGGATATATGCCTAAAGGCGATATATAGGGGCGTGGATGAAAAAGAGATTGTTCCATAAAACTTATTTTTTTCACGGGATTATGCTGAAGAAAGTAAGTAAAGCCTAAAAAAGGCGAGTAGCCCTGCTGCGCCGATGGTACTGGTTCATCGGGGCGCACGGGTGAGGAGAGCCTGTCCCGTATCGGGATCGCCGCCACATTATTATAATTCTCAGGCGCAACCCTGAGGTTTTTTTGTTTTAGGAGGGTCGGAGATAAGAACCGAGAAGAGAGGAAAAAAAAGAAAAAAAATCTTGTCACTAGAATAGGGAAAGCAAGAAGTGGATTTACTGCTTTTGGTAAAATGTGCCGAATATATTAGCAGAGTTTTAAAAAGGAGTTTATCTGTTGATTTATGATGTTCAAATCCAATGGCTTAGTGTCTTGGTGTGAATTTCGGGCCTGATTTTCTTGGGAAAGATAATTTGCTTTTTTTAAAAAAAATAAATATTAATATAATCTTAAGACTTATAGTGAGAGCCTCAAACTTTAAGATTTTTAATCCCTTTTTAAGCATGTACCGGATCTCTACCCCTCGAACCTTAGTTTTTCTCTTCATTCTTCTTCTCAAGCCTCCCCGCTTTTTTCAGAGCCTCATGAATGATCCATTCGATCTGCCCATTGGTGCTGCGGAATTCATCAGCAGCCCATTTTTCTACGGCTTTCATCATTTTTTCGTCAAGACGAAGGGCAAATGGTTTTTTAGCGGGCATTGTACGCTGATTTTAATTCTTCAAACTGTTTGATAGCTTTTTGCATTTCTTCCGGTTTTTGGGTTCCGATCAGAAATTTTTTATCCTTCAAGCTAACTATCAGGCCCTGATTTCCAGCTACATTATATCCCCACATGGAAAAGTTGTACCGGATTCCCCAACCTCCAAAATTGAATATAGAGTTGTACTTAATGAGCTCTAGTTTTTCTATTTCAGATAATTTATAGGTTCTTTTTCTGATTAAAGGGAAGAAACTGAAGGTAAGGGTGGAATTGTCAATACGTGTCTTTAGTTGCATTTTGGCCAACAGCAAAATGACCAAGGCAAGAATTATGATGGGGATGGCCATTTCCCAGTCTTTTATTGGTTGGCTAAACAATCCAAAAAATATGATGCCAGAGGCTACCAGTACAATTCCCCAAATCCACGGTTGCTTAAATTGCTGTGTTTCTTTGAATACGTAGTTGCCCATAATTAGCTGTCAATTGAGGTTTGGACTTTCCATTCACTAAGCAGTTCTTCTGCAAGTACCGGGTCTTTTAGGCTAAAGGCATATTTTCTTTTTGAAGTTTGGATCTCCAAAATATGGTCTGCCATGAAAATATATGCCCTGAACTTTCTTCCCATCCGAAGACCTATTCCACCATACTCAAACATACCATCGGTCTTTTTAATTTTTGCTTCAAGGATTTGATCAGCGCTGAATTTTTTCCAGCCATTTAGAAAAGGCCGATTTCGAAATGCCAAACCATACCTGTCCAATCTCAATTCGAGTTTGATATTCATGATTAACATAAAACCGGCTGTCATGATAACTGCAATAACAGCAACTGCAATCGGCCCATCTTCTCCCAGGTGACCGGTTTGCCAAAGGACCAACATTAGGATCAGGGTTGGCATTTCCAGCATCAGGATGGCATACATCAGCCAGGTGCCTCTGAAAGTATGTGTTTCATTGACTACCATATAGATTTATTGATTGAGGGTACCCACATTCAGTACCGGACTCGCGGAGCGATCTGAGCAAAGTACCACCATCAGGTTGCTTACCATAGCGGCTTTCTTTTCCTCTTCAAAATCAATGATACCCTTAAGTTTGAGGTCTTCCAAGGCCATTTCCACCATACCGACAGCGCCGTCGACGATTTTTCTTCTGGCTGCCACGATCGCTGTAGCCTGTTGTCTTTGAAGCATGGCTGAGGCGATTTCTGAAGCATAAGCCAAATGTGAAATTCTGGCCTCAATTACTTTTATTCCCGCATGTCTGAGTCGGTCTATGATTTCCTCTTCAAGGGAGTGATTGACTTCCTCTACCCCCGATCTAAGGGTGATCTCCGCATCTTCAGCCTCAAAATCATCATAAGGGTACTTTCCCGCCATTTTTCTAACAGCTGCATCAGTCTGTAAATGCACGAAATTTTCATAATCATTGACATCAAATGTAGCCTTGAAGGTGTCCTCTACCTGCCAGACCACAATGGTGCCTACCATGACCGGATTGCCGATTTTGTCATTGACTTTCAGAGGCTTGTTTTCAAAGTTCCTGACTCTCAGAGAAATTTTAGTTTTGGTCATAAAAGGGTTGACCCAAAAGAAACCATTGGCTTTGACGGTGCCTTTGTAGGCTCCAAAGAGAATCAGAACCATAGCCTTGTTGGGCTGAAGGGTGAAAAATCCCGGAAGTACTAAAATAAACAGTACGGTAAGTACTATGCCTAGCCAAGTAATGTCATTGGCAAACGAGAAAATTATGGCCGGAATCAAGGCTATCGCCACAGAAACCATCAAATAGCCTGAAATGGGTTTTACAAGTTTTTCCATATTGTAATGATATTAAAATGATATCATTGTAATATACTTTATTGAGTTTAAAAAAGTTGTTCTTTTGGAGAATTATTTTTTAGCATCCGATGGATTTTATTTGAATAAACCTAATGGGGAATCTATCACGGAGGATGAATACGAGTTTTACAAGATTGATTTGTCTAAGGTGAAAAATAGAAATTAGAGAGGTTTTAGAGGGCTTTTTTCTTTATGTGTAGACCCTCATTTTGATTTAGATTTTAAAAAGTCCAATAAAGCTTTCCCAATTCAGTTCTTAATAACTTCGCATCCTTAAATTTCCCGATAACTTCAAGGTCACTTTCCACGATTGTAGAAGCCTCAAAAAAATTTCTTTCATTATAATCCTCGCTCACCATTAGTCCTTGGGTTTCCCTTAATTTTTGGACAGGGGATAGGTTATGTGTGATCAGATTTTCAAAAACATATCCTTGACTGCCATCAGGTAGCCTAACCCTGAACCAATCGTTGTGTTTTCCTTCCAGCAGCAAAACTTCGTTTTGGGAAAGTTTGCCAGAAATGGCTGCATTGGTATTCGGGAACTGCCTTATATTGGCTGTACCAACGTTTACCCGAGCAATTCGGCCTAGATAGGTTGAATCAGAAACGGTATGGGAAGCCTGCATAGAGGCAGTTTCAAAAAAAGGATATGGATCTACTGCCCCCCTTCTGTAAATCCCAAAATGTAGATGAGGAGGAGTGGTAATGGCATTTCCCGTATTTCCAACTGTTCCAAGTGTATCTCCCGTTTTCACGGCTTGACCCATTCGGACCAGTTGGGTGTCTAGATGGGCATAATAGTAAGAATAAACATCATGGCTGACACTTACGGTTTTTCCTCCAAGGTTATTGACTCCTACGCGGCTCACCCTGCCCGGACTGACAGATACTACCGGTGTTCCTCTCGGTGCGAATACATCTACCCCTTCATGCTTTCGTCTTCCACCGTCTCTGGGATCCCCAAAAAAAGAGGCAATGGAACGATGATTTTTACCCTCTACTGGAAAGGCCAGGGAAGGGTTTTGGAGAATTCTGACCTCGACAATTCCTCCCCGAAAGAGTTCTGGCTGTATCCTCAGACCCATTCGGCCTGAGTTTTTGACCCTCTTTTCGATCCTATTGGTGTCTTTGGCAAATTTCAGATGCTTGCGTTCTGAATTTTCTATTTCATACAAGTCAAGAAAAAATTTTGCGTCAGGTTGAGACACAGGGTTGATTTCAGCCGTGATCAATTGTCCCTCCTGAGTGTCAAATTCAAAGTAAACAGCCTGTGGTCTGGATTTCTCAAACTGGGTGATTTCTTGGTAAGGCAAATTGATCGTAATAGGTTTGGAAATCGCTTCCTTCTCTGCTGCAATCCAATCCCTCACCATGGCGGAATTTTCAAACTCAGTAGATTGTAAAAAGTTTCTATATTGCTCATAAGGATTGCTTGGGCCAACAATCCTCTGGATATTAGTCCCATTACAAGCTAATAGAGCCCATCCTAAAAAACCAATTATGCCTATTGTTCTGATGTTCATACAGGTACATTAGGCAAATACCGTGCACTTAGGCAAACCTTTTGGGTTTTTGATACCCCAAAGATTCTTTTAAAATATCAAACCTTCGAGGTCTTTAAGACCTCAAAGGTTTTTAAGGGTTGGGTTTTCAAGTGTTTATAACTTCTCTAATCTTCAATCTAAATTTCGAATTTCGAATATCGAACTCCGAATAATGATGTAATGCTCCCCCTAAATCTAAAATCTTAAATCTAAAATCTTAAATCTAAATCCCTATATCAAGTAAGCATTGCTCCATCCACCTGGATCACCTGGCCAGAGATATAAGAACTCATATCTGAACCTAAGAACACACAGGTATTGGCAACTTCTTCGGGCTGTCCGCCACGCTTCATAGGGATGGCATCTCTCCAGCCCTGAACTGTTTTTTCATCCAATACTCCAGTCATCTCAGTTTCGATAAAACCAGGTGCTACTGCGTTACATCGGATATTTCTTGAACCCAATTCCAAAGCAACAGATTTGGTAAAGCCAATGATTCCGGATTTGGATGCGGCATAGTTGGCCTGACCGGCATTTCCCTTGATTCCTACCACAGAAGTGATGTTGATAATGGATCCAGCTTTGGCCTTCATCATGGTACGTGTAGCGGCTTTCACTGTGTTGAAGCAGGATTTGAGGTTGATCCCAATCACTTCATCCCAGGCTTCTTCTGTCATTCTCATGAGGAGATTATCGCGGGTGATACCTGCATTGTTGATCAGAATGTCCAAGGCACCGAATTCAGAAACTACGGCATTGACCAGCTCTTCGGCAGCTTTGAAATCAGATGCATCTGAGCGAAAACCCTTTGCTTTGATGCCGAAAGCAGCAAGTTCCTGCTCCAGAGCCTGTCCTTTTTCTACACTTGAAAGGTAAGTGAAGGCTACATTGGCTCCTTCCTGTGCATATTTGATAGCAATGGCTCTTCCTATTCCTTTAGATGCTCCCGTGATCAGAGCTGTTTTTCCGCTTAATAATCCCATGTTGTATTATTTTGGTTGGTGTTTGTTAAAGTGTCAAAAATAAATATTTTTCACGCAAAGACGCGAAGAAGCAAAGATTAATAAATTAAAGATGGGCAGTACCTAAGTAAAGTTTACTCATCCTCTAACCCATTTGCAATCCTTTTAAAACCATATTTGATCAGTTTTTCATTGAAATTAATTAATAGTCCCAGTTTGATATCAGTAAGTTTTAAATAGGTGTTTACCTGCTTAAAATGGTTGGGATGGAGTGTTTCCACAGCTTTGATTTCTATTAAAACTTTGTCTTCAACAATTAAATCAGCTTTAAAGCCTTGCTCAAAGATAAGATCGTCCCAATAGACTTTGATTTCCTTCTGCCGGACTACATGAAGTCCTTTTTTCACAAGTTCATGAGCTAAAATATTCTCATAAACAATTTCATAAAGACCAGGACCGAGGGTGTAATGTATGTGATAGGCAGAATCAAAAATTTCTTTAGCGATATCATTTTCGGTCATTGATTTCAACATTTTTTAAGCAATTGAGATGACTTTAAGTAATAAGCTAATTTAAATAATTTTTTTTCTTTGCGTCCTTGCGTCTTTGCGAGAACTTTCTTTAAGCCCAAAAGCAATTCCCCTTCAATTTTTTACTCTCCCCAAAAACCTTATTTTTGCATAGCTTATTTGAAAATTAAAACCAAAGAATATGTCTTCGACTAAATATGATGTTATTGTTTTAGGTTCAGGCCCGGGAGGGTACGTTGCAGCCATCCGTGCTTCTCAGCTGGGGCTCAAGACGGCCATAGTGGAAGCGGCTGAGTTAGGCGGGATCTGCCTTAACTGGGGCTGTATCCCGACCAAAGCACTTATCAAAAGTGCCCAGGTTTTTGAATATATCAACCATGCTTCTGATTATGGGATAAAGGTAAAAGATGCCGAAGTTGATTTTGGCGGTATGATCAAAAGAAGCCGAGATGTGGCTGCCGGAATGTCCAAAGGCATTCAGTTTTTGATGAAAAAAAATAAGATCGAAGTAATCACAGGCTGGGGCAAGGTGAAGGCCGGTAAAAAAGTGGAAGTTGAGGACAAAGATGGTAAGAAGACCACTTATGGCGCAGACCATATTATCATCGCTACCGGAGGTAGAGCCCGAGAGCTCCCAGCATTGAAAATTGACAACGAAAAGATAGTCGGTTACAGAAAAGCCATGACTTTGGATAAAAAACCGGAGAAAATGGTAGTGGTAGGTTCAGGAGCCATCGGCGTGGAATTCGCCTATGTGTACAGCTCTATCGGTGTGGAAGTGACCATAGTGGAGTTTATGGACAGAATCGTCCCTAATGAGGATGAAGAAGTTTCCAAGGCTTTGGAAAAGATCTACAAAAAGGCAGGCATGAAGATCATGACCAGTACAGAAGTAACCGCCGTGGATACCAAAGGAAAGGGTTGCAAGGTCACTGTCAAGGATAAAAAAGGAGCAGAGTCCACTATTGATTGTGATATTGTACTTTCTGCTGTTGGGGTAGTTTCCAATGTAGAGAACATCGGTTTGGAGGATGTAGGGATCCTTGTGGATAAAGGCAAAATCAAAGTTGACGAGTATTATAAAACCAACATGCCAGGTTATTATGCCATTGGTGATGTGACTACAGGGCCTGCATTGGCACACGTGGCTTCTGCGGAGGGTATAATTTGTGTAGAAAAAATAGCAGGCCATCACCCTGAGCCATTGGATTACAACAATATTCCGGGATGTACTTATTGTGTGCCTGAAATTTCTTCCGTTGGTTATACTGAAGCCAAGGCCAAAGAGGCTGGATATGAAATTAAAGTGGGCAAGTTTCCTTTCTCAGCTTCCGGAAAAGCATCAGCTGCCGGGGCTAAAGATGGTTTTGTTAAATTGATCTTTGATGCCAAATATGGAGAATTGTTAGGTGCTCACATGATAGGTGCAAATGTGACTGAAATGATTGCTGAGATTGTAGCTATCCGTAAGCTGGAAACTACAGGTATGGAATTGGTAAAAACAGTTCACCCGCACCCAACCATGTCCGAAGCAGTGATGGAAGCAGCCGCCGCAGCATATGATGAAGTAATTCACTTATAATTCTAAAAATTTATTTATATTCGAAACACAAGGTTAAACAATTGACCTTGTGTTTTTCTTTTTATAGGAAATTTTGGTTTCCGTAAAAAACGATACATTGGAAGAAAAAGAGCTTGTTTCAGGACTTCGTGCAAAGGACAGAAAGACCGTGGAGTATTTATATGAAAAATACTCACGTGCACTTTTTACGGTGATCGGTAGGATAATTACTGATCCGGATATCGCGGAAGAGGTATTTCATGATTCCTTTATCAAAATCACCCGCAGGATAGACAGTTATGATGAATCCAAAGGGCGATTATATACCTGGATGGCCAACATTTGCCGTAATGCAGCCATTGATAAGACCAGGTCTAAAGAATTTTCACAGGGCAGTAAGACCAATACCATAGATGATTTCGTATATGGATTGGAAAGCAAATCTGGTACCGCCGAATTGGTTGATGGGATTGGTGTTAAAGAACTTCTTCTCAATTTAAACACGGAGCAAAGGTTTGTGGTAGAATGCATCTATTTCAAAGGTTACACCCACTCTGAAATAGCTGAAGAATTTGACATTCCTCTGGGAACAGTCAAATCAAGGATCCGTGCAGCCCTTAATTTATTGAAAAAGAATTTAGAAAAAATCTAGTGGATATTAAAGCATACATATCGACAGGAAAGCTGGAACTCTTTGTGTTAGGAGAGTTGAGCGAACGGGAAAGGGAGGAGGTTATCCGATTGGCCAATGAATATCCTGAAATCCGTGCCGAACTAGATCAGATTGAAGAAACATTCTTCGAATTTGATGATAAGACAGGAAAAGCTCCTTCAGCCAAAGTGAAGACCAAAATCTTTGATTCTCTTGAAAATGACTTTGCAGCAGCTGAAAAGCCTACTGCAAGTCTTAGGTCTGAAGCCAAGCCGGCGGCTAAGGAAGTGGCCATGACACCTTGGAAATCTTACTTTGTGGCAGCTTGTGTCACTACAGTCATAGCTTCTATAGCTGCCGTTTTCTTTGCCATACAGTATAAAGATGTAGACAACAGGTTCACTGCTTTGCTGCAGGAGCAATCTGTGCTTGCTGAGGAATTGGATAGGTACAAGGTGAACTATGAGCAGGTGGATACACAGTTGGAAACGCTGCTTGCGGGAAATTTTGAGCGAATTCCTATGAAAGGAGAACCTTTTGAAATTCAAAAAGATGCCAGAATAGATGTGTGGTGGGATCAGGATGCTGCATCAGTATTCATTTCCGTGAATAGACTGGCTGATTTGGATGAAAATCAGGATTATCAGTTATGGGCAATCGGTGACGATGGTCCTGTGGGCATAGGTTTGATTAATGCTGAAAGGAAATATAGCCTTCAGCAAATGCAAGCAGTAGCAGCAGCAGGTGCTTTTGCCGTGACCATTGAGCCAAAAGGCGGTTCGGAAAGCCCTACCTTGGAGAATCTGGTGGTGATAGGGAATGTGGGTTAATCTTAAAAATCAAACTGTTCACCTGTAGTTAAAAATGTATAATGAATGATAATTGATTCCTAGTGATCTTCAATTGTTATTTCTCATTCAATTATGACAGCCAATTTTAAAAGGAATAATTATAAACCATATTTTTCCTGTTAAAAGAAATCCAATTCCTTAAAAAAGGTTTTGGATTTCTTTTTATGTGTTAAGTTTTAGTTAAATTTTAAAATTTAGCTTGACAGCTATTCTTTTTTTTTTACTTTTCTAATGTTCTTTTTACCGGTAATTTTTGAACAGGCTTAATATCCCTGCCTGCATATTGCGATGGGAGCTAAAATAAAAGTTTATGAAAAATAAAATTGTTATTATGATAGCAGTTGTATTTATGTGGATAAATATGACAACAGCTAATGCGATTTGTTATGATTCTAATGGAAATATTGCTATAATCCATGGACAAGTATTTTCTGGGGATAATTTTGATGGCTCTTGTTCAGATTGTAATTGGAATTGTGCAAGACCAATTTCTCAGTGGTAAAAGGTGCTGGTTCCTTGATTGAAAGGGACCAGCTTTTCTTATCAATCCACAAAAGATCTTTTTGTAAGAGTATTATTTACCAATGAAAAGAAAATATTTTATAAATATTTATATAGCTTTATTTTTAATTTCTTGTGATATTAAAAATAAAAACTCTTTAGAATACGATTATTTAAAATTTTTATATGATTCTGTAGGGGTAAATTTAGATGACTCAACATCTAATGAATTTATGCGGACTCAATATTTAAAATCAGGTGAAAAAGAGTTTTTATATCATTATAATCAGTTTAAAAATAAAATAGAAAAATTTGACCTTGAGACTGGTTTGCTGGTAAAAACAATTGGTTATCCAAATGATGAACCTTATGTAATTAAACTGGTTCAGGGGATTTCTGTGGTAAACGAAGATTCTATCTTTTTATATCCATCATTAGGGATCAGAGGTACAATCTTAATAAATGATAATGGTGAATTAATTCAAAGGTACCTTCCGGATAAGACCAAGGATTTAGAGGCTTCTTTAGTTAATCATATTTCTTTTGGTGCTCAGAGAACATTAATTTTTGGTGATAAAATTTATTTTATTCATTATCCTCTTTTTGAAATGAGCAATCCTTCAAATATTAATAGTGATTTTAAATTTGAAGTCATTTATGACACAAAATCAAATAAAGTAGAATATTTGGATGAGTCATCTTTTCCAATTTTTTATCACAATAAAATATGGCCTTCTAATCACTTACAAGTGTCTAGGGAAGTAAATTGCGGTAAATGGATTTATTCTTGGAATATGGAAGACAGTATATTAGTAATTGACAAGGAAAATGAAAATTCAACTTATACTAATGCAAAAAGCAAGTTTAAAAATAAGGAATTTGAACCTTTTAGAATGATGCCCAATAATGATCAAAAAATCCAATTTACTTTAACTAATTTAAAATACTATGGTATTTATTATGATCAATATAGAAAATTATACTATAGGACTGTTCAACTTCCCGGGTCATATCAAAAAAGAGCGGATGCAAAATTATTGGATGCTAGCAGAGATTTTTCAATTATTATCTTAGATGATAGTTTTAATATTATAGATGAAGTATTATTCAAAGGCGGGATTTATAACATTTACAGATTATTTGTTGGAGAAAAGGGCGTTTATTTACCTTTGAATAATCCTAACTACAAAGGTCAAAAAGAGGATATTTTACATTATCATATTTTTAATTTTTCAAGATGAAATATGTTTTATTCATATGTTTTCTGAGTATATACTTCTTTGTCTCTTGCCAAAGTGAATCTTCAAAATTCCAAAAATACACAAAAGAATTAGAAATAGTATTTGATAGACCTGCATTGGTTATAAATTTAGATAGTTGCTCTTCATGTTATTCAGTTTTTTTTCAATCTGTCAAGAAATTTGAATTAAAGAACTATATAATTGTCGTAATAGCTAAAGAAAGTAAAAAGGCGAACTTATTATCAAATTCGAAAAATGCTAACGTATTCCATGATGTAAAGAACTTAGCCTTTAATTACCAAATCCTTGAGTCTTTACCAAGAATTTATTTAACAGATGGTACCGTAATAGAAGTGATTAGTCCCGAAATAATAGATAGGTTTATTGATGAAGATTAAATTATTCTTAATAATTATTTTTCCGTTCTTTTTTTTTCAAGCATGTCTTCAAAAAATTTTAGATGAAAAAGAAACGGAGATACAGTTTTATTTAGATAATAAGGAAACTATTTGGGATATTGCTTATCATCAAGAGGCCTTTTACCTCCTTACTAATAAGCATAATTTTTACGTTTTTAAAAGTAATGGAGAAAACAAATCCAAAAAGAATATCCTATATGTTGATTTAAACTCTGATGGCACTGTGAATTACTATCCTAAAAACATGATCCGCTCATTTCATATATGGAAAGATAAGGTTTATTTTTTAGGACATAACCCTGGAAATATATTAGTCACAGACTTAAAAGGAGTTGAAGTGGATATGTTAATTCCTGAATATAACTCTGGTGTTTTTCACGATTTGGTTTGGGCCAAGGAAAGCCAGATTATTGTTAACGTATACCACCCTGGTCTCAATCCAAACTATTTTGAATTATATTTGATTTCTTTAGAAAGTGGGAAATCAAAGAAAATTTTTGAATATGATATAGGTGAAAATGCGGCATATATAAAAATTGGTTTATACAATGATTCAAACTATTATATCATTCATCCCAACATAGACAGAGCATTAGTTTGGAAACCGTTCCTTGGGATTACGGACTCTGTATTTTTGCCTGATTCCAATATCCGTTACCAAGGAAAACTGGATGATGTAGGCTCAGACTTATCAAACTGGAAAAACAAAGATAAATATAAGAAAAATAGAACTTTCCCAGATGAGTTTGTTGGAAATTCTTATAAGAATGAGAAATTTTATTTATTAAGTAAAATACTTCAAAGGGATTCGGTCAATAGGTATTCAGATTCTTTTTTAATGAATTTTGGAAATGAACATTTTAAAAAAGAATTTTTTTTGAAGGATCATGTCTTCGTAAAAACTTTGGGGGATAATGATTTTTATTTAGGTGTTTTGAAAAGGGGAGAATATCAATATTTGGTCAAAAGGTTTTTTCCAAAAGAATAGTTTAAATTTGATATAGTCTAATTGGCTCCGCTAAATTATGTTTAGTTAGATTTGGTGAAATTCTAATATTTATTCAAATGGAACTCCAACTCTCCACGCCAGCATTGCTTTTTTCAGCCATCACCTTGATGATGTTGGCATTTACCAATAGGTTTTTGGCTACGGCCAATCTGATCAGGGGATTGCACAAAAAGTACCTGGAAAATCCCGATGAAAAAATCATTATAGGACAGATACACAACCTCAAAAGGCGACTCAGCATGATCAAATACATGCAGCTCTGCGGCGTGCTGAGTTTTTTGCTTTGTGTCATCTGTATGTACTTGATTTTTATTGAAGCCCAGCAAGCTGCCAATTATGTATTTATAGGGAGCATGTTCACACTTTTGGTTTCATTGGCCATTTCTTTTGTAGAAATTATGGTCTCCAATAAAGCACTGAACCTTGAAATACAGGACATGGAAGACCTTTTTCAGTCCAGGTCAGCGGGGCTTGATTTCTGGTTCAAAAAAGATAAGAATGTTGATGAAAAATAGATTTTTACTGCTTATAATTTTATTTGGCGCTCTCGCCTTTATTTCCTGTAAGAAGCAGTTTGAAGATTTCTATAAAATTCAGGTAAATAGTCTTTCCGAAATGGAAGACTTTTATACCTGGTCTCCAGACAGAATTCCCATGGTCTCCGCCCATAGAGGAGGTCCTTATCCTGGTTTTCCGGAAAACTGTATAGAGACTTTTGAAAATACCTTGAGGCATACAGCTTCCATTCTTGAGTTTGATGTGGCACTGACCAAAGACTCTGTGAAGGTGCTGATGCACGACAATACCTTAGACAGGACGACAAATGGCTCTGGCAAAGTGATTGACAAAACCTATGAAGAAATCAAAGCTTTGAGGCTTAAGGATAACGAAGGTAAGCTGACAGATTTCACTATTCCTACGCTGGAAGAAGTCTTGGAATGGGGCAGAGGGAAGACGCTTTTTACAGTGGATGTCAAGCGTGAAGTGCCTTTCGAAATGGTCGTGGATGAGATCAAGAAAGCGCAGGCAGAGCCTTATGCCGCAGTGATTACCTATAGCGCAGAAGCGGCTAAGGAAGTGCATGCCCTTCACCCTGACTTGATGTTGTCTGTGACGATCAGAAATGAAGAGGAATTACAAAGATTTGAAGATTCAGGCATTCCAGTAGAAAAATGGATTGCTTTTACTGGTACCTCTGAAAGACCACAGGAATTCAATCAAATGCTTCACGAAAGAGGGGTTTTTACCATTCTTGGTGTCTTGGGCAACTTAGACCGTAGTGCCATTGCCCGGGGTGATCATATTTATAAGGAATTTGTAAAAAACGGTGCCGATATCTTGGCTACTGACAGACCGATAGAGGCTGCGGAGGCGATAAAGGACTTAATACCAGAGAAAACTTCGAAAATGAAATATTGGAAATACGATTGAAATAATATAGAAATATGGTAGATATACGATAGAAATACAATAGAAATAATATTTAGTTTAAAGGGTGATGCGGTACTTATAAAAACGTATGATGCTTGATATTATATCGCCGAAGGCATATTTCAATTTATTTCACGCAGTGTATTTCAGTTATAAATTATATTTCACAAAGTATATTTCCACTGTATTTTCTTAACTAATGTTGTATGATAATTGATTTAAGAAGCGATACCCTAACTAAGCCCACCCCAGGCATGCTTCAAGCCATGTGGGCTGCGGAAATTGGGGATGATGTGTTTGGGGAGGATCCCACGGTGAATGCACTGGAACAAAAGCTGGCGGACATGTTTGGTATGGAGGCTGGCTTGTTTTGCCCATCTGGTACCATGACCAATCAGATTGCCATCCGCTTGCATACTGGGTTGCAGACGGAGGTGATTTGCCATAAATATTCACATATCTACCTCTACGAGGGTGGCGGCATCATGTCCAATTCCCATGCTTCGGTTAAGTTGCTTGATGGTCCTTACGGCAAAATAAGTCCTCAGGATATTCTAGATGCCATCAATCCAGATGATGTGCATGCACCTGAGACGACATTGGTTTCTCTGGAGAATACCATGAACAAAGGTGGGGGAAGTATCTACACACTGGATGAAATCAAGCCCATCAAAGCGATCTGTGAACAGTATGGCTTAAAGTTGCATTTGGATGGTGCCAGACTTTTCAATGCTTTGGTAGAATCTGGTGAAAGTCCCAAAGAATGGGGAGCTATGTTTGATACGATTTCTATTTGTTTGAGCAAGGGATTGGGTTGTCCGGTAGGTTCTGTGCTTTTGGGAACCAAAGCAGATATCAAGCGCGCAAGAAAAGTTAGAAAAGCTTTTGGCGGAGGCATGCGTCAGGCTGGGTTTTTGGCTGCTGCGGCCATCTATGCCTTGGATCATCATGTGGAGCGGCTGAAAGAAGACCATGCAAGAGCAAGAAAACTCGGTGAAATGCTGGAACAACATCCTCTAGTAGCTGAAGTCTTTCCGGTAATGACCAATATTGTGATAGCCAGGCTATCAGGAATTACCCCGGCAGAGATGCTGTCAAAATTAGAGGCGCAGGGAATCAAAGCCGTCAAGTTTGGCAAAGATCAGATTCGTTTTGTGACGCATTTGGATTTCGATGATGAGATGATGGGGGTTTTTGGGGAGAGGTTAGAGGATATTTCATAGATACTTACTTCGTGATATTAGGTGGATATTAATTGGATATATGCTTCGCGAAATATACTTCGTGAAATAAGGTTGAAATATTGGGTTGATATTTATTTCATGATATTGATGGATAACTTGTCCCGGTTTATCGGGGTATACTTCGTGAAATAAGGTGGAAATATGCCTTCGGCGAAATATGGTTGAGATATTGGGTGACCTTTGGGGTTTTAAAATCCCCGAAGGTCTTAAATGTTAGCTGTTTTTTCAGTTTGAAATACTGTTGAAACCGAAGCTTTAGCGGAGGTCTTGAGAGCTTTAGCGATTCGGGATATGCTTTCAGCGAAATAATGGGGTGAAATTAGGTGGATATTTATGGACATTTGAATTCAAAGTATGGTTAGAATAATTTTACGTTGTAATTTCTCCAAGTCATTTTATCGTCAAGGATGGTAAATTACTTTCCAAATTTATCGGAGCCCCATTGGTTCCGCACACGTCAGCATTAGATCTTTTTCAGGAGGAATTGGAGAAAGCAATCCTAGGTACCTTATAATTCATTCTCTTTGGACCTTGCCATGAAGTTTATAAAACTTATTTTTACAGCGTAAAAAGATTTACTTTTTGAACGTAAGATATTTTACTTTGATAAAATAAATACCTTCTGCATATCTACTCAGTAATGGTATCTGCACTGGAGTATATAAATGGAATCATTGTCTGTTCTGTAGACCAGTCTGTGTTCGAGGTTGATTCTCCTTGACCACCAACCGGAAATTTCTTTATTTGATTAATTGTTTTTTGTTATTGTAGAGTTCCAAATGTAATTAATAGTCAATTACCATCAATATCCTTTTTTGAGTACACACTGCTTTGCTAGAAATATCAATTTATCAATTTCATCGGTTCCTATCTACCAATATCAATAAGTATCCAATATCAATCAGTATCGGAACTAAGCTAAATCGGTTTTTTTGTTATTGCTTTAGTTCCGAATATCCAATATCCATCAATATCTTTCTAATTTTGTACTCTAGGAAAGAATCCGTTTCAAGCCAATATCAGCATCATCAATGAACAATACCCCTCTAGCAGAAAGAATGCGTCCGTCAAAGTTGGAAGAACTGATTGGGCAGGAGCACCTTTCGGCACCCACTTCATTTTTGCACCGGGCCATCAAAAGCGGCAGTGTACCTTCTCTGATACTCTGGGGGCCTCCAGGGGTAGGGAAGACCACCATTGCCAATATCATAGCCAATGAAATCAAAGCTCCTTTTTATACCTTGAGCGCCATCAGTTCGGGTGTGAAAGATATCCGTGAAGTGATCGAAAAGGCAAAATTCCAGATGGGTGTGGTACTTTTTATTGATGAAATCCACCGCTTCAATAAGTCCCAACAAGATGCACTTCTTGGAGCAGTGGAAAAGGGAATCATCCGCCTGATCGGAGCTACTACGGAAAACCCATCTTTTGAAGTCAATGCAGCCTTACTTTCCCGCTGTCAGGTCTTTACCCTCAATCCACTGGGAAGGACTGAACTGGAAGCCATGCTGCATCAAGCCATGGAAAAGGATGTATTGATTAAAAAGAAGCATATAGAGCTGAAAGAAACAGAGGCTCTATTGCGGCTGTCAGGAGGTGATGGACGGAAATTGTTGAACCTGTTTGAAATTGTGATCAATGGATTGGAGGAAGATCCCTGTGTGATCACCAATGAAAAAGTCACCAAGATCGCCCAGCAAAAGGTGGTCTTGTACGACAAGTCAGGTGAGCAACATTATGACATCATTTCTGCTTTTATCAAATCCATCCGGGGATCTGATCCCAATGCGGCTGTGTATTGGCTGGCCAGGATGATCGAAGGAGGGGAAGATGTGAAGTTTATTGCACGACGCTTGGTCATCCTTGCGTCTGAAGACATTGGCAACGCCAATCCAAATGCTTTGCTGCTCGCCACAAACTGCTTTGAAGCAGTCAAAATCATAGGCTATCCGGAGGCCAGAATCATCCTCTCTCAATGTGTCACTTACCTGGCAAGTTGCCCAAAGAGCAACGCTTCCTACATGGCAATCAACAAGGCCCAGGCATTGGTGAGGGAGAAAGGGGATCTTCCCGTTCCGCTTCACTTGCGCAATGCGCCCACCAAGCTGATGAAAGACCTGAATTATGGCAAGGAGTATAAGTACTCGCATGATTATGAGGGGAACTTTGTCAATCAGGAATACTTGCCCGATGAGCTCAAAAATCTTAAACTTTATGAGCCTGGTAGCAATGCCCGCGAAAATGAACTGAGAAAATACCTGAATTCCAGGTGGAAGGGTAAGTATGGGTATTAGGATTTATGGATATACGAAACTTTACCAGTAACATTAAAAAATCCGAATTATCTAAATCCGATCCGCCGCTAAGGACAAGTTATTTGTGGATATTGACCATTAGCAACCGAATAAGCCAATGAATTGATTTACTGGCAAAGAAGCGTATAATCAGATTAGGGTTTTATCAAAATCCTTTATGATATTCTAATTTTTAGATATTTGATATTAAAAGATATTGGCTTAAAGCAATTCTTAACTCTTAAAAATTGCACAAACGGTTAAGATGCGAATGACAATATCTAATTTTAGGTGTCTTTAAAAAACTCGTCCAAATCCAGTTCAAAACCGGAAAGCACGGAAGACTTGGCTAAGTCACCTTCGGTCATCCATCGCGAGGCGGAATATTTCCCTTGTGTCAAGGTGTAGATCAAAACAGTTTTCCCTTCCGGATCCACGATCCAATATTCTTTTACACCTGATTTAGACTCCTCTTTTTCCATAGTTAAATTTACGAAAAATTGTTTTTAATAATCGAGCAGGTTTTTAGGTAGTGGCCTAATACCTATTGCATAAATCTGAATTCATCCACCTTCTCAATTTTCTGTTTGAGATCAGCAATGTTGATACCCGCTTGAATGCCATTGTCTCGGATCATTTTCTTATCCTTCAGGTTTTGAAGTTAAAAAATATTGATCCTTCCATTACTTTTTACATAAATCTTTTGAATTTTCTAATTACTTAGTTTATTTAAAGGTCTGTAAAACTTATGCCTATGCGTTTCTATTTTTCATCACTTTGTTGCCTTTATATTTTGTTCATACTCTCCTGTTCGGAAGACAAGGCAGAATCAAATGAGCAACCTATGGATAATTTCAGAAGCGAGGTGGAGGCCACACCTGTGCGGGTGGCTCTGTCCGAAAAAAAGACTTTTGATTACCTGATCAATGCCTCAGGGAAAATTGAAGCATTGGACCAGCTCAAGGTGATTTTTGAGAGGTCCGGCTACCTGACTGAGTTGAATGTCAAGGAAGGGGACTATGTGGAAAAAGGTAAAATCCTGGCCAAGTTGGATCAGACAGAAAGTCTTTTCAAACTGGAAAAGGCCAAGATCAACCTGAAAAATGCCGAAGCTACCTACCAATCAGAGATTCTCAGCTTTGACGGGATATTTACTTCCGGAGATTCTGCCAGAATTATACCCGTAAGGGATCAATTGATGGCCAAAAGCGGTCTTTTTACAGCACAGCTTGAACTCAAAGAAGCAGAACTGGATTTGGAAAAAAGCATTATCAAAGCACCTACTTCCGGCAGGGTGGCCGATCTTCAGGTCAAAACCGGAAGCTTGGTCAATGCAGGGGATGAACTGATGGAGATCATCAATCCCTCCCAATTGGAATTGAAGGTCAAGGTGCTGGAATCGGACATCCACATGGTATCGATCGGGCAGGGAGCCGAGATCATTCCGGTAGGTTCTGGAGGAACCCAGCTTTCCGGTAAAGTCAGAAGCATCAATCCCAAAGTGGATGAAAACGGACTGGTATTGGTAGGGATTCAGGTGACTGAAAGTAAAGGTTTGCTGCCGGGGATGAATGCCAGGGCCATCATCAAAGCACCTCAAAGTAACAGTATAGTGGTACCCAAGCAAGCAGTAGTGTCCAGGTCTGGCAGGCCTGTGGTCTTCACCGTGGTCAATGGCAATGAATCCAAATGGAATTATGTTGAACCGGGAAAGGACAATGGCCGTGAGGTGGAGATTCTGGAAGGTTTGGAAGCAGGGGAAACCGTCATTGTTACAAATAACCTTCAGCTTGCCCATGAGGCACCTGTAAAGCCGGTAAAAGACTAAGATTATGGTTAGATTTTTATTGGCGAGGCCCATAGCGGTATTGATGACATTTTTGGCCTTAATGGTCTTTTCAGTCATCGTATTCAGGACTTTGCCTATTTCCCTTTTGCCTCCTATAGATGTCCCCCAGATTCTGGTCAAGGTCAATTACCCCAATGCATCACCCGAGGCCATTGAGCAGAATGTGCTTTCTCCAATTAGGGAAGGGCTGATGACTTTGGGTGGACTTGAAGATATGGACAGCAAAGCAGGTTCAGAAGTGGGGACTATCAGGCTGACGTTTGATTATGGTACCAGAATGGAACTGGCCTACATTGAGGTCAATGAGAAAATTGACCGCTTGACCAATTCCTTGCCATCTGACCTCAGCCGTCCTCAAGTCATCCGAATCAATACCAATGATATTCCTGTCGTAAGGGTGCAGGTTGTGCCCAAGGATGGATTTGATTTTACAGAAGTCAGTCTGCTTACCGAAAATGTCCTCAAAAAGCGTTTGGAACAGCTTGAAGGGGTCTCTTTGGTAGATATCAATGGGAAAAAAGAACGGATGATCACTGTCAGCCCCAAAATTGCAATTCTAAGGGGGCTTGGCATGACTGAGGAGAATGTCATCAATGCCATCAAATACGGCAATGAAGAATTACCGGGCATTTCCGTCGAAGATGGACAGTTCAGGTATTATTTAAGATTGGCTACCCGGGTGGACAGTCCCGAGGACATTATGAAGCTTCCCGTGACTTCTTCAGAAGGTGTTACGGTAGATTTGAGTACTGTGGCGACGGTACAGTATGAGACAAGCGAACCTTTAGGTTACCACCTTTTCGGTGAGAATGAAGGGCTGGTTATTACCGTACACAAGCAGGCTGCTGCCAAAATGAATGAACTGTTGCCCAAAATCTATGAGGCAATTGAAATCTTCAGGACTGATTATCCGCAAGTGGCATTCGATGTGACCCAAGACCAGTCGGTATTGCTCAATGCAGGCATCAGCAACCTGCAGACCAGTTTGCTGTTCGGAGGTTTATTTGCTTTCGGGGTATTATTTGTCTTTATGGGCAATTACAAAACACCCATCATCATTGGGCTCTCTTTGCCCTCTTCCCTGATTATCAGTTTTCTGGTTTTCTATTTTTTCGATATTTCCATCAATGTGATTTCACTTTCCGGCCTGGCTTTAGGTTTGGGGATGTTGATAGACAATTCCATCATTGTATTGGATAACATTACCAGAAAAAGAAAAGAAGGATTGCCCTTGTTTGAAGCCTGTGTAGAGGGCGTCAATGAAGTGATGTCGGCACTGATCAGTTCCGTATTGACTACTTTGGCGGTATTTGTCCCGCTGGTCTTTCTATCCGGAATTTCCGGTGCTTTATTCTTTGACCAAGCGGTAGCTGTGGCTTCCATCTTGGGAGTTTCCCTTTTGGTGGCTTTTATTTTTCTGCCTATGCTGTACAGATTTTTCTTCCGAAAGCAGCCCGAAGGTCAGGAGATACAAGAGGATTCAAAATTGTTTGTAAGGATATTGGCAGGATATAAACGTCTTTATATTAAGATTTTTGCGAAAAGGAAACTCAGTTTTGCCCTATTTGTGATATTGATCCCGGCAGGATTGGCTTTGTCCTTATTTTTGGAAACCAGGGGTTTGCCTCCTATTGAAAAAACAGACGCAGTATTGACCGTCAATTGGAATGAGCCTATCGGGGTTGCCCAAAATAGGGACAGGGTACTTTCTTTATTGGAGGCCTTACGGGGTGATTTTGTAAAGGCTGAAAGTGATATTGGGGTCAGGCAGTTTCTGTTGTTTGATGGAGAAAGCTCCTTGCAGGAGGCTACGCTTTATTTTCTTTTTGAAAACCAAAATCAAAAAGAGCAGCAAATGCCCCATTTGGACAATTTGATTCAGGAAAACTTCCCCAATGCTGTAGTGCAAATTGAAGATGCCCCGAATGCTTTTGACCAGCTTTTTGCATCTAACATGCCATACTATGAAGTCAGGTGGAAGGACCTGGGCAGCAAAAAGCCAATTGATGAGTCGATCATGGATGTCTGGTTGGGTGAATTTCCTGTCCGGCAATTTTCCAGAGGGCCAGGTTTGCAGAAGGAAGCTTCTGTAGTTTTCAGACTCAACGCTGCTGAAATGGCTACCTATGGAGTGAATCCAAATGACCTGCAGGAAAAAGTGAAACGGATTTTTGGGGTATATGGGATAACCGATATCAAGAGATTTGGTGAAATCACGCCCATCAAGCTCAAAGCGGAAAAAAGAGATTTTGAGGACTTGCTCCGCAACTCCTATATCAAAGGTACAGAGGGACAAGAATATGCTTTGAACAATTTTATCCGTTTTGAATACGAAAACCATTACAAATTTGTCACTGCGGATAAGGGAGGGGTTTTCCAATCTGTGTATTTGGAGGAAAATGAACCTACTGCCCACAATCAGGAAATCCTGAATTGGGGAAATGAAAGAAATCTGGGGATATCATTTGTGGGGCAGTATTTCAAGGACAGGGAGACCATCAGTGAACTGTTGGGGATCCTGTTGGTAGCGGTTTTATTGCTGTACTTTATTCTGGCAGCCCAGTTTGAGAGTTTTGTGCAGCCTTTGGTGGTAATCTTTACCTTGCCCTTAGGGATTGCGGGAGCATTTACAGTCTTGTTGCTGACAGGGACCTCTTTGAATGTGATGTCTGCCATAGGCTTGGTGGTGATGTTGGGGATTATGGTCAATGATGCCATTTTGAAAATTGACACCATCAACAGGCTTAGGATAAAGTATGCAGCAAATAATTCTCCGGGAGAAGCCTTGGAGAAGGCCATGTACGAGGCAGGTGAGATTAGGTTGAAACCAATCCTGATGACATCGGTGACCACCATATTGGCTTTGCTGCCTGTGGTTTTCAGTTCAGGATTAGGAGCAGATCTTCAGCGGCCTTTGGTATTTTCCGTGATCGGCGGCCTGACAATAGGAACCTTTACAGCCATGTACTTTGTGCCATTGGCGTATTGGGCTTTGGCTAGGGGAAAGAAAGGATGAGAAATGAAGGATGAAGGATGAGGGATGACGAGTGGTGTGTCGTCACCCTGAGTTATTAAAATTGAAATTTACAGAAAGGAAATGACAGTTGGTGTACGTCATCCTGATCCGGAGCTTGCGGAGGTGAAGCATCTCATGGATACAAGTTTGGGATTCTTCGCTGCGCTAAGAATGACGGTTACTCTTATCTGTTAATGGTAGTGAAGCGAAGGGTCTCATTCCCTTTAGAGTAGAAGATTCTTCACTGCGTTCAGAATCACGGGTAGCGGTTCGTCATCCTGAAGGAGGTACGACTGAAGGATCTCATTGCATGTAAATAAAAAATGTCTATCGTAAAGTCTTAAATATGCAAAAAGGCGGTGCAGTTTACATTCTTACAAATAAACATCATACAACGCTATATATAGGTGTGACCAATGATTTACAAAGACGACTTTATGAACATCAAAATGGCTTGAAGCCAAATTCATTTGTTGTTAAATATAACCTAAACAAGCTTGTTTATTATGAGGGATTTCACTCCATAGACGAGGCTATTATGAGAGAAAAACAATTAAAGGGGTGGACGAGACAGAAGAAGAATATTCTTGTAAACACCATGAATCCTGAATGGGAGGATTTAAGTGATGAAGTGAGAAGTTGGTGAATTTGTCATCATGCTGAAGGATCTTTAGACTTGGAGATTCTTCACTGCGTTCAGAATGACGAGTGGTGTGTCGTCACCCTGAGTCATTAAAATTGGCATTTACAGAAAGGATATGACAGTTGGTGTACGTCATCCTGATCCGGAGCTTGCGGAGGTGAAAGCCTGTCCCGCAGCATTGCGGGGGATCTCTTTCCTTGAGAGTAGGAGATTCTTCACTACGTTCAGAATGACGATCCCTCCACATCTGTCAATGGTAGTGAAGCGAAGGGTCTCTTTCCCTTTAGAGTAAGAGATTCTTCACTGCGTTCAGAATGACGGAGGAAATCAACGCTAAATCTGAATAAGAATCGATTAAAAAAATAAATAGCAAGTGAGAAATCTAGTAACAAAGTATAGGAAAAAATGAGCTTCCTCAATCTAAAATCTTAAATCAAAAATCTAAGTTCCCCATGACTCCATTTAGGGTAATCATAGCGTTTGTAGTGCTGAGTATCATTGGCTTTGCCCTGATACCCAGGCTATCTGTGGACCTGAACCCCAGAGAAAGGGAACCGGTTTTGACAGTCAGCTACAACGTACCCCAGTCTTCCCCTGAACTGGTTGAAAAGCTGGCTACATCTCCTTTGGAAGGAGCCTTATCCCAATTGGCAGAGTTGAAAAGGATTAATTCGGTATCCAATTACGACAGGGGAAATATTACACTCCGCTTTGACAAAAACACGGATATGGAATTCAAGAAATTTGAAGTTTCTTCCATTATCCGTCAGGTTTACCCTTCTATGGATTCCAAAGTCAGTTACCCTTTGGTAACCCAATCCGAAGAAAGAAGGTCGGAATTGAAAACCCCTATCCTCACCTATTCTGTCAATGGGCCTTTTGCGACTTTTGAAATCAAAAAAATCACGGAAGATATCCTAAAGTCCTCCCTCAACCGGTTTGAAGAGATCGAAGAAATAGCCGTTAGAGGAGCCAATAACCTCCAACTCTACATTACCTACGATATTCAAAGGCTACAAAGTCTCGGTCTGAACAAAGGTTCTGTGGAGTCTGTAATCCGAAGTGCATTTGGAAGGACTTATCCAGGTGCTGTGGTCAACAACAGGGAAGAGACGCTTTTCATACAGGTTGACCGTTCTTTACACAGTATTTCCCAGCTCGAAAACCTGATCATTACCACCCAGTCAGGCAAAGAGGTGATGCTAAGGGATCTTGCCCAGATTACTTTGGAAGAAGCAGAAGCCCAATCCTATTATCGGATCAATGGCAACAATTCCGTCACCCTGTCCATTATCAACAGGGATGGCGTGAATAAAATACTTTTGGCCAAAAATATCAAAGGGGCCATGGATGAAGCCCGTCAGCTACTGCCGGCAGGTGTGGAGGTCAGGCTGGAGAATGACGACACCGAGTTTTTGGAGAAGGAAATGAACAAGATCTACAAGCGCTCCGGGCTCTCTATCCTGATCCTTGTGGTTTTTATTTTTCTGATCAACCGTAACCTCCGTTACCTTTCTACGCTTTTTTTGGGTATCATCGTCAACCTCAGTATTACTGCCATTATCCTATACCTGCTGAAAGTAGATATTCATCTCTACTCTTTGGCAGGCTTGACGATTTCCTTTGGTCTGATCGTGGACAATGCCATCATCATGATCGATCATTTGCACAAGCACCGCAACAGGAATGTTTTCGTGGCTTTGTTGGCAGCTTCCCTGACTACCATTGCGGCATTGATGATTGTGTTTTTCCTTCCGGAAGAGGATAGAAAAAATCTTTCTGAATTTTCCATAGTAGTCTCGGTCATGTTGGGGGTCTCGCTTTTGGTCGCCTTGTTTTTCACGCCTGCCATGTATGCTTTGCTTTTTGGAGAAAAGGCTAAAAAGGGCAGGCAGCTTACCTTCAGGCAATTAAGGAAAAGGGTTAAAGCTTTTAGATTTTATTCAGGAAGTATAGGCTTTGTAGCCATGTACAGAAAAGTCTTTGTGACAGCTTTGATCTTGCTTTTTGGCATACCGATATTTTACCTGCCGTCCAAGTGGGAGGGGCAGGAATGGTACAACAAGTCCATAGGCAGTACCTTTTATCAGGAAGAGATGCGGCCTTATGTAGACAAGGCTCTGGGAGGATCGCTGAGGATGTTTGTACGGGGTGTTTTTGAGAAATCCAGTTATAGAGAAGCAGAAAAAACCAGACTTTTCGTTACTGCAAGGCTTCCATTTGGAAATACCTTGGATCAGATGGATTTTATTATCAGGGAATTTGAAAAGTATTTGAAAGGAGTGGATGGGGTAGACCAGTTTGTGACCTACGTGACTTCCGGTCAGTATGCACAGATTGTGATCACCTTCAAAGAGGAATATGAGAAAAGTGCCTTGCCATATCAGCTGAAAGGTAGGCTTTCAGTAAAGTCCACCGACTGGTCCGGAGCGAGGTGGACCATTTATGGAGTAGGGCAGGGCTTTTATACGGGTGCTGGTGGAGAGGGCATTCCGTCGTTTAGGGTGACGATGAAAGGCTACAACTTTGACGAGTTGGAGAGGCAGGCTGAAGCCCTTGCAGAAAAACTCCTGCAGCATAAGCGTATTCAGGAAGTCAATACCAACGAGCGCTTGGGCTGGAATGAGTTGAAGTCTGAGGAATTTGTCCTCCGCCTGGACCAGTCGGCCATGGCTCTTCAAAGGACCAATCAGTATGAATTGGTGTCTGCACTGGGAGATATTTCCAAGCCTCAAAATCCTTCTGCCTACCTCACTCTGGATGATCAGAACTATGGTGTAGTTGTCAGGGAAAAGGCTTCAGCTGGATTTTCCCGCTATGACCTGGAGGAGCAAAGTATGATTGCCGGTGAAGACCGGGTGTTCAAAGTCAGTAGTTTTGGCAGCCTCCAAAAGGAAACTACTACGACGGCCCTGCACAAAGAGGACAGGCAATACATCCGTTTGGTGGCTTTTGAGTATATGGGTTCGGCCAAGTTTGGGAATGAATACCTGGATGAGGTATTGAAGGAAATGAAAACCCAGATGCCGATTGGTTATACCGCAGAGAAGAATACTTGGGCCTATAATTTTGACAAAGCCAAAAGGCAGTACAGTCTGATTTTGGTATTGGTAGTAGGGATATTTTTTATTACTTCTATACTCTTCGAAAACCTCAAGCAGCCCTTTTATATCATTGTCATTATCCCTATTTCCTTTATAGGCCTGTTTTTGATCTTTTCCCTTTTTGATTTTTACTTTGATCAAGGGGGGTATGCCGCATTTGTGATGTTGGGAGGTCTGGCAGTCAATGCGGCCATCTTTATTGTCAATGACCTGAACAACAGAAAAATCGGGGTGTATAACCGTAGGGTGGTGAAAGCTGTAGGAGGTAAAGCAGTGCCTATTTTATTAACCATTTTGTCGACCTGCTTTGGTTTGATTCCTTTTATCATGGAAGGCCAAAACGAGATTTTCTGGTTTTCCCTGGCTATAGGAACCATTGGAGGGCTTGTTTTCAGTGTAGTGGGGGTGTTTTTGGCTTTGCCCGTGTTTTTGTGGAGGAAGGATGGGGTTAAATAATTTTGTTGAAGTCATTATTCCCTGACAAACCTTATGTTTCTTTGGAAGATTTGGATATCACAAATCAGGAGTCATAAGGTCTGGATAATTTAAAAACAGAATAAATTTATTCAATCCAAACTTTTCATTTTCTAAAAATATTTTGTATATCTGATTACAAGACTCTGTTCTTCATTTGAAGAAGTGAAATTCAATTGTTTTGATATAATAATCTTGACGAAGTAGGACTAATTAATTAAAAATCATTGATTCGGATTTTTAAAATGTAAGGATTTTCATACTTATCAAAATCTTGATTGATACGATGAATGTATGGATTGATTTTTAGGAATTCAGGAAGGGATGGATTTTCATTCAGTTTACTAATTTCTGATTTAATCTTATAGGGATCTACAGAAAAATATAAGAATTGCCTATCACTTCCAATAGGAGTGTAAACCAAATAGGAACTCAAATCTGAAAAATCATTTCCAAATTCGCTTGACCACCCTTTGGTTACCTTAACTTCATTGGTATTCCTATCTACTATAGCAGTATAGAACTTGGAACCCTGAAGCAAGAAAAGGAAAAAATGACTATCTGTTGGTTGTATTGAAAAAACTGACGCATAATTATTGGCTGCTGCTTGGTTTCTAAAGTCCATTATATTTTCAAATGACCGATCAAAGAATTCAGAGGGTGTTTGAAATTTTCCCAAATCAATTATATACCTTATGTCAGAACGGTTTCCGCTTAGTGTATAAAGCGTATCATTATCGGAATAAAAGAAATCAATTTCTCCATCCTTAGCATAAAAAGTATCATTGTTGAGTACACTTAGATACCTTCTTTGATTTTCAATTTTACCGAACCCTTTCTTTTTTTCACCGGAGATACCAGAAACTAAAACAGTACTATATCCATCTCCCTCAAAAAAAACACCGCCATAAATAAAATAATCCTCTCCATCTGGCATAAAGGACGTGGCCAAGTAGAGGTAAGGATTGTTCCATTCATTTTGAAACTCTCCTTCGGAATTAAATCTCAGCAATTTGCCATTTTTTCTATCTAATACCTCTATTAAAGAAGAATTTTCATTCCACCGAATGTCATCGACTGATTGAAATTCTCCGGGACCATTTCCCAATCTTGAAATAGAATCTAAAAACCCTCCATTAGAATCAAGCCGAAGAATTTTATTGGAGGAGAGTAACCAATAGTTGTTTTCTCTAGATAAGACCCTTTTAATTGATTTTATAGGAATTTCTTCTGATCCTTTTATAGCGATCATTTCCTCTATTGCAAAGAATGATTCAAAAGTTTCAGGATTTGAATCTTCAAGATTTATTGTTACGTATTTTGGTTTGTCTGTATCCTTTTTGCCAGGTGAAGAACAATTAACAAATAAAATAAAAACAATAAAAACCTGTAAAATGTAAAGACTTTTTTTCATAAAGAAAGGAATTTAAAAAGGGGTTTCCCCCTTTTTATTCATGTGATAAATAATTGATTACTAACAAGGTATTCCTGTGCATGAATCCAATTCGTTCGTGCTTTCTACACAACAATAGGTGTCAGGGCCTGTTTGTGCCATAGTGTAATACTTTGGCTTATCTGGTTCTACCGATTCTTGAGCACTTGATTTCAAGGGCGTAAGAAACCCAAGGCTTAGAACGAATACAATTGTTCCGATAATTAACTTTTTCATTTTTTTAGATTTTATTGAGTTTTAAAATCTCCGAACATTAGGCTCAGCCGAAGACTCTGACCATCCATCGCGATTGAATATTTTAATAGAAATAGTACAAGCTTGACTTCTTACACCAGAATAAAATATAGATCTTCTATTGTTTAGGCTATTGGTGATCCATATCCATTGATAAACATGGTTTAAAAAACACATTTGAATAATAAATAAACTTTCATCCTAGATTATTTATTTTTTAAACTTAAAAATTAAAAGTTTTAATTCCAAAAAATAAATAAACTTATTATACCTAAAATAAATAATATTGTATTATTTAAATATTAAATTTACAAATATTATTTTAATAATCAAGATTACCCCCCTATACAAACTAAATGACAAGTAATTTTGGGATCTGCAGAATTTTGAACTTTTTTTATAGTTTCAAAAAAAATCTTAAAGTAAATTTTAAAGAAGGATCTCGGGAAGGTGTAAATATGCTTTTGGGAGGTCTTGCAGTCAATGCGGCCATCTTTATTGTCAATGGCCTGAATAACAAAAAAATAGGGGTGTATAACCGCAGGGTGGTGAAAGCTGTAGGAGGCAAAGCAGTGCCTATTTTATTTACCATATTGTCTACCTGTTTTGGTTTGATTCCATTTATCATGGAAGGGCAAAACGAGATTTTCTGGTTTTCTCTGGCTATAGGAACCATTGGAGGGCTTGTTTTCAGTGTAGTGGGGGTGTTTTTGGCTTTGCCGGTATTTTTGTGGAGGAAGGATGAAGTGAGCTGATTTTGGTGAAATCCGTATTTCCTGATAAGAGCCTTATGGATCCGGATATCAGGAATCAGTAGCCTTAAGTTCTGGACTATTTTTAGCAGAATAAATTTATCCAATCCAAAACTATACAATTAGAAAAAGGTATATACTTTTAGTATCTACTGAAATAAATATGAAAAACTTATCACTTAAATTGGATGATGATATATTCCAAGAAACCGAGGAACTTATATTCAAATTAGAAAAGTCAAGGAACCGTTATGTCAATGAGGCATTGGCTTATTATAATAAAATCCAAAAGCGGAAGTTTTTAGAAAAGGTCCTAGCTGTTGAATCTAAGCTCGTAAGCATGGAATCTATGCAGGTTTTATCTGAATTTGAGCAAATTGAAGATGGGGAAGGTTAAAAGGTTCGAGGTTTGGTTGGCAAATCTTGATCCAAGATTCGGGACAGAAGCTGGTTAAACCAGGCCTGTTTTGGTGGTCCAAACAGACCTTCTCAATAAAGTACATCCTTCCACTTTGGTCTGTCCGATCAATTCTAATGTACAGCCGGGCAGTAAAATACTGCGCGTTCATCTTCAGAAAGGTATGGCTAATCTAGATAAATCATGCGATATTATGATTGATCAATTGCGGGCAATTGACAATAAAAGATTAATTAAAAAAATAGGCATTATACCTGCTAGTGAAGCAAAAAAAGTAAATGAAAACCTGTTGATTGTCCTTGATCTTTAAAGCAAATGAAATTATTTGAAGTCTGAACTCCTTTGCATTTTTTGGGTATTAGTCTTATTATTATTATTTATGGAAAAATATGGAATCTAATTCCATATTTTTCCATACATTTTTTTGATGAGACCGATCATTTCAACTTTACTTTCCCGATTACCGGATTTTCCTCTTTCTTTGAAGTACTTTTGTGCTCCATTAAATACCTAAATCAGCTCATTGATTCGGATTTTTAAAATGTAAGGATTTTCATATTTATTAAAATCTTATTAGCTTCCATAAAGGTGTGGATTGGAATTTTTTCAGAAATCTCAAATCAGTTTGTTATATTTTAAAATCTAATTCATCCGATATGGAAATTAAGTTTTAAACCAAAAGTAAGCAGGTAAATTTTCATGGATATCAGCGCCATTCTGCCGACGTAGATTTTTGGATAGATACATCAGAAGAGAACTTTTCTAAGCTAATCCTAGTGTTTAAACGAATGGGGTATGATATACTACTTATACCCCGCCTGCATAAGTGTCAGTAGTAGAGCTTGCTGAATCCCCAAATACCCATCTTTGTTCATCCACCATTCATCCAGGGAATGCACTCCGCCTCCTTCACCTCCTCTGCCTATAGTCACTGCGGGTATTCCTTTGGAAAAAGCGATATTGGAATTGGTAGAACTGGAACTCAATCTGGGTTCTTTTCCGGTCAAGAAATTGGCAATGGCCATGGTCTGTTGGATCAGAGGCGATTCTGGACTGGCCAATCCACTCGGCCTGTCTCCGACTTTTTCTATGTCCACGGTCAGTGGCTTTCCCCTTCGGATGATTTGGTTTTCCTTTTCCAGACCCTCTTCCATTGACTTTATAAAAAGCGCATTGATTCCCTTCAGATTTTCCTGACTTTCGGATCGCATATCCACCAACATCCACGATTCATAGGGAATGGAATTTACTGAGGTGCCCCCACCCAGTACAGAAATGCTGTAAGTGGTTTTTGGACCATCTTTGGTAAAGTCATCCGCCTTGGGGATAAAAGCCACCACGGCCTGTGATAAGGCGTTGTGGGGGTTGCCAATGCCAAATGCCCCATAAGAATGGCCACCACTTCCTTTGAATGTTACCTTGTAGCGCAAAGAACCAATGCCGCCATTGACAATATCTTCCAGCCCACCACCGTCTATGGCTATATGTGCAGCCAAAGGATGGGCTCCTTCTCGGAAAAGGTGTTTGACACCATAAAGGTCGCCCAGGCCTTCTTCTCCGACCGTGCCGGCAAACCAGATGTCCTGTTCTGCTTTCAGGTCATTGGCAGTCATGGTTTTCAGAAGGGCTACGACCATTGCTATCGATCTGCTGGCATCACCGATTCCCGGTGCAAATAAGGTGTCTCCTCTTTGCTTAACTGTGACATCAGTACCAAAAGGAAAAACCGTATCCAGATGTCCTTCCACCAATATGGTTTTTTCTCTCTTTGTTCCCTTTCTCAATCCAATGACATTGCCGACCTCATCTGTCCAAACAGAATCTGCACCTGCTGCTTTGAGCATTTCGGCAAAAGCCTTTCCTTTTTCCTCCTCATGGTAAGAAGGGGCAGGAATTTCTGTTAAGGTGATCATATCGGCGATCGTCTCATCATCGATTTCACGGATATAGTCAAATGCCTTTTTGATCTCCGGTTTTTCAGTCAATGCAGAAACTTGCTCTTGGTATTGTGGCTTTATGGTCTGGGCAAAAGCAATTGTATGGCAAAGCAATAGAGCGAATAGGGTAAATACGATCTTGATGTTCATTGGAAAAGAATGCTGTATAAGACGAAATAGGGAAAAAATAAATTTTCTGGCAATACCGCTGGTCAATATCATTTTGATTATTGAAGGAGAAATTGGCTGGGGCTTACAATTGAAATCTCTTTTTTCTTTATTGGGCTAACCGAATCCCACTTTGCAGCGGTTAGCTGATCTACCTCAATGATAATTTTTTCCATGATTTTAGAATTTTTCATTAATATACATAAAACCAATCAGACTTTGAATAAGTTTAACCTCTCTCGATCCCCTTTCCGCTCAAAGTCAAAGGGTCCTGTTTCAATAGGTAGACCAAGCTTTTATACAGCTTGGGATTGTAGGATGAAAACTCTCTGGGCTTTTCAAAAAACACTTCCAAGGCCACCGCAAAAAACTCATGCATATTCTTCGCTGCAGATCCTCTGAAAAAAACCGAATCCCCATTAAGGATTTTTTTCTGCTGAAGACTTGCTTCCTTGGCATAAGTCTCCCAGCGATGTGGGTTAAAAAAGTTGCTTTCCCGGTTGTAATGGATTTGATTTTCCAGTTTCATGGCATGGGCCATCTCATGGATTCCCAGATTGATACCGCTTTGGGAGTGCATAAATCCTTCCACAAACTTTTCCCATGACAGCACTATCATCCCAAGTTTGGGATTGACTTCGCCATAATGGTATTGTTGGTTGATGGTCGAATAATAGGAATCAGGATAGATAAGGATTTTGCGGAAATGACGGAGAAAAACACCCCTGAAACCGAAGGTAACCATAATGGCAGTTGCGCCTATGAGCAGTTTCATTTCCGGAGTCACCTTTTGTAAACCACCCCTCGCCACAAATTCTTTTTCGGCGATAAACCATTCCAATCTCGAAGTGAAATCTTTCTTATGTTCTGCTCCCAGGTTTTTGTAATAGGGAAAAAGATTTTCCAAAATATTGATATCCTCCTTGCTGAGTTTCTGGATTTTGGACCGGACTTTCAGGTTTAAAAGACTGGAGTAAATCAGTTTTCCTAGAGAGAAAAAAAGGTGGATTAAAAAATGCATTATAGTGATTTAAAGGTGAGCTTTAAGCTTTTTGATATATGTTGTTTTTTTTTGAAACGCTATAAATAACTTTTCCAAAGTTTGCTAAATTCAGATTCAAGCTTGGCATGAAATAAAAACTTTGGAAAAGTTTTCCCAATATTTTTAAACAACAAAGGTGTAGAGTTTCCCCTACACCTTTGTTGAATTTATCCTTTATTTACTTCGCATAATTGACCGCCCTCATTTCCCGGATCACAGTGATCTTGATTTGACCAGGGTACTGCATTTCTTTTTCAATTTTCTGTGAAATGTCAAACGAAAGTTTGCTTGCAGTAGTATCATCTACATTATCCGCATCTACTAAGACTCTCAATTCACGGCCTGCCTGCATTGCAAAGCATTTATTAACCCCATCAAAAGCAAGGGCCAACTCCTCAAGTTCTTTCAGACGCTTGATATAACTGTCCATAATTTCCCTTCTTGCACCAGGTCTTGAACCTGAAATGGCATCAGAGGCCTGAACGATCGGAGATATCATGGAAGTCATTTCGATTTCGTCATGGTGAGCTCCTATGGCATTACACACTTCCGGATGCTCCTTGTATTTTTTGGCCAACTCCATACCCAAGACTGCATGGGGCAATTCAGCTTCTTCAGGCCATACTTTTCCAATATCATGAAGTAGTCCTGCTCTTTTGGCCAACTTGGCATTCAAGCCCATTTCAGCAGCCATGGTAGCGCAAAGTTTGGCCACTTCTCTGGAGTGTTGTAGGAGATTTTGTCCATATGACGACCTGAACCTCATTCTTCCGACCATCCTGATCAGTTCAGGGTGCAGTCCATGTATACCAAGGTCTATGCAGGTTCTTTCTCCAATTTCGATAATTTCATCTTCGATGTTTTTCTCTGTTTTGGCTACTACCTCTTCTATTCTGGCCGGGTGGATTCTTCCATCCTGTACAAGTCTATGAAGGGACAGCTTGGCAACTTCTCTTCTTACTGGATCAAAGCCTGAAATGATGATGGCTTCAGGAGTATCATCGACGATGATCTCAACTCCAGTGGCAGCTTCCAAGGCACGGATGTTACGTCCCTCTCTACCAATGATTTTTCCTTTGATATCATCTGATTCAATGTTGAATACAGAGACACAATTTTCAATAGCATGCTCAGTAGCTGTTCTTTGGATAGTATCCAAGACGATTTTTTTGGCCTGTTTGGTGGCAGTGAGTTTGGCATTGTCCAGGATGTCCTTGATCTGGGAAGATGCTTTGGTTGTGGCCTCGTCTTTAAGCATTTCCACCAATTGATCTCTGGCTTCTTCTCTTGTCAACGCTGCAATTTTTTCAAGATCAGAAATACGTTGATTGGTCACCCTGTCCAGCTCTTCCTTTCTGATCTGAACGGCATGAAGCTGTGCGCTAAGGTTCTCTTTTTTCGAATCCAGCTCAGCTTCCTTCCTTTTGATCTGCTCCATTTCTTTGGAAAGGGATTGCTCACGCTGCTTGAGTTTGTTTTCATTGGTGATGATGATGTTTTTCTTTTTGTTGACTTCATCTTCAAACTCAGACTTTAAGCGTAAATATTTTTCCTTGGCTTCAAGGATTTTGTCTTTTTTGGTAGCTTCAGCAGTGATTTCTGCTTCTCTAAGAATGCTTTTGGCTTTTTCTCTGGCCTCCTCTTCGATTTTTTTACTGTTATTTTTCAGAAAAAGGCCGGCTATTACCGCGCCAAGTCCCAGGCCCAAAACGCCTGCGATTATAATGTATAATGACTCTCCCATAGGTATGTTATATATATGATTAACTTACCGATGAAGTAAAAATCTGTGAATTGCGAGGGATGAAATTATAAAAGAGTGTTGAGTTGTTCGTTGATTCTTTTTACACTTGAATGGATCATCTCGCTGTCTTCCGCATTGATCATGTTTTGCTCCATAGATTCCACCATGGAATCAAAAGCCACCATTGCCAAAAGATCCTGCCTGTCGTCCAATCCAAATTCTTCTCTGTATCTCTTTATTTTATCATTAATCAATTTGCCTGCATGTCTGATTTTGGCTTCGTCCTCGGCCTTCACTTTCATGGGGTATTCCCGATCTCCGATTTTTAACCTGATAGAAAGTGTTTCCATATTATTCTGACAAGTAGGCGATTATATTATCGATTTCCTTTATATAATTATTGATCTTTTCTCTCAATTCGGCAGACTCCATTTCTTCTACCGGTATGCTGTTTACAAGTTTAGCTATTTTAATTTGATTTTTAAAATCCTCCAGCGAACGCTCCTTGTCTTGTAGCTTGAGCCGTAAAGCCTGAAGCTCTGAATTGAGGTTTAGGTTTTCCTCCTCCAATTGATTGAGTTTTTTGCCTACCTGCGCGGTAAGCTTTTCCATGCGCTGAAGTTCTTCGTGAATCATAGTTATTTTCTGATAAAGGCACCTGCCTCTTTTTCAAAGGATTGGATTAGCCTGTTCATGGTTTTATCGATGATTTTATCGGTCAAAGTCTGTTCTTTGTCCTGAAGATAAAAACTTAATGCATAAGCTTTCTTACCTGTCTCGATTTTTTCTCCCTGATAGACATCAAAGACTCCTATTCTTTGTAGAAGCCTACCTCCAGCCTTCAAAGCGGTCTTTTTGATCTGATCAAAACTCACCTCTTTGTCAATCACCAAAGACAAGTCTCTTCGGACCTCAGGAAACTTAGAGATTTCATTGTATTTCTTAAGCCCTTTAGCCTTTTTACCAAGAAGATCCCAGCTCAGCTCTGCATATAAAACTTCCTGTTTTACCTCTGCCAGTTTGCATAGTTTTTCACTGACCAAACCAACTTTGCCCAGCTCTTTGGTTCCAAGCTTGATTTTCAATCCGTAATCAAAAGGTCCATCATGGGTGATTTCTACTTCAGAATTATCAATGCCCAGTTTTTCACAGATTAATTCTACTGTAGCATACAAGTCCGGGAAAGACACTGGTTTGGAAGGTTCCAGCCAGCTTTCTGCAGCTTTATCCCCAGTCAGGAATAGGGCCAGTTTCTTTTCTTCCTGGTAGCCTTCAGAAGCTTTTTGATAAGTAGTCCCAAATTCAAATAATTTGAGGTCTTTTTGGCGTCTGTTGATATTGTGGGCCAAAACTTCCAATCCTGAAAATAGGAGGGTCTGCCTCATCACGCCAAGATCCTCGCTAAGTTTGTTCAGAATTTCTACGTTATTTTTTGGATTTAGAAAGCCGGATTTTTCTGCATAAGCAGGCTTGGTGAGTGAATTGGTGATGATTTCATAGTAACCTAAGCCCGAAAGTACCTCGCTTAATTTATATTGGAGTTTGTTAAGGTCCTTAGATGGATGCTCAGCTAAATAATCCGAATTGAGATTTTCAGAAAGAACTACTTTGTCAAAACCATGTATCCTGAGTATCTCCTCAATGACGTCGGCCTCTCTAGTGACATCCACCCGGTAAGGTTTTACGGAAACAGTGAAATTCTTCTCCGTTTCTCCAATGTAGCGGATATCAAGATTTTCCAAAGTGGTTTTTATTTCTTCTTTGGAAATTTCTTTTCCGATCAGACGGTGAATATTCGCATAGCTAACCTCTATTTCAAAGTCTGATACAGGGTTGGGATAAAAATCAGATATTTCTGAGCTTATTTCTCCTCCTGCAATTTCCTTGATCAAAATGGCTGCCCTTTTCAAGGCATACACCGGCATATTGGGATCCGTTCCCCTTTCAAATCTAAAAGAAGCGTCTGTTTTGAGTCCATGAAATTGAGAGCCTTTTCTAATTACGTCCGGTGAAAAATAGGCAGATTCCAGGAAAATGCTTGTGGTATTCTCAGATACTCCAGATCCTTTCCCTCCAAAAATACCTGCTATACACAATCCTCCCTTTTCATCACATATCATCAATTCTTCTCCGGAAAGCTTTCTTTTTTTGTCATCCAAAGTGGTAAAGGGAGTATCCTTGGATAATTTCTTGACGATAATTTTGTTTCCGGAGATTTGATCTGCATCAAAAGCGTGTAACGGTTGTCCCAAATCATGGAGAATGAAATTGGTGATATCTACGATGTTATTGATAGGTTCGAGATCAAGTGCCTTCAGATAGTTTTGTAACCACTCTGGTGAAGGTTCTACTTTAATATTGGAGATGGTCAATCCAGCATATCTAGGGCAGTCTTCGGCACTTTCGATTTCCACAGGAATAGTTCTGGAGGTGTTGTCTACTTTGAATTCCTCTACTGAAGGAAGGCAAGTTTCTCTTTTGAGTAGTGCTTTCAAATCTCTGGCTACACCTAGGTGAGAAGCGGCATCAGCCCTGTTAGGGGTCAATCCGATTTCCAGAACATGGTCACGTACTACTTTGAAATATTCAGCAGCAGGAGTGCCATTAGGCAGATCGGTATCCAAGACCATAATGCCTGCATGGCTTTCGCCTATGCCGATTTCATCTTCGGCGCAGATCATTCCTTGGGAAACTTCTCCTCTGATTTTGGCTTTTTTGATTTCAAAGGGTTCACCGCTAATTGGGAAAAGGGTTGACCCTTCTTTGGCGACCACTACTTTTTGGCCTTTGGCGACATTGGGTGCTCCGCAGACAATGGGTACAGTTTCATTTCCGATATCCACGGTGGTGATGCTGAGTCTATCCGCATTGGGGTGCTTTTCGCAGGTCAGTACTTCTCCAATCACCACAGCTTCCAGCCCACCTTTGATGGATTCAAAAAGTTCAAGTCCCTCGACTTCCAAGCCACTGCCGGTGAGCAGATCGGCTATTTCCTCAGGGGATTGATCAAGGCGTATAAAATCTTGTAATCTATTGATTGATATTTTCATGGAATTACTTCAGTTCAGAATAAGGCACAAATTTAAGAGAATTGCCTTAGGTTAGAAGGCGATGCCTGAAAAATTGCGATTTAGGATTTACGAGGCTCTATTTAAATATCATACCTATCTTCTATTTGTCTCGCATCTCGCATCTTATTTCTAACCTCTCGTCTCTTGTCTCTCGCTTCTCATCCTTCATCCTTCTTATAATCTTTTTCCCCTGCATAGACTGGGATTTCGAGAATGTTTTCCTTTGGAGGTAATGGGCAGGCAAAGTCTGGATTGTAGGCACAGTAGGGGTTGTAGGCGAGATTAAAATCTATGGTAATGCTGTTTTTGCCATCTTGGCGTAGGTTGATGTAGCGCCCTCCTCCGTATGTTTCCTCACCGCTTGTGGCGTCGGCAAATGCTAAGAAGAAATTTCTCCGGTCCGGATCTTTTTGGGATTGCAGGAGCAATAATTTGATGCTTTCCCCTTTCAGTTCAAATTCGGCATAGCTATGCTGTAAGTATTTTTCCAAAGTACCGTCAGTCATGGGAAGCTCTACCATCTTTTTGTTTTCCAAGGGAACCATTTTTGCCCTTACTTTATAGTCCGGGTCTATTGGGTAATACTCCAGCTCTCCAAAAGTTCTTTTCTGTTCTTCAGTAAGGGGGGAGTCAACATTGAACCTGATGAACTTATATTGCCTTTCTCTTTCCTTTTCTACATTTTCTATGTAAGTCTCCGGGCTGTCGGTGCCAGTTAAGGTATAGATTACTGCAAGAACTATTACAGTCAGTACTCCAATGATAAGTATGGTATTTGTTTTCATGTTAATTTAAATCAAACCTTCATCTGCGAAGCTAAAATAGGCAAGATCTGTGAATATCACATGGTCCAGGACAGGTACTTCCAGGTTTTTGCCGGCCTCTTTTAGCCGATTGGTCAAACGACGGTCCTGCTCAGATGGTTTGAGGTTGCCTGAAGGATGATTGTGTACCAGAATAATAGAATTGGCCATATTGTCCAAAGCGTGCTTGAAGATAATTTTAGGATCTGCAACTGTCCCACTTGTACCGCCTGAGCTGATAAGCTGCTTCTTCAGGACATGGTTACTTCGGTTAAGCAATAGAATGTAGAAATGTTCAATAGATTCATCCATCAGGTCAGGCTTCATAATATTCCATACATCAGCAGAGGATGAAATTTTTACTTTTCTTGTTTGTTCGGTTACCAGTTTTCTTCTTCTCCCCAACTCTAGTGCAGCAACTATGGAAATAGCTTTGGCTTCTCCAATTCCTTTAAATTTTTTTAGATCTGTGATACTCAGTTTGGCTAAATCCGCAAGGCTGTGGTTTACTTTGGCTAAAATATGTTTGGATAAATCTACAGCACTGAGCTGTTTGGTGCCTGAACCTATTAGAATAGCAATAAGCTCTGCATCTGAGAGTGTTGATTTGCCTTTCAGTAAAAGTTTTTCTCTTGGTCTGTCTTCCTCTGAAAGTAAGGATATTTTGATGGATGTATAGTCTTCCATGGCATGTTGGGTTTAAAAATGACAAATACAGGATCAGATCCCATGGTCCCCAAAAATTGTGGGTACTTAAAAATAAGAAGAGCTTCAAAACAAAAAAAGCCCCGGTGATGATCCCGGGGCTATTTAAACGGATAAATTTCTTTTAGGCTAAAGAATTGACGAATTTGGTCAATTTAGACTTTTTGTTTGCCGCGTTGTTTTTGTGAATGATATTCTTTTTGGCAAGCTTATCAATCATGGAAGTAACTTTTTTCAACAACTCTTGCGCTTCTGTTTTATCAGTGGAGGACTTCAGTCTTTTGATAAAAGTTCTGGTGGTCTTGTGCTGATATCTGTTTCTCAAACGCTTGGCTTCGTTTGCACGGATTCTCTTAAGTGCCGATTTGTGATTTGCCATATCCTTATTTTACTTAATTTCTTTGATTATACCCTTATCCTAAACGGAGTGCAAAGTTAACTGATAATTTTAGATTCACAAAAGAATTTGAAAACTTAACTTCTTGTGAACCTTCTAGCTTATGTTTTGCCTCTTTTAAATTCAAGTCGACAAATGTAATACAAATTGTTTTATTTAAACTTAGTTATTGATTAATTTTAGGTATGAAAATGATTTTTATTTCTTTCTTCCTGCTTACTTTTTGTTGTGCAGAGCTTCTAGGATGGGGTTTTTATGCCCATAGAAGGATAAATAGGCAAGCCGTTTTTTCTTTGCCTCCAGAGGTTTTTGGATTTTATAAACGGTACATAGACTTTATTTCTGAAAATGCTGTCAATCCTGACCGGAGGAGATATGCGGTCAAAGGTGAAGCTGAAAAACATTTTATCGATCTGGACAGCTATGGTGATTCTGCATTGTATCAATTGCCTCCTTACTGGAATCAAGCATTGGAAATATATACCGAAGAAGTTCTAAGGGAAAAGGGGATAGGCCCTTGGAATGTCTATCATGTCAAAATCCAACTTACTGAGGCCATGAAGAGAAAGGATATCAAAGCAATTTTAAGACTTTCTGCAGATTTGGGACATTACATAGCGGATATGCATGTCCCCTTGCATACTACAAAAAACTACAATGGGCAATTGACTGGCCAATATGGAATTCATGGGTTCTGGGAAAGCAGGATACCCGAATTATTGGCAGAGGATTTTGATTTTTTTGTAGGGAAGGCTGTTTATCACGAAAAACCACAGCTTTCTGTTTGGGAAGCTGTGGCCGGTGCTCATTTGGCTTTGGATTCGGTCTTGCTGTTTGAAAAGATCTTAACAGATCGTTTTGCAATTGACAAAAAATACAGTTTTGAAGAAAGGGGAGGTATCAACACACAAGTTTATTCCAGAGAATTTACATTAGCTTACCACACGATGCTTTCAGGTCAGGTAGAAAGACAGATGAAGCGATCCATTAAAATGACGGCGGATTTTTGGTATACAGCTTGGATAGATGCCGGGCAGCCGGATTTATCTGAGTTGGACTTGGGGCCAACCGAATGGCCTAAAGAAAACCTCAATCCCGACAAAAACCTGAAAGTGCGCGAACATGAGGGCTTGGTATTGACTCATATGAGGCCTTTCTTTCCGGTAGCTTTAATCAGGAAAAGGATTTTTCCATCTTTGAAATATTCAGATAAGTCCTAATGGCTTGTCCGAGTTTTTGAAATGTATTTCTGAATACTTCCTCCTCTTCTTCTAGAAGTGTGACTCTAAATCCTCTCAGATCAGAGCAGAATGAGCTGATGGGAACTACGCATATTTGGTAAGCAGCCAACAAATAATATACAAACCTTTTATCCATTGGCATTTCAGTTTCTTGAAGCCATCCATTCAGAAGCGATTGAATTTTTTTGTCTTCTATGGGTAGCTTTTGAGACGGGGCAAGGAAATCTTCATCAAAAACTATAGTATTGTAAAATGCTCCTTGGGTAGGATTGAATTTGATGCCAGGAATGTCCCCAAGAATTTCTTTCATGATTCTGCTCCTTTGCCCAATTCGTTCATTTTGCTCCATTCTATAAGCTTTGTATTCAGGATGACTCATGATTTTGGGGATAGAAAGCTGCGGGAGTATTGTTGAACAGACTTCAATCATTTTTGCGTTTTCCAATGTCTGGCAGAGTTTCGCAAATTCCTTGGAGGCATTTCTGTTGTAAAACTCCATCCATCCGCACCTAGAGCCTGGCCAAGGAAATTCTTTGGAAATCCCTTTCAGAGAAATAGCAGGCAATTCGCCTATTACCTCAGCCAATGCAGTTGCCTCAATACCATTGTAAGTAATATTTTGATAGATTTCATCAGCAATCAAGAGCAAGTTGAATTCCTTCGCGATTTGTACAAAACCTTCCAAAACATCCTTTGGATAAACCATACCTGTGGGATTGTCGGGATTGATGATGAGAATCCCTACAATACTGGGGTTGTATTTGACTTTATTGTACAGGTCTTCCATATCAGGTAGCCATTGGTTATCCGGATCGAGTTTGTAGGTAATCGGAGCGGTATTGGCATGGGCAGCTTCTGCTGAGCTATGCGTGCTGTATGCGGGTGAAGGTCCTATAATTCTTGCTGTAGGAATCAAAAATTGATAGAGCTTGGCTATGGCATCACCAAGACCATTGAAAAAAAGAATATCGTCAGCAGTGATTTGGGTGCCTTTTTTTTCATTATTGATTTTGGCAAGGAACTGACGGGTTTCCAGTACTCCTTTAGAATCTGCATAACCGTAGGTTTTGTCATCCTGTACTAAGTCAGATACGATGGCTTTCATCCAAGAAGGAATGGTATTACTTTTTTGTATAGGGTCACCAATATTTTCCCACGTGATGGGATATCCCAATGCTTCAATTTCCCGTGCTTTTTTGACAATGCCCCGGATCTCGTAGGAAAGCTCTTCTGCCCCGGGTCTTAAAAGTAGGTTTCTCATGTGCTTACCAGTGTTTCGTTGACAAAGAAACAAAAAACAAGAATAATTATTGAAGAAAGTTCAATAAGATCTCTGAATTTTTGAAGATTAATTTTTACTTAATATATTATATGAATATCCGCCTACAT
>NZ_ALWO02000028.1 GCF_000295935.2 Indibacter alkaliphilus LW1
AGTTTTTTGTTGCAAATCCAAAGGAAAAGTGAATCAATTTCATGAACACTATCCAGTAAGAGGATATAAGTCTTTTGTAGAGCCCATTGCCCACTTCGGGATGGGTTCCAAAGCTTCTGATATTCAATTAAGCATCACTTGGCCTGATGGAAAAAAACAATTTCTTAAAGTTGAAAAGTTAAATTCATTAATCGAACTCAATTACAAGGATGCCTTAATCCAAGAAGAGGAAGAAGGTGAGATAAACACTTTTAGTTACCAAGAAGTAGCCGAGTCTCTAGGGATTTCACACAATCATGAGCACCTAATATACAATGACTTCAACCGGCAAGTCCTCCTTCCACACAAGCATTCTGAAAACGGTCCCGGAATAGCTGTTGGAGACATCAATGGTGATGGTTTGGATGACTTTTTTGTAAGTGCTTCTGCGGGTTTCCCAAGATTTGCTTATATCCAGAACAATCAGGGCATGTTCACCAAAAAGGAAATATTTACTGAATCGGAAATTGATGATATGGGTTGCTTACTCTTAGACATTGACGGTGATGGGGATTTGGATTTATATGTTGTAAGCGGAGGAAGCAGGTCAGCAGAAGGTGACAAACCTTATCAGGATAGACTTTACCTGAATGACGGTAAAGGAAATTTTGATAAGTACGGTGAAGGAATTCCTTATACTGACTTTAGCGGATCAGTAGTCACTGCTGCAGATATTACTGGAGATGGAAATTTTGAATTTTTTATTGGTGGCAGAGTGAAGCCAGGTCAATATCCCTTGCCTCAGAAATCGCTTTTACTCGGCTTTAGCAATGGTTCTTTTCATGACCTGACAGATCAAATGATTCCTGATTTGCAAGAACTAGGAATGGTTTCTGCGGCACTGTGGACAGATTTTGACCAAGATGGACTTTTGGATTTGATTGTGGTCGGAGAATGGATGCCCATCACTTTTTTTAAGCAATACAAAACAGATGGTCAACCGAAATTTGAAAACATAAGTCATGAAAGAGGACCAGAAGGATCAACTGGATGGTGGAATAGCCTATATCCTATAGGTACCGATGAGAATGGCAATCCACAATACATTTTAGGAAACGCTGGAATAAACACCAGGTGGCAAGTGAACTCAAATACGCCATTGATAATGATTGCTGATGACTTTGATCAAAATAAAAGCATTGACCCAATCCTTTTTACCCAATTTACCGATGGAATGTACCCCGCAGCAGGGAGGGACAAAATGGTAAGCCAGGTTCCTTCTTGGAAAAATCGGTTCTTGGCTTATTCAGAATATGCAAAATACGACCTAGAAAGCTTTTTCACCCCAGAACAACAAAGAGAAGCACTTACACTCAAAACTGAGACTTTTGAAAGTGCGCTTCTAAAAATAGATAGTACGGGTCGCTTCAGTTTAAGCCCCTTAGCCATGGAAGCCCAATTTGCTCCAACTTTTGGAATAAACTTTGATTACGTTGACGACAAATTGTTCCTAATTGGGAATTTTTATGGAAATGAAACGGAGACCGGTCGTTACGATGCTTCTATCGGAAATGTTTTGGAAGCAAATTCAGAGGGTAAATTCAACACCAATATCCAAAACACAGGCTTTTTGGTAGAGGGAGAAGGCAGAGCATTGGTCAACTTGACTTTGGCAAATAATCAATCGCTTATCCTTGCCAGTCAGCACCAGGGACCAATCAAGGCCTTTAAAAAATCAGCCCCATATCCAAATCAAAAATACCTAAAGCTGGCACGAACTGACTTTAAAGTAAGCTTTGAATTGATTGATGGCACCTTTAAATCCTTGGAATTTCCTTATGGAGCTGGCTACCTATCACAATCTTCTAGAAAAATCCCTATTCCTTCCAATTGCAAAACAATTCAAATTACGGAATTTGATGGAACATCAAGGCTAGTTACCCCAGATCAAATCCAATCATAGAAATTCTTTAAGAATCTATTCTAATGCATTCGTTCGAAAGGTTTCTTGGCCATTTGTTCAAAAGCTTTTTGAAAAGAAGAAAGAGATTCTAATTTTGAGTTTAACCTTTTACTCACAATGCCTTTATACCAATCGCCATGAGATTTATTTTCCCAATCCTGTTGTTGCTAGCCGCTTGTTCCAATCCCAGTGGGAAAAATGAGGAATCAACAGAATATTCAGGAAACCCTGTTTTTGACGGTTGGTATGCAGATCCAGAGGCAATCATTTATGGAGATACTTACTGGATCTATCCCACCTATTCTGATGAGTTTGACAAGCAGGTCTTTATGGATGCCTTCTCCTCTCCTGATTTGGTCAACTGGACCAAGCATGAGCGCATCATTGATACAGCAGAAGTAAAATGGGCTAAACGTGCCATGTGGGCACCGGGAGTCATTTCAAAATCTGGGAAGTATTACCTCTTTTTTGCAGCCAACGATGTACACGAAGGAGAAATTGGAGGAATCGGAGTTGGAGTGGCAGACCAACCGGAAGGACCTTTTGAGGATTTACTTGGAGAACCTTTGATCAATGAAATTATCAATGGAGCTCAGCCAATAGATCAATATATTTTTAAAGACAAAGATGAAACTTACTACATGTATTATGGAGGCTGGGGCCATTGCAATGTGGTTAAGCTGAATGAAGACTTTACTGGATTAGATCCATTTGAAGATGGAGAAATTTATAAAGAAGTGACTCCTGATGATTATGTAGAAGGTCCGTTTATGTTTATCCGAGACGGAAAATACTACTTCATGTGGTCTGAGGGTGGATGGACAGGACCTGATTACAGGGTTGCCTATGCCGTTTCAGACAGTCCGTTTGGGCCTTTTGAAAGAGAAGGAGTGATATTAGAGCAGGATGACAAAATAGGGCGTGGTGCTGGACATCATTCTGTATTGAAAATCCCTGAGACGGATGACTTCTACATTGTCTATCATAGAAGACCTTTGGAAGAAAGCGACCGAAATCATCGGGTCACCTGTATAGATAAAATGGAATTTGATCAAAACGGGAAAATTCTTCCTGTAACAATGACTTTTGAAGGCGTACCTGCAAAACCTCTAAAATAAGACATCCTGAAAATCAGTTTTATCCTAGCTATTTTGAAATTGCAAGCCTGTCTTGCAGAAAATCCATTTCCAAAAAAATGGATTTTTTTTGTTCCAAATTTTTATTTGAAGATTCAAACATCTATTTTCACAAAATGAGACAATAGAAAAAAATTATGAACAAAAACCTATCTTACCTAATCGCATTGTTTGTGACTTTAACATTCACAGCACAGGCACAGGAAGCCTTATTTGGCTCCCAACAAATCACCTCACCTGAAATAAAAGGTGATCAGACTGTAACTTTCAGGGTTTTAGCGCCCAATGCAAAAGAAGTGGAAATCACAGGAGATTTTCTTCCAACCCAAAAAATCGACTCTCCTATGGGCCAAGTAGATGGCCCAGGAAAAGTACCGATGAATAAAGTAGAAAACGGTGTATGGGAATTTACTTCTGAGAAGTTAAGCCCTGAGTTGTACAATTACTCATTTATCATAGACGGATTTAAGACCACAGACCCCAACAACCCGTTTCTGATCAGAGATGTGGCATCTGTAACCAATATTTTCATCATTGGAGGTGGGCATGCCGACTTGTATAAAGTAAATGATGTCCCTCATGGGACTGTATCCAGAAGGTGGTATGACTCTCCCGGTCTTGGAATTAAAAGAAGGCTGACTGTCTACACTCCTCCTGGATATGAGAATTCACAGGAAAAATTACCTGTATTATATCTTCTTCATGGTGCTGGCGGAGATGAAGAAGCTTGGATTTCTCTTGGAAGAACAGCTCAGATTATGGATAACCTTATTGCAAAAGGAAAGGCAAAACCCATGATAGTAGTGATGCCAAATGGAAATGTAGCTCAAGATGCGGCACCTGGAGAAGGGAATAAAGGGTTTTATAAGCCGCAATTTATGCAACCAAGAACCATGGACGGGGACTATGAGGCCAATTTTAAAGACATCATCAACTTTATTGAAAGCAATTACAGAGTCAAAGCCGAAAAGGCAGGCAGAGCCATTGCCGGATTATCGATGGGTGGGTTTCATACCATTCACATTTCCCGCTACCATCCAAACACTTTTGACTACATTGGTCCGTTCTCTGCAGCCATAATGCCCAGAGAAGATGCTTCCGGCAAGGATGTGTACAAAAACATGGATGAGGGACTCAAAACCCAAAAAGAAAACGGGTATAAGCTTTACTGGATCGCAATAGGAAAAACCGATTTCCTCTACGATGCCAACACTGAATACAGGAAAAAACTGGATGACTTAGAAATGCCTTATGAGTATGTGGAAAGCGAAGGAGGACACACCTGGAGAAACTGGAGGGTTTATTTGAGTGAATTTGCACCTCAATTATTCCAATAATAGCTTCCCCTATTTTGTCAAAATATTGGTTAAGATAAACCTGACCAAGTAGGCCTGCTAAAAAATTTACCCTGCACGCATTTTATTATGACGGGCAGGGTATTTTTTATGTTTTTATTTACCTAAAGGGATAGAAAGCAAATGAAAAATCAAATCCGGGTATTCAGTAAGTAGCTGTTTTGAAATACAATCGATTACGTGAAAAAAATTCAAATTTTAAAAAGTATTTTATTCAATAGATCGGATATTTTTTTAATAATATTATAATTTTGAACAGCCATTAACAAAAACTTTACAACAGTAATGCCCAGTAACAAAAAATTCATCATTGATTTTGACAGTACTTTCACCCAAGTAGAAGCACTTGATGTCCTAGGAGAAATAAGCTTGGAAAAAGATCCGAAAAAAACTGAAAAGCTCAAAGCCATCAAAGACATCACAGATCAGGGAATGGAAGGAAGTTTGAACTTTAGGGAAAGTCTGGAAAAAAGGTTGGAAATTCTTGAAGCCACACAGCCCCAAATCTCCACCTTAGTTGAAGCTTTGAAAACGAAGGTGTCCAAATCCTTTCAGCGTAATAAAGAGTTTTTTGAAGAAAATGCGGAAGACATCATCATCATTTCCAATGGTTTCAAGGATTTTATCACCCCCATAGTAGGTGAATATGGAATCAAGGCGGAAAATGTCTTTGCCAACGAGTTTGTCTACGATGAAAATGGAAAAATTGTAGATTTTAACCGCGAAAATATCCTTTCCAAGAATGGGGGCAAGCCGGAAACCATCAAAAACCTTAACTTAGAAGGAGATATTTATGTGATCGGTGACGGATATACTGATTATGAGATCAAAGCATCCGGATTGGCCAATAAGTTCTATGCCTTTACCGAAAATGTGGAGCGACCAAAAGTCACCTCAAAAGCAGACCATATCGCACCTAGCCTTGATGAAATTCTTTATGTCAACAAAATGAACAAAAAATTCTCCTACCCAAAAAGCCGAATCAATGTACTTCTGCTAGAAAATGTCCATCCTATAGGGGTGGAATTGATGAAGCAGGAAGGTTACAATGTAGAAATTATCGCCTCTGCTCTATCTGAAGAGGAATTGGCTGAAAAAATCAAAAAAGTCTCCATTCTTGGTATAAGGTCCAAAACCAATGTAACTAAAAAAGTACTTGAAAACGCCAATCGTCTGATTTCAATTGGAGCTTTTTGCATAGGAACCAATCAGATTGATCTGGATACTTGTACAGAAAAAGGTATTGCAGTATTCAATGCCCCTTTCAGCAATACCAGATCTGTGGTAGAAATGGCCATTGCGGAGATCATATTCCTGATGAGGAATTTCCATGATAAGAGTCTTGGCATGCACAAGGGCATTTGGGACAAATCTGCAAGTGGCAGTTTTGAAATCCGGGGAAAAAAACTGGGCATCATAGGGTATGGAAACATTGGTGCTCAACTTTCAGTCTTGGCTGAAAGCATGGGACTGGATGTCTATTATTATGATGTCATTGAAAAACTGGCCTTGGGAAATGCGACTAAAGTAGAATCTTTGGAGGAATTGCTAAAGACCGTAGATGTGCTTACCCTTCACGTGGATGGAAGAAAAGAAAATCATAACCTCATTGACGCAGATAAAATCAAGTTGATGAAAAAAGGAAGTTATCTGCTTAACTTAAGCCGTGGGCATGTGGTAGATATCCCTGCTTTAAAGGTAGCTTTGGACAGCGGGCATATTGCAGGTGCTGCCATAGATGTTTTTCCTGAAGAACCCAAGAACAATGAAGAACCATTTGTATCTGAACTGATCGGCTGTAAAAACGTGGTGCTGACCCCACATATAGGAGGCTCCACTTCTGAAGCTCAGGTCAACATTGCCAGATTTGTTCCGGGCAAGATCATGGAATACATCAATACCGGAAACACTTACAACTCTGTCAACTTCCCTAACATCCAACTCCCATTCCTTCAGGATGCGCACAGGTTGATACATATTCACCAAAATGAACCGGGAATTCTGGCCAAAATCAATAAAGTATTGGCAGATTTTGAGATCAACATAGTGGGGCAATACCTCAAAACAAATGAAAAAATCGGTTATGTGATTACTGACATAGACAAAGCCTATTCCCCTGAAGTCATAGATGCCATGAAGCAAATCCCTGGCACAATCAGGTTTAGGGTTCTATATTGATTACTAAATTAGATATCATTTTTTTTAATCAACTACTCCAAAAACAAAGGTTCAAGTCATATGGCTTGAACCTTTGTTTATATTGATTTTGACTTTAATCTATAGATTCCTTAAGCATGCCCCCTGAAACCCTATCTTTTTACTAGTGAGAGTTACAAAGGACAAAATTGAATTAAAAATTTAAACCCTTTCCAACACCACGGCATAGCCCTGACCTACCCCAATACACATGGTAGCCAAGGCATATCTCTTATTCAATCTCTCCAATGATTTGGCAGCAGTCAATGTAATCCTAGTTCCGGACATACCCAATGGATGGCCTAGCGCAATCGCTCCCCCATTGATATTCACCCTAGGATCATCGTCAGATAATCCAAGCGCACGTGTACAAGCCAAACTTTGAGCTGCAAAAGCCTCATTCAGCTCTATCACATCCATATCTTCTAGGGTCAAGCCTGCTTTTCCCAAAGCTTTCTTTGTAGCCGGAACTGGACCAATGCCCATGACTCTAGGCTCCACTCCCACTACTGCTGAACTCACGATTTTAGCCAAAGGCTTTAGTCCATATTCATTGACAATTTTCTCAGATACGATCAAGGTAGCCGCGGCCCCGTCATTTAAGCCTGAAGCATTGCCAGCTGTCACGGTTCCATCTTTTTTAAAAACAGCCCTGAGCTTGTTCAATGCCTCAACAGTAGTCTGAGGCTTGATGAATTCATCCTGATCAAAAACTATAGGTTCGGATTTTCTCTGGGGAATAGTAACTGGCATAATTTCCTCAGCCAAGATTCCTTTTTGTTGTGCTTCGGCAGCTTTCATTTGAGAATGGTAGGCAAACAAATCTTGGTCTGCTCTATTGATTTGATACTGATCCACGAGGTTTTCAGCTGTGATTCCCATGGGATCTGTGCCATACATTTCCTCCATCTTGGGATTGACAAAGCGCCAGCCAAAGCTGGAGTCTTCCATTTTAGCATCATTGCCAAAAGCCCTGCTTGCTTTGGAGATCACCAAAGGTCCACGGGTCATCTGCTCTACTCCACCCGCAATGAAAACATCTCCATCTCCTGCTGCAATAGCCCTAGCGCCATGAATGATGGCAGACATACCTGAGGCACAAAGTCTATTGACCGTTTCTCCCGGCACAGTCACTGGAAGTCCAGCCAGAAGTGCGGACATTCTAGCTACATTTCGATTGTCCTCTCCTGCCTGATTGTGGCAGCCCAAAATCACATCATCAATCTGATCAGTAAGAATAACAGGGTTTCTCTTGACTAATTCGCTGATAACCATGGCCGCAAGATCATCAGCCCTTACAGCAGACAATCCCCCACCAAAATTCCCGATTGGCGTCCTGATGCCATCTATAATATATGCGTTGTAGTTCATGAATTTATTATTCTATGGTTAAAATGAATTTTAAAGAGAATGGGTTTACTAAGTAATTTTTTGATATGAATCTATGGAAAGAAACTGGCAATCTATTTATACCTAGTTTTTTATGATTCAAATAATAATGGATATTTAATCCGCTACAAGCGGATAAGATACTTTTGGATATTGATCCAGTATTAATGTTGATATATTTTCAATCCATTATCAAAATTGAAAGTGCGGTATCATTTTTTTCATATTAGAGAGCTATAATAAAATCTTCGAGGTCAAAAAAAGACCTTAAAGGTTGTGTCTCGCTTTTCGCCCCTCTTTTCCAGTTTCTTATGTCTTGAATCTTAAATCTTATATCTACAATCTTAAATCTACAATCTACAATCCAACTTCAAACTCAGCCTCAGTATTCTCCTTCACCTCTTCTAGGCTCACGCCCGGCATCAGTTCCGTTAGGGTCAGTTTGCCTTTGATAAATTCAAACACAGCCAACTCTGTAATCACCATATCCACCGAAGCCTTAGCTGTCAAAGGCAAGTTACAGGATTTTACGATTTTTGACCCCTTGGGTGAGGTGTGGTTCATCGTCACGATCAACTTCCTTGCTCCAGAAGCCAAATCCATGGCCCCACCAACTCCCAATAGCGGTCTACCGGGCACAGCCCAGTTGGCCAGATTTCCTGCTTCATCCACTTCCAAGCCTCCCATCACGGCTACATCCACATGCTTGCCTCTGATCATGCCAAAAGAAGCGGCAGAGTCAAAATAGGAAGAACCAGGCAAAGCCGTTACAGGGATCTTACCTGCATTGACCGGGTAATCCATGGCTCCCCCTTCCTTAGGAGATGGACCAATTCCCAACATGCCATTTTCTGAATGCATGATGATCCCATCCTCAGGACTGATCAAATTGGCAATTAAGGTAGGTATTCCTATCCCTAGGTTGACCACATCACCTTTCTGTAATTCTTGCAAGGCTCTTTTGGCAATCAGCATACGGTCAGCAGGAATATCTTCCGAACTGCCCACTTTTGCTGAAGAACCTAAATCCTCTTCTGTCAATTTCACTTCTACCAAATAATCCACAAAGCAGCTTGGAGTATGGATAAAATTGGGATCAAGCGCTCCAACAGGTACAATTTCTTCCACTTCCGCAATGACTATCTTAGCTGCTGTCGCCATAGCCGGATTGAAGTTTTGCTCAGTCAGGCGATATTGTAAGTTGCCGGCAGTATCTGCTTTCCAGGCACGGATAAAGGCTACATCGCCTTTTATCCCCTTGACAAAAACCTGCTTTACCCCATCAATTTCTTTCACCTCTTTTCCCTCAGCAATCACAGTTCCTTCGGAAGTCGGCGTATAAAAACCACCAATTCCAGCCCCGCCAGCCCTGATGGCCTCAGCCAAGGAACCTTGAGGAATCAATTCAAATTCTACTTTACCCTCTTGCGCAGCTTTGACTGCTTCTGGATTGGAAGTAAAGAATGAACCGATCATCTTTTTGATCTGCCCATTTCTCAACAGCCTTCCCCCTCCTATTCCAGGTTCACCGACATTGTTTCCAATGAAGGTCAGGTCTTTCGTTGCTGTCTCTGCCAATGCATGCATCAAGTGAACCGGATTTCCGGTCATCCCAAATCCACCTTGCAGTAAAACATCTCCATCCTTGACCAATTTGGCGGCATCTTGGAGAGAAATGGTAGGAACTTGTTTCATTATTTCGGGTTTTAAAATTCAAATTGATGTAACAATATTAAATGTATATACACGTAAACAACTCAATAAATCCATATGTTCAGTTTCTAAGGGATTTTTATTAAATTATGTCTACAATAGGTGTTTCAAGTATTTATCTCTTTTTTCATTACTAGACGGAGAGATATTTTCAAAACTTAAAATAGAAATCGAACAAATGACACTTAAAAAATTCAAAGCCAGAAAAGGTAAACTTTTCATCTCCCTTTCAGGAATTTTATTGGGCTTGTTGATCTATTCATTTTTCTCAGACAAATTTTCAATTGTCTTTGTTTTTTCAATGCTCATTGTATTAACCCACCTTGTTCACCTTTACTTGACAACTTCCTATGCTCTTGACTCCACAAAGTTTTACTACAGATCAGGATTTATCAATGGGGAAATTCCTTTTAGGGAAATTAAATCAATTGAACCGAACATAAATAACTGGACCGGATTGAAACCCGCATTGGCTTCTAAAGGCATTCTTATCCGATACAATAAATTTGATGAAATTTATATTGCACCTAAAAACAATCAGGAATTTATAAATTCAATCCTTAGTCTAAATCCTTCAATAAAAGTATTGAAAGCCGAGTAAACATCTTATTGTAAGGCTTTATAAAAAACTGCATGAAGGACTGGGAAAAAATCCTTTATTTTGTTTCCCAACACTGAATATCTCATCCATGAAAGTCATTGCCATAGGCAGGAATTACGCTGAACACATAGAGGAACTCAAAAATGAAAAACCTACAGAACCTGTGGTTTTCCTCAAACCGGACACCGCTGTTTTAAAGAACAATGCTCCTTTTTTCCATCCTGATTTTTCACAAAATATCCATCATGAGGTGGAGTTGGTTTTAAAAGTCTCTAAGGAAGGTAAGTATATTCAAAAGGAATTTGCACACAGGTATTTTGAAGAAATCGGAATAGGAATAGATTTTACTGCGCGCGACCTTCAGGAAAAGTGCAAATCCAAAGGTTTGCCTTGGGAAATCGCCAAAGCCTTCAATGGCTCTGCGCCTATCGGTGGTTTTTTGCCCCTTGCACAATTTTCCCAACTAGATGACATTAATTTTCACCTGAATATCAATGGTGAACTCAGACAAAAAGGAAAAACTTCCATGATGTTGTTTGACTTTGCAGATATCATTGCTTACGTATCCAAATTTTTTACTCTGAAAAAAGGAGATCTTATCTTTACCGGGACCCCTGCCGGAGTAAGTAAAATCAATGTAGGTGACCGCCTGGAAGCATTTATAGAAGACCAAAAGTTGCTCGATTTTGAAGTTAAATAAATTCCCCCTTCTTTTCTTCTTTTTGCTTTCCTTAAGTGTCTTGGGCCAAGACTACCTTTTTCCTGTAAAACCCGGCCAAAGGGCCTTGCTCGCCGGAAATTTCTCTGAAATCCGCCCCAATCATTTTCACTCAGGAATCGATGTGAAAATCGGCGGTGTGGATGGAGAGCCCATTCTCTCCATCACAGACGGCTACGTGTACCGCATGAAGGTTTCTTCCTATGGCTATGGAAACGTACTTTACATCCGTCACAATGATGGACAATCTTCTGTTTATGCCCATTTAAGAAACTTCTCTCCGAAGATCATGGATTTTATGAGAGATAAAATGTATGCCGAAAAGAAAAATGACCTTGAAGTTTTTTTTGGAACCACAGGAACTGCCCGTGGAAAAGGGAGAAATCATCGGTAACGGCGGAAATACGGGGAGTTCGGGTGGACCGCACCTGCACTTTGAAATCAGAGATACACTGGACCATGCTATTGATCCTTTTCGGTATCATTTCACAGAAATCGTGGACAACACCCCTCCTATTGTCTATAGAATAGCCCTGACTCCTTTGGATTACCTTTCCCGAGTAGATGGAGAATTTTCCAGAAAAGAATTTACACCTCTGATAGAAGGGGGCAGGTACATTATTCCACAAACTGTCAAAATCAGCGGAAGAGTCGGGCTGGAGGTCTATGCAATTGATAAAATGGACGGTGTGGGAAATACTTTTGGAATACCCATTTTCGAACTCACCGAAAATGACAGCCCTCTTTTTAGAATCAATGTAGACCACATTGACTTTTATAAAAGCAGATTTCTCCTGAGTCATACCCATCAGAATCGCTTTACCAGAGTTTACCATCACCCCAACAATCAGATGCAGCTCTATTCTCCTGAAGGAAGTGGCTCAGGAGCATTGACAGCCGACCCAGGAGTGCGGAAGAAAGTTGAATTGGCACTTAAAGACTATTTTGGAAATACGCGCTTTGTGGGATTGGATATTGAAGGGGAAGAGAGTGATTTTGATCAAATAGAAAACAGAAAGATCAGTGTCAGTCCAACTGTGGTCAGCTATCATAGGGAAGTCATGAAAATTGAAACAGGGTATTCTGAATGGGGAGAAATGGCTGAGGTAAAAGTAAATGGACATATCATGGAATTAATGCCCTCTTATATATCAAATGGAAAGCGGGTTTATTTGTGGGATATGAATTATGGTGTTCCTGAAGAGATCAATCTTTGTACAGAAACCATTTTTCCAGAAGTGCAATATAAGGTTCCTTTTAAAGAAGAGCTGGCTTATTACCATGAACAGGCCGATTTAATTTTTGAAGAAAACACTTTATTGGATGATCTTTTCCTGCGCATAAATAAAAGCGGTCGAGGAAAAAACACCACTCTCAAAATCAATTCGCCCCAGGAATATCTGCAAAGTAGCATGGAAGTCCTTTTTAAGGATACTGGGTTTGAAGGGGACAAAAGCCGCGCACATGTGTACCATCAGTCTCCGAATGGATGGAAAAGCTTTGTTGGTGGCACATGGGAATCAGAGGATATCCGTTTCAAAACCAGAAATTTTGGTACTTTTGTCATAGATGAGGATAAAGTAGCCCCGGTAATACGGCCGGTAAAAGTCAATGCCGATGAACTTCGCTTTATCATCAGGGATGACAAATCAGGAATCAGGGATTTTGAGGCTTTGGTGAACGGAAATTGGATCCTGATGCGCTATGAGCACAAGCAAAATGTCATTTGGTCCGAAAAGTTGGACAAACAACCTTTCAAAGGAGAGGTTTTATTAAAAGTACGGGATATGGCCGGCAATGAAGCCAGCTACTCCACGACTTTAAATTAATCATAACCTTAAAACGAAAACATTATGTCAGTAGAAGTAGGAAAAGCAGCACCGAATTTTGAAGCAAAAGATCAAGATGGAAATACCATCAAACTCTCTGACTTCAAGGGAAAAAAAGTAGTGCTTTATTTTTATCCAAAAGACAATACGCCTGGTTGTACAGCCCAGGCCTGTAACCTGAGAGACAATTATGAAGCTTTGCAAAAAGCAGGATATGTAGTCTTGGGTGTAAGTTCTGATTCAGAAAAATCCCACAAAAAATTTATAGAAAAGCAAGAATTGCCTTTCACCTTGATCGCTGATGAAGACAAAACAGTCCATGAAGCTTATGGTACCTGGGTAGAAAAATCCATGTATGGCAGAAAATATATGGGCACAGCACGTACTACCTTTATCATAGACGAAGAGGGCAAGGTTGAAGAAATCATAGACAAAGTCAAAACAAAAGAACACACCAATCAAATACTCAAATAATTCCAATACAATGGAAAAACACTCAATCGATCATCTCGAAGGAATCTGTTCCCAGGTCAGAAGGGACTGTCTGCGCATGGTACATGCCGTTCAGTCAGGCCACCCGGGAGCTGCCCTTGGCATGTGCGAATATGTTGTCGCACTCTTTTTCAATGAAATGGAGCATGACTCCGACTTCAAAATGGACGGAAAAGGCGAAGACCTTTTCTTCCTTTCCAACGGACACGTGTCTGCACTCTGGTACAGTGTGTTGGCCAGATCAGGTTACTTCGGTGTTCCCGAACTGGGCACCTTCCGTAAAATCAATTCCAGGCTTCAGGGCCATCCGGCCACAGAAGAAGGCCTTCCCGGGATCAGGATTGCCTCGGGTTCTCTAGGACAGGGACTTTCTGTAGGAATCGGTGCGGCACAGACCAAAAAACTCAACCAGGATGACAAGCTGGTCTATGTGATGATGGGTGACGGTGAGCAGCAGGAAGGGCAGGTATGGGAAGCTGCCATGTATGCGGCCCACCACAAGGTGGACAACCTGATCGCTGCCATTGACCTGAACAGACAGCAGATCGACGGCCCTACCGAAAAGGTCATGGACCTGATAGACCTCGGAGCCAAGTGGGAAGCCTTTGGCTGGCAGATCGTCAATATCGAAAAAGGAAACGACATGGCTTCCGTACTGGAAGGCCTGGCCAGGGCGAAGTCCCTGACCGGACAGGGCAGGCCAGTGATGATCCTGCTCCACACAGAAATGGGCTACGGGGTGGACTTTATGGTCGGCACGCACAAATGGCACGGCGTGGCACCGAATGACGAACAGCTTGAAAATGCCCTGGGACAATTGGAAGAAACATTAGGAGACTACTGAAATGGAAAAGACACTTGACTTAAAATACACCTATACCGAAAAGAAGGATACACGCTCCGGCTTCGGTGACGGACTGCTGGAAGCAGGAAGAAACAACCCCAATGTGGTAGGCCTCTGTGCCGACCTGATAGGTTCACTGAAAATGGGGGCCTTTCAGAAGGAATTTCCCGAGAGGTTTTTCCAGGTAGGTATCGCGGAAGCCAACATGATAGGTCTTGCCGCCGGTATGACCATAGGGGGCAAAATCCCTTTCACGGGCACCTTTGCCAATTTCTCCACAGGACGTGTTTATGACCAGATCAGACAGTCTGTGGCCTATTCGGACAAGAATGTGAAAATCTGCGCCTCACATGCCGGCCTTACGCTGGGCGAGGACGGGGCCACGCACCAGATTCTGGAAGACCTGGGCATGATGAGAATGCTGCCGCACATGACAGTGATCAATCCCTGTGACTACAATCAGACCAAGGCCGCGACACTGGCATTGGTGGACCATGTAGGTCCTGCCTACCTCAGGTTCGGCAGACCAAGCTGGCCGATATTCACCCCTGCAGACCAGAAGTTTGAGATCGGCAAGGCCTGGAAAATGATCGATGGCAAGGACGTGACCATCTTCGCCACAGGCCACCTGGTATGGGAAGCAGTGGTAGCGGAAGCCATGTTGAGAGAGGAAGGCATTTCCGCCGAAGTGATCAACATCCACACCATCAAACCATTGGATACCGAAGCTATATTGGATTCTGTAGCCAAGACAGGCTGTGCGGTATCTGCCGAAGAGCATCAGCTCAACGGAGGTTTGGGGGACAGTATCGCCCAGACACTGATCAGAAACCATCCTGCTCCGCTGGAGTATGTGGGGGTCAACGATTCCTTTGGAGAATCAGGTACGCCGACACAGCTCCTGGAAAAATATGGACTGAATGCAGAGAATATTGTGAAGGCCGCCAAAAAAGCATTGGCCAGAAAGTAAAATTGAGATTTATACCATAGAAAAACCGTGTTGAATTGAATTTCAGCACGGTTTTTTATTTAGGAGATTTTATAGCCTTCTCTTTCGGAAAATAAATTTCCAGGATTTAACTCCCTCTCTGATAATTATCAGAAGGATAAATCCCAATATTATTACGAGTCCAACCATCAATAAAAGGTATAATAAAGTCGCTATCATAAGATATTTGTTGAAAATAAATAAAAGGTAAAATGTCTTTACCAATATCTGAATTCAAAATTTTTTATAACAACTAAAAAGAGAGTAATCGTAAAGTATTTCTAACTCCAAGATGTATTTCCGTTATGCATTTCCTATTTTAGAAAAGTAAACCATTTGATTACCTAACACTTTTGAAAATGAAAATATTTTGGCCTTTTCTACTGATTCTAGGTATTGTAGTCATTGATCCAGAAGGTTGTGAGCATGCTGATTCCGAAACATCAGATAAATCTTCCGAACAGCTTGCTGAAGCAGAGACAAGTTCTGAAAGCTTAACAACTGAGGAGGCATTAGGAGATAGCTCCCTGTTAAGAACGATGGACACGCAAAACAGTACCCAGCAAATGGTAGGGGTTTACTATATGCCATCTTGGAATACTTCTTCTGATCCCAATATTGACCGGGACAGCTTTTGGTCTTGTATCACCGGAAGAGAAGATTGTGCCAGTCTACAGAATACGGCCATTTGGGGCCCGAGGGGCAGAATCTACAACAGGCAATATCCTTACGAAGGCCCTTATCTGGACAGAAAGCCTATCGCTGCCCTCAAGGGTTTTTATAAAAGAGACGATCCGGCAGTCATCAGAAAGCAACTGGAATATATGAAAAGCTATGGCATTGATTTTTTTGCCTATGATTGGTTTTTTGGCAGACACTACTACTATCATCTGTATTTTGGGCCTCAGGCAAAGATTTATTATCCTGAAGGTTGGAAAATCGATCCCAACAGAGATGGAAGGGTGGCTGTTCCCGGATTGGAAGAATGGAATGATCAGTTAGAGGTGCTTTTGAGAGAAAATGCCAAGCTTCCTGCTGATAAGCAAATGAAATGGGCCATCAATTGGTGCGATGATTCTGATGAACGCTGGAGAGCCTGGCTGGATATTGGCTCGCCTGAAAGTATGGCTGTAGGGCGTAACTACAGAGGAGAAAAGCCTGATAAGGCACTTTATCTACAAGTGCATGACAAAATCACCCAGCTTTGGATTGACAAGTATTTCAAAAGAAAAGACTATCTTAGGTCAGAGGATGGAAGGCCAATTGTTTACTTCTATTTTCCTCAAGACACGGAATCTAGGGCTTCATTTTATGGAATCACCATGAAGGAGCTATTGGACAGGTCTAAAGACTTGGCCAGAAAAAACGGGTTGCCCGGCATAAAATTCATAGCCGTAGCCTCAGGGGCCATGATGCCAAATGAAAGACAATATGGTATGCCTACCAAATGGGTTCCCAACAATAGACAGGAACCATGGAGAGGAGGCAGGTATACCGATAGGCTTTTGTTCCAGGATTATGTGCCAAGGCTGAAAGGGATGGGCTTTGAAGGCCTGACGGGATACGTTTACCACAACCATTACCAGCAGGACAACAAAAGTTATGCGGATATGAGAAAAACTTACAATGGCCATTGGCAAGAATGGAGTGAATTGTTTAAAAACGACCCAGCCTTTGAATATCAGGTTCCTGTAGCTATGGGTTGGGATATGAGACCGGCAGGTGGTACATGGCCGCAACAAACTGGCTTTCCCAGCGAGCCTATCAAAGACCGGGTTCACAGCACCAAATCAACTTTCAAAGCAAAACTTGAAGATGCCAAAAAACAGTCTGAAAAATATAAATCCAGCAACGGGAACACCATCATGATCTGTTGCTGGAATGAATATTTGGAAGGAAACTACATCGAACCTACCGAAGGACATGGGTTTGATTATTTGGAAGCCATCAAAGAGGTCTTCACAGACAGAAGAACAGGATTTATACCTTCTCCCCCAGCTTCAGCTGCCAATTCCACGAGTCCCTGAGCGAATCCTCCAGGCTGTATTGGGCCTTCCAGCCCAATACCGTGTTGATTTTGGAAGTATCTGCCCAAACCTTTACAACATCACCTGGCCTTCTAGGTCCTATGATGTAGTTGAGCGATTTGCCGGATACCTTTTCAAAAGTATGAACCACTTCAAGAACTGTATTGCCATTTCCAGTTCCTACATTGAAGATATCGTAAAAATCATCCTTTTGATTAGAAAGGTATTCCAAAGATTTGACATGGGCGTCTGCGAGATCCATCACATGAATATAATCCCTTACACAGCTTCCGTCTGCTGTATCATAATCATCCCCAAAAACAGTTAACTTTTCCCTGATACCTGCTGCAGTTTGGGTAATGAAAGGAACCAAATTATTAGGAGTTCCCAAAGGCAATTCTCCCAAAACTGAACTTGGATGTGCTCCAACAGGGTTGAAATACCTCAAGGAGATAATCCGTACCCCCGCCTTACTTTTTACATAATCATGAAGTATGTCTTCACAGATTTTTTTGGTATTTCCATAAGGGCTTTCAGCCTCTTTACGGGGTGTAGATTCTGTAACAGGTAAGACATCAGGTTGACCATAAACCGTACAGGAAGAAGAAAAGACAAGATCTTTGACCCCATATTTTGCCATACATTCTAATATCACCAAGAGCGAGCCAATATTATTTTTATAATAGTTCAATGGAACCTGCGTGCTCTCTCCTACTGCTTTGTAAGCTGCAAAATGAATAACACCTTCAAGCTGGTTTTCCTTGAATATTTGCTCCACAGCTGATTTATCATTGCAGTCTTCTTCATAGCATCTTATACTTCTGCCTAGAATTTCTTCAAGGCCTGCGAGAGTTGATTTTTCTGAATTCGAAAAATTATCTAAGATGATAGGTTCAAAACCTGCATTCACCAATTCTACTGCTGTGTGAGAGCCTATGTAGCCTGCTCCTCCTGTAATTAAAATTTTCTTCATGACTTAGTTTAAATAATTCCTAAAACACAATATTAATAGGATAATCTGAAGAAGGGAAGTCTGCTTCATAAATTATCTATTCAATAGTTTTTTTCTATTTTAAAAAAAACACCGGTTTTTAGAATATTTTAATTTATTTCGTAGCAGAATAAAAATAAACCTTTTTATGAAAAGAATTTTAATAACAGGAGGTGGCGGATTTTTGGGGAGCCATCTTGCTGATAGATTAATCACAGAAGGAAATGAAGTACTCTGTATGGACAACTTTTTTACCGGAAGTAGAATGAACATCCACCATTTGCTTGACAACAAAAACTTTGAATTAATCAGGCATGATGTCACTTTCCCCACCTACGTTGAAGTAGATGAAATCTATAACTTGGCGTGTCCAGCCAGTCCCGTCCATTACCAGTTTGATCCTGTTCAGACGACGAAGACTTCGGTAATAGGAGCGATCAATATGCTAGGACTGGCCAAAAGATTGAAGATAAAAATCCTACAAGCTTCAACTTCAGAGGTATATGGGGATCCGGAAATCCATCCACAACCAGAAAGCTATAGGGGAAACGTAAATCCAATAGGACCAAGAGCTTGTTATGACGAAGGAAAGCGCTGTGCAGAAACTTTGTTCTTTGATTACCATAGACAGCACAATGTAAAAATAAAGGTTATGAGGATTTTCAACACTTATGGCCCAAGGATGAATCAAAATGACGGAAGGGTGGTCAGCAATTTCATCGTGCAAGCTCTCAAGGGGCAAGACATCACCATTTATGGAGATGGAAAGCAAACCCGAAGTTTTTGCTATGTTGATGACTTGATCGATGGGATGTATCGATTGATGAATAGCCATGATGGCTTTACAGGACCAGTCAATATCGGCAACCCAGGAGAATTCACCATGCTTGAGCTTGCTGAAAAAATCATAGACCTCACTGGCAGCAAAAGTAAATTGGTTTTCCGACCACTTCCACAGGATGATCCCTTGCAGCGGAAACCGATCATTGACATAGCGCAAAAAGAATTGGGATGGGAACCTAAAGTTCCTTTGACCGAGGGCTTGAAAAAAACCATTGCTTATTTCGAGAAAGTGATTTGATTGAGGTGCTGAATTAGCCGTAGTAAATCAATGTCGTTTAGTTTAGGGTAACTTTTCCAAAGTTCAGGTTTGTAAACAAAATTTTGTTTTTACTTTTAACCCAACTTTGGAAAAATTTAAATTCAACTTGTAGTCTTACTTAAACGACATTGAGTCCTAAATCGTAATATGTAACCGGATTGACGAACTTAATGTTGTTTAGAGTTAAAGGTTAAGCTGTTAGGACAAATTTTAACAATTAACCTTTAACGCTTAACTTACTGATTTTTTACTAATCGATGAACCTGAAAAGGCGTCGTAAATCTTATTTAATAATTCAAAAATCGACACAAATTTTACCTAATCAGAGTAAATACTCCTGTTTTCCGCTCTGTTTTAGGTGTTCCATCAATAGTATAACTATACTCCACCATATAGGAATAAGTTCCCATTGGGGCTTCTACTCCTTTAATTGTTCCATCCCATCCTGTATTTCCAACAAAAAGCAGTTCTCCCCATTTGCTGTAAACCATTAGGGTAAAAGTTACATTACAGTTGCTTACACCTTCATACAATCCATCTTGCGGATCATAACCCGTTGGCATTCTCAATAAAGGACTACTCTCTTCGATTTGCCCTATAAAACTTGCCTCACAACCGTTTGAATCTGAAACCCTAAGGACATAATTTCCACCGGGAACCTCAGAAAGTCTAGGTCCTGTACTCCCATCAAATTCCCATACGTAAGCATAAGGCCCGACCCCGCCCTTGCTGATTGCTAAGAGGGATCCCGACGCACTTCCAGGACACGCTACATTTTCAAGTATGAACTCTGTTTCCAAAGGTTCAGGTGAATCTATTTCAAATGCAATAGTCAAATCACAACCATTTGCGTCCTGTACTGCAATTTGATATACTCCTCTTTCCAAACCGAAAAGTTGAAAATCTCTTTCCAAAATCAATGCATCAGACCAATCTACTGTAAACGGCGCCACACCACCGGAAATTGAAAAAGTCGCCTGACCATCCTCAGAATCAAAGCAAACAGCATTCGTCTCCTGTACTTCATCTATCAATTCCATAGGTTCAGCATCTTCTATCAACATATCTTCAAGTAGTATTTCACAGCCACCTGCATCTCTGACGATTACTGAGTAAAGGCCCGCACTCAAGTTATTGATCGAAGCTGAATTAAGGCCTTCATCGTGGGACCATAGAAAAGAATATGCTCCAGATCCTCCACTCACTTCAAGTTCAATACGTCCAGCGGAGGTACCCGCACAAATGAACTCTGAAATTTCTCCAACTGAAGCCTGTAGTGGAGGGTTGACTGTGATCCTAAGCCGCTCAGATTCACCTCCACAAGTTGGGTTGAATTCACTGACTTCTTCATACCAAATCTCTCCAGTAGAACCTGGTCCTGGCCACTCTACCTCTACTTCATCGCTATTCGAATCTGAAAGTATGGTTCCGCCCGTTACATACCATTGATACAATCTTCCAGGAATTTTATCCCTCACTGTATAAACCTGGGAGACTCCATCAACAAAACAAACTGCTGCAATTCCTCTGGGTTTTCCAGGAACAATTGAGTCATTGATAAAAACATCAATAACCTGAGCTTCTCCCTCGCAACCTTCATTTGTCAGAGGAATGGCTATGACCTTTGCTTCAGGGTCATACTCTCCCCAAAGAACAGAAATAGAAAAATCATTTTCTGATACGACTTCTCCCCCGATCACTTCCCACAATACAGATTGTGTGTTTTCAGGTTTTTCAAATGAATAGGTAGCTTCATCTATATTGGGACAAACATTATTTGGCCCTTCCAACTCACCTTTACTCTCTACCACAGTTACCTCGAAGGAGGCCTCTTCCATCTGATCGCAAGAACGGTCGCCCGTCATTGCCACAATCCTGATTTGATAGGTTCCAGGTTCATCGAAAACGTGATTTACAGTAGCACCTTCTTTTGGATTTTCTTCATTTTCAAAAAACCACTCGAAAAGAACAAATTTATCATCCTTCGGGATAACCGTCCAAGACCCTTCCTCACCCAAGCAGGCAACTTTATCACCATCTACTTCAAAATCATACTCCACCTCCGTTTCAAAATTCAGATTATTGATGCTTGCTCCTGCTGAGTAACCATACGATTCTATAAAACCTGATCCATAAACATAGCCAATGATTCCCTCCGGATTACTCATTGTATGACTTCCTTCAGCAACCTGCACTCTTGCATAAGAAAAAGCAGGGTTTCCAGGGACTGGCTGAAATGCCCCACCAATATTTTGCCCGTCAAGAATAGTTTGCCCAACACTTTCTGTTTTGGATAAAATATTGACAAAGTGGGTGACAATACCTTCGACCTGAAGTGCTGAAAAAACCGTGCTTTTAATCAATTGGTTATTTGGACTTAGGGTAATCATGGTGGGATCTCCATCGCTAGCTCCAATCCCAGACTGAATATTACAAAAATAACTTTTCGCAAAAGTAGTTACTGAAATGGGCTTATCCGCTGAAATATTAGCAAGCTCATCCCTTTCAAAAGAAAAAGAAACATGCCTACCTGAATTTAATGTGGCCCTTTGCTGCCCGTTCACAAAAACCCTTGTATTGTTCTCGGAGGCCAGGATTTTAACCATCTCGCCCGAGGTTCTGCCTGCCAAGGGAATATGGACATACTCTTTTCCCCAAGCAAAAATGGGGTATGTCTGTTGAAATAAATGATCTCCTGTGGATCCATCACAGTCTTGGGCCACAGAAGTCATTTTATTTCCTCCAAAAACCGCTACATTTTTACAGTCATCACCGGAACTGTTTACCACCCTTACCCGAGATCCTGTCAAATCACCTACTGCTTTGACTTGGTAGCTTTCTCCTACGTCCAACACCACTGAGATGGTCGAACCGGGAGGGATGGGGACCGGGTCTACAGACTGAGCTGCTAAGGTGATCTCTACTCTCGTATCATCCTCCACTGCTACTACCAAAAGCGTACTTTCATAATTAACATTGGAACCGGGATCAACGCCAGGATTGAAGTTTTCATGATGGGCTGTAACAAAATAATCCTTACCTAAAGATGGCAAAGGAAGTACCACTGTCCCATCCGCACTTCTGGCCCGAAAATTAAATGCATGAACAGAAATGTTACCGTCAGAGGAAATATAAACTCCCTTATTTTCAATTTGCCTGGAACTTCGGTGGATGATATCCATTTCCCCTTCAGGAAACCGATATACAAACTGTTCCCCTGCCTCAATAGAAAATGGTATAGAATTTCCTACATACTGAATCACACCATTGGCATCTTCTTCTGCAGAAATAATAATTGACGCCTCATCTAATCTTTGGATTGGAGTAAAAGTCCGGTTGTTCTCCATAAAGCCAAGATAAAACTCCCTTCCTATACTTGTCACTTGAGCAAAAGCAGGGAAACCGAAGGTCAAGAGTAAGCCTGACAACAAGACAATCTGAAATAAAATATTTAACCTACTTCGCATTTTATAAAGCCCAAACCCTCAAACACAGCATAATTTATCAAATATTATGGATTCTGCAGAAATATAAATTCATTAGTGGTAAAATCAATTTTTAAAGGAAATTGTTGTAGAATGCTATAAATAAATCCCTATCACCTTAAAAGTGTAAAAATTCCCCGCTGTTCCTCCAGTTTGGATTCCCCATCAAGGATATATTCATACTGAATTAAGTAAGAGTAGGATCCTAAAGGCGCTTCCCTTCCATTAATATTGCCATCCCATCCACCTGTTCCTGAGAAAATCAATTCTCCCCATCTGTTAAAAATTGAGATCCTTAAAGACAGCTCACAATTCGAAACCGCCGTGTACCATCCATCAGATGGACGGAAACCAGTTGGCATTCTGACCATGGGCCCTTCCTCAAGCAGAACTCCTTCACCTACACTGATACAACCTCTACTATCATGAACTTCTACTGAATAAGACCCTGAGGGTAAACCTGTGATCAAAGCATCTTCAGAAGAATCAAAATCCCAGGAGTAACTCACAGGACCAAACCTTGTATCGGGTAGTGCCAAAAGTTCACCATTAGATTCACCTGGACAGCTTGGTTTCTGAACCCTGACCTCAAAAGTCTCAGGTGTGGGATCAATTATTTCAATATTTACAGGTAATGAGCAGGAGTTGGCATCAGTGACTACCCATTCATAAACTCCAGCCGGTAAATTATTGATCGTAATTTCACTCCCATTTACCAAAGCATTTTCCATATCTATACTGTAAGGTAAAGTTCCTCCTGAAAGGTTGATCGATACCCTTGCATCATCCTTTCCAAAACAACTTGGGGCTTCAATATGGGATTGAATCAGATTCAATACCTCAGGCTGATTCACTTCCAAGCTTTCCAAAATACGTTCACACCCTAAGGAATCTTTAACTTTTACTTGGTATAAGCCTGCAAGTAAATTAACTGCTTGTGGACCTTTCAGTGTAGGATCATGTGACCATTCATAAGTATAGGGCGCTACGCCTCCCCTTACATCGATGGTAATACTTCCTGTCTCGTCCCCGAAGCAGATTAAATCATTGATTTCTTCTATTGATACTTCAAAAAGGCTTGAAACCTGAACAGTAAGCACAGGAGATTCGCCAAAGCAATTGGCATTTTCATTGGAAAACTCTCTATAGCTCACAGTGCCACTTGTATTCTCCTGATCCCAGTTCACCCGAATGGTAGATCCTGTATTATCTCCTTGGATTTGGCCATTGACTACTTCCCACTCATAAGTTCTTCCACCACTTGCATTTGGCACGCTATATTCAAAAACTGACCCGGGGTCAAAACATACTTCTGAGGCTCCTATTATATCTTGAGAAATGATTGTTTCAGAAATGGTTACCGGGAATCGAATTTCTTCTCCGGGGCATCCTTCTAGGGTATAGGGAATAGCTATCAATGCTGCATTGGGGTTAGCCTCTCCCCAATTGACATTAACTCTGGTATCATTCTGACTAATTTCAAGAATTTCGCCACCTTCTGCTTTCCATTCGATTTTGGAAAATAGATCATCACTAAAAAACGCATAATTTACTTCTTCTACTACCGGACAGACGGAACTGAGTCCAACAATTTCACCACCCGACTCCAATACTGTAACTTCAAAAATTACTTCTTCTTGCAAATCACAACTAAATTCACTGATTGACGCAGTAATTTTTACCTCATAGGTTCCAGGTTCCGAATAAATATGATCTACCGATTTTCCTATTTTCTGTTCTGAACCATCGCCAAATTCCCAGACGAAATAGGTGAAAACTTCATTTTCCGGATAAATCTCCCAATTGGCCTCTTGGTTTAAACAGGCGACTGTCTCTCCATCTACTTCAAAAGAATAATTGGGTTCAACTTCAAAGTTGAGATTGTTGAGACTTGCACCTGTCACATAACCATAAGACTCAATTTCTCCAAAACCGTAAACGTATGCTATAAAACCCTCAGGATTACTGAGCCTGTGAACACCTTGATTGATAAAAATCCTTGCATAGGAAAACTCGGTATTTTCAGGAACTACCTGAAAACTATTTCCAATATTTTGCCCATCCAAAAAGGTCTGATTTACTGCTTCCGCTTTAACTATGACGTTGACATAATGCCTGTTGATGGAAGGAAGTTGGATGGCATTAAAGGTAATAGAGGTCAATAATTGCTCGTTGGGGCTGTAAGTGATCATAAAGGGATCACCGTCAAGATAAAAAGGTTCCGAAGGGTCATTGCATTCCTGGCTTTTGGAAAACCCAGTGACAGCTGTGGGTTTTGAGCTTCTAATTCTTGCAGTATAGTTTGCCGGAAAATCAAATGTCAAATACTGACCGGCATTGATGCTGCCTTCCTCAACCCCATTTACAAAAACTGTAGTGTTATCTTCAGAGGCAAGGACTTTTACCAATTCTCCCGATGATCTTCCATCATAGGAAATATGTATATACTCAGTTCCCCACGTATTCGTAGGGTACATCTGTTGATAAAGGTGGTCGTTGGCTGCTCCGCAGTCCCCTACACTGGTCCATTTATTACCTCCAAACACGGCAAGATTCTTACAATCTCCTGCATTGTCACCTATGACCCTAATCCGCGTACCCGTAAGATCTCCCCTAGCTTTCAACTGATAGGATTGACCTGTATTCAACTCAATGGTAAAGGGATTACTAGCAATATTTCCGGTAAGCGTATTAACACTAGGTGTTATTTCCACACGGGTGTCGTTCTCCACTGCCACGACCAATAGCGTGCTTTCATCGTTGAAATTTGCATTGTAATTCACATTTGTCGTCATTACCTCATAATGTGAAGTGACATAATAATCCTTTCCCAATGCTGAAAGAGGTAAAATAACCGTTCCGTCAGCAGACCTCCTTCTCTCATTGAAAGCATGCACAGCAATGTTCCCTGTGGAATTAATATAAACGCCTTTACTTTCAACTACACCTGCCAATCTATGAAGAATGTCAAAATCCTCAATCCTATGAACAAACTGTTGACCTTCATTCAAATTGAAATCGATAGTCGTGTTTCCATATTGTAAAATTCCTGTAGCTGCTTCACTGGCAGTAATGATCACAATGCCATAATCGAAAGCTGTATTTTCCGGAGTATTTCCTTCCACCCTAAAATTATCCATGTAACCAAACCAAAACTCTTTCCCCACAGTACTTAACTGTGCTTTTGCTGAAAAAGAAAAAATTGCCATCAGGCCTAAAAAAAAGAAGAAGAATTTCTTAAAATCACCGCTGCACATTACAAATCAGAAGTTTGACTTTCAATATATCATTCTAAATTGTAAAAAGTTTATCCAAGTCAAGAATATTCAGATATCTTGATTGAAGGATATAAGTTAAAAACGTCAAAAAATGAAATACTGTCTCACACTAGATCTTCAAAATGACCCCAAGCTGATCCAGGCTTATGAAGAACATCATAAAAATGTCTGGCCTGAAATCCTGAAAAGCCTCAAAGAATCGGGCATTTTGGCAATGGAAATTTACCGTTGGGAAAACAGGCTTTTTATGATCATGGAAACAGAGCAAAACTTTTCATTCGATAAAAAAGCAAAATTGGACAGTGAAAACCCACGGGTACAAGAATGGGAAAATTTGATGTGGGATTATCAAAAAGCCCTTCCCGGAAGTAAGCCGGGTGAAAAATGGAAATTAATGGACTTGATATTTAACTTTAATAAATAAATTTATAATATTGATTATCAGTTATCTATATTATTTTACTTAAAAACCAATTCATTTTAAAAAGATAAGAATTAACTTTAAGGAAGAAGTTTGGAATATCTACTCAGCCAAATTCAAAACCCCACTTGGCAGGTTAATTGCTCAGTTGGAATTCAGGCTCTTGCTAATTTGATGCAGGACATTAATCAGGAGTGGTAAAGTAAAATGCTGATTTTCTAAAACTGATTGTACCTTTTATAGGTACTTGATTTTGTTGAAATTTTAAAAATTCAAAGTCGTGCCATACAAAGAAAAAGAAATCGAGAAAAAATATTACTCTATAGGTGAAGTTGCAAGTATGTTCAAAGTAGCTCCATCCTTGATCAGGTATTGGGAGGGAGAATTTGACATTATCCGACCCAAAAAGGATAAGAAAGGAAACAGAAGGTTTACCAAGGATGATATAGAAAAAATCAGGTATATCTACCAATTGGTCAAAATCAAAGGCTACACGCTTCAAGGCGCTCAGGAAGTCATCAAAGGAAGTAAGGAAAAAGTCTATGACAAAGCCGTAATGGTAGACCGTCTGCATCAGATCAAACGTTTTTTAATAGAAATCAGAGATACCATGCATGTCAACAGCGATCAATGAAGAATTACATTTTGAGCTGGCGCTGAATTTTATTCCCAAGATAGGTCCTGCTATCTTTAGGAATATCATGGCCTATACAGGCTCTGCCAGAAACTTTTTTGAAATGCCGGCTGGTAAGGCAGGCAAAATCCCGAAAGTAAGCAAAGGGCTATTGGAGCTTAGAAAAAGCAAGGACATTTTTTTGAAAAATGCAGAGGATATTATTGAAAATTGTCTGAAGAAAAAAATTACAATTGTCAGCTTTTCAAGTCCTGCGTTTCCTGCTCGCCTAAAACCTATGGACGATTGTCCTATGATACTCTTTGTCAAAGGAAATCTCAACCTCAATCCATTGAGGACTGTAGGGGTGGTAGGCACCAGAAATGCTACAGAATATGGCAGAAACATTACAAAAAAAATCATCGATGACTTAAGCCCCTATACCCCAACACTTATCAGTGGTTTAGCCTATGGAATTGATATAGAGGCACACAGAGCATCCCTGTTCAATCAAAATCCAACCATCGCTGTACTGGGATCTTCAGTGGACCAAATCTATCCTTCTCTCCACAAAAACACAGCTTTAGAAATGATGGAGTCAGGAGGATTGGTCAGTGAATATCCTCCTGGCACAGTAATGCATCCCAGCAATTTCCCAAGACGCAACCGGATAATCGCAGGCCTTTCAGATGCGCTCATTGTCGTAGAGGCTGCGCAAAAAGGCGGTGCTTTAATTACCGCTGAGATTGGGTATAGTTACAATAAAGAGATTTTTGCAGTCCCTGGAAATCTTCAAGCTACCTACAGTGAAGGTTGCAATCAATTGATCAAGCAAATGAAAGCATCCATTTATACTGGCCCAAAAGATTTGGAGGAGGCGCTTTCCTGGACTAGAGAAGATGGTTCATCCAACAACCAAGTTTCCCCTGGCTTTGTAGATTTGGAAAAATATGGTAAAGAAGAACAGGCAATACTTAAAATTCTCAAGGATAAAAAAGAGGTTGAAATAGATCGTTTGGCACTCCTTACAGACCTTTCATTGTCAACCTTAGCATCTAAGCTGCTAACACTTGAATTTGAGGGAATTATCAAATCCTTACCCGGAAAAAAATACCGCTTGCAGGCATATTGAATTGAGAATAAAAAAANCNGCCTGAAATCAGGCCGGTTTTTTTTATCGTTTTCCCATTTTAGGCAGCATCCCACCCAGGGCTTTTTGTGCTCCTCCCATTTTATTCATTTGCTTCATCAGCTTTCTCATATCAGCAAACTGCTTCATCAGGTTATTGACTTCCTGAATACTTCTACCGCTACCATCTGCTATACGCTTTCTTCGGCTTCCATCGATAACATCCGGATTTTCTCTTTCCATTGGGGTCATACTTCTGATGATAGCCTCTATTGGTCTAAAGGAGTCATCATCAATATCCAAACCTTTCATGGCTTTACCCATACCAGGAATCATTCCCATGAGATCTTTGATATTCCCCATTTTTTTGATTTGCTCCAACTGAGAAAGGAAATCATCAAAATTAAATTGGTTCTTTCTGATTTTGGAATTGATGCGTTTGGCTTCATCCTCATCGAAAGTCTGCTGTGCCCTTTCCACCAGAGAAATGACATCTCCCATACCGAGTATTCTCTGGGCCATACGGTCCGGATGGAACACATCGATGTTCTCCATCTTTTCTCCCGTAGAGATATACTTAATAGGCTTGTTGACTACATGTCTGATTGAAATAGCTGCACCCCCACGCGTATCACCGTCCAACTTGGTCAGGACCACTCCATCAAAATTCAATCTTTCATCAAAGGTCTTTGCTGTATTGACCGCATCCTGACCTGTCATAGAATCCACGACAAAAAGAGTTTCAGATGGATTCAATGCATTTTTCAAGCCTTCTATTTCCTGCATCATCTGCTCGTCCACAGCAAGTCGCCCAGCTGTATCGACGATTACAATCTTTTTCCCTGATTTCTTGGCATGCGCAATGGCATTATTAGCGATTTCTAGTGCATTCTTATTTTCTGGTTCGGCATAAACCTCCACTCCTACTTGCTCTCCCAATACTTTCAATTGATCAATCGCAGCAGGTCTATATATGTCACAGGCAGCCAAAAGTACTTGTTTGCCCTGCTTTTTCAATAGATTGGCAAACTTACCTGTAAAAGTAGTCTTACCGGAACCTTGCAATCCCGAGATCAAAACGACTGCTGGATCACCTTGAAGGCTGACGTCCACCTTGGTACCACCCATCAATTTAGTAAGCTCCTCTTGGGTGATTTTGACCAATAACTGACCTGGTGAAACCGCAATCAGGACATCCCTACCCAAAGCTTCTTCCTTGATGGTGTCGGTGACATCTTTGGCCACTTTATAGTTCACGTCAGCATCTATCAAGGCTCTTCTGATTTCCTTGACTGTGGTCGCCACGTTGATTTCAGTAATTTTCCCAGTACCTTTCAGCGTCTTGAAGGCCCTGTCTAATTTATAACTCAGATTATCAAACATGCTTATTATTTCTTTGTGGCAAAAATAGGAATTTATTTCGTTTAAGGGGAATTCCCAAGAGCTTCTATGCCGGATTATTCCATTATTATGTCTACTCTTTTTAACTTCATTTGAATTTGGGATATTTATTCCTAGTTTGAATTTTATTATTATACATAAACTTATGAAAACCCTTGCAACCCAGGTGGTGCTTTTTCTCAAAAACCGACCTGACCGGAAAAATTTCAAAACCCTAGTGAGGTTCATTCTGGTTTTATTTTCCCTGATCATTATTTTTTCCCTTATCTTCCAGTTTTTGATGCTTCAGGAAGGAAGGGAATTCAGCTTTCTTACCGGGATTTATTGGACTTTGACAGTGATGTCAACATTAGGTTTCGGGGATATTACCTTTGAAACAGATGCTGGGAGACTTTTCTCTATCATTGTACTTTCCTCAGGCACCCTTTTTCTGCTTATTTTATTTCCATTTACTTTCATTAACTTTTTCTATTCCCCATGGATGAAGGCACAGGAACAGGCAAAAGTCCCAAGAGATTTGCCAGAAGATATCAAAAACCATGTCCTCATTACCAGATTTGGTCCGGTGACAGAAGCTCTGATCAAAAAACTCAAAAGATATAATTATAAATATGCTGTTATTGTCTCTACCCTGCCCGAAGGTTTGGAGTTAAGAGAATTAGGCATAAAAGTTCTTTTGGGTGACTTGGGAGACCCTGAAACCTACAAAAAAGGCCGAGTGGAAAATGCTGCACTTGTAGTAACAACTGAATCTGATGTTTTAAATACCAATGTTGCATTTACAGTTCGGGGTATCAATAAAAATGTACCTATTATTGGAACCTGCAATGCAAGTGCTTCTTTGGATATCCTCAATTTGGCCGGATGCAATCACGTTTTACAATTAGGGGAGGACATGGGAAAAATCCTTTCCAGAAGGGCGAATGGAGGCGACGCAAACGCCCATGTAATCGGCAGATTTGGGGAATTGATTATTGCTGAAGCAAGTGTAACGGGGTGCTCTTTGGTGGATAAGACGCTCAAAGAAACACAACTCCGTCAAACGATTGGAGTAAGCGTGGTCGGGGTTTGGGAAAGGGGCAAGTTTATGCCTGCCCAACCTGATATTCTGATCAATGAAAGTACGGTCTTGGTTTTGGCAGGATCGGCAAGACAGATGGATGCTTACAACAAAACGTACCAACTCAAATACAATCACTCTGCACCTATAGTAATAGTAGGCGGAGGAAGAGTGGGAAGGGCCACGGGGAGGGCACTTGCAGCAAGAAATTTAGATTATAGAATTGTAGAAAAAGATCCCTTCCGTGTAAAAAGTATGGCAAAAACCATCATAGGAGATGCCGCCGATCTGGAGGTCTTGAAAGAGGCCGGCATTATGGATTCCCCATGTGTGATCATTACTACTCACGATGATGATGTCAACGTGTACCTGACTATCTATTGTAGATCATTAAGACCAGACATACAAATCATTACCAGAACCACCCATGAAAGGAACCTTGCTTCAATCCACAGAGCTGGGGCAGACTTCGTTCTCTCCTACGCTTCAATGGGCGCAAATGCCATCCTAAATTTATTGAGAAGAAATGATGTTCTTATGGTAGCAGAAGGGCTTGATCTGATCCGAATAAAAGTACCGGAAGCTCTTATCGACAAATCAATCGCAGATTCAGAAATACGTAAAGAAACAGGGTGTACCATTATTGCCGTAAAACCAGAAGGAGGGGAAATAATGATCAATCCTGAACCCAGCCTCAAGCTTGAGGAAGGTGCCGAAATTATCCTTATCGGGACAGTAGATGCGGAAAACGAGTTTTTTAAATTGTATAAAGTAGACGAGAAATAAGACCTTTACTTATCTTCCCTCCACAATCCTTTTTTTCAGTTCTGGCCTTTCTCTGAAGGGATAAGAAAAGAAACTAACAAACAGAAATATAAAGGAAACAAAAGGATATGTTTTTCTAAAAATCAACATAGGATAAAACCCGGAATCAGAGATTTAATTTTTTGATAACTTTGCATGGATTGCCTGCTGCAAAAACGTCATCAGGAATATCCCTGGTCACAACTGATCCTGCTCCTATTACCGACCTTGAACCAATTTTGACTCCAGGACAAATCACTACAGAACCACCAATCCAAACATCGTCACCTACTGTAATTGGCTTGCCTGACTCTATCATTGTTCCTCTCAGATCTGCATCCATGGGATGAGTCGCAGCGTAAAATTGCACATTGGGCCCACAGAGCACCCTGCTGCCCAGCTTAACCGGAGTTACATCTAAAACAATGCAATTAAAATTAAAAAAAACATCTTCCCCCACTTCTATATTGTATCCATAATCACAATAAAAAGGAGGCTCAATGTGGAAGTTTTTCCCTGCTTTCCCGACCAACTGATCAAGCAAACCTTTTCTTTTTTCGGCCTCATCAGGCTCGCTCTCATTGAAAGATTTTAAAATTTTTCTGGCAACGAGTCTTTCTTGGGTAAGGGTTTTATCAGAAGCCAAATATGGCTCCCCGGCAATCATTTTTTGTTTTTCTGTTTTCATAGATTAAAATATTCAGGGCCGGATAAAAGAGGGATAAAAATTAAAATCTTTTTGGAACAATGCCATTGCCGGAACTATCGATTACCTCATCCAATTCATAGTCTTTCCCCTTTCCCCACATCAACAGTTCCTCCATGGTATAGATCTCAGTAGTATCCATATCTTTCACTTTGAAGTTTTCTCCTGAAAGTCGTGCGAGAATTTCCAGCCTTCTGTTTTCTCCATTGTTCCTGAAATCATAAATTCTTCCAACCCGAAGATTATCAAGCGCTATAGCCATAGTCTATTATAGATTTTCTATTCTTTTGACAGGAGATTGAAGTTCTAGGCATTCTCTTGAATAATCACGCCCACCGCCTCAAATGCATACTCATTTTTAGGCTCGGTAATCGCCTCAATTTCTTCCTTGGATTTACCTGCATCTTCTGCATAATGCCTCAATGTCTCCACATCTGTGATCTTTTTGCTTGCAACACCTTCTATAATCACAGGATATCCTTGCGAATTTTTAGGTACAAAAAAGCCATAATCTTTGAATGTCACCCGCATGGTTTCACCATTTGGCAGATCCATTGTCATCCAACAACCTTTGTGTGCACAAACTTCCCTGATCTCACCCATGACTTTGCCATGGAATTCTTCCCCTTCCTCCAATTGAGCCACCAAATTGGAAAGTGGTGTGATTTCCTCTTCACTGATTACAGCACCAAAAACGCCAACAGGGGTATTGGAAATCAATTCCTCTCCTACTAAAGCTTCTGATTCGTTGGATTTTTTTTCTTGGCAGGAGAAAAAGCCTACTGCAAGCATCCCGATAATTAATATGGATTTTTTCATCTTTTTTCTTCAAAACTAAAGACAACTACTAAAAGAAGCAAACCTCAAATACACTGAATTACTTCAATTTATCAGCAAAAACCTTTTTAAATTTCTCAACCTTGGGTCTGATCACCACCTGACAGTAAGGTTGCATACCATTGTCGTTGAAGTAATTTTGATGGTAATCCTCCGCAACATAAAAATTACTAAACGCGGTAATTTCAGTCACAATGGGTCTATCAAAAGCTTTGGATTCATCAAGCTTTTTCATAAAAAACTCTGCTTGTTGCTTTTGCTCTTCGCTGTGATAAAAGACTGCGGATCTGTATTGCGGGCCTACATCTGCACCTTGCCTGTTGAGTGTCGTAGGGTCATGGGTAGACCAGAAAATCTCAAGAACATCCTGAAAACTGATCACCTTTGGGTCATAGTAAAATTGGATAACCTCCGCATGCCCGGTGGTACCTGATGTCACCTGTCTGTATGCCGGTTTTTCTACATGACCTCCGCTGTATCCTGAACGCACGTCTGTCACTCCTTTTAAATCTTGGTAGATGGCTTCAATACACCAAAAACAACCTGAGCCCAATGTAGCTACTTCCATTCCTTCCGGCACATTTACTTGAGTTTTGGGTAATTCCTGCATATTCTTTGCTTTTTGTAAATTAGATTGCCCACACGCCAAAAAACACATAAGCATAAAGGGTATGATCAATGCTGTATTTTTCATTTTCTGTTTTTCTTTTTAGAACAAAGAAAGACTCAAAGAGTTTCACCTGCTTTTGAAATCCTTACAGGCCCCGAAGGTATTTCATCCTTGCTTACCAGCTCACCTTTTTGGGTCACGGCTATTTTATCTTCTCTGTAGAGCTTCATCATTTCAATCTGCACATCTGACATAAAATATTTCCAAGAGCAGGGATATATCCACCTGACCACCTCGGAGGGACAGAATGATTTCCCGTTTCTCATTCTGAGCATTTCCAAAATCGCCAATTGTAGGATATTGGATTCAATATAATTCTTACGAAATTTCAAGACTGCTTGACCTGATACCTGTTCGCTAACTTAATCACAGACCATAATAAAAGCCGGAGGAAAATTTTTAAGTGTGAAATGAGTATCAATTTTATGAAAATAGTTTTTGAATTGGTACTTCAACAAGTAAGAGTAGCAAATCTGAATAAACTTACCCTCGGTCAAAAGATGGTCTCTGCTTTTTTCGCAGATTTCTTTTCTTGTGGGCTTATCTATAAGACTGAAGGGTAGAGAAGAAAAAATAAGGTCTGCCTTCCCTCCATCAAGATACTTGTCCAGGTTCGCAGCAGAATCATTGATAATTTTAATATTATCCTGGGGATACACTTTCTCTAGGACGTCACAGAAATATTTATTGACTTCAAAAACAAACAGGACAGCATCTTGATCCATTCTTTCAATAATTCCTGTAGTGATGCTCCCGTCTCCACCTCCCAATTCAACAATGGTCTTCGCTCCCTTAAACTCTGCATAAGAAAGCATTTTATCAACAAGTGGCTTGGAACTGAAAGTAACTGCTCCCGTGGTGGAGATATTGGTGTACAACTCCTTTAATAATGTACCTTTATTTCCCATAATAATTGTTTAATTATGCAATATAGGTATTTTCGAAAAAGAATTGACTTTCCAATCAACTCCAAAAATAGATAAAGAGTAACGCAGTTTATGTCCACCCAATCACCCCTAGGTTCTAACTTACTGGAGAATATCAGGTTTGCATTTGTAAAATTTTGGCAATTAGGACTTTCCTTTATTTTGTTGATGGTAGTTTTAAGGTTTGCCGAGGTTTTAACGATCTTCAACATCCATGATTTGGATAAAAATAAGACCTTTATTTTAGCCCAAGGCTTGGTCTATGACTTGGGATGGGCGTTTTATGCTTTGGGGCTGTTGTTCATATTTCATGTTTTAATATCTCTTTTCAAGCCAACCTTTGCCAATGCATTCGTTCAAGCATGTTTGACAGTTTTAGTTTTGCTTCAGGCTGGACTTTTCTTTTATTTCACCAAGATGCTGCTTCCCTTAGGACAGGATTTGTATGCTTACTCTTTCAAGGATATTGTTGCCACCCTCAAGGCTTCCGGCGAGCTTAACTTTTTCAACATCCTGATCATAATTATAGGACTTCCAATTGCTTATGTGATTACAGGATTTGGCAAATGGATTCCAGTGTCCTTTAAAGTAGCCAAATACTTTGCCGCTATCTGTTACCTATACATTCTTGTGTATTATGTTTCAGATATGGACAACAAGAAGTTTAGCAGTGAACTGGATAGCTACCTGGCAGTTAACAAATCTTACTACTTCTACAATCAGTCTTATGATTACTTTGCTACCCAAAACTCCATGTACTTTGATTTCTTTTTGGCAGATCGGGGAAGCGACGAATTGATCATTCAGAAAAAATTTGTAGATGCGGCTTATCCATTCCTTCATGAAAATGACTACCCGGATGTATTGGGTCCGTTTTTCGAAGATTTTGAAGAAATCCCTGACATTGTATTCGTCATCGTGGAAGGCTTGGGAAAGGCCTATTCCGGTGAAGATGCTTATTTGGGAAGTTTTACACCCTTTCTGGATAGTCTCAGCAATCATAGTCTCTATTGGAAAAATGGCATGTCCACAACAGGCAGGACTTTCGGAGTACTGACAGGAATCTTCGGCTCCTTACCTTATGCCAGAAATGGCTTTATGGAACTCTCCCCAAATTTTCCGCAACATTTTACCTTTTTATCATTGATGAAGCAGAATGGCTATTTCACCAATTATCACATTGGTGCTGATAAGAATTTTGACAATGTAGGGGCTTTCCTCAATTACCAAAAAGTAGATAGAATCCTGGACCTTACTTCATTCGATGATGATTTTGAAGAAACTCCTTCTAAATCTGGTTTTTCCTGGGGCTATCCTGATAAGGCCATGTTCCAGAATGGCATGAGGAAATTACCCAGAAATCCAGAGCAGCCTCAGGTAAGTATTTTCCAAACCCAAACTTCCCATGACCCTTTTATTATTCCCAACGAGGAAAAGTATTTCAACATGCTCTCTGAATACCTGTCCAAAACCCTAAAGGTACAGCCCAATCAGGTGGAGAATTACATGAAATACAGGAGTATGTATGCAAGTATTCTTTATGTTGATGAAGCGATCAAAGAGTTTTTTGAAGCGTATAAAGCCATGCCTAAATATGAAAATACCCTATTCATAATCACAGGAGACCACAGACTGCCTGAAGTTCCTATGGCTACTTCTATCGACAGATTCCATGTCCCCATCATGATCTATTCTACTAAGCTCAAAGAGGCGAGAAGGTTTCATGGAGTCAGTACACATTTCGAAATCACCCCTACTCTACTGGCCATGATGAACAAGCGATACGAGCTCAACCTACCCTCTCTGGTATCCTGGAAAGGCTTTGTAATGGATACCTCTTCAGTGTTTCAATCAAAAATATCGAATCCTCTGATGCGTAATAAAAACCAGCTTATTGATTACATCTCGGAGGAGTTTGTGCTCTCTGGAGATCAACTCTATAAATTGTCGGACAACATGAATCTGGACCCCATTTACGATAATGCCATCAAAGATAAAGTTCAGGCAGCATTCGAAAATTACAAATCCTCCAATAGTTTTGCTACAGAGAATAATTATATTATTCCGGACAGTTTGAAGGTCTATCTACCACAATAATAATTTTAATCTTCCTGACTCAAGGTCGTTTGGTTTAATATAACTTTTCCAAAGTTCTGAATTACATAAAATGTGTGTTTTAAACCTTAACCCAACTTTGGAAAAGGTCAATATCTACTTGCACTTAGGCATGGGATAACTTTTCCAAAGTTCTGAATTACATTGACTCTGGAATGATTACATTTTTCTTGGCATCAGCAAGGATTGTTTTAAAAAGAGGGTAGTAATAATTCCAATAAAAACTACTGGGTTGAGAATAATCCTCGGCATGCAAAAATAGTCTCCAGAGCCTTGCAATCGCATAAAACCTGTAAGAGGTCCCTCTCATTCTATTGTCAGCAAAATCCCCGCTGAAATAGAAAAACTTACCGTTTTCACCAACTTTCTTACTGATGGCTGCAGGAAAAAACCTCGGTAATCCCATATCCCTCAGTTTATCAATTCCTGACTCAGTAGGCGCTATTTCATAATAAGAAATGACGTCAAATTCCCTGCTTACCAAAACAATGTCAATCCAATAGGGGTAACTCACAGATTCAGGCAATCCAAATCCTTTTTGATTTTTCAGATCAGTCATGATTCTGGGAACTTCCCTTGAAATCTCTTCTCCAGACCGAAGAATTTCAATTCTCCCTCTTTCATGTAGAAAAACCAAGCCAGAACCTTTGAAATCCCAGTTTCCTTCATGTTGCTGCATATAAGCCTCAACCATCCACCTGGGCAATTCATCATTGATCAAGGTATCCAATTCATCAAAATAGCGGGTAATCCAACCTGTCCAACGAATCCCAACCAATTCCTCCACTTGCATTCTGATATCTACTGGAGTAGGGCTGGCCATCGTGTTAAACTCAGCTATGACGTACCGCTCTTTTTCAAGTGCTTCCTCCATAAAATCTACATCTTGCTGCTCCAGCCCTCCATATATTTTTCCGGAGCGGGCATCTTGTGGATTTTCAATAAAATCATTCTCATAGACCCCATAAGTATCCGCAAAATATACAAGACTACTTGAGTCTATCAATCTGCTTTTTTCACTGGAAGAAAGACTGGTAAAATCTGCAATTTTGCTCTCCCCGGGAGTTTCACCAGGAAAAAACCCGAAGTAATCGGCCATTTCGTCATAAGCTTTCCCGTCTGGCTTGAGGTATTTGAGGTGATTCAAAGTCCAATGAATTGCAGCATGCTCCATGGCTTCTTCATTGGGGACAGTTTTATCCAGCACAACAACGCCCAAGGTAGAATCAGGCATAAATGTCCAGATCAAAAAACTTGTCAGCGGAATAATACCGAAAACAAATACCACAAAAGCAATGGACTTGACTAAAAGTAATGTTTCCTGCGGTATAGTCTTGCTTGATTTCTTTGCCATCAGAATCTAAATTCAGTTCCTATTGATACATTCAGGTTATTCCTAAACACATTCGAAGAAATCTGATCCTGAGAATAACCCACAAATCCAAAGCCCATCCAACGATCAGTCCAAAGATGCTGATAGCCCAGTCTCAATCGGTAGGAATTGAGCAATTGAGACTGGAAATCCCTGTTTTCTTCATCAGGCGATACTCCCGTAGAAAACTGAGCACTGAAAAAGTCTTCGGGTCCTTTGAAATAATACCTTGCCTGCAAATTACCGGAAGTAGATGAGCCATCTTGACCGGGAATATAATTCAACCTTAAATTGATCCACCAATTGCCTGTGTACTTGCCAAGCGAACCTGTATAAATATGTGTGTTTTCAGTAAACATCAATAGTCTGTAACCTCCCTCTATTTCCCAAGCCTTTTTCAGATTCCAAAAAACAGAGCCACCAAACCTAAAACTAGGAAAGAAAAATGCATTGGACACACCTAAATTGATGTAACCGTAAGAATTTTCTCCCAGAGATGGAAATGCATCTACTTCATATTGTGTACCCGAACCGTCAAATCTATTGGAATGGGTAATCCTCCCTATAATGGACCCGGTCAGATTCGTTCTTGTTCTCCCATAGACAGAATAAGTATTCCAAGGAGTCAAAGCTCCCCTGAATGAATCAAAATCATAGGTAGCGCCAACGGCATTGATTCTTGTCCAGCGCTGCACGGCACGGATATAGTTGAGCAGGCCGTCAATTTTTGCATTTTTGCTAAACAGTTCATTGGCAATTTTCAAAGCCTCTTTATAATCTTCCGTGTAATAATGATACCTGGAAAGCCTGTAGCTGAGGTTGTTTGAAACAGGTCCGATTTTTTCCAGCCCCAAGTCGATGATTTCCCTGGCTTTATCATAATCTTCTGCATAAAACAAATTGTCTATATAAGCCAAATAAGCATCCTCATACTGAGGGGATATTGTAATTGCCTGATCTAGGTAATATGAAGCAGAATCATACTTCCCATCCCATGAATAAGATCTACCGATTAGAATATGAAAATCACTGTAATTTGGATACTTCTCCAAAACCATTTTTGCGATTTTTCTTCCCTCATCCCTTTTTCCATCCAGAATAAGTTTTCTGGCCTCAAAAAATTTTGCATCAGGGTCGTAACTTTCCTGAGCCTTCGCCTCCACGCCAACAAGGCTTAGCAAAACCAGAATCAAAAGACTTTTATGCTGCCACTTTTTCATAATCTTATCCATTGCTTTGAGAAACAGGTACTTCTTGTTTATCAACCGCTTTCTTGAAACCGGAGCGTATCATCACTCCCCAGCCTCCTTTTCCTTTAAGGAAGTCCCAATGACCCTTGAGGCCCCACCATACCACCCTGGGATGGATCAGGAAGGGTTCCAAAAGCACTACTTTCAACAAGCTTCTTAAGTCTTTTTTATTTTTATAGTTATTATAAGCCAATTGTTCATATAAAATGCTGAATGATGAAATCAAAACTGAGAAAAAGTAAATCAGCACAAATAATGCAACCAGATAAATCGCTGAAAAATCACCCGTAATAATCATGGCCAGGGTGTACAAAACACCTATGGTCTCCATGATCGGAGCTGATTTTTCATACACACTCCAAAAAGGGTAAGATATCATACCCAAAACCCCATACTTTGGGTTGTAGCCTATTTTTTTATGCAATTGCAGCGTTTCTATTGTTCCCCGCATCCACCTGTTTCTTTGACGGGACAATATATCTTCCGATTCAGGCACTTCCGTCCAGCATAAGGGATCCGGAACAAAGCCTACCTTATATGGAATTTTTTCTTCCTCCATATACCTGCGCATACGAACGATCAATTCCATATCCTCCCCTACTGTCTGGGGGAAATATCCTCCAACCTTTTGCACAATCTCCCTATTGAAAAATCCGAATGCACCGGAAATCAACATCAACCCGTTGATTCTCGTCCATGCCATTCTTCCCATCAGGAAGGACCTGAAATACTCAATTACCTGAAACTTTCCTATAAACGATTCAGGAACCCTATAATCTACCACAGTGCCATCTTTCACCTCACAATTATTGGCTACTCCAATTACTCCTCCCACAGCTATGACTTTTCTATTCGTCTCTTCCATAAATGGCCTTGCCATTCTTGTCAGTGAGCTGGAAGAAAGTATACAGTCCACATCTATGCAAGCTATAATGTCCATTGTGGATACATTGATTCCTGCATTGAGTGCATCTGCTTTACCCCCATTTTCCTTGTCAATAAATGTCAGCTTCGCAAAAGACCTGTTGGTAGATTTATAAACAGCCCTTACAGGCTTAGTTGAAATACTGGAATTGTAAGCAAAGTCAGTTTTCACCAAGTCAAAAGCCTCTATCATCTTTTCTACAGAATCATCTTTGGAGCCGTCATTGACGATTATTACCTCAAACTTGGAGTAATGTAGTGTCATCAGACTCTTGGCATTCTGGACAATATTCAGGCCTTCATTGTATGCTGGAGCGATGATGGAAATACTGGGAGATACCGGGCTGGTTACCACATCCAGATAATCTGCAAATTTATTTTTTCGCAGATGATCCCTCATCTCAAGCGCTGAGAGTACTGTTATGATAAGGTAGGAAATGATGATACAGAAACTGTATAAAAGAAACATGATCCCAAGTACTTCTACCAATATGTCAAATAGCAGGCTATACATGATTCAATACAGGATCTTTGAGGTGTTTACTGATTTTAATTTCCAACTCTTTTTGGGAGTCTTGATAGACTTCATCAAAGACAGTTTTATCCAAGATCATCACGCCTTTCATAGCGGCTTTTGTGATGTCAAAATCCTCAGAAATTCTGCTTAATTCTATCAAAGTGGTAAGCGAAAATTTATCCCCCACATTCTGAATCAGTTTGATTGCGGCCAAGACCAATTGTTTGTTTTCGGACTTGAGGTCAGCATAAATCTGCTCTAAGCCAATTCCAAAACCAAACATGTCAAAGCATTGAATGATCTCAATTTTTTCGGTGTCTGAAGCATCTGGATATACTCCTACCAGAAATTCCAATTGATCAACCAAACCTAAATACCTGATCAGTTTAATCCCAAAAACCCTCACAGACTCATTTTTGGACTCTAGCAGATAGGCAATATTTCTCTTGTCCTTAGAATACCTGATAATCCTGTAATAAATCATTTGTTGCCATTTGGATAATGGGTACTCCTGATTGGCCAGAACCTTCAGATCTGCATCATCAGAAATATTAAGGAGAGTGGCCACCGCATTGGATCTGAGATAAAAGTTTTTGTGGTTGATAAATTTACTGACCAAAGGCTCCGCTTCCAAAATATCCATTTCGTTGATTTCTACAATTCCCGTAGTGACAATATCCCAGCGCTTGGAGCTGAGTTTTTGTATAGTATGCTTATCCAAGTCGAGTTTCCTGTAGATCAATTTGAGTTTTACTTTAAAATCCCCCTTCATGTTTTTATTCAGGCTGATGATTTCCTGAATCAACACATCCTTGAAAAGTGACTTTTGAATCAGTTTTTTGGGGAATGTATTGGTCAATTCCCTCTGATCCATCTGTTTTATTTCATCTAAAGATTTTTCAAAAAGAAGATTGTTCAAAGGCTCATATGACAGGCTCGTAAACCTTTTGACAAGAATATCCCTATTCTTTTTTTGAGTTTTGATAATAAAAATAGCGACCACTAAAAGAATTGCTGCAAAAACAAAAAACACAAGAAAACCAATAAGAAAAAGCATCCTGATATCCGAAAGGATCTGAATTTTCAACTTATAATATGGCTTAAAGGGAACCTTGTTACCTAGGATAATCAGCTCTCCTACATCCGCATTATCAGCGGATCCGGAAGCGTTTAAAACGATCAATTCATTTCTGATAAGATTATCCAAATACTCCTGAACACCCTCATCAGAAATTTCATCCTCAAAAAGCAATTTTTTGATTTCTCCTTTCACTTGAAGCTTATTGAAAATGGTATCCTGGAGGGCTTTGACCTCATTGTAAAAGCCTAAAGTATCTGAAGCCCAAACACCATCGGACCTTTTAAAAACAAGCCCATAAGCAGTGCCATCTATCCCTCTCGGCAATTCTGCATTGTAAATAAAACTCAGGCCTGGAATTTCATTTCCTTCCTCCAAAACCTCTGTAAATGGAATTGAAACAAAATCTGATTCCTGCGCATTGGCAGTAAAAAATAAAAGCAAAGACAAGCAGCTAATCAAACCTGCCATGTACTTTGCTTTTAGTCTAATTTCTCTTATATAAATCAATTATTGATTAACCTTTGGACCCTAATTGCCAGTTCATTTGGGTTAAATGGCTTGGGAACGAAATCCGAAGCACCAAGATTGAAAGCCTCCATGACGGTACTTTCTTCTTCTCCCAATGAACTTAGGACAATAATAGGAACATTTGGATTAACTTTCTTAGAATAATTGATTATTTCTATTCCATTTTTGAAAGGAATCATTACATCTGTAATGATGAGGTCAGGACTACTAGAGTCTATGGCATCCATTCCTTTTTGACCATCATCCACGGTGGTTACATTATAACCGTCCTTGTTGAGCCTGAATCTGACCAAGCTGGAGATCAACTTATCATCTTCTATCAAAAGTACATTTTTCATGGTATTCCTTATTTAGGGTGATTACGAAACGAAAGATAATTATTAAAATATCAAAAAAAAATCCCTAAAACCGCTAAAAATATTTTAATAAAGCCCCCTTAAAATATAAAATATTTAAAATGCATTACGAATAATTTAATTTGCCGTTCTTACTCATTTTAGACACCGTAAAAAAAATAACTTTTTTGAAAAAAAAATCTTTTACTAGCTTACAGGTCTTAACATTTACAAAAAACCACCTCAACGTATGAATTTGTACTTTAGATTCAAGTTGCATTTAGGAGCTTTTGTTCTCTTGGTTTTACTCAATTTTTCTACTGCTTTTGGTCAAAGTGATCCTACAGGGGAAAGAAGAGTGACGGGGACATATGTCATCAAAAACGCAACCATCACCACCTCACCCGGTAAGACTGCATCAAATGCAAACATCCTGATCAAGGATGGGTTGGTCCAGGCCGTAGGATCAAATATAAACATTCCCAAAGAAGCGCAGGTCATAGAAGCCGATTCTCTTTTCATTTACCCTGGTTTTATCGATGCGGCAGGCAATGCAGGAGTAGGAAAACCGGCAGAGGCTGAAAGACCTTCGGACTTCAATCCTTCCAACCCTCCTGATGAGGTAGCAGGCATCACGCCCTGGAGATCTGTTTTGGATTATTATGATCCGAAAAGCACACAAATCAGCGATTGGAGAAAAGTAGGTTTCACTCTTGCACAGATCCTTCCCGATGGAGGCATGCTGCCCGGGAAAGCAGCCATTGTGATCTACGGCGGCAATGCATCCAGCAATGTCCTGGCCAACCAGACTGCTATGGCTGCAAAATTCAGAGGGATGGGCAGAGGAATGTACCCTGGCACCCAGCTGGGGGTCATGGCCAAATTCAGAGATCTTTATAAAAATGCAGAACTGTCCTCCCAACATAGCAGGCTTTTCGCATCCAATACTGGTCTCAACAGGCCTGAAATCAATAAAACCTTGGAGGCTTTTTACCCTGTTTTAGACAAAAACATCCCTGTGATTTTTGAAGTCAGTAACGACCTTGAAATAAGAAGAGCTCTCACGCTGCAAAAAGAAAATGGCTTCAACATCATCCTTTCGGGAGTGACAGAAGCAGATCCTGTCATTGATGTGATCAAAGCTGCCAATGCAAAAGTATTGCTGAGTTTAAAATTGCCTGATGACAAGGTTGCCAAAGCAGATGTAGCAAACAAATCAGAAGAAGTTCAGGCCAGAACCAAAAGGGTCAAAGAGGCCTATGAACTAGCCCTGAAGCAGGCAGCTCTTTTGGAAGAAGCAGGAATTGCATTTGCTTTTACCTCTATGGGAGCTAGAAGTGCAGATTTGCACAAAAACTTAAAGGTGATGATTGAAAATGGATTGAGCGAAGATGCAGCACTTGCAGCTTTAACTACCAATCCGGCCAATATCCTCGGAATCCAGAAATTTGCAGGAAGCCTAGAAAAGGGAAAATTGGCCAACATGGTCATCATGACAGCGCCAATCTTTTCTGAAGATGCCCAAATTAAGCATGTAGTAGCAGATGGTTACATTTTCAATTATGATACCAGCAAAAAGAAAAATGGAGGAAATGGAGAAGCAAGCGTAGCCGTGCAAGGAATCTGGGAATACACCTCGGACACCCCGGCAGGAAGCTCTGGAGGTAAGATGGAAATCAAAAAAGAAGGAGACCGCTACACCGGAAGCATCACTTATGATAATCCGGCAGGCGGAGGAAAGGCAAGCTCTGAAATGAAAGATATCAATGTCTCCGGCAACTATCTGTCTTTCTCTTTTAGTGTGTCAGCAGGCGGTATGAACATAGATGTAAATGTAAGTGGAGATATTGTTGGAGAAGAATTCTCCGGTAACATGAATCTTGCAGACTTTGGAAGCTTTCCGCTCAATGCTTCCAAGGTGCCTAATCAATTCAATAAATAAGACATAGGTTATGAACAAGACACATTATATACTAGCTGGGCTTTTTTCAATGATTTGTTTCCTTTCTCAGGCACAGACACAAAAAGGTTCGGTTTTGATCAAAAACGCAACGGTACTTACAGTCACTAACGGCACCCTTGAAAACACTGATGTATTGGTGGAAAACGGAGTCATTAGAAGAATAGGAAGCAACCTCAGTGCTTCAAATGTTGAAACCATTGATGCCTCCGGTCAATACCTGATGCCAGGAATCATCGATGCACATTCGCATGTAGCTTTGGACGCTGTAAACGAAGCCACCTCTCCGATTACCTCAGAGGTCAAAATGGCCGATGTAGTCAACCCCTATGATGTAGGCCTTTACAGAGCCCTGGCAGGAGGCGTGACTGTCTCCCATGCCATGCACGGCTCAGCCAATGCAATAGGAGGTGAAAACATCACGCTGAAGCACCGTTACGGTTCCGGGAACCCTGAGGATTTATTTATGAAGGATGCTCCCCGGACCATCAAATTTGCCCTGGGAGAAAACCCTACAAGGGTTCATGGGCGAGGTAACGGAAATCAGCCAAGGACCAGAATGGGAGTAGAAGCTGTTATCAGAAACGGTTTCAATGAAGCCATTCAATACAAAAAAACCTGGGAGGCTTACAATGAGGCCAAAAAGGTAAAAGGAGCTACACCGGTTCCTCCAAAGTATGACACCAGGCTACAGACCCTGGCAGATATCCTCGATGGGAAAGTGATCATTCACTGCCATTCCTACAGAGCTGATGAAATTTATGCCCTGATCAATACCTGTAGGGATTTCGGTATAACCAATATTGTTTTCTCCCATGTCAATGAAGGCTTCAAGGTTGCTCCCGAATTGGCTGAGTACACCATGGGTGCCTCTGTTTTCGCAGATTGGTGGGCGTACAAGTTTGAGGTCTACTATTCTACGGCCTACAATGCAGCCATCCTGACAGAAAACGGAGTAATCACTTCCATCAATTCTGATTCGGGAGAATTGATCCGTCACCTTTATCATGAAGCGGGTAAAGCACAGCGCTATGGCGAATTGAATGACGAGCAGACACTGGCCCTGATCACAATCAATCCGGCCAAACAATTGGGCATTGCTGATAAAGTAGGTTCTATTGAAGAAGGAAAACAAGCAGACCTTGTACTCTTCAATGAACACCCGCTTTCTGTCTATGCAGTGCCTCAAATGACCTTTGTGGATGGAGTCAAATACTTTGACATCAACAGTGATCCTGATGACATGCGTTTAAGAGTAAGTGCATCCGAGACTGTGGAACCAATTTTCCTTAAAGAACATGACCACAAATGTATGCACGGTGTGGATTTCTTCTTTACCAATTTTGGAAGAAACCTTTTTGACCATTCTCATTAATCATTGAAAAAGAAGGAATAAAATGAAGAAGATACAAAACATCTATTATACCCTGGCCCTACTCCTGTTCCCGCTTTTTGCGCAGGCTCAATTTGATGGGGAATTTATCAAACCCAGAAACGGTAACTTCCTGCTGCAAGGAGCAACCATTGTGACAGTGACCAATGGAACCATAGAAAATGGAAGTGTATTGATAGAACAGGGAAAAATCAAAGCTGTAGGCAACAATATCCCTGCTGGTGATGCAGAGGTCATTGATTGCAGTGGGCATTACATCTACCCGGGAATGTTTGACGGAGGAAGCCGCCTGGGCTTGGTTGAAGTAAATTCACTGGCAGAAACTCAGGATTTCGCAGAAATCGGTCAGGTTACACCCAATATGCAGGCCTTGGTTGCGGTCAACCCAAATTCAGTAGCCATTCCTGTAACACGTGTTTCCGGAGTAACCACAACCCTGGCTGTACCTTCAGGAGGACTTTTTCCCGGCACTGCTGCACTGATCAACCTTAACGGGTACACTCCAGACCAAATGTATGCAGGGTTCAAAGGAGTAGTATTGAACTTCCCTTCTTCTGCCAGAAGAAGTACCTGGGACAGAAGAAGCGATGAGGACATCAAGAAAGAGGCTGAAACCGCCCAGAAAACCCTAAACGAAATCTGGGAAAGGGCAATTACTTACCACAAACTTCAGTCATCAGGAGCGGAACTGCAGTTCTATCCGGAAATGGAGCAATTGTCCAAAGTGATTTCAGGAGAATTACCGCTCCTTGTTGAGGTCAATGCCGCTGCAGATATTGAAGCATCACTCAAGTGGATTAAAGAAAAAGAAGTGAATGCAATCTTGACAGGCGTAGCTGAGGGTTGGAGAGTAGCAGATAAAATCGCTGAAGCAGGACTACCGGTAATTGTGGGCCCTATGTTGTCCATTCCTACACGTCAGTCAGACAGATTTGACGCAGCCTATACCAATCCGGGCAAAATGGCCAAAGCAGGGGTAAAAGTCGTAATCAGAAGCAATGATGCTGAAAATACCAGAAACCTGCCTTTCAATGCAGGCTTTGCAGCAGCTTATGGACTGGGTAAGGAAGAAGCCTTGAAAGCAGTGACCATCAATGCTGCAGAGGTCTTTGGTGTAGCTGACAGAATGGGTTCCATCGAAGTGGGCAAAGACGCTACCCTATTAGTCTCTACTGGAGATCCTTTCGAAACCAAGACACAGATCAGGCATGTGTTCATAGACGGGTATAGAGTTCCGATGAGCAATAGACATATCAAACTCTATCAGGAATTTCTGGAAAGGTCTCCGGGCTTGGAAAAAAATTAAAACTCTCTTAAGTTTGACCTCAGCCGAATGGCTGAGGTTTTTCTTTTTATACACATACTTATGCCTGCATTTCAAACATCAAAATCATTTATTCCTTACCTCATACTCATTGGGATAGTCTTTTTCGCCTGCGGGACTGAAGAGAACAACAAGGAATTGGAGCAACTCTTAGCAGATATCAAAGAAAGCTATGCTCCGGATCAAAGAGTAGCCCTCTGGAATGTCCAATTGGAAGATAACAAGCTGGTCGGTGAAACAGATCAACCGGATGCCTTGGAAAAATTAAGGGAGGCGCTGGCCAAAAACCACCAGAATATAGTATCCAACATACAACTATTGCCTCGTAAAGATCTTGAAGGGAAGGAGCAGGCTTTGGTGACCATTTCAGTGGCCAATATCAGGAGCGCACCAAAGCACTCCGCCGAACTTGCTACACAGGCCTTGATGGGCACACCTATAAAAGTGCTCAAGCAAGATGGATCCTGGTATCTGATTCAAACCCCAGACGGTTATATTTCCTGGGTTGATGCTGCGGGAATACATCTCATGGAAAAAGATGAGTTGGAAAAATGGCAAGCAGCAGATAAAATTGTTTTCACTGGACTTCATGGTTTTGTCTTTGAAGATCCTTCCAAACAAACTTGGATAAGTGACCTGGTTGCGGGGAATATTTTGGAAGTATTGGAGGAAAATGGGGCATTCCTTAAGGTTTCACTTCCTGATGGCAGGCAAGGCTTGGTAGAAAAAGCCGAGGTTATGGATTTCCATACCTGGAAAAATACCAGGGAACTTCAACCGGAAAAACTGATTCAAACTGCCAAATCCATGATGGGAAGTCCTTATCTCTGGGGAGGGACATCTATCAAAGGGATGGATTGTAGTGGATTCACCAAAACTATCTTTTTTCTACATGGGCAAGTTATTCCTCGGGATGCTTCCCAGCAGATTCATGAAGGTGAGTTGGTGGACGATTCCATGAATTGGTCCCAACTGGAGGTAGGAGACCTTTTATTCTTTGGAGAAAAAGCTACCGCTGACAAAAAAGAAAGGATTGTCCACGTTGGGATGTGGATTGGAGACAATTCCTTTATTCATGCAAGGGGAATGGTAAGGATCAGCAGTTTTGATAAAAACAGCCCAAATTATGACGAGTACGAATTGAACAGATATTTGAGAACAAAAAGAATCATAGGAAAAGATAATCCAAACATCAGTTCTGTAGAAAAAGCATTAAATTTCCCAACCATTAAAAATTAAATCAAATGATTGTCAGCACAACACCACAACTTGAAGGTTACAGGATCACGGGTTATTTAGGAATTGTTTCCGGAGAAACCATCATTGGAGCCAATGTATTCAAAGATTTTTTTGCCAGCATCACAGATATTGTAGGAGGACGCGCAGGAGCTTATGAAAGGGTTTTGAGAGAGGCAAAGGCAACAGCAATGGCAGAGATGGAGGTACAGGCCAGAGCTTTCGGCGCCAATGCTGTGGTGGGTATTGACCTGGATTATGAGACCATCAGGGATGGCATGTTGATGGTTACCGCCGCCGGAACAGCAGTGAAAGTGGAGAAGATATAAATCAATTTAACCTGTCCAACACCTCAAACCTAGAGGCGTTACTGATAAATTCAGGTACTAAAGTCTTTAAGTGAGCAACAAATTCATTTTCGGAATTTTTCTCAATAAGCTCATTAAAAAGTTCTATCTGCCCATCCAATTTGTAATAATTGGATGAACAAACTTGTGCTATTTTTATTTTGGGATGGTGAGTGATTTTGACAGTTTCTGAATCATTCAGCAATTCCTCATACAATTTCTCCCCTTCTCTCAATCCGGAGTACACAATTTTGATATCCTCATCTACTTTTTTTCCACTGAGTTGGATCATTTTTCTAGCCAGATCCACAATCTTCACAGGCTGACCCATATCGAAGACGTAGATTTCACCTCCATTACCCATCACGCCGGCTTCCAGGACCAGTTGACACGCTTCAGGAATGGTCATAAAGTATCTAGTGATTTCAGGGTGTGTTACTGTAATCGGACCTCCTTTCAAAATTTGTTTCTTAAATAGAGGAATAACAGACCCATTGGATCCCAAAACATTTCCAAATCTTGTTGTTATAAACTTTGTATGGAACTTACGGTGATGTGTATTCAAGAAGTTATTTAAGGCCTGAACATACATTTCTGCAGCTCTTTTTGTAGCACCCATCACATTTGTGGGATTGACAGCTTTATCTGTGCTGACAAAAACAAACCTTTCCACATTGGTAAGTACGGATAGGTCTGCAAGTATTTTTGTTCCAAGAATATTTGTTTTGATGGATTCTTCAGGGTAATTCTCCATCATCGGCACATGCTTGTAAGCTGCAGCATGAAACACCACCTGAGGCTTTACATCCCTGAATACCGCTTTCATTTTCCTCCTGTTTCTGATATCGGCAAGAATAATCTTTCGGGGCGTGAGCGTACTCTGTTCTTTAAGCTCTTGCTCAATATCATACAATGGAGATTCTGCCTGATCAAGCATCACAAGAAGTTTTGGCCCGTAATGGACAATCTGCCTGCAAAGCTCGCTCCCTATCGAGCCAGCGGCTCCGGTCACCAAAACAACTTTATCCTTGATATCCTCCTCTATCTTGGGGTTATCCAGAGATATTTGATCCCTACTCAGCAAATCTTCAATTTTCACTTCCCTGATCGCTCCTGCCTGTAAGCCACCATTAATCCATTGATTGATTGGAGGAATAATACTAACATGAACTTTCAATCGAAGGCATTCATCGATGATCTCTCTTTTTCTTTGAACTGAAATATCTCTAACAGCAATAATCATTTCAGTAACCCCGTGATGCTGAACAAAATTTTCAAGCTCTTTCAGACCTTTGTATATTTTCTTCCCATCTATTATTTTGCCTTCTTTTTTCGGATCATCATCAAAAAATGCAATGGTATCAAAATAGGATTTACTGTCTCTTTTTATGACATCCTGAGCGATAATACCGGCTTCTCCTGCCCCGAAAATGATCCCCATTTTTACATCTTTAGCGGCCACACTATTCTTAACATATACAAAAAGCTCTTTGACCAATAGTCTGTAAAAAATCAGTAAAAACAAGGAAGATAAGGATGCAATGATCAAAACGGATGTTGGAAGCAGAAACCTATTGCTCAAGAAACTTTCACTAAACAGGTTTATTATCGTGAAAAGAAGAAAGTTTAAAATTATTGTTTTAAAAATAATGGAGCCATCTCTGAACCCGGTATGCCTGACTATTCCTTCATAACTCTTCGTATTTAGCATGACCAATACACCTCCGAGCATAAAAACCATACTCCCGGTAAATGCTGAATTTTCCTCTACTGCCTCAAGTTCAAAGTTAAACCTGACAAGATAACCAAAGAAAGCTGCTTGATATAAAATTATGGAGTCCAAAGTGGCTATAATCCACCGAGGAAGAATTTTTAGTTTTTTCAAAAAATCCATAGTAAAAATTTTTCTATAGTATTGCTTTTATTGTAATCAAACACTTTTTATCAGAAAACAAAATTAAAAACTATTCTGTCAAATGCTACACTTTGCCCCTTTTATTTAAGCATTTGGCTAGAAAAATGGATTTTATGGAGAATAAAAGTAATTTTTGATTTGAATTACTTATAAAATTAAACCAACTTTTTTCCTATCCATTTTGAACCACTTGGTACATCTTTATGAACTGTAGATCCCGCACCTACGATCGCCCATTCTCCTATTTTAATCCCCGGTAGTACCACAGAGCCTGCACCAATCAAACTTCCTTTACCTATATGAACATTTCCACACAATGTGACCCTGGGAGCAAGGTGCACGTAATCGCCTATCCAACAGTCATGGTCTACAGTTGCTGCTGTGTTTACAATCACATGTGCACCTAAGAAAGTATGAACTTTTATTATGGCTCCTTCCATGACCACAATCCCATGGGAGACTTCTACAAAATTTGAAATAATAGCAGTCTTATGAAAAATATTGACAAATTCTAATTGGCTTTTTAATCTTGCAGCCAAATCCATTCTTTGCTTATTATTGCCGACAGCTATGATACCGGCTCTGGGCTTATTCCAGTTCATTTCCTCTGAACTCATGACAGGAATGCCCATGAGTTCATTCGTTTTTGGGAAATCATCATAAATAGCTTTGACTGCCTTGATGTCGGGCAAAATATCAATTACAGCTTTGGCGTGGCCTGAAGCACCAAATATATTCATGGGATTTTTTACTTCAATAAATTCTCATTCAAGATCCAGCTCAATAAATGGATGAACATCCTTTATTTGAAAACATACTTAAATTGTTTGGAGATTATCGTTACTATTCTTTCCAAATCCTCAATTGATAAGTTCTCCGAAGATGGCAAACAAATTCCTTTATAAAATAAGGAGGATGACGTATTTCCTCCATAGTAAGGATAATCTAAAAATACTGGCTGCATGTGCAATGGCTTCCAAAGAAATCTGCTTTCAATGTTATGTTTTTGAAATGCCAACCTAAGATCCTCATTGCTGAAACCTGTTACTTTGGGATCAATTAAGATTGTTGTGAGCCACCTGTTGCAATAAACACCTGAAGGTTCCTCCAATAAAGAGATCCCTTCAAAATTTTTCAACATCTCTTTATAGTTGTCAAACACTGCCCTTCTTTTCTTGACTTTTTTATCCAGATTTTCAAACTGTGCCAAGCCTATTCCAGCCGAGATATTGTTCATTCTGTAATTGTAACCAACTTTAAAATGTTCATAATAATGGGTATTTTCCCGGGCTTGCATAGATAAATACCTGGCATTATTGATAGCCTCCACATTTGCGGAAACTACAGCCCCTCCGCCTCCCGTAGTAATGATTTTGTTACCATTGAATGAAAAGACACCCAATTCTCCAAAAATACCACATGGTTGGCCGTGATACAAAGAGCCTACTGCTTCAGCAGCATCTTCAATGACTGGAATTTTGTATTTTTTCGAAATCTCTAAAATTTCATGATGCTTGGCCGGCATGCCAAACAAATCCACGGTAATAATTGCTTTGGGCTTCTTGCCTTTGGAAATTCTACTTAGTATAGTATCCTCCAAAATCTCAGGACTGATATTCCAGGTATCTTTTTCAGAGTCCACAAAAACAGGTACCGCACCCAAGTAGGTAATTGGATTGGCTGAGGCACAAAATGTGAAAGATTGGCAAATCACTTCATCCCCTAAGCCAACACCCAAATGAATCAATGCCAAGTGTAATGCTGAAGTACCTGAATTTACCGCCGTGATTTGATGTGTCTTTAATCTTTGAGAAAACTTTTGTTCAAACTTTGAAATAAAAGATCCATTGGTAGCAATAAAACCCTTTTCAAGAGCTTTTTGAATATTTGTTTGCTCTTTCCCATCAAAAATAGGAGATGATAATAAAATTGGGGTATTCATGGGAGTCTAGTGATTAAACTGCTTGTAATCTACAGAAAGAAAATTAATATCAATAATTATCAATATAATATTTTTTTCAAATTCAATTTTATGTATTTAAAACATCTCTAAATGGTGTTCAAACAAAATTTAAATTCAATTTCATCACTGATAACCAAAGAGTTATACCAGAACCATGACAATTAAATAAATAGTCTTACATTTAATCAAAAAATTCAACCAAAAACTTAACTCCGCTGATTTTGTCACCTACGGGAGATTCCAAAATAGAAAAGCCCGGAATTCCGGGCTTTTCACAAAGTTTATTTTAGTTTTTTGTTATTCAGTCCACTTCAAAACTAACCCGTCTTGCCAATTGTCTAGCCTCGGCGGAAGACTTATCTACTGAAGTATCCTCTCCATAACCTTGATGACTGATTCTATTTTGTGTTATCCCTGCTGCGACAAGTAAATCAACTACGGCCTTTGCCCTCCTTTCAGAAAGCTTCATGTTATAGTCTTCAGGCCCGATTTCGTCCGCATAACCTTTGACATGGATGTTCACTCCTGGATTTCTTTTCAGGAAATTAGCAACAAAATTCGCAGCTGAACTGGAGTAATTCAAAGGCTTGGAAGAATCAAAAGCAAAATACACGTTAAGATATCCTTCATTGATTGCTTTTCGGAAATAATCAATTTCTTCGACTTCCTCCAAAGGACATCCATCATTGGATGCTGGTCCGGGGGCAAAAGGACATTTATCCAAATGATCCGGAATCCCATCTCCATCAGAGTCTAGGGTCCTTCCCAAGGCATCTACCCTTGCTCCTGCAGGTGTATTGGGTTCTTGATCCAGATAATCCGGAACACCATCTCCATCAGAATCTTTCAGCATATTTCTGATTTCCCCCATCTGGGTAGCCAGCTCTTCTTTAGTAGCATATTTCTCACCTGGGATGTACCAGTCTGCATGGGTGTCTGCTTTACCGATATAATAGGCTAACCCAAGTGTACCCGTCCACCAGGTTCCCGTAGTATGGGCAAGTCTTACATCATCAAGCTCTGCCAAAGGAGGTATTATAAAACTTCTCCCATCAAAGGTGTAACGTTGTCTTCCGTTAAAATGAACGCTGATATCTCCCAGCAAGGCAAATCTATCACTCAGCTTTACCTGTCCGGTAAAACCAGAACTGATATGATATAAATAATCCCGGTCAAAATCCAGTGTTGGTCTGTCATCATTGGTAAACCATCCTATTCCAGGTCCGGCATGAAAAAGCAATCCAAGGCTTTGGGTAAATGATTCGAAATTAAAAAGCCTTCCAAAGTTGACTACACCTTGTGCATTAAACCTTGCATAGTCAGTTACAAACTCTGGGGAGTTCCCTCTTGCTTCTCTGAACCTCCCGAAACCTGCATCTCCCATCAGGCCAAACTTTTCATTGAACATGTACCGTGCTCCCAGTCCAACATGCCCTAGATTTAAGGTAGGGCTTAAATAACCGGGGCTAAGAGGAGCCATAGGCTTATTGAAACCTCCATTGATCTCAATAGACCACTTGTTATATTCGTCTTGGGCCTGAACAACAAGACACACCAACAACATTAGCATTAATGCCAAAAGACTTTTTTTCATTACGATTTGATTTTGAGTGACCGACAAACAAATCTACACACAAAATCGGCTCCTACAAAATGGATTCGGAATCCCCACAAAAACCCTCACCTATTCAACCGGATAAAGCTTCGCTTTGGAAGGGTGGTCAGAGGATAAGTAATCTTTAAATGGGGCCAATTTTTACCACGGAGTCACGGAAAAGCAAGAAAGGAGTTTGATGAATTGGTTATACTCCCAAAGAAGCTAAGGAAATTACATTGATCGCGTCCGGTCGACGGTAAGACATGCCTGTTCCAGTAATAATGTTTAATGATTTCGGTATTTCCATTTTTTCTGTATCAATATTGGCTGCAAACTTTTTGAGATTCTCTGCAGCTTCGTCAATAAAACCTACTCCCAATTTAATTTCAAATGCTGCATAATCTCCATTGCGTTTCTGCACAATGGCATCCACCTCATTACCGTATGAATCGTTATAATGAAAAATAGTAGCGTCATTTGCTTTTGCATAGACATTTAATTCATGAATAGCCAAGGATTCAAACAGGAAGCCTGTGTATTTCAAATCTTTTATCAATGCTTCCTTATCCAAACCCAAAACTGCAACAGCTAATGAAGGATCACATAAATGTCTTTTAGGAGACTTACGTAAAGATGCAGCTGACCGAATATGAACATTAAAAGCAGGCTGTTCGAATAAAATCATTAATTTGGATAGCGCATTTAAGTAATCTGATATGGTGTTTCTGGACAACTCATTGTATTCATTGATTTTTACATCTTTCTCTAAAGTTTTATTATCGACTATGGTCGCAATATTTCTGGATAAAGAACTTAATAAACTTCTCACTTTATGGGGATTCCGCTTCACTCCAGATACCTGACTCATATCTACTTCGCAAAGCAAATCGATATAGCCTCGATTCAGGCTCAATGCATTTCTGTAATCCTCATTGATCAATGTAGGCCAACCGCCTATACATATTCTTTCAATGATATAATCTAAGGAAATAGCAGGTTCGTAATAATCGTTACTTGTGCCTTGCAGTAAATCTGATAATTTTACAATTCCACTTGAATATCCTAATTCTTGCCAAGTCATGGTATCCATTTGTAAGACTGTGAAGCGACCCGCACCGCTATGGAGTCTTACATTTTCAGGCGGATTAGAAGATCCTGTAAGTATAAACAAGCCTTTTGACTTCAGTTCATCAACTTCATGTCTTACATAATTCCATATTTCTGGTTGCTCTTGCCATTCATCAATCAATCTTGGAGTTTCACCTTCCAACAGTAATCGAGGATTGGTTTTCATGACTACAGAAACTTGTGGGTCTCTATCCATTCTCAATACGCTTTTTGCATATTGTGAAGCCGTTTCTGTCTTTCCGCATGATTTAGGACCTTTTAAAAGCACCGCACCAGAAGCAGACATTTTTTTCATTAAGTCATCCTCAATTAATCTTCTAATGTAGTCCATAAAATTTAATTTGATGATGGACAAAAGTACTTTAAAAATATTTTTGTGCAAATTATAGAGTTTTTATTGTGCAAATTATAGAGTTATTGTTGTGCAAATTATATGTTTCAATTCTCCAAAATCTATAATTTTGGAGCAAGGGCAGATGGATTCGGAATCCCCACAAAAATCTTCACCTATTCAACCGGATAAAGCTTCGCTTTGGAAGGGTGGTCAGAGGATAAGTAATCTTTAAATGGGGCCAATTTTTACCCCGGAGGCACGGAAAAGCAAGAAAGGAGTTTGATGAATTGGTTCAGACCATGACAAGTTGAAGTCTTCCTCTATCTTGCAGACCAAAATCCGGGTAACTATTTAACCTTTAACAAATCCAGTTAAAACCCTAGGCTATAATATCAAACACCCTTACAGGGCTTCACATTATCCACCTTTAGGGTTGACCTTTGAGTGCGCCGAAGCGTACCCAAATGTCCATTTCCTCCCTTATCCTTATTTTAGTTCACAATCTCAATTTTACCGGAAGAAATATTGGCAAAAACAGTCCCATTAAGCTCTTCTGCAAGAATTTTCCCTGATGTTCCGTTCAGAATAATGGATGAGGAATTGAAACTGACAAGAAAAAATAGTTTTCACGCCGGACCTTAGCCTTTTATTTTTTCTCCTGTCGTAAAATATCCCTCTTAATTCTTGCATATACCAAGCCCAACTTATTTCTTTGTGACATCCTTTCACTTTTTGTGCTGGGATTTATACAGAAGAGGCGAGAGACAGGCTCATTGACCCTCTGGCAACCTGGAAAATCCAAGGTGCCAATTCCTGCCGGTAGATAATATTGTCTCCCGGACATATAAATTCTTAAACCAATGAATTTACAAAAAAGGAACCTTCACACACTTCGCAATCCACATTCAAAGCCAATCTATGTTATGGGCTGTTTTTGTTGTTGCATGCATTTCTAGACGATCAGAGGATTTCTTTGAACCCTTTTTGGGCTTGGCCCATATTTATATTTCCATTAAACCTAAAACAAAAATCATCATGTCTAATTACAGATTCGAAACACTTCAGCTTCATGCCGGACAGGCACCAGATCCTGCTACCAACTCCAGGGCTGTACCGATTTACCAGACCACCTCTTATGTGTTCAATTCCGCCGAACACGGAGCCAACCTTTTTGCACTCAAAGAATTCGGGAATATCTACACCAGAATCATGAATCCTACCACGGATGTATTTGAGCAGAGATTAGCCGCACTGGAAGGTGGGGTTGCAGCTGTAGCTACGGCTTCAGGACAGGCCGCACAGTTTTTGGCTTTGAATAACATTCTTCAAACTGGAGAAAATTTCGTTTCCACCTCATTCCTGTATGGTGGTACCTACAATCAGTTCAAAGTAGCTTTCAAAAGAATAGGTATAGAAGCCAGGTTTGCCAAAGGCAACGAACCTGCGGAATTTGAAAAACTCATCGATGACAAAACCAAAGCCATCTATCTAGAGACTATAGGAAATCCTGAATTCAACATTCCTGACTTTGAAGCAATAGCTGCCTTAGCCAAAAAATATGACATTCCTTTAATCGTAGACAATACTTTTGGTGCCGGGGGATACCTCTTTCAGCCCATCAAGCATGGAGCCAATATTGTCACTTCCTCTGCCACCAAATGGATTGGCGGACATGGAACTTCCATTGGAGGAATCATTGTAGATGGTGGAAATTACAATTGGGGGAATGGTAAATTCCCACAGTTTACCGAACCATCAGAAGGATATCATGGACTGAAGTTTTGGGAAGTTTTCGGAGAAAACAACCCACTAGGTCTGCCCAATATCGCGTTTGCCATACGTGCACGGGTAGAGGGATTAAGGGATTTTGGCCCTGCCCTCTCCCCTTTTAACTCTTTCCTTTTACTTCAGGGACTGGAGACCCTTTCTCTCAGGGTTCAAAGAACCGTAGACAATGCTTTGGCTATTGCAGAGTGGCTGGAAGCCCATCCTCAGGTTCAAAAAGTCAATTATCCTGGACTCAAAAGCTCTCCATATCATGAACTGGGTAAAAAATACCTGAGAAATGGTTTTGGAGGAGTATTGAGCTTCGAACTCAAAGGAGACAAGGAAAGTACTTCCAACTTCATCAACAAACTGGAGCTGATTTCTCATCTGGCCAATGTGGGAGATGCAAAAACCCTGATCATTCAGCCTTCTGCCACTACACACCAACAATTGAGCGATGAAGAACAGTTGGCAGCAGGGGTAACTCCTACCCTCTTGAGAATCTCCTTGGGCATAGAGCATATTGAAGATATCAAAGCCGACCTGCAACAGGCATTTGAACATATAGCCTGAGTACAGTAAGTCAATCCCCAGACCTGCCAGATTTTTAAAACCTGGCAGGTCCTTATATCACCCTTTTTCGAGTAAAATGAATTTAGAAAGCAATTATTTGATTATCGATATGGCGCAGGAATGCTACAGACATGAAGAAGTGCTGGAATTGGAATCCGGTGAAAAATTACCGGGTTTTGAGATTGCTTATACCACCCAAGGACACCTGACTGCAGCAAAGGACAATGTCATCTGGATCGTACATGCATTGACAGGGGATGCCAATGTACAGGAATGGTGGTCAGGGATTGTGGGTGAAGATAAATTCTATGATCCTACCAAACACTTCATCGTCTGCGCCAACCTATTGGGCTCCAATTATGGATCTACCAATCCGCTTTCAAACAATCCTACAACAGGAAAGCCCTATTACTACGACTTTCCAAATTTAAGTACCCGGGACCTGGCGAAAGCTTTGGAACATTTACGCGTTCACCTGGGCATTTCCAGCATTCACAGCTTGGTAGGAGGTTCATTGGGTGGGCAGGTCGCCTTGGAGTGGGCTTATATTTTGAAAGAAAAAGTGAAACATACCATCATTTTGGCTTCCAATGCCAAAACTTCCCCTTGGACCATAGGCTTCAACGAAACCCAAAGGATGGCTATAGAAGCTGATAGTACTTGGGGGGAAAACAGACCTGATGCAGGAAAAAAAGGGCTTGAAGCAGCTCGGGCCATTGCCATGCTTTCTTACAGGCATCCCCAGGATTTTGATGCCAAGCAGAAAGACCTTGATGAAAAACTGGATGGGTTCAGAATTTCTTCATACCTCAGGTATCAGGGACAAAAGCTAGCCAACCGATTCAATGCTTTTTCTTACTGGATTCTCAGCAAAGCTATGGACAGTCACGACATTGGCAGGGCTCGAGGGGGCACGGAAAAAGCCTTATCTCAGATCCAATCCAAGATTTTGACCATTGGTGTGGACAGAGATTTGTTGTTTTTGAAAGAAGAGTCCCAATTTATCGCCAACCATGTTCCCAAAGGCAGCTACAAAGAAATCAGTTCCCGCACCGGGCACGATGCTTTTCTGATAGAATATGAGCAATTGCAGTATATCTTGAGGAGTTTTTATTTGGAGGAAGTTTGAGGGTGAGATTTGTGAAAATGATTTATTGTTTAATTGTTTATTTGATGAACCGTTGAATTGATTGGCTTTTCCATATGTTGAAGCTTAGTTAAACCTTGAGGTTTTTGAAACCTCGAGGGTTTTTATATTTACTCCGCTCTTCCGCTCTTCGGGATTTGTAACTCCGAAGTTCAGATGAAATGGATTTGTAATCTGGAGTTTGAAGACGAAAAATAAGACATAAGACGCTAGACATAAGATGAGATCCCTACCTCCTTGGTCTGTGTCCTCACAGACCGAAACACCAGTTTGGTTTGTATAATGTTATCTGTGGGGACACAGAACATGGCTTTGGCATTTAAATCCCAGACTTACGTGAACTCCAGTCTGGGCTATCACAGAGCAGGCTTTCAGGCTTAAATATGCCTTCAATTAATGTTTTCCCAACTTCACTAATAACTACTCACTATTCACTTTTGTCATCCCTCATCCTTCATCCTTCATCCTTCCTTCATAATTCATTGTTCGATATTCGATATTATCCATTAAAAAAAGTAACAACCATCTTTAGGCAAGCCCCCCTTTAACATTTAACCCTTAACTTTTAACTCGTCACTACCCACTTTTTTCTCCCGCAGATCGCGGTGATTTCCGCAGATTTCGACTAAAGTCGAAGGGGACTGATCCCAATGAGCGAGACCGCCGGCTAAAGCAGGGCGGAAATTGGTAACCACCATTATCAATTAAAATTAACCACAGATCCTACAGATCTACACAGATAAAGCTTCGCTTTTGGAGGAAATCAGATGTTTTACGTTGTTCAACATGACAAGGTAAAGCCTTCATCTATCTTGCCCACCAAAATCCGGGTAACTATTTAACCTTTAACAATTAACTTTTAACAACCTTCCTCTCATCAATTCAACAATTACACAATTAAACCCATCTCCCCGCAGATCAAGCTTCGCTTTTGGAAGACGATATGATTTAGAAATAATATCCAAAAAATATCTACCAATATCCATTAATATCACCTAGTATCCCAATCGCTCAAATTACTGGCGCCTTTAGGAATCAGTATTCTCTATCAACCATTTCCAAGCTAAAATTACTTCAATTTGATCTGGAATATCTTCGCCTTTCACCTGATTGTCAGCCGTAATTAGAACACCCTTTTCAAGACCATAAGCTTTCATAGCTTCCAATAAACCATCTACTTCACGTTTTACATTAATGTCACTCAATTCATAAGCAACTTGAATTGCTGATGTAATTTCCAGTCCCTCTTGCACGATAAAGTCACATTCCTTTTTACCACTGTGGTAAAACACCTCATGCTTCATTCTAAGCAGTTGGAGGAAGATAATCGTTTCCAATATTCTTCCTTTATTTTCTGAAAACCTAAATCCAAGCCGGTTACACACAGCGGGATCAATAGCATAAACCTTTCTGGAATTCATAATCTGCTTTTTGACAGAGTAATCGAATTTTTTTAAGTAAAAAAACAAGTATGAATGCTCTAAATAATCCAAATAACTTTTAACTGAACTGGTACTCTTCACACCGGCAATATTTTGCAGAGTGGAATACGAAAATAATTTCCCAGTATTAGAAGCTAAGTAAAGTGCAATTTGCTTCAGCTCATTTACTTGAGAAATTCTATAACGGGCAATTATATCCCTGTACAAAATATCTTGAAAGTATTGATTAACCAGTTCTAGGTCCTCTTCCTGGACCACCAATGGAAAGCCTCCTAATTTCATATACTCTTGAAACTCCCCTTGGATCATACTTTTTGCTTTGGAAGATACTTTTTTGACATCTATAGATTTTCCCCTACACTTAAGATACTCCGCAAAAGAAAAAGGAAATAATGTAATGGTCTTGTTTCTTCCTGTAAGGCTTGTAGCAATTTCTGAACTTAATAGATTGGCATTTGAACCGGTCACGTAAACTTTAAGACCTTTTTCATGGATCCGGTTTACGAATTTTTCCCAATTGGGTACATTTTGAATTTCATCAAAGAAAAAGACAGGTTCGGTTTTATAAAGCTCTAAATGCGCCAAATAAATCTGATCAAGTATTGACGTTTGTGATATAATACGCTCATCATCGAAATTGAAATAACAATAGTTCTGTTCAGCCAGTTCAAGTTTTTCTTTTATCAGATATAGCAGAGAAGATTTTCCACAGCGTCGCACTCCCGCTATCACTACGACCTGAACAGTCTTTAAAAAAGTGGTCAAATCTATATCCCTTTCGATCAATGGACGTTTTCGATTGAAATTATCCTTTTGATCTATCATTATTTGTTTGAGATTGTCTGACTGCATTTTAAAGTGTTCCTTGATAACAAACAAATTTAATCAAATTTATTCTTTATGAAAGAACAATTTTAATAAGAGCTAAATTCAACTGAAGTCGAAGGGGACTGATCCCCATGAGCGAGACCGCCGGCTAAAGCACGGCGGAAATTGGTAACCACCATTATCAATTAAAATTAACCACAGATCCTACAGATCTACACAGATAAAGCTTCGCTTTTGGAGGAAATCAGATGTTTCACTTTGCTCAACATGACAAGGTGAAGCCTTCACCTATCTTGCCCACCAAAATCCGGGTAACTATTTAACCTTTAACAATTAACTTTTAACAACCTCCCCTCATCAGTTAATCAATTAAACCTTTCCCCGCAGGAGGGATGTGGATTAGTAATCTTAAAAAGGAGGCCAATTTTTGCCACGGAGGCACCGAGAAGCACGGAAGGTGTTTGATGAATGTGATCAGTTGATACCTCACCAATTTGTTCATGATGGGGAATTGGTTGCTATGTGTTTTTCAATCTAGAATCTTAAATCAACAATCTAAAATCCTCTTGTGCCAGAGGCACAACCCATTGGTAGAAAAAATTAACGGTTGAGGATCTATTCCGTCCTGTAGGGACGGCCCATGTAAGATTTTAGATTTTTGACCTTCCACCCGGCAAATAGGTTTCAGAATATGCCAACTCCGCTCTTCGGGATTTGTAATTCTGAAGTTCAAATAAAATGGATCTGTTATCCACTCAAAAATGAAATTAATAGAATTGAAAATTTCGTATATTTGACTAAAAGTATATTGATATGAATCTGGAGCTCAGAAAAATAGAATTTGTTCAAGAATTTTTGAAAATCCAAAACGAGGAGATTATATCCCGATTAGAAAAAATGTTAAGAAAAGAAACTGAAACTTCCTTGGAAGATTCTTTTGAGCGAATGAGTATTGAGGACTTAAATAAAAGAATTGACCAGTCAGAGTCGGATTTCGAAAACAATAGATACAAAAGTAGTTCTGAACTTTTAGCCAAATACAAATAATGGCATTTAAAATTATTTGGTCTGAATTTTCGGAAGCTCAGCTAGATAAAATTTATGATTATTATAAGGAAAAGGTTAACTCAAAAGTTGCTACTAAACTCATTTCTGGAATCATTGAAGAACCAAATAAATTACTGAAAATGCCCTATCTTGGTCAGGAAGAAGAATTTCTTCAAGATAGAAATAGCAAATATCACTATTTGGTTTTTAAAAATTACAAAATTATCTATACTGTTGAGGAAGAAAGTAGACTGATTAAAATTGCTGACGTATTTGATACACGCCAAAATCCAAAAAAATTAAAAAGAACAAAATAGTCTCTCTACGGCATCGATTGTGGTTCAAGTCTGAAGACTCGAACCAGTGTGGTCTTGATTCATTGTTCAATATTATCCATGAAGAAAAGTAACAACCATCTTTAGGCAATGACACCCTTTAACCTTTAACAATTAACCCTTAACTTTTAACTCTTCACTGTCCACTTTTTTCTCCCGCAGACTGCGGTGATTTCCGCAGATTTTCGACTAAAGTCGAAGGGGTGGATAATACGGTTCGATTTGT
>NZ_ALWO02000027.1 GCF_000295935.2 Indibacter alkaliphilus LW1
ATTAGATGATGCCCATGTAGGAAAAATGCAATAATCAATAGCGCTTTGGTAGACGTGATTTTTTTCATTTTTGTAACTGTTTGTTTGTCAGCTACAAAGTTGGGGCAAGATGTGGAGTGGGAAATTGACCTATGTTAAGAAGATAACTAGCGCTCCTCAAAAAGTTTTTTTCTAATTCTGCTCAGCGACTCTGGTTTGATGTTGAGATAGGATGCCAGGTATTTTAAGGGCACTTGCTCTAAATATATCGGGTACTTTTGCATCAACCTGAGATACCTTTCCTGCGCAGAATCTGTCATTAGAGAAATTTCCCTTTGTTCTCTCCATATATAATACTGTTCCACAGCAGTCCTTCCAAACTTGTTGCTTTCGGGATAGTGCTGATAAAGCTGCTGCAGGAAATCATGATGGATAGAAGCCAATACGCAATCTTCCAAAGCCTGAATGAAAAAGCGGGATGGCTCCTGTTGGATAAAACTGGAATAGGAACAGTTGAACTCGTGCTGAAATGAAAAGTCGAAAGATTTTTCTTCTCCTTTGACCATGACATAGTGCCTGGTACAACCTGCCAACACAATGGAAAGAAAACGTTCTGTTTCTCCTTCATTTAATATAAAATCTCCTTTATGGTATTTTCTGATTTTGAAACCTTGCTTGAAAACCTCCCATTGTTCATCAGTCAGAGGCAAATAATCATACAGCAACTTTCTGGCTTCATTGAGATGCTTTGAGTATGCTTCTTCTGAAAGAGTTCTATCCATGAGGTCTTGATGTAGAGTATGATTTTCAAGATAAGGATTTACTTAACATAGGTCAATTTTCGTAGGCTGTTGATCCAATACCTTTGCCAAACAAACTAAACATAAACATGATGAAAATTCAATTTACCTTCGGCAAGTTAAAAGGACTATTCAGCATTGCCTACTTATTACTTTTTGGCGGTCTCTTGAGACTGTTTTCGGGTCTCTATGATTTCTTTAAAGTACAGTCAAAGTTGGCCCTCCTAGAAAAGTTTGATTTTTTGGTTGAGAATGCCCTGTTATTTGGGCTCAACGGCTTAATCCTTTTCTTAATATTGAAGTGGATTGCAGGTAACCTGAGAGAGAAAAATTTTGAAATGAGTTTGAAATAATGATGCATCAAAGAGTTAAAATTATGAAACATTCGGAAAAAAATTCTGCCTATCCTTTAGTCAACTTCCTTTCCTACATATTTCTGTTCTGTGGGATAGTATTAATTTCCTTAGAAGTAGTATCGTACTTCAGGGCTGAAGAGTATTCCTTAGTAGAAGCTAGTGACAAATATTTCATCGCCATGATGATGTTTCTATGGTATTGGGGGCTTAGACATTTGAAAAAAAAATATATCAGAAAAGGAGAAAGTTAAGGGACTTGATCATATGGCTGGGGATTGACTACCTTATATCCAGCTACGGATAAAAAATGTCCGAATAAGAACAAGGGTTGTAGTCTCTAAAAGCCCCTTTGACCAATCCAGCCAATTCTCTAAGAAGTGAGTAATTGGCAAATCATGTTGATCCCTAATAAATAATACAAGTGTTTGTTATACTTGAAATTCTATGCATTTCATTGATATGCTAAAAACGTAAAAGCCTGTAAATCAAATGATTTAAAGGCTTTTGATGGGGTTTGAAAACCCATTTTGTCGGGGTGACAGGATTATCACCCTTTCCTGTAAATAGCTTAATATCAATTACTTGTTTGAATAAGTTTCAAGTGGTTCACCGATTAGTTCTCACTTTTATTTATCCACAAAGTTATATAATTTAATTAAATATTTAAATTTATTTCAATAATTTTTCTTGGTATTTGATCTGTTTTTTCTTCCTCTACCAAAATAATTTTTTGCTGTCTAAGGTCATTTGCATTTTGACGTTTCATTACTAAATTCTCAATAGGTTTTCAAGCTCATTTTTTGTTTTGAATTCTACTTATGCCATATGAAGTATTTCAATTTGTGAGCATTAAAACAGGTTCCCTTTATCTGAGAATTTCATAAGTTAAACATGTTTGGGAAAATTTTTAAGGATAATAAAGAGCCATTTGAACTAACATTCACCTGGTCGACTATTCTTCCTCAACAGATATTTTTTTTATTTCATAGAGTGTGAAATTCCCCATTAAGGGTGTTTTTCATCATTTTTTGATAAACTACTTTTGAGTGATTCAATGATAATAATTGCCTAAAGCGTAAATAAAATTTGATAATCCCAGTATTGACTAACTTTACTAAGATAAATATTGAATTGTTCACCCTAATACCATTCCATATTACCCTTGGCTGTATACTGCAAGAGAGGTATTCTCAAATAGGAAAATGACTCCCAATAATTTAAAACATTTGATTTAATGAACAATTAAAGGATGGCGTTTTGCGACTTCTTTTTTATTTTATAAATGCTCTGGATTGGTTTTTAATCATTAATACTATTCTTGAGTTTAGTGAAAATTTATCAAATTCCTGATTCAATTTCTATAAGAGGATAGTGATCCTAGAAGTCGATAAAGAGCTTAAGAAGTATTATCAATCAATTGTTGGTGTCAATTTATAAATGCATTTGAGAACTGTGATGATGCATTCCAAGTCTTAAAAAAAATAAGCCCAATTTAATTCTTCACTGAATTAACTTTTCCGGCGGAATGCTTGGAAAAGAGAATGTGCAAAACCTCAAGTCTGAATATCACTAGGTTGAAATTTTTATTGGTTCAGTTCATGATACTGACAAGCTTGTTTTTGAAGCTATGAGAGCTGGTAAAACAGGTTTTTTTAATGGATTAATACTTGCTCACACTTAAAAATTTCCTTACCCCATTCCTGTCTACATACTGAATAATTTTTTTGTGTGATTTTAAACTTTGGTCAAAAATGATCAAGGTATGAAAACAACAATCGCTCCCAAATCAGAAAATCTCCGGATGAATATTCCCGGAATAGAGCAAGTAAGATCCTATTTCAGTATAAAGGATTATTCAATAGAAGAAGCCGATCTGTTCTTCTTTTACTACCAGTCTTTGGGATGGAGAAATGAAAACGGTACTCCTTTACGGGATTGGAAATCTGCTGCCTCCAGCTGGATGTGGAACCTGGAAAACTGAGACTGAAATGGAAAAAAGTCATGTGTTTTTACAATTGTCATGCCCAGGAATTGGGAAAATTGGAACTGCTGTGATGCAGTTAGCTAGATGTAGTTTTGTCTACGCCAAAACCCTCCTTCAGCTCCGAAGTCGCTTTTTGAAAATCCTCGGAACTCGGATTTTCTGTTTACCTAAAAGAGAATAATCATGAGCATTAAAAATAGAGGACTAGCTAAAAATGCCCTGTCACGAAAGGTAGATTGCAGGATACCTGAAGAGAAATTTCAGGAACTTCAGGAGCTGATATCCAAAGGTCAGGGACTGACCATGAGCGAACTGGTAAGGAACATCATTTTGAATAGGAAAATCAGAATTGTCCACCATGATAACAGCCTTGACCTTATGATGGAAAAATTGTCCCAATACTGTGCTGCAATCCAGTCCATAAGCATTCAGGTCAACCAACTTCTCAGATCCTTTTTAATCAAGGAAGGGAATACGGATAATAAAGGGGGATTCCGGAAAATAGAAAATCTCCTTTCCCAGGTGGATTCCAATCAGAACCTACTCGAAGAACAAATTGCCAAATTCAGTAAAATATGGTTGCAAAAATAACAACAGGTAAATCTCTCCGGGGTCTCATCATCTACAATGAAAAAAAGGTGAAGCTTGGAGAAGCTAAAGTGCTAATGGCAAAAGGCTTTCCAAAGGGAATGGAAAGTTCTTCCACAGATTTTAAGCTTATCAGGTTTAAGAAACTCCTGGATCTGAACAGAAGGACCAAAACAAATGCGGTACATATATCTCTGAATTTTTCCCTGAAAGATAAAATAGATGACAAGCTTCTGGCATTTATAGCCAATGAATATATGGAGCGGATAGGTTTTGGTGCCCAGCCTTGGATGGTCTACAGGCACTTTGATGCAGGACACCCACATATCCATATCGTGTCAGTGAATATTAATGAGGAAGGGAAGAGGATAGAAACGCATAATCTGGGGAAGAACCAGTCGGAAAAGGCAAGGAAAGAACTTGAAATTGAACTGGGGCTAATAAAAGCTGAGGATCAGAAGAAGGATTATTTGCTGAGGGCACCACTGGAAAAGGCCGAATACGGTGTGGCAGAAACCAAATCCCTCATCTCCTCCATTGTGACAGAAGTATATAGGACTTACAGCTTTAGGTCTTTTGCCGCGTATAATGCTGCACTTTCACAGTTTAGAATTGAAGCCGTAAAGGCCGGTAAAACTGATGAATCAGGAAATCAGCATGGGCTGCTTTATTTTATCCTTGACAGCGAAGGCAAAAGATGCAGTGTTCCCGTTAAAGCCAGCTCCATACATTCAAGACCCACTCTATCAAAAATCCAAAAAAAGGCAGATCAGGAAAGAAAAGCCAAACCGGATAAAGGGCTGATCAATAGGTTGGAAGCAGTTAGGAGAAGGGTGAGTGAAAATAATGGAGACCTGGAGGCTTTTATCCTGGAACTGAAAAAGAATGCCATTGGGTTAAAGACAGCCTTCAATGGGGAAGGGAGACTTTATGGCACAACCTATATAGATAACATTCATAGAAAGGTTTATAAAGGTTCAGACCTTGGAAAAGAATATACTGCTGAAGGCTTATCGCAACTGTTTCTAAATGGCCATGACAAAGAAGGGGATGAGTGGACAGACCAAAACCGGTTGGATCATTCAGAGAAACAAACTTATACCCAGAGCAAAGGTACCCTTTCCAAACCCGAAACCGAAAGTTTGGGGCCAGACCTTGAACAAATTGCTTATATGGTTTCATGGAAGATTCCTGAAGGGAACTTTGCAACGCCTGACCCATTCAGAAGGAAGAGAAGAAGGAAAAAGAAAGGACAACTTTGACATGGCCACCGCAGACAATCAGGATGCATTGAGGAAAATACTGGAACTGACTAGAAAGTCTAGCTTAATTTTGTTGGTGCTGCACCTCTATGTAACATGCAGGGGGTTTTTTGCCTCCCTACAACTTGAACATCCCATATTTGATGCTTTGCTCCAAAAAGCGGCCTTGACGGGTATATTTATACCTCCTTTTGATGCGAAGTTTTTTTCCTTTGTCCTTTTACTGATTTCCATATTGGGAGTTCAGGGAAAGAAGTCTACAAAGCTAAAAGCATGGGTGCCCTTACTGCTTTTGATGGTAGGAGTGATGCTTTATTGGAGTGGAGAATTGGTTTACAGCACAGCTTTGGAAGCTGACATAAAGCACATGCTCTACATAATAGTGACAGTGGGTGCTTACCTAATGGTCCTTGCCGGGGCAACGCTTCTGACAAGATACCTCAATGGATATTTTGAACCGGATGTGTTCAATAAAATCAATGAAACATTCCCACAGGAAGAACGAAAGCTTGTCAGTGAATATTCAGTAAACCTTCCTGCTGTTTACAAACTGGCAGGGAAGGTGAGGAAGAGTTGGATAAACTTTATCAATCCATTCAGGGCCATCTTGGTTGTGGGTACTCCTGGTTCTGGGAAAAGTTACTTTGTCATCAGGCACATCATCACCCAGCATATAGCCAAAGGCTTCTCTATGTTTATATATGATTTCAAGTATGATGACCTGTCCAGAATTGCTTACAATGCCCTTCTAAGAAACAAAGGAGCTTATAATATTTTGCCGAAGTTCTATACCATCAATTTCGATGACCTGAACAGGAGCCACAGGTGCAATCCCTTGGAGCCATCTACTATGTTGGATATCACCGATGCGTCTGAATCTTCCAGGACCATTATGCTGGGCCTGAACCGGGAATGGATTAAAAAACAGGGTGATTTCTTTGTGGAGTCTCCCATTAATTTTCTTACGGCCGTGATGTGGTTCTTGAAAAAGTACCAGGGAGGTATCTATTGTACACTCCCTCATGTAATTGAGATGATGCAGGTAGATTACAACAGACTTTTTTCGGTGTTAAGAACTGAGCCTGAAATTGAAGTGTTGATCAACCCGTTCGTGTCTGCCTACCTTCAAGGTGCTGCCGAGCAGCTGGAAGGACAAATTGCCAGTGCCAAAATCACCATGGCAAGGCTTTCTTCTCCCCAATTGTACTATGTATTATCTGCCAGCGAATTCACCCTTGATGTCAACAATCCTATTGATCCCAAAATTGTCTGCATGGGAAATAATCCCCAAAAACAGCAGGTCTATGGGGCAGTGCTCTCGCTGTATATCTCAAGGATAACCAAGCTGGTCAACAGAAAGGGGATGATGAAATCCAGTCTGATTTTTGATGAATTTCCTACGATCTACTTCAATGGCATTGACAGCCTGATTGCTACTGCCAGAAGTAACAAAGTGGCCACTACGCTTGGGGTACAGGACTATTCCCAACTCAAAAAAGACTATGGAAGGGAGCAGGCAGAAGTGATCATGAACACTGTGGGAAATATCATTTCAGGGCAGGTGCTCGGGGAAACAGCCAAGCAGCTTTCAGACAGGTTTGGAAAGATTGTACAGAAAAGGCAGAGTCTCTCCATCAACAGCAATGATACTTCTATCAGCCATTCCAAACAGCTGGATCTGGCAGTTCCACCATCTACAATTGCAACATTGAGCTCCGGGGAGTTTGTTGGCTTGGTGGCGGATAACCCGGATCAGGAAATAGAGCTGAAGCGCTTTCATGCCAAGATTATCAATGACCATAAAGCAATAGCCTTGGAGGAAAAGGGATACCAAGAGATCCCAAAAGCCCGTGATATTCAGGAATGGGAGGTTATGGAAAATTACCAGATCATCAAGTCCCAGATAGCGGAACTCATTGAAAAAGAATTGGAAAGGATGATGGACAATCCCGGATTGGCTTCACTGATTATTCAGAAGGCTTGATCAAAGATTATTTTGCTTTTGTGTTTTGAAACCGGCATTTTTTAATTCATAAAAACAGATTCATTGTAGAAAAAATAGAGCTGTGTTCTTTGTTTGCGAAATGCGAACAGGAGCATAAACTATAATTGATTTGATTTTTATTTCTATTCCATTTTTCAGCCAAAATAGGTTTTTGAATCCCACACAGGCCAAGAGACTACGGCATAAAGCCACGATGTTTTTTATTCCGTTTCCTCTTGCCTTCAGTGTGTGCAAAAACCTGAGGATGCTTCATAATTCAATCTTTCACCAAAACGAAAATGTTATGAAGACCTCAAAGAAAAAAACAACTGGAGATATTGCGGAAATGGTAACGGCCATGATTATTGCAAAATTGGAAGAAGGGGTGATTCCTTGGAAAAAGCCCTGGAAAAACGGAGTGCTACCCCAGAATTTTCTGACAAAGAAAATATACAGGGGGATCAACCTGCTCATCCTTCACTCTTTTGGACATGAACTGCCCTATTACCTTACTTTTAAGCAAGTTCAGTCCATGGGAGGAAAAGTAAAGAAAGGGGCTACTTCCATTCCGATAACTTACTGGAACTATTACTATAAGCAGAAGGGATCAGGCAAAAGGATTTCAGATATAGAAGCTATGCAAATTGATCATGCTCTTGTGGTGAAAACTGCATTTCTCAAATACTACAGGGTTTTTAATGTTGGAGATTGCGATGAGCTTGACCTTAGCGGCTTGGAAAACACCAACCTTGGCAATAAACCTAAGATTGATCTTTGTGAGGAAATAGTTGGAACAATGCCCGACCCTCCAAAAATTTCCAATAGTGGAAGTGAAGCATATTATTCACCGCTGACTGATGAGGTTTGTATCCCTGCAATTTCCAAGTTTGATTCTTCCGAAGCTTATTACAATGTGCTTTTTCATGAACTTGTTCATGCGACAGGACATGTGTCAAGGCTGAATAGAGAAGGAGTAAGTGTTAATCAGGGTTTTGGAAGCGAAGTATATTCAAAAGAGGAACTGATAGCTGAAATAGGTGCGGGAATACTTTCAGGATATGCCGGTATATCTGATGAAAAATTGCTGAGTAACTCAGCAGCATACATACAGGCCTGGCTGGAAAAACTCCGCTCAGACAAGAACCTGATATTTGAAGCATCAGGTAAAGCACAGAAAGCAGTGGATTACATTCTGGATATATGTCCGTTTTAGAATTAAGAAAAAGGGGTTTCCCCTTTTTTAGTCATTGAAAAGATAATTATGCTAACTCATATAGTTTGTCTTAAATCAAATTTTTTACTTTTACTGTATAACTTATGGTTAATAAATGAAAGTAGCTTTTACTCCAATAGATACCATTGAAGAATTTTTAGTTTCAGAAGAGGGGGATAAGAAATTATTCGAACTGAAGGCATACCAATTACAGTTGGAAAAAATGTTTCAAAAACTTTATGACCTGCCCATAAAGCTGACCCCTGAAGCAGTCAGGACTTATTTGGACTTACGTGGCTTGGACACAGAGCTGCATAGATTTTTACTTACTTCAGGGCTCATGCCTGCATTTGATTGGGGAAATTGGCTGGAAGGAAATGAAATCATTGAGGGTATTAGGAAATCACCTTCCATTAATCGCTTAAAGGCACTGAAACTTCTGAGTCTGATTTTAAAGCTTGATCAGCAAAAAAAAGGTAGGTTTGAACAAAGCCTGTATGATGGTCAGATCTTGTGGTTATTGGAGAATGTTTTTCAAGAAAATGATTCACATGATTAGGGATCTGACATAAATCCTCACATCTGTACCAGCCATTTTCCATCCACCTTGATAAGGTAGATAACCTGTATTTGTGCGTCCGGATTTTTGGGATCCCTGAGTTTGACCCAGGCCTTGTTGTTGACAATGGAATCCTTGTAGGCTTTGTAGGTAAAGTCTGGCGTGATATGCTCACTCAGGCCCATTTTAAGGGCCATGTCTATCATGCTGCCCGTTGCCTCAGTAGCATATTTCTTGGCTTTTTCAGTGTTTCCTTTGGCCAGGTTTTCAGCAAAATTCTGGGCCACAGATTTTGGGTTGGAATTGCAGGATACAAACAATAGAAGCACCAATAAGCTGGATAATTGGAGGAGGTTTTTCATTGGTTTTGAAGGTTTTAAGATTCAAGGAAAGAAAAATATTCTACAAAAAATGTCCAGTTTTGGACTTTTTTTCTCCTAAAATTTTTGTATGAAGAAGTGCTGAACTTGGATTTTGAATCTGATTTTGATCAATTTTTCGCTTTCCTTTGTTTCGATTCTATTTTTAGAACATCAGTAAGTATGGTTCATGTTTTTAAAGAAGCCCCAAAGAACCAAAAATAAAGTGGCCAACATGGCAAAAGACAATGCCACCAACAAGAAAGATATAACACCTTCAATAAAAGGGGCTCCTTCCATACCACCTGCAATTGGCATCATTTTACCTGCTCCTGAAATAGCGGCAATGATCGCAGCCGCAATATTGGCAAAGGTTCCAAAAGCAACTAGCCAAAAAGTAATCCTGAAGAAGGTTCTGGATAAATGAAGCCTGTGCCAGATCAGCCCAAGAACTATTAGGAACATTCCATTCATAACTCCTTCCAGGTGTGCCGAAAGTCCCATTCTTGGATTGGTCATATTGTGAACAAAAAGCCCGGAAATAAGGCCTAGAAGGAAGAGTAACAGCCCTAAAAAGATCAATTGATTGGACTGATTTGATTTGAGTGATTCAGTCATGATGTAGGTTGATTTGGTGATACTTAAAGTTATGAAAAAAATTTTGAATCCTCTGAAAATGAGGTGGTTTAGCTGTACCTGATTGATCTGTGTTCCAATTATTTTGCTGAATGAACGGAGAACATAAATCGCTCTTCATGAAAAAAATCAACTGTATCCAAAATATAAATTTTTCTGTTTCACTTAAATTCTGTCAAGGGTTTTTGTTTGCTCATTTTGTGGGTTTTGTTGATAATCCCTAGGAGAAACACCATACTCCTTTTTAAAGCATTTTGCGAAATAGGAAAGGTTAGAAAAACCAACTTCATACATGATTTCGGAAATATTTCCTTCTTTATTTCTAAAAAGAATGGAGGCCTTTTTCAATCTGTATTTCCGGATGATTTCTTTTGCTGAATAATGGGTCAATGCCTTAAGTTTTCTATAGAGATGTGCAGTGCTCATGCCTATTTCCTCGCTTAGTAGCTCTACGGTAAACTCAGGGTTAGAAATATTGGCTTCTATTATGCCTACAACTTTTTTCACAAACTTATCATCTATGTTTTCACCTTCTTCTTTGAATTCCGGTTGCGTAATGATCTCGGCTTTGAAATAGTTTAGTAAAACATCTTTTCTTTTGATAAGCTGCTCAATGTTTGCTTTTAACAATTCCAGGTCAAAGGGCTTTGTTATGTAGGCATCTGCACCTGTTCTCAGCCCTTCCACTTTTTGTGAGGTAAGACTTTTTGCGGAAAGGAGTATGACACCGATATGACTTGTTTTTGGATTTTGTTTTACCTTTTTACACAAGGTCAACCCGTCCATAACGGGCATCATAATATCGCTGATAATCACTTCAGGAGTAAAGTTTCTGGTTTTATCCAATGCTTCCTGTCCATTCTGTGCCACCACAATGTGATAACTTTCCCTTAAATGTAAAAGGAGATAATCAACCATATCGGGATAATCTTCCACTACCAAGATCACAGGCTTGGAAGTGTCAAAATCATATTCGTATTCCTCAAAGTTGTCAGCGTCCTTACTCACCAAAAGATTTATGGTTTCGTCTTTTTGCTCTACCTCAACAGGGAAATGTACATTGCCCAATGGCAAGGTGACTGTAAAATAAGACCCTTCACCTGGCTGGCTCTCCACATTGACTTCTCCAAAGTGAAGTTTTGTATATTCCTTCACCATAGAAAGTCCAATGCCCGAACCTGAATCAACTTGTCTGCCTTGGGTGCCCTGATAGAAGCGGTCAAAAACCTTTGGTATCTCTTGAGGCTCTATTCCTATACCTGTATCATGGACCTGGATATCTACTGCACCGTTCTTATAGTGATCTTTATCAGGGTGTTTTCTAATACTTAACTCAACAGCCCCCTGATCTGGGGTGAATTTGAATGCATTGGACAGCAGGTTGTAAAGTACCGTCTCAAGCTTCTCACTGTCTGCCCATATTTCACAGGATTCTATTTCTGAATTAAACCGGAAATTGATATTTTTTCTTGCAGCTTTGTCTTTAAACAGCTCACACACTTCCCTACTAAAGCTGACAAGGTCAAAAACCCGTACTTTCAGTTCGAAACTATCCTGCTCAAGTTTTCTGAAATCAAGAATCTGATTGACAACCCTTAATAACCTATTGGAGTTTTTTTCAGCCAATCTAAGGAGTTCCTTGGATTTTAGGTCAAGTTCTTTTGAGCTAAGGGCCTGTTGGATAGGGGGAAGGATCAGACTGATAGGCGTCCTGAGTTCATGGGAAATGTTGGTGAAAAACTGTTGTTTGGTTTTTGCGATTTCCTCACTGTGCTGCTTCTCAATTTTGGCAAGGTTGACTTCATTTTTGAAGTGTATTCGCAAAGTGTAAAACCTGAAAGCGAAGGCCAACAATGCCAGGACAAGAAAAATATAAATGACAATGAATGGGGTGCTTAAAAAAAGTGGTGGCTTGACTTCTATGTCCAAAGTATGGATTTCATCTGACCAAATACCATGATTGTTGCTCCCTTTGAGTTTTAAGATATATTTCCCTGAAGGAAGTTTGGAATAGACAGCTGTATTTGTGGAACCTGAAGCATATGACCAATCTTCATCAAATCCTTCAAGCTTGTAGGCATAGATATTCCTTTTCGGTTGCCAATAATGCAGAGCAGAAAAATCAATTGCAAATGACCTTTGGGCATAATTCAGACTGAGCTTTTTCATGAATGCAATATCCATGGGCAGTTCAAGGCCCGAATCCGTATTTTTTCCGGGAAGAATCCTTTCATTATTGATTCTAAGATTGGAGAAAAACAGTTTTGGCTTGAAGCTGCAGGCTTCTGCATCAGTGGCTAGCCTTATAAAACCGTTGTCCCCTCCAAAAAACAGCCTTCCCTCTTTATCCTTGGAAAAGCAGCCTTCAAAGAAACTTTTGATAGGCAGTCCACTATCCAAAGGAAATAGTTCATAGGCATCCAATCCAGGCTTGAACTTAATCAAAAGCCCCGATGCGGCACCCCAAATATTTCCCTGATTGTCCTCAGTGATACTGTTAAAAAGAAAATCTGAACCCATCTGTATAGGATGGTAAACAGCTTTGTCATTCTGTGGTTGGTACTCTATAAGTCCATTGGTAGTAGCAGCCCACAAAACTCCTTTTTTGGAAAAGTAAATGGCATTTAGGCTTCTTCTGTTTGACACTTCGTTAAAAATACTGACACTACTGTTTCTGTGTGTCTGTAAATCGATCCTAAACAATTCATCATAGTTGACAGCCCATAGGGCATTGGCCCCTGTAGCTACCTTTTCAGAACCTACCTCACTGGCTTTTTCAAAATATAAACTCTCGATATCATTCAATTTGCCTGATACTTTATATAAACCGCCTTCCCATGCACTTACCCAGAAAGTCCCATCACTCGCTTTTATAAATTTTGCGATGTAATTGCTGTCAAGTCCATTTTGGTTACCAGAACTTATCGAATGCATTTTTAAGATTTTCGGATCCCAGATATTGATCCCTCCAGCTGTTCCTATCCAGATTCTTCCCAGATCATCTTCCTCTAATGCGTACACATTGTTAAGAAGGAGTTGCTTCCCCATTCCGGAGTGGATATCAAAAACTTCTTCCTTACCATCAGGACTGATTCTTATTACTCCATTAAGAGTCGCCAACCAAGTATCTCCGTTTTTGGTATGCAGGATAGACTTTACCTGGCTTCCGATTTTTTGGTTATTTTGCCTATGGTTGATCTCATGAAAGCTGTAAAAACTGTTGTTTTTGTTAGTGAAACTTAAACCGTTGGAAGTCACAAACCAAACCACCCCGCCAGAATCCTCAAAAATTTGCCAATTGACATTGCTGCCTACTGAGTAGGCCAGTTCTGGATGGTTGAAAAGCTGCTTGATGTCACCATTTTCGGGGTTTAGAATGTTTATCCCGAAATCAGTCCCCAAAGCAAGGCTGCCATCGGTGGAAGTATAAATACTTTTTATTACCTCATTGCTTAAAGCTGTGTTTGCTTCGTTATAGGTTTTCTTTTCTCCGGTATGAATATGGAAGTGTACCAGACCGGTTTCAGTTCCAACCCACAACCACTCTGGGCTGTAGTTGTCGGGCTGTATGTCCATGATCAGGTTATTTTGGAGAGAAGGCTTGTAATTTTCTTTTAATTCGAACTGCTCAAACTTTTCGCTGCCCGGACTTAGTTTATTCAACTTGTCATATGTACCCACCCAAAGGTTGTCAAAACGGTCCATAAAAACTGATCTGATCATGTTATGGCTTAACCCACTGTTTTCCCTGTCCAGTTTTCCTGTTTTTCCTTCCTTAAAGTAGAAAAGCCCCGCAGTGGTGCCTACCCAGACTGTACCCTTAGAATCCAAATAAATTGTTCTTACGGCAATGGAAGCGCCCAGCTCAACGGGAATTACCTCAAAATTGAAAATATTGATCTTCGAAAGACCTTTCCAGGTACCTATCCAAATTTCATCTCCAACAGCTTCCAGAGCACTTATTTCATTGGCTGCCAATAGTGGGAACACCTCTTTTTTGAAGTTCTGAAAACTGTTGCCATCATACCTGGAGACCCCGTTGGCAGTACCTACCCAAATAAAATCATTTTTATCCTGGGTAATCGCACTGATGGTGTTGGAAGGTAATCCGTCCTGAGTTGTTAAAGTGAAAAAATAGGGATTCTTTTGGGCATTGGCTGACCAGAAAAGAAGTAGAAAAGTACTAAATAAAAACACGAAGAACCTGTAAATCATTTTGGGTTTTGGCAAGGTTTATAAACTAAACACAGGTTTTTGGATCTTGAATTTTTCGAATTGTTCCCTCCTTGATCCAAGGTTAATAATAAGTCTTTTGAAGTGAAAAATCAGCATTTTTTTTAGCTGTGAATGATTTGTGTCATTATCTGTACGATTTGAATCGATGCTTGGTCTCAATAAAAAGTACTTTTGAGTATCTACTTTCCAAGACTATTGTCAGGAAAGCAAACCCAAAATACCCAAACCCAATGACCGGAATAAAAAAGACTTTTTATTTTGTTCTTTTTGTTGCAATGCTGTGCATGGCATGTGATCAAGATACTGGACAAACTCCTGAAGTGGAGGAACCGCATGATCAGGAAGTGGATTTTTTATTTGGCGCAGATCTTTCCTATCTCAACCAAATCCTGGATCACGGAGGAATTTACAGTGTAGGTGGAGAACAACAGGACCCCTACAGGATATTTGCTGAAGCCGGAACACAATTGGCCAGGTTTAGAATTTGGCATAATCCACTATGGACAGCTGAAATTTATGGAAGGGAAACACCTCTATATAATGACTTAGAGGATGTCGAATCGTCCATAGGTAAGGCAAAATCTGAAGGAATGGAAATTCTCCTTGATTTTCACTATTCAGATGTTTGGGCTGATCCTGGAAGACAGGAAATTCCAGCAGCATGGAGGGAAATAGAAAGTCTTGAAGTACTACAGGACTCCATTTATCAATATACCTACAAGACCTTGAAATATCTAGGATCAAAAGGCCTTTTCCCTGAATATGTTCAGATAGGTAATGAAACCAACTGTGGTATGTTCTTTACCGATGCACCGGAGAATTTCCCGAAGCTGAACGTCTGTGAGGGGAACTGGCAGAATTTTAAATCAGTAGCAAAAGCTGCTGTAAATGCAGTTCATGATGCTGCCGGTCATTCCGAAATCAAAGTTATTTTTCATGTGGCCGATCCCGAAAATCTGGACTGGTGGTTTGAAAATTTTACCGGATCGCCCAATGAAGTGGATTTTGATATTATTGGCTTTTCCTATTATCCCTTATGGCATACCGCGATTTCCCTCACCCAGTTGGAAAGTGCTGTTTCCCGTATCAAATCAAGATTCGCTAAGGATATAATGATGCTGGAAACCGCCTATCCGTGGACTTTGGAAGGTAACGATGACTATACTAATATTTTTGGGGGACAAGCTCCTCTTCCCGGCTTTCCTTATACCATTGAGGGACAAAGAGAAATCATGGTTAGTATGTCCGAAAGTATGATCAATGCAGGTGGTTTGGGTATCATCTATTGGGAGCCAGGATGGATATCTTCTGATATGAAAGATTTATGGGGAACAGGTTCTTCCTGGGAAAACTGTGCTTTTTTTGACTTTGAAGGAAATCTCCATGAAGGAGCTGATTATGTGAACTTGTTGAATAATAAATATAAAATCAATCCATGAATGATATTAAGAAGATAGTACCCATATTCTTTTTCTTACCTGCTTTGCTGTTTCAGGTTCTGCCGGGGTATTCCCAAAACCAGAATAGAATGGAGGACATTGTGCGGATAAGTGATGAGGGACTTCTTGTCTGGGAAAGTGATGGCCTGGAAGCTTCCTTCTTTGGAGTCAACTATTCCTCTCCCTTTGCTTATGGATACAGGGCCTTGACCAGGAAACAAATTAACATTGAAGAAAGTATCACCGCAGATGTTTATCATATGGCAAGGCTTGGTTTTTCAGCCTTCCGGATTCATGTTTGGGATACTGAAATTTCCGATGTCAAGGGGAACTTACTAGAGAATGAACACCTTCGCCTTTTTGATTTTCTATTGGCAGAATTAAAGAAAAGAAATATAAAGGCTATCATCACACCCATAGCATTTTGGGGTAACGGCTACCCTGAACCTAACTATGAAACTCCTGGATTTTCACATTATTATGGAAGATCCCGTCTGACCACAGATCAGGAAGCCATCAAGGCCCAAGAAAACTATTTAAAGCAGTTTTTGAACCATGTCAACCCTTATACCGGAATAGCCTACAAAGATGATCCCGCAATAATTGCTGTGGAAATCAACAATGAGCCAGCCCATAGTGGTTCAGCAGAAGGTGTTGCTTCCTACATCAACAGCCTATATCTTGCCGTCAAAGAGGCCGGTTTTGTTAAGCCGATTTTTTATAACATTGCTCAGAATCCTTCTTATGCTAATGCTGTGGCCAGATCCAAAGCTGATGGCTTTAGCTTTCAGTGGTATCCGTCCGGATTGGTTTCAGGTAGGACATTAAAGGAAAATTACCTTCATCATGTTAATGCCTACACCATTCCATTTGACTCTATTCCGGAATTTTCAGGCAAGCCACTTATGGTTTATGAATTTGATGCAGCCGATATAATGGGGCCTTATTTGTACCCTGCAATGGCCAGGAGTTTCAGGGAAGCTGGCTTCCAATGGGCAACCCAATTTGCCTATGACCCTATGCATATAGCCAATGACAATACGGAATATCAAACACATTACCTAAATCTGCTCTATACCCCTGCTAAGGCCATTAGCATGATGATAGCCGCGAAAGTATTTACACAGACTGGAATTAGGGAAAGTTTTGGGGACTACCCTGATAACAATAAGTTTGGAAACGCATCTGTAAGCTTTGAAGAAAACAGCAGTGAGTGGATATCTGATGAAGAATTTATATATACAGGCCATACCCAAAGTGTGGCCCCAAAGCCTGAGCAATTGAAGAAGATTGCAGGTACAGGATCATCCCACCTTGTCAGGTACCATGGATCTGGAGCTTACTTTCTGGATAAATTGGGAAGTGGCGCCTGGAGATTGGAGGTTTACCCTGATGCCATTCTGATAAGAGATCCCTTTGCAAGAACTTCTCCCGAAAGGGATGTAGCAGTTCTCAAATGGGATACCCATGAAATGCAATTGTCTATTGAGGAGCTAGGGCTAGATTTTCAGGTCTTACCTTTAAATGAGGGGAACAGTTTTAGCACCGAAGTCGAGGGTGGGAGGTTTAATATTAAACCGGGAACCTATTTGCTCTTAGCTCAAGGTGAAAATTTTGAATTTGAAGAAAATACCAAAATAGGAAATATTGAAATCAAGGAATTCAAAGCCCTGGATCCTGACTTTCAAAAAGTATATGTCTTCCATCAAGCACCTATAGAGGTTCTTGATTCTAGGGATCTCGATATCAAAGCCATTGTTTTTTCTAATGATCCTATGGAGGTGGTTTTGGAATATAGAAATGGACAGGGCAGGATAATGGAAACTAAAATGGAGCATGATAATGGGTATAAATATGTTGCCATGGTCAACAAAGATCAGTTTCCTTCAGGGATCTTTGAGTATAGGATTAAAGTGGAAACAGCTAATGATACCCTGATATACCCAGGAGCTGTTTCAAAACCTGATCTGGAATGGTACTCTGAAATACCTGAACCGTACAAGGTTTTTGTTTCTTCGGAAGAAGCAGATGTATTGCTTTTTGACCCAGCACATCACAAGGGTTTTCAATACCATCCTAATTATGATCCGGGGTTTGCAACTGCCTTATCAGCAGGACAAAGAACAGGAGATCTTTTGCTGGGGCTACAGGTGAAAAATCCCTCCAAAAATGATCTTATAGCAGTCCAACATTCTATCAAAGAAAGCCTTGACAACAGAGCCCCTGTTGCATCCCGGTTTGCGAAAATAATCGTGGAAGCTAAGGTGGAAGGAAAGGAAAGCAAAACCATTGAAATTGGCTTGACTGATTCTGAAGGAAGGGCATATGTGGCTGAGGTGAATCTGTCAGGGGAGCTGGAGAAGCATGAGGTATCACTGGATGATCTCAAAGAAACAAAAGCAGTATTGTTGCCAAGGCCATTCCCCGGCTTTATGCCGCTTTATACCAAAGCTAGGATATCCGGGGGATCTTTGAATTGGGATAATATTGAAAAGCTACAGATAAAATTTGACCAGACTGAAGGAGAAATGGAAAGTAACGGTGCTTACCAGATAAAAATAGGTAAGATTTGGATTCAGCCAGACTGAAGTATGTATGGAATACAATCATTACAATAACCTAAAATATACAAAATATGCGTAAAGACTTTACTGCCATCAAAATTGCAGTAATCATGCTACTGACGCTGTTTGCTCAGCAACTGAGTGCACAGCAGAGGACAGTGACAGGTAAGGTGTTTGACAGTGACTCAGGGGAAGAAATGCCCTTTGTAAATGTAACTGTTAAAGGAACTGACATAGGCGTGATTACAGACATTGACGGGGCTTTTTCCATCAATGTAAATTCATCTGAAGACATCCTCGTATTCACCTTTATAGGGTACGGGAGAAGGGAGGCTAGGGTAGGTAACCAATCGGACATTACAGTTAACATGGATCCGGAAACTGCCCAGCTGAATGAAATTGTTGTAATTGGCTACGGTACGCAAAGGAAATCCGATATTACTGGGTCTGTGGGTTCAGTGACACGTGAAGATTTCAATGTGGGACAGGTTACTAATGCCGAACAGCTCATAACAGGAAAAATTGCCGGGGTGCAGATTACTCCCAATTCCGGAGCTCCGGGAGCTGGGGGTAGGATAAGGATTCGGGGCGGCTCCTCTCTAAATGCCAATAACGATCCATTGATTGTCATTGATGGGGTACCGCTTGACAATTCTTCAGTGGCCGGTGCAGCAAATCCATTAAGTTTTCTCAACCCAAATGACATTGAAACTTTTGATGTTCTGAAAGATGCCTCTGCAACGGCTATTTACGGTTCAAGGGCTTCCAATGGCGTGATTTTGATCACTACAAGAAAAGGGAAAAAAGGTCAGGACCTCAGTCTTAATGTGAGTTCTCTGGTATCGGTTTCCCAAATTGCCAACAACATAGATGTCCTCAATGCTGATCAATATAGGGATGCGGTAGCTGCACAGGCTTCCCCTTCCCAACAAGCTTTGATCGGCTCTGAAAGTAGCAACTGGCAGGATGTAATCTTTAGGGATGCGATAAGTATTGACAATAATGTAAGCTTGAGTGGTTCCATTAACAATATCCCGTACAGACTCTCTGTAGGAAACCTGGAACAGAACGGGGTGCTAAGAAGAGATAACCTAAACAGGACAACGGCAGCCCTAAGCTTGACACCCTCATTGCTAGATGATAGGTTGAAGATCAACTTTAATGTCAGAGGTACATATTCCTACAGCCAATTTGCTGATCAGGGAGCTATAGGGGCAGCTGCAATTTTTGACCCAACACAGCCCATTTATGATCCTGAAGGTTTTGGAGGGTATTGGGAATGGTTAAATGAAGATGGCTCCCCTCAGACCTTGGCTCCAAGAAATCCACTTGGTTTGCTGGAGCAAAGGGATGACAGAGGTGAAGTAAAAAGAAGTATAGGAAACCTACAACTGGATTATGCCCTGCCATTTATTGATGGATTGCGGGCCAACTTGAACCTTGGATATGACATTAGTCAAAGTGAGGGAAGGGTAGTCATACCATCTTCATCCGCAGCAGGTGTAAATGAAGGCGGTTCGCTCTTGGACTATGCTCAAAATAAGAGAAACCTACTGGCAGATTTCTACTTGAACTATGTGAAAGACCTTGGGAGCGCAGGTAGACTCGATGCAACTGCAGGGTATTCATGGCAGGATTTCCTGATCGAAAACCCGGCATTCCCAAGAATAAATGAAGCAGGCACAGTACTTGAACCGGCTGGAGTGGAAACCAGACCCCAATATAGGCTTATTTCATTCTTTGGAAGGGTTAACTATAGCCTCAAAGATAGGTATCTCCTCACCGCGACACTAAGGACAGATGGATCTTCAAGATTCAGCCAGGAAAACAGATGGGGAGTTTTTCCATCCGTGGCAGCAGCATGGAGGGTAAGTGAGGAAGATTTTCTTATCAACAACAACGCCATCACAGACCTGAAGTTAAGGTTGGGATATGGAGTGACAGGTCAGCAGGACATTGGCTCTTTTTTCCCTTTCCTTCCCAGATATACCTTCAGTGATGATGCGGCAAGGTACAGGTTTGGGAATAACTTCTTCAACACATTAAGGCCAGAAGGGTATGATAGAAACATCAAATGGGAAGAGACCGTAACCTACAATGCCGGATTGGATTATGAATTTTTTAATGGAAAGTTTTATGGTAGCCTGGATTATTATTACCGGGTGACCAATGACCTTCTTGCCGTCATACCTGTTCCTGCAGGCACCAACCTTACCAATCAGCTTTTCACGAATGTAGGGAACATAGAAAGCTATGGTTTTGAAGCAGGTCTGACGTATAATGTCGTCCGTACAAATGAACTTAATTGGGATATAGGTGCCAACTTCACCTACAACAGGGTGAATATCCTCAGCCTGAGTAATGTGGAAGAGGATGCAGTTGGGATTCTTGTTGGTTCAATAGGAGGAGGAACCGGCAACACGATCCAGGTACAGACAGTAGGCTTTCAGCCCAATTCATTTTATGTATGGGAGCAGGTATATGGAACAGATGGTGCTCCTCTGGAAAATGTATATGTGGATCAAAATGGGGACGGAATAGTCAATGAACAGGATCTCATCAGAAGGGGATTCCCTGATCCAAGGTATTTTTTCGGGTTCAATTCCCAGCTTAGATACAGGAATTGGGATTTTGGATTTGTGCTAAGAGGCAATATAGGTCAGACAGTATACAATAATGTCAGATCTGCGAATGGTGCCTATCAAAGCCTAAGATTCCCTGATTATCTGATCAATATGACTTCGGATGTTTTGGAAACGAATTTTCAAAACTACAGGCTGAGATCCAGCCACTACCTTGAAGACGCCTCGTTTTTGAGAATGGAAAACATCAGCGTCGGGTATAACTTCGGAAATGTCTTCGCTTCAAGGGTCAACCTTCAGGTGAATGCCACGGTACAGAATGCCTTTGTGATTACTGGGTATTCGGGAATAGATCCGGAAATTCCGGGAGGGATAGACAATAATTTCTACCCTTTTCCTAGGATATTCTCTTTCGGAGTAAACTTTGGTTTTTGATTTAAACATGAAATCTAATTTGAATTAAAGATTCATGAAAAAGACAGAAAAAATGAAAAATAAATTTATCAAAAAGACAGCAATACTTCTGGTGACCATATTCGGCATCGGAGGATGTACAGATCTTGACCTTGAACCTTTCGGAGAGTTTACCTCAGTTCAGGTTTATCAGGATTTTGATAACTACATACAGGTATTGGCCAAGATGTATGCAGGGCTTGCAACCAGTGGACAATCGGGCCCTGATGGACGTGGGGATATAGGTGGACAGGATGAAGGAGCATCTACTTATTTAAGGGCTTTTTGGAAGTTGCAGGAATTGCCTACCGATGAAGCCATAATATCCTGGAACGATGAAGGGCTTCCTACTTTGAATACCCTTACCTTCTCTTCAGACAATGGCTTTATTGCTGCCATGTATTATAGGATTTTCTATCAGATTACCTTGGCCAATGAGTTTATCAGGGAGCTAAGTGATGAGAACCTTGATAGCAGAGGTATTTCTGAGGCCAACCAGCAGACAGCAAGACTGTACAGAGAGGAAGCCAGGTTTTTAAGGGCATTGAGCTATTACCATGCTTTGGATTTATTTGGCAATGTGCCATTCGTCACGGAGCAGGATGCCGTTGGATCCTTCTTTCCTGAGCAGATCAATAGGCAAGACCTGTTTTCTTACATTGAATCTGAACTGTTGGATGTCATACCCAACCTAGTGCCGGCCGGACAGAATGAGTATGCAAGAGCAGATCAGGCTGCGGCAAGAATGCTTTTGGCAAAAATGTACCTCAATGCAGAAGTATATACAGGCCAGCAAAGGTATTCTGAGGTAATTGCCCAGCTAAATGAAGTGTTAAATGCTGGATACTCACTAGAGCCGGATTACAACCACCTTTTCTTTGCAGATAATGATCAGTCTCCTGAGATCATTTTCCCCATATCATTTGATCAGGCAAGTACCATGTCTTGGGGTGGAGCAACTTTCCTGGTCAATGCAGCCATAGGAGGGACCATGCGAAACTTTTACAGCTTTGGTGTTCCAGGGGGGTGGCAGGGAATGCGGACAAGACCGGAAATCGTAAGGCTTTATCCAGGAACAGATGGTACCCCAGATGCCAGAGGTTGGTTTCATACTGATGAACAACAGATTGATATTGTTTCCATCAGCACATTTCAGGATGGGTACGGAGTCCTTAAATTCAGAAATATAACCAGAGACACGGAAGACAGGCCTGACGGTCCGGTAAGTGACCATGTCAGTGTGGACTTTCCATTATTCCGATTGGCAGATGCTTATCTCATGTATGCCGAAGCGGTTCTCCGTGGAGGCTCAGGAGGCACCGAATCACAGGCACTCGATTATATCAATGCTTTAAGAGAAAGAGCTTACGGGAATTCAGAGGGAAATATCTCTTCAGGTGACCTTAACCTTGATTTTATCTTAGATGAAAGGGCCAGAGAACTGAAATGGGAAGCTACTAGAAGAACGGATTTGATCCGTTATGGCAGGTTTACAGGTGGAGCCTATATATGGCAGTGGAAAGGTGGAGTCTTTGAAGGTACATCTGTTCCTGAATTCAGAGACCTTTATCCACTACCACAGGCAGACCTGATAGCAAATCCAACATTACAACAGAATCCAGGATATTAACAAATGGGAAATCTTATGAAAAATCTTAATATATTATTCTTACTTCTATTGGGAGCTGTAGCAGTATGGAGCTGTACAGAAGAAGAAAGGACAGTTATCTCAGATAATCCAGGTATCCCGGTTTTGAATAGTCCGGCATCAGGGCAATCAATTGTATTGTCGGAAGAAACAGGTTCCCAGGATCTGGTATTTAGTTTTGATCCAGCAGATTTCGGGTATTCCGCAGCAGTGAGCTATACCGTTCAGTTAGCTGAATCAGGCACTTCGTTCCAAAATCCTCTGGACGTGGGCACCTCCAATGGTTCGGATATAAGTATTTCTGAAGCCTCCCTGAACCAAAGGTTGATAGGAAGAGGATATGACCCTGATGAAAGTATTCAGATGGATGTCAGGGTTCGTGCCAGCGTCGGAGATGCTGTAGAGCCTGTATTTTCTTCGGTATCCAATATTTCAGTTACACCATATTCCGAAGCATTGGTATTTGCCAAAATGTTTGTGCCAGGTGATTATCAAGGTTGGTCTCCCGAGAATGAAAATACCGTGATCTATTCAGTAAATAATGATAATATCTTTGAAGGTTATGTGCATATCCTGGGAGGTTCGGGAGCTTTCAAAGTGACTGAAGAGCCCAACTGGGATATAAATTATGGTGGGGCAAACGGTACTCTGGAAAGAGACGGTCCTGACTTTGTGATTTCAGAACCTTTCGGAACATTTAGGTTAAAGGTTGACCTGAACAGCCTTACCTATGAAATCGGAACAAGAAGAAGGTGGGGAATAATAGGTGACGCTACTCCATTGGGATGGGACGGAGATACTCCTATGGATTTTGATTCTGATGAAAACGTGCTGACTATTACCATTGATCTGGTTGAAGGTAATTTTAAATTCAGAGCAGGAGACTGGGCCTTCAATTATGGAGATACCGGTCTGGATGGTATACTGGACCCGGATGGTGCTGACATTCCCATATCCGAAGATGGAAATTATACCATTACTATGGATTGGAAGGTACCAGGAGAGATCAGCTATGAAGTAGTGAAAAATGACTGATTTGCCTAAAGGAAGAAGTTTGGAAATTTCTGATGTGGCAAGAAAATCATAGACTTGGTTTGTTGAAGTGAACAGGTGGCTAAAGAGGGATATTTAAAAGGATCGTTTTCTTTCATTTACCTTTCTTGGCCTCCTGTCACTTATTTTCACTAAAAATTTTTTTGCTAAAAATATGATAGATGCGAATGTCAGATGTTCCAAATGTTACTTCCGGAATTTTGTTTTTGGATACATTCAGATTTAATCAAGGCTGGATTTAAAGATCTTAAATTCAAACCCTGAAAGTTCCAGTGCTTCATTCCCAAAAGACCCATCATCTCCATAAATTGTAGTCCAGTCCATTTGGCTGATTTCTTCTGGTATTAGGAAGTTGGAATTCCTGTCCCTTAAATTGAATACAAGAAAAAACACATCTTCTCCAAGGGTTCTGGTGAAAGATATTACGTCTTCACTTTCAGAAAGGCGCTTTAATTCACCTTTCCTCAATGCCGGATTTTGGTTTCTAAGCCTGTTGATCTCAGAATACTTCTCAAAAACATCTGGATTGATTGACCAATCTATGGTGTAAGTCTTTGGGAAGAAAAATGGAATTTGATCAGGGACATCAATTTCCTGCCCATTGTACATCATTGGTATACCGCCCATAAAAACCGTAGTTGCATATGCAGTTAATGCACCTTTACTCCCTCCGAAAATTTCCAATGGAGTGGCATCCCATCCATTGTCATCATGGTTGGTAGTAAATCGTAGAAAGTGCGCACCTTCCCTAAGGTTACTGTAATCTTCATTATGCGCTTGGAAAATACCATTGGCCGACCTTTCTTCGGTGAATACGTTTTTCAATCTGTGGTAAAAGTTCCAGCCGAAAATCATATCAAAGTCTGCATTGAATAAGCTTTTTTCAGCTCCTTCAGCAAACATTATGATCTCACGGTCTGGAATTGATCTTAAACTGCTGATCGCTTCCGTCCAAAAATCCACAGGTACACCATCAGCATAATCACACCTATACCCATCGATATTTGCTTCGAGTACCCAATATTCCATCACCTTTTTCATTTCTTCTCTTAATGATGGATTAGTGTAATCCAGCTGGGCAACATCAGTCCAGTTTTGGGGGAATTTGATTTCACCTTGTTCAGTCTGTTCATACCAGGACCTGTTTTTAGTAATCCAAGGATTATCCCATGAAGTATGGTTGGCTACCAGGTCCATAATTACTGCCATGTCCCTGCTGTGGGCTTCCTGAACCAACTTCCTCAAGTCTTCTAAGGTCCCGTATGCAGGGTTGATCCCATAGAAGTCTTTAATGGAATAGGGGGATCCGATACCTCTTTCTTCTCCGATTGGATGTATGGGCATTAGCCAAACTACATTTACTCCCAAAGCCTTGATTTCATCCAGCCTTTCGGTGACCCCGTTCAGGTTTCCCTGAGAACTAAAAACCAATGGATTGACTTCATACATGATAATGTCTTCCGTCTCAGGTACGTTCTGAAATGGTGTTCCGTATTGGGAAGAAACCTGTTCAATTGGATCTTCAATTTCTAGTAGGTCTCTATCTTGTTGACATGAAACATGACAAAAGACAAATAAACAAAAAAGTAAAAGGGAGAAGCGATTCATCTTTTTCATGGTTGAAAGGGCTTTTTGGTAACCGCTTCCTTTTTCAATGAGGAAGAAAAGAAAAAAATTGTGTTTATGGGGTGGATCAATTTTACTTTTTCCTTCAATACTGTGATCTAAAATACAGAGGCCTTCAAGGTTGTTGGTCCGAAAATTTTCGATGTCAAGGATGGGTAGTAACTTGCTTTTTTGGTTTGACTTGTCCATCTACAAATCTACACATTCTGGAATGGAGTAGAGTAGGGGTGAAGATATTCTTTCGGTCTTTAGTTAATATAAAGCAGTTGAAAATAGTTAGAAATGGGAATATGAAAAGTGCAGCCAAAGTTGTTTTTTTGGAGTCAAGCTTTTCGAACATTGGAAACTCACTTTTTTTGAGAGGATCCTCTTATGATTAATTGTGGTGAAAGGATGGTCTTTTGGGGAGTGAAATCAGACTTGTCTGCGTTTAATTGATCAAAAAAGGCTTTAGCTGTGATTCTGCCCATGGAAATACTGGTCTGATCTACTGATGAAAGTGGTGGGTCTGTGTAGGAGGTGAAAGGTTCATTGCTGAAACCTACCAATGCGACTTCTTCAGGAATGTTTATTTCATTTTCTTTCAATACCTGCATAGCACCCATCGCGCCGTAATCACTGGAGGAAAATACGGCATCAGGCCTCTGCTTTAATGCAAGTAATTGCTCCATACATATTCTCCCATCTTCTAACTGAAGGTCACTTTCAATAATCAGTTCTTCTTGAATATCGATTCCTGCATCTCTTAAAGCATCAGTGTATCCCCGCAACCTATCTTTATAGATGCTTATCTTATTGACACTGGTAAAGTGAGCAATCCTTTTGCAACCTTGTTCTATTAGATGTTTTACGGCCTGATATGCTCCCTGGTAATCATCTATAAGGACTTGGCTCACCTTCAGTTCAGGGTTTCCTCTGTCAAAAAGTATCAAAGGAATTCCCTTTTCAATTACTTTTCGGTAATGATCAAAAACCAAGGTCTTTTTACCGGTAGATGCTATAATTCCATCAACTCTTGCACTGAAAAGGGCATCAATAGTTTCTTCTTCTTTTTTCGGATCATCATAGGACTGACTGATAATAACCCTATAATTATGCTGTATTGCGACTTCTTCTATTCCCCTTACAACTGTGGAAAAGAAAGCCCTGTTTGCAGTTGGTACAATTACCCCAATAAGTTTGCTTTTTCCACTCCTTAATGCAGAGGCGATGTTATTGGGCTGATAGTTGAGCTCAAATGCCATTTTTTTTACAGCCTCCTTTGTAGCTTTACTGATTCTGGGATGGTCATTTAATGCCCTGGAAACAGTCGCAGCAGTTGTATTTAGTCTTTTGGCTATATCCTGAATGGTAGTTTTATCATTTCTTGTCATTTTCAAGTGGCTTTCCGATCGTGGCCAATATACCACCATCTACATAGATTATTTGTCCATTGATGAAATCACTAGCCTTTGAAGATAAAAAAACCGTTGTTCCGGCCAGGTCTTCGGGATCCCCCCACTTTCCCGCCGGGGTTCTTTGGATGATGAATTCATTGAGTGGATTACCATCTACGCGGATTGGAGCTGTCTGCTCTGTGGCAAAATAGCCAGGACCGATACCGTTTACCTGAATGTTATATTTTGCCCATTCTGTGGCAAGATTTCGGGTAAGCATTTTTAAACCGCCTTTTGCAGCAGCATATGCAGATACAGTGTCTCTTCCCAATTCACTCATCATTGAGCAGATATTGATTATTTTTCCGCCTCCTCTTTCAACCATTGTTTTGGCTACTCTCTTAGACATGATAAACGGAGACACCAGATCCACATCAACAACTTGTCTGAATTCTGAAATATCCATCTCAAGGGCAGGGACTCTTTTGATCATCCCGGCATTATTTACAAGAATATCAATAGGTCCAATTGTATTTTCAATTTCAGTTATGGATTGATCTACTTCGGTTTCGTTGGTGACATTAAATAGGAATCCCTTAGTATTTATTCCATTGTCCTGATAAGTCTTTAAAGCCTTTTCCATCTTGGAGGGCGTGTGGCCATTCACAATCAAGGTAGCCCCATTTTTGGCAAGAGCACTTGCCATAGCCATACCTAGTCCATGCGTTGCGCCGGTTACCAGAGCTACCTTTCCACTGAGGTCGAATAAATTTTTCATTTGAGGTCTTTTGGTTTGATGCTGTCCATGTCTCCGTAGTCAAGATTTTCTCCGGCCATGCCCCAGATAAAGGTATAGTTTGAGGTCCCAACGCCGCTGTGTATAGACCATGGAGGAGAAATCACAGCCTGTTCACCTTGCAGCCAGATATGCCTTGTTTCTTGTGGTTGTCCCATAAAATGGCAAACAGTCTGTCCTTCTTCAAGATCAAAGTAAAAATAGGCTTCCATTCTCCTGTCGTGGGTATGTGCAGGCATGGTGTTCCACACGGAGCCTGGATGCAATTCAGTCATTCCCATTTGTAGCTGGCAAGTTGTAACTACAGAATTGACTAGGAGTTTATATATTGTTCTTTTATTGGCATTTTCCATGCTTCCAAGCTCTACCACCTCAGCATCTTCTTTAGTCACTTTTTTTGTAGGATAACTACAGTGTGCAGGTGCTGAATTGAAATATAGTTTTGTTTCCCCTTCTTCATTGGGTAGAAATTTGACTTCCTGGATTCCTCTTCCAATATAAAGAGCCTCTTTTGGCAGTAAAGTATACAACTCACTGTCCACCATGATATTTGCTTTCCACTTCCCCACATTTATCAGACCTATTTCTCTTCTCTCCAGAAAGACTTCACTTTTTAACTGCTCAAAGGTTTCCAGTATTAAAGTTTTGTGTTTGAGTTGTATGCCACCGATTATCAGCCTGTCTTCGAGTGAATAAACCAGCTTTATTTGCTCAGGCTCGAAAAGGTTTTCAATTAAGAAATGCTCTCGTAACTCTTCGGTTCCATAATTCTTTACATCATTCGGATGTGTTGAGTACCTAGTATAATTATTCATAATGTAATCGTTTGCACAATATTAATTATATTTAATACGAAAAGAAAGTATAATTAAAGATAATGATTCTAATATCTACTTTAATCAAATTATTTGCTCTTATATAAATTATCTAATCTTGCGCAATCAATTGCGCAATTGATACATTTTCTACCTGATTTAGTCCGGTGAGTTTGGGTTCTGGAATGTTTTCATAGACTTTTTATCTGCAAACCTGACTTCTCTCGATACAAAGGGAATTCGATTTTTAAACCAATATCGAAGAATCAAAGCTTAAGCGCTTTGTCTTTTGGAATTTCCTTACCCGACCAAGCTTTTTTTGAAGACCATTCTTGAGCAGGGTTTTTCCAAAAGAGATGCTTTTCGGGAAGTCCCAAAGGAAGAAATCCAGTTGAACACAAGTACAAGCTTCCAGTGCAAATATACTCGTCTCCCATATCTGGTTGGTGGCCACAGAACCCAATTTTCAACCAACCTTCTGCGTCAAAAGTACCTTCTGCTTCAAATTGACGGTATAAGACAGCTGATAGAGCTCCTTTGACTTGGCCTAAAAAATCATCAGGAAGATAATTACGGAGGACAGCATCTGCCAAGGTCTGAAAAGCTCCTATTCTGTATATGATTGATCTTCCCAAAGGAGGATAAGTTCCTTCCGGTGATATGAATCTTTCTTGTTGAAATGCATGTCGGGTCATAATTTTTACTGCCTGGTTATAGTCATTTTCATATGCTGGGTTAACCTTTTTCGCTGTTTCCAATACCTGCACTAACATTGATTGAATGACATAGCCGTTGTAATAGTCTAAGTGAAATTCCTGTCCGTCACCATACCAGCCGTCACCCAAGTACCATTCTTGGTGTTTTTTGATGGCAAAATCCATTCTCATCAAGTCTCCTTGTTCTCCTATTTCAAACAAAAAGGCATCAATCATTGCTCCAAATAATAGCCAATTATTATACCATGGCTTAATTTTGACTTTTAATTCCATCAATGCATCGATGAGTTGATTTTTAGCCTTAATGCTAAGGCTATCCCAGATTCTTCCTTTGCTCCTTAAAATTCCATGTACTAAAAATGCCGCATCTACCAAAGGCTGGGTACCGGAAGACCAATTCATGAAGTCTTTGGATTTTGGATCAGTTGCATTTTCAATTCCTAATGCCGTCTTTAATAAAATATCCTGTTGAATGGTTTTTTCATTGACAGGTAGATCTGTTAAAGCCATCCAGGGTCCTATACCGGCCAAGGTTCTTCCAAAAGCCTCAAGATGGGCGAATTCCCTTCGGTCTCCATATACATTGGAGGGTGTTTCAACAGGCATTTTTCTCTTTAGATTTCTCTCTGCAAGATTGTTAAGGACAGGGGTGCAAATTCTCAGCATCATTTCTAACCAATATGATCTGCTAACAGACTCTTTCTGTGCCTCCTGAGTGATGTTAAACTGTCCGGCGTGAATCTTAGGTAAGGCTAAAACTGCCGGGCTTGCTTTTAAAAAAGTTCTCCTATTCATTGAATTCATCTTTGTTTTTTGACTGGAAGTATTGTGAAGGGCTTACTCCAAAATAGTTTTTGAAACACTGACTGAAATACCTTGCAGTGCTGAAACCGCTTTGGTTGGCGATGTCGGCAATACTCTTGTTGGGCTGTTTGAGAATTAGCTTGGCCGCTTTGTTCAATTTGATGTCAAGGATAAAGTCATTGGGTGTTTTGTTTGTTGTGGATTTCAATGTTGCATAAAACTTTGTTCTGCTCATACCAAGCTCCTGGGCCATTACATCGACATTGAAGTTTTCATTGGGGATGTTTTCCTCGACAATTCTCTTTGCTTTGCTTATAAATTGAGAATCTTCCTTGGATAATGAAGCCTGTTTGATTTTCAATTTCTTTTTTTCTTTTAGGTTGTCATGGACAAGTTTTCTGTTGTTGAGAATGTTAAAGATTTTTGTTTTCAGGACTTTTGGGTTGACAGGCTTGGCCATATAGTCGTCAGCTCCATGTTCTAGGCCTTCTATCCGCATCTCTGTTTCGATTTTTGCAGTTAGAAGGATTACAGGAATGTGTGCAGTTTGTACATTCCGTTTAAGTTTGTCAAGCATTTGAGTACCTGTCATGATAGGCATTATAATGTCGCTTATGATCAAGTCAGGTTGCAACTGAATTGCTTTTTCAAAGCCGTCCAGACCATTGGAGGCTTCAATAATATAAAAATATTCATATAGAAAACTCCGGATATGCATTCTGAAATCATCGCTGTCATCTATTAGAAGTATTGTTGGTGCATTCTTTAAAATGCTGGGGCCATTATCCGGATGTAATCTTGTATTAGAAACTAATGGAAGAGCTTTCTTTACATATAATCCCGGATGATCATCCACAAGTTGCTTGGATTCAAAATGACTTTTCCCTTTATGAAGTTTGATATGAAAAGTAGAGCCCATTCCCCTTGTACTTTCCACCCATATTTTTCCGTGGTGGGCATCAATAATGCCTTTGGATAGTGCGAGACCTATGCCTGTACCATAAATTTTGTCTTTTTTATGAATATTCTCTATCTGGTAAAAACGATCAAAAATTTTGTTGGCATCCTGTTCAGGAATACCTTGCCCATTATCCATTATTTTTAACTCAATGTGAGTCTGGAATTCTTTTAATTCTAAAGAAATCTCTCCGTCCCTCTCAGGTATATGCTTGAAGGAATTTGATAGTAGATTGAACAGGACTTTTTCAAGTTGTTCCGGGTCAAAAGTGAGGTAAATACTTTTTCCAGGGATTTTCAATGTGTAACTGATATGTTTGTCCTCAGCTATTTTTTCATAAGATTTAAAGATTGTTTGTAGGAATTCACTGAAATTGTTGTCATACGCCTTGATATTAAAATGGCCATTTTCCATTTTTCTAAAATCCAGCAGTTCCTTTGCAAGTTTCTTTAATCTATCAGAGCTTTTATGTGCAATCTGGATCCTGTTGAATACTGAGTCTGGCAAACGCTTTTTGTCCATCAAACCTTCCAGAGTCCCCGTTATGATTGAAAGAGGCGTGATGAATTCATGAGAAACGTCCGTGAAAAATTCTAGTTTTTGGTTGTTAGCTTTAACCATTTGTTCTTTTGATTTCTTTTCCAGCTCCAATTGGTCCAATAACCTTGTACGGTACAAATAGATGTAATTAATCATGGCCATAAGGACAATTATTACCACTGCATATAGAAAATAGGCCAGATTAGTTTTGTAAAAGGGAGGCTCTACTATAAGTTTTAGGGATGTTTCCAAATAATTATCCTGATACTGAGGATCAATAGATCTCACCATAAAGCTATATGTCCCTGGGGATAGATTAGTATAGTAAGCTGTATTTTGGTTGTTGGATTCAACCCACTCCTCGTCAAAGCCCTTTAATTTATAGGCATATTTGTTCTTGAAAGATCTGAGATGATTTCCTGAAGTAAAGCTGATTGCCAAAGATGTATGGATTGGCTTCAGGTTGATCTTATCTACTATTGAGATGTCTTTTTCTAGGATTCCTCCAGGTTCAGGAAATAAGGCTTTGTTATTGACCAAAATTTCAGAAAAAAAAGGTTTTTCAATAGGGATTCTTTTTAGGCTGGACTTTTCGTCGAAGGATACAAGGCCTTCATTTCCCCCTACAAAAACCTGTGCCTGTGAAGTTAAAAACAGGGAAGACTGGTTGATTTCTGACAGCGGAAATCCTGTACTTTTGTCGAACTTGTAAAAGAGCTCTTTGCCAAAGTCAAACCTAAGTAATCCTTTGCTAGTGCCTATCCAGAAGTTATCAAAATTAGTCTCTTGGATCCCATGAATGATGTTGCTAGGCAGGTTATGACTAGCTTGGGTAAAAGACTTAAAGGAGTCTTTTGAAACATCATATACACTCAGTCCACCCCCATAAGTGCCAATCCAAATTCGGTTTTGACTGTCCTCGTATATTTTGAAAATATCATTGCTATGAATATTGGAATTATGCTTGAAATAATGTTTGATTTTTTTTTCAGATAAATCAGCTACAAAAATCCCGTCATTTTTAGTTCCGATCCAAACCTTTTTATCTTTTGTAACAAGGATGGTGTTACATCCAGGAGGGATTTTATTTTCAGAAACCCAACCCTCAAAGAAATCAATAAACTCCCCAGTACTGGGTAAAAAAAGTTTAACACCTCTTGATGTGGCTAATAGCAGATTTTGTTGAATTGGTTTGATGTCATTAATGGATAATCTAGAGAAAGCCTTATTTGGAATTTTGTCTAACGCTAAGGTTTGCGTATTCAGTTTGAACAATCCTCCCTCATGAGTGCCGATGTATAGCGTTTTGGACTTGTCTAACCAAAGAGACTTAATGTTTTTTCCATTGAAATCGGGATCATTAAACCATCCGTAATTTTTTAAGCGGTCTTCTTTTTTATCGTAAAATTCCAATCCATTTCCCTCTGTTGCAATCCAAAGGTTTTGTTCTTCATCTTCCAGAATTTCACCTAATACATATTTTCCATTTTGTTCACTGGCAATCCGTTTACCCTCAAAAGTCCTGTATAAATTTTGGGATTTATTAGTAAAATTTACACCGCCATAATAGGTAGCCACCCAAATGGAATTTTGATGGTCTTCAACAATATCCCAAACAGATTGATGTGAAAGAGCTTTTACATTGTCTGTTTTAGGGATATAAAGGTCGTTTCTGTTTTCAAGGGGGTTATAATTGTGTAGTCCTAAAAATGTTCCTATCCAAACCATGCCTGAAGAATCAATTTTAACTGATCTAACACTGTTATTGACCAATTTTAATGGGCCTTCGGCTTTTTCATGGAAATGCCTTACGATGTTCAAGTCTTCATCCAATTCAAATAAACCTTCAGAATAACTTGCTATCCAAATTGTCCTGTCTTTTTCATAGATACTATTGACATTTCCGATTTGGGGCAAATGTTTTTTTCGTATTTTCCCTGAAGCTTTTTCATAAATTACGACCCACTGTTTGAAAGTAGAGGTAAACAATCCTTCTTTGTTTTCATGAAATGCAGATATGTTCTGGTATTCTATTGGCAATAAATTATTGTCTCTTATTATTCCTGCCTTCTCGTCAATTTCTTTTAATCCATTATTTGTGGAAAGTATAATTTTATCATTGAAAGAGGTTAATGCGCTCACGCCAACGATGGGATATTGGGTGAATTTGAAGTTATGAAGATCAAGAGAGCTTATTCCAGAGGTTGTAAGCACCCAAAGTGTATTTTCTTTCTGAATAATATCTTTGACATGATGGCCAAGAAGAGAGTTTGGATTGACCTCTGAAGGTTGGAAAATTTTCACTTTTTGCCCATCATATAAATTCAATCCGTCCATAGTGCCTACCCAAATTCGATTAAAATGATCTACATGTAAGCACAACGTATTGCTTGAACTCAACCCATCTTCTACACTAATTTTTTGAAAAGCTAATCTGTCATCCTGACCGAAAAGGGATTTTATAGCGAAATTCCCAAATGTGAGAATAATGGTAATAGCTATAAAAGTAAACTGGCTTTTAAACTTGAGGAGCTTCATAGTGTGGGAAATGCAAATATTTTGTACACTGTCGTTTTAACCAAAATTGGTTTTATATGTAATGTGTTAAGCCAACGGTTTGCTTGTATTTGATGATGCAAAGTTAATCTTCTGCCGTAAACTGATTTCAAATTTCGTACTTTATTGTTCCAATATAATCCATAATTATTGCCCCGAAAAGGGACTTTTTAGGCTTTGTGACTCATTTTTTAACGCCTTACGTCTTCAGGACGATTTTGGATTTATTATGCTAAATAATATAAAATAGGGGAGTTGGGTCTCGATTAATTTAGCAACATGGAAGTAAAAAAAACAATTAAAAAATGGCCCAACTTTAAAGTTCTGTCTTTTTCACTTTTTATACTGATAATGACAGGTGCTTGGTTTGAGTTCAAAGTCCGGGCTCAGGTTCCTAAAGAAGATGTCATAAGGCATGCTTCAAATCAATACCAGCAGCTTACTAGGTGGGCAAAAGAGAACGGGAAAATTCCAAGGTCTGTAGAAAATGGGATAATTAGGCCAATTTACAAGGGTTTTGACTGGACGGCTGGTTTTTTTCCAGGGAGTCTTTGGTATTTGTATGAGTTGACAAGGGATGACAAATGGGCTGAAGATGCGAGATATTTCAAGGACATGCTGTCGGATATGAGGTTTTTCTCTGGCTCACATGACCTGGGTTTTATTTTTAACAATTCATATGGGCATGCTTACAGACTGCACAATAGGTCTGAAGATCTTGATGTTCTTTTGGATGCCGGGAATACACTTATTCAAAGGTTCAACCCTACTGTTGGGGCAATCCAGTCTTGGGATATTGACAGAGGATGGCAAAGTCAAAGAGGTTGGTCATTCCCGGTCATTATTGACAATATGATGAATCTTGAATTGCTGTTCCGCCTTTCAGAGTGGACTGGTGACTCCAAGTATGCTGAGGTGGCAATTGCGCATGCGAATACCACCATGGATAATTTTTTCAGAAACGATTATAGCTCCTACCATGTGGTAGACTTTGATCCAAGTACCGGAAAGCCACTTGCATTTCAGACTGCGCAGGGGTACTCAGATGATTCCAGCTGGGCCAGAGGGCAGGCATGGGGGCTATATGGCTTCATCTCTGTATATGCTTTTACTTTCGATAAAAAGTATCTTGAGCTCGCAGAGAAAATAGCTCAATATTACCTGAATCACACACATATTCCTGAAGATAATATTCCCCACTGGGACATGAGTCTTTATCCATCTTCGGAAGTACCAAGAGATGCTTCTGCCGCTGCTATTGTCGCATCCGCACTTTTTCAACTTGACAATTTCTCAACAATAGACTACAGAAAGAAGGCAGAAGAAATTCTAGAAAGCCTAAGTTCAGAAAAGTACTTGGCTGAAAATGGAGCTAATCACAATTTCCTTATTAAGCATTGTACAGGTAGTATACCGCATAATGAGGAGATCGATGTCCCACTAAATTATGCTGACTACTATTTTCTGGAAGCTCTCTACAGACATAAAAAACTTTGATTATAACCTAATTCAATAACAATAAACAAAACCTAAAATGATGAAACATTACTTCAAATTTCTTAGCTGGCTGGGCTTACTGGTCATGCTAGGCGTCTATTACCCAAGCGATCTCTCTGCTCAATCCGGAAGGACAGTGCAGGGGGTTGTTCGTGACAGCAATACCTCAGAAGGTATTCCAGGTGTAAATGTGATAGAAAAAGGAACCTCAAATGGAACTATCACTGATTTAGATGGGAGCTTTAGTCTTACAGTAAGTTCTGAAAATTCCACATTGGAAATAAGCTTTATCGGCTATACCAAAAGAGAGATTCTTGTGGGAAATCAGACTCAAATAAATGTCAATCTGGATGAAGATATGTCAGATTTAGGAGAGGTGGTTGTAGTCGGCTATGGAGTACAGCAAAAGGCTAACCTTACCGGTGCAGTGTCTACTGTAGGAAAGGAGCTTTTGGAAAACAGGCCAGTAGCCAACGTGGCAAATGCCCTGCAGGGTACGACACCTGGATTGAACATTACCAGAAGCTCGGGGCAACCAGGATCAGAGGGTATCAATATTCAGGTAAGGGGAGCAACTTCTGCAAATGGAAATGTCAACCCTTTGCTGATGGTAGATGGAGTCCCTGCACCGCTTTTCACTATGCAGACATTGAACCCTAATGATATTGAATCGGTAACGGTTCTTAAAGATGCAGCAGCAGCTGCCATCTATGGTGCACAGGCATCCGGAGGGGTTATTTTGGTCACTACCAAGGCCGGACAATCAGGTAAAACCGTTTTTGAGTACTCCAATATGATCGGAACAGAATGGGCTCTGAACATACCTGAACGTATGTCTCTACTTGAAGAAGCCCAGTTTTCTAATTTAGCCCGTGCTAATAGGGGGCTGGCACCTGAATATAACGACGAAGCTCTTCAGTATATTCGTGATGGGGTGGAATTTGTTGAAGATCCAAATGACCCTAACAGATGGATTACTTTTAACCAACAAAGTATCCGAAATCAGGTATTAAGGAGAAATTCCCCTATGCAGACTCATAATTTCAGCGCTAGGGGAGGGAATGATAGAACCGATTTTTTGGTTTCTTTAGGTTATTTCGAAAAGGCAGGTGTATTTAAACTTGGCCCGGATAGCTTTGATAGATACAATGTTAGGATTAATCTTGGTTCCCAGTTGACTAAACACATCCGTTTGGACTCAAGAGTAGCTTATTCAAGACACAATACTGAAGCCCCATCTGTCGGTGCAGGAGGCTACGGGTTGCTTCAACAGGTATATCAGGCAAGAACTAGGTTCCCTATTTTTATGCCAGATGGAAGACTTTTTGGTGGTGCAGGCACTTCAGGAAACAATGCTTATGCAATCCTTAGTCAGGGTGGATACGATAATACTACCAGAAATGATTTTGATGGAGTATTTACAGCTACTGCAAAAGATTTTGTCAAGGGTTTGCAAGTTAGGGCAATATATGGTCAACAATATAGAAATACAGCTCGCAACCGCTTTGCAAGAACGGTAGATCTTTGGAACAAGGGAGGCGACGATCCTGCCTTTATCCTCAATAATCCCAATGTGTATGAAATCACAAACCAGTTGTTGTTAAATACCAGCTTCCAGTTTTTGGTAGACTATGATCTCGAAATAAATGATAAAAATAAAATTCACTTTCTAGGTGGATATCAATATGAGGATTATAGGTTCACATCTCAATTTTCGCAGGCAAGAGATCTCATTAGCAATGATTTACCATCCCTAAACCTGAGTGATGAAAACTCAAGAATTACCAATGAGAGTATTAATACCTATGCAAACCAATCTTTTTTTGCCAGACTGAATTACAGCTATGCTGGTAAATACCTCTTGGAGGCAACTGTTAGAAGTGACGAAAGCTCAAGGTTGGCTCCGGGAATGAGAACTCAGGTTTTTCCATCAGCTTCCATTGGTTGGAATATTCATAGAGAGAACTTCCTTCAGGATAATTTAGGATTTCTTTCAGAATTGAAGCTTAGAGCATCTTGGGGTAGGCTTGGTAGTGCATTGGGAATTGGATTCTATGATTATTTGAGCCTATTGGCCCGAAACTCAAATTTAATTTTGGGAGCTCCAGGTCAGAGGGCCACCTATTTTTGGCAGAATGTAGTTCCTTCCAGCACCTTGTCATGGGAAAATATTGAAACGGTTAATTTCGGTACGGATTTAGGATTCTTTGACAATAAGCTTCAGGCTAGCTTTGATTACTATATTAAGCATAATAGAAATATGCTTACTCCTTTGCAGTTACCAGGGACTTTTGGTGTAGGTACACCTAGGGTGAACGAGGGTGTTTTGAAGTCATGGGGCTGGGAACTTGAATTAAGGTACAGGGACAAAATAGGGGAGAATTTTAACTATAATGTAGCTCTAAACCTTTCTGACAATCAAAACATTTTGATGGAATTTGCAGGAAGAAATGTGGTAGGGCTGGGATTAAATAATATAGTAGAAGGCTACCCATTGGGGACAATCTGGGGCTATCAGACTGCTCCGGGTTACTTCAGTACTATCGAAGAAGTTCAGAATGCCCCTTTTCAGGATAATAATACAGGTGTAGGTGATATCCGGTACATCAATCAGGATGGGGATGAAAGAATAACTCCTGGAAGGGGAACCACTGAAGATCCGGGAGATATGGTACTTTTGGGAACGAATCAGGAGAGACTGCTTTTTGGTATCAATTTGTCTGCAAACTACAAGAATTTTGATTTTGTGGTGTTTTTCCAAGGTGTAGGTAGAAGAAGCTTCCTTCCTACTAGGGATATGCTGGCCCCAATGATGCAAGGTTGGTTTATGCCTATGGCGCATCACAGTGATTATTGGACTCCTGAAAATCCCAATGCGGCTTTTCCTAGACCCTTTTTGAATGGGTTCCACAACTACCTTCCTTCTGACAGGTGGGTTCTTGATGGTAGTTATATCAGGCTGAAGAACATTCAGGTCGGTTACTCATTTTCTCCCTCACTACTTAAAAGAGCAAATATCAATCGTGCGAGAATATTTGTATCAGGTCAGGATATCTGGACCAGAACAAGCATGGGGGTATTTAATGGTGTCTTTGACCCTGAAAACAATAACAATGTCAGAGCAGATTATCCATTCTTTGGCACCGTTGCAGGAGGTATCAATCTGACTTTCTAAGTGAAACTAAAAAATGAATCTAATTATGAAAATTCAATATAAAATACTTCCATTGGTCTTCATTTTGACTTTTGGGTTTTATGCCTGTGATGTGGAAAGGCTACCTGAAACCCAGATAACAGACCCAACATTCTGGAGGAGCGAAAATGACCTAAGGATGGCTGCAAATTATCTTTATACATTTTTGCCGGGTTTACCGGTCACAAGTGATGTATGGTCAGACGACGCATTTGCAATTGGGCCAAATCCGATTAGTGACGGGACAAGGCTCCCTCCAGCTACAGACGGGAACTATAATAACAATTACAATCTGATCAGGGCAGCCAATAATATCATGGAAAAAGCACCCAATGCTCTTGAAACAGGGGTGGATCAAGAGACAGTTGACTTGTATATTGGCGAAGCTAGATTCTTCAGGGCATGGGCATATTTCAACTTGGTCCAGCGTTATGGAAATGTTCCTTTGATACTCACCACCCTAACTGAAAATGATGAAAAACTCTTTGCTCCCGCAGATTCAAGAGAAAATATTGTTAATACGATCTATGATGATCTTGATTTTGCCATAACTAGTTTGAGATCACCTTCAAGACTTGGAGCATCAGGTTATGGAAGAATATCTTCTACTGCTGCTATGGCATTCAAGTCCAGAGTAGCATTATTTGAAGGAACATTTGCTAAATACCATCAGAAAGGGGATGCCAATAAGCACCTCAATATTGCAGTTTCTGCGGCTAAGGCATGTATGGAGTCCGGAGAACATGACCTTTTCCATTCATACTTTGATTTGTACCAATACGGTGGTGAAGGCCCTTCAAACCGGGAAAACATTCTGGTAAGACAATATGGAGTTTCTATAGCTGAAAGTGTCTTGTTCCATAATGCGCAACGAACTTTGGAAACTGGAGCCGCCAATCCTACAAAAGCGCTGGTCGATTCTTATCTTATGGTAGATGGCCTTCCAATCAATAAATCACCTCTTTACAAAAAGCCTTCAAGCATCCTTGAGGATTTTGAGGACAGGGATCAAAGAATGTTGGCTACCTTATTTAAACAAGGGGATTCATACATAGCGACACAGCCAACATTCAATGTACCTAACCTTTCATTCCAGAGGACAGGTTATGCCAACCGCAGGTATGCCAATATCACGGATTGGCAAAACTCAAGGTCTTTTATAGACTATACCATCATTAGGTATGCAGAGGTCTTACTGAATTATGTTGAAGCTAAATTTGAGCTTGAAGGAACCATTTCTGATGAGGATCTCGACATTACGATCAACAGGTTAAGAACAAGGGCAGGAATATCCCATTTGACAATAGCTTTCGCTGCCCAGAATGACCTTGACTTATTGGAAGAAATAAGAAGAGAGAGAAGGGTAGAGCTGGCCTTGGAAGGCTTCAGATATTGGGATTTGATTAGATGGAAAATTGCTGAGGTTGAACTTCCGAAAGCAGTTTTGGGAAATTATTATTTCGAAGAAGAGTTCGGATCTGCTGTTACACCTGAGGTAAATGAAGATAACTATATAGTATTACAAAGGGCGGAGAACAGAAGTTTTAATCCTTCCAGAGATTATTTATGGCCGCTGCCAATAAATGAACTCGGCCTGAACCCAAGCTTGGAACAAAATCCAAACTGGTAAATTTTCAAGTCCTCACTCTCAACGTGACCAATCTGCTGTCAGACTGGGAGTGGGGACTTATTTTCTTGCTTAAAAAGTTATAGATAAGGCTTTGCTCGGATTATGTATCTTTTCAAAATGGAGAAAAGGTTCAACTGAAAAAATTAACCTTTGAATTTATGGTTTTCCCCCTAAAAGCGAGCTGTCCTTTAAAATGATAAATCAATAATTAAAAGATGAAATTAAAGCGACTAATTGCTCTGTTCGGAATGGCTATCATTTTGACCGCTTGTTCGGACAGAGAAAATAAGGCCGTCATAACAATCAGTTCTGATGTGGATCATCCCATGGCTGTAATTGGCTTAAATGAAAGAGATTTCCCCGAAATCCTACAGGCTTATTCTAAAGAAAACCTTGAGGTTTTGGATGTGGAAAGTGGTGAACTGGTTTTATACCAATGGCTGGAAGATGAATTACTACTGGCAATTGAATTAAAAGGAGGTAAGTCTCGAACGCTATCAATCACTCGATCCAATACCAAGCCAGGAAACCCGGAGGAAAGAACTTTTGCTAGGTTTGTTCCTGAACGCACAGATGATTTTGCTTGGGAAAATGATAAGGTGGCTTTCAGGACTTTTGGGCCAGATGCCAAAAAGAGGGTAATAGAGGGAAGAAGTGGTGGCACATTATCTTCCGGAATCGACGTCTGGCATAAAAAAGTCAAATATCCCATTATTGATAAATGGTATCATAAGGAACTACAAACAAAAGGAACCTATCACGAAGATGATGGAGAGGGTGCCGATTATTATCATGTCGGCACAAGCAGAGGTGTCGGAGGTACTGGATTTTGGGACAAAGACACGCTTTATGCTTCTGAAAATTTTATCCGATACGAGCAAATTGCTGAGGGACCTGTCAGGACAGTCTTTAAACTTTACTACGAGCCATATCAGGTAGGAGATAGGCTTGTTTCGGAAACCAAAACTATAAGTCTTGATTTAGGTAGTCATCTTTCCAGATATGAGGTAGAAGCAGTTTGTGAAAATACTGGGACATTACCCTACCTAACTGCAGGGATTACACTCCATGAAAATAAAGGGACTACAATTGTAAACCAGTCTAATGGTATTTATGCGGTGTGGGAACCCATGGAAGGCACCCATCTTGGTACCGCTATTTTAACACCTCAAGAAGTGGAGAATTATCTTAAACACATTTCCACTCATAGAGATCAGAGTCAATTACTAGCCAATATAAAAACAGAGCAAAATAAAGTTACTTTCTATGCAGGTTTTGCGTGGGATCAGGCTGGTGAAATCACTGATATTGAAATGTGGGAGACATACCTGAATGATTTTGCAAAGAGACTGAGAAATCAACCTAAAGTAACATTAACTCAAAAACCATGAAATCTAAATATCTGAATTATTCACTTTTGATTATTGTCATCAGTCTGCTTTCATTTACCAATATAAACCAGGAAGATGATTGGAAAAGACTAATTGAAAGGGAGGCGAAATTAGCGGCAGAGCAATATAAAATACTATATGCCAAGACCCCAAAGGACAGGATGCCCAAAACTTATTACAGTGATAAAAATGAATGGGAAACATCATCTACATCCTGGTGGACTTCTGGGTTCTTCCCTGGGACTTTGTTTTACCTATATGAGCTTACCGGAGAACAAGAGCTTTTGGATTTGGGTATGGATAAACTTGAAATACTTGAAAAAGAAAAGCACAATAAGGGTACCCATGATCTGGGTTTTATGCTCTATTGCAGTTTTGGACATGCAGAAAGACTTAGGCCTAATGAAAGGTTTAAGCAAATCATGCTGACAGGTGCTGAGTCACTATCTTCCAGATTTAATGAATCTGCAGGAGTGATAAGGTCTTGGGATCATGGTAATTGGAAGTTTCCGGTCATTATAGATAACATGATGAATCTGGAGTTTTTGTTTTGGGCGAGTGAGTACTCTGGAAATAGTAAGTTCAGAGACTTATCTATTACTCATGCAGACAACACCATCAAAAACCATTTCAGGGATGATTTCAGCAGTTATCATGTGATTGATTATGACCCTAGGACAGGAGAGGTTATTGGCAAAGAGACAGCTCAAGGTCTACATGATAATTCATCTTGGGCCAGAGGACAATCTTGGGCTTTGTATGGATATACAGTCATGTACAGACTTACAAAGGATGAAAAATACCTTGAACAGGCCATTGGTATTGCTGACTTTATCTTCAATCATCCAAATCTGCCTGAAGATCTGATTCCATACTGGGATTTTGATATAACAGAAGAGGAACAAATGCACAGGGATGTTTCTGCAGCCGCCATCAATGCTTCAGCACTTTTGGAACTGGCCAAATATTCCAGTGAAAAAAGGTCTGCTGATTTTGTCAAAAAAGCTGAGCTTATTTTAAAGAATCTTGTCTCCGACCAATACCGGGCAAAAGGTGATGAAGAAGGAGGTTTTTTATTAAAATACTCTGTAGGGCATTTTAAAGCAAATTCAGAGGTTGATGTCCCTCTTACTTATGCAGATTATTATTTTGTTGAAGCTTTGGTCCGTTATCGGGATTGGTACCTGAATTAAAAATTTGTATATAAGACAGTTTAGTTGATAGATTGATAGGGTTTCTTGTATATAATCCCCTCTTAGCATTGCTGATTGGGGATTTTTTCATGAGGCGTTCTTTAAACTCAAGTGTACTACTCCTTTTCAAAGGGAGCTTCCTTTCATGGAAAAAATTGATTGTGATTTATGAATTTCCTAGGCTAGCAAATATGACAAACATGTGCAAATAAGATCTTTCCAAGAATACTTATGTAAAAATGTTAACAAGGTGCAAACAGTTTTTTGAATTTGGCCTATTAATTCTGTACCTGTAATATGTTTAGTTCAGTTTAGGATGTTTTCAGGCCAGCTAATTCTAAGTGGCGAGATTAAAATGACTCAGAAATTTCCAAAATCCGGGGAATCCATGTCAATAATTGAACTGACACTACTTCCTGCCAGATCTCCTTCTGGGAGTTTCAAGTTAGCTATTTTGAACCTGTCCATACCGGGAAACCGGAATCCAATCCTTAAATTATTTTGTAAAAGCTGTGTTGGGTCTGAGGCTGTCACTTTAACTGATTGATTGTCTATTGATTTTAATATAAGAACACAGGGATGAGAAACTTTGAGCTCAAAATTATCAAATAGAAGTGTTCCCGCTTGGTGAAAAACGGCCTGTACTATATCTAAATCCAAATGCCGTATGGCTTGGATACTGTCATTATTGCTTAATATCTGGATCTTTTGTGTATCATAATCAGCCATTTCTGAAGGATTTTCCACTCCTGGAACCACTATATATGCGTATTTTGCATTGTTTGGCTGTTTTCCATGATCTATCCAAAGCTTAAACACTTCTGAATTTATTGTTTCGGAAGATTGAGATATATTGATGGCATTCCAAGAACCAGACTGGATTTGGTTGCTCAACTTTAAATTTTGATGATCGGGAAAGATATAACCGATCTTTGAATGCCAGACCCAGTCCAAATTATTGTTGAATTGGTGTACACCTGAAGAAAGTGTTTGTTCTTGCTGATTTATGGAGGTGATCACAGGACCTTTGAGATGAGATTGATTAACGCTCGTATTGAGGGTTTGAAGGGAGGTTGAATTTACCCCTGAACCCAATGCAACGACCTCATCGTCAAAAAAGAACCAAGATTTTTTAGCTGTGGTTTGATAGTCATTCATTTGGTACGTACTTACACCATATAACCCATCAGAAACCCCGCCTACAAATGCCGTTTTTCCGTAATTAAAACCCCAGGAGGGCCTCTGTGGATAGTTTTCGTCTTCTGGGATAGTAATTCCTGGAATTTTGTTCCAGTCCCAAACAGGGAAGATGTTATAATATTCATCCCCTGTAACAGCGATAAAGTTCGAACCATCAGCCAGGTAATGACCTTTGATATTTTCACCGTTTCCCATTTCTGTTTTTACGGTTCGGCTTGAAACAGAATTGACTGAAAACAAATATTTGGGTCTATGATGTACTGTATAATCAGACCTCCAAAATTGGGTGTTATCAGGATTTACAGATGATTCAAGAGGGACTTGTCCACGCATGCCTTTGATAGCGAGCTCGTATTCATCTTGATGTATTTCCAGATCAAAGCTTTTTATCTGTTCTACCAAATCCACATCTGTACGCGTGGCATCGGCTCTGCTTATACCTCTTCCAAATGCGTTGAAATCAGAGTAAGCACCTCTTGCTGTTTTGATAAATCCTTTTCTTGTGAAACCCGAGATAATCGCTGTTTTTTCTGGTGCAATGGCATACTCAGTATTTGCGGTGTACACTGCGATGTTTCGGACTCCAGAGAGGTACTCTCGTCCATATCCATAAATGTAAAGTTGGGGCCCATGTGCTCTAAATGAATAATCACTTTGAATCCCTTCACCAGTTGTGATGAAAATCGAATTCGTAGATTGTGAGACAGCAAAGCTTAATAGATCACTGTCTTGAATTAGACATGCACGCATGATCATGTGTTGGCAAATGTCGGTAAGATTAGATCCATCTTTTCCGGGACTGGTATTGATAGGGACGCTTTTATCCATCCATCTTACCATTTCTTCCTCTAGCTGTTGATTTATATTCTTTTTGCTGAACCTCATGCTTATCAATATTCTTCCTATCTCTTGAGGTACGCTGATGCTTTTGTACCACCAATTGGAAGATTTTGGTTCGGGGCTCAAGTTTGTCCAGTATTGCATTGATTGAATGATAATGTCGTACAAAGATTCATCTTCAAAAAAAATACTCGAACTTCGTGTATAAGCTTTTACCAAACTGCCTAATCTTTTAAGATGGGTATCAGGTGACCAGTTCGTTTGGGAGTTGTCACTATAATTGATATCAGGCCAGGCCCCAATTGGCAGGATACTATTAAGTAACTCTTTTACATTTTGATCCAAAGTAGCTGTGTTTGGTGTATTTTGATAATCTTTATGAATTCTCTCCATAATTATTTCAAAATCTCCGGGAGTTGAAGCAAAAGAGAGGAGTTGGGGGATTATCAAAACACTTAGAAATAAAAAGTAGTATTTTTTCATGTCCAAAGAGTTTAGTAATTAGAAGATTATCCGATTATTTATAGGATAAATCTAGAAAAACTAAGGTTGTTTCTATGGTTTAAATTGACATTAATCATCCAAAATCGTTTGGTTTCTGATTACCATGCTTAGAATCAACTATGAAGTCAAACAACGAAGGTAAAATGTGGGATCTTGGAAATGTTTTGAACAATATTTGAATTGGAATCTAAAGTTTATTGCAGTTTGAAATTTTTACAGATTCTATTAGAAATCCAAATGACTTATAGATCATTCAAATACAATGTGACTTTAAGCAAGAGTATATCTTCTGAGCAAATATCTATCTTATTATCTGTTCAATTGGCCAAGTCTTTCTACCTTCCTCAACCATTTCATCCTATATTCTCCTTTGGAAAGCCTGACAGGGCCGATAGTTGTGATCTTGACCTTTTTTACTCCTATAAAATTCAGTGTGCCTTTTTTGAGGGCATTATGGCTCGGATTTCCATATACCCATCTGTAATACCAGGCAGGCTGGTCTAGGGTGCAGATGATCCTTGCTGTTTTGCCAACTAACAATTTGTCGCTGAATAAGGAATTCTGTCTTTTTTGAAATGCAAAACCGGGAAGTAAAACCCTATCGAGAAACCCTTTCATGATGGCAGGGAAAGAACTCCACCAAACCGGGTAGATCCACACCATGTGTTCAGCCCATTTAATTTTTTCCTGAGCGTCCAAAAGGTCCGGCTCCAGATCTGTCCTCTTGCGGTATCCAAATTTCAGGTTTGGGTCAAAATTCAAGTCCCTAATGTTTATTTCATTGATTTCGGCACAGGATTGTTCGGCACCTTTTTTATAGGCATCTGAAAGGGCAAAACTGAAGCTCTCCTTATCCGGGTGGCCATTGATGATTAAAATCTTTTTCATATAGCTTACAGGTTTTTTTTCAGTTTCAGTTCGAACTTAGATTTCGTCAAGTTTCCTCTTTTAAAGAATAAAAAAAGTATGTAGCAAGCAGGAACGGTCAAATAGACAAAACAAATGGCAAAAGCAATGAAAGCACAGATACCTGCAGTGATATGGGACAGAGTTAGGTTTATGTCAGGGAATATAAATTCCTGATTTTTCAAAATATAATGGTAAATGTCCAAAGCGTATCCATAAAAACGCATGGAGAGTTCATAGAGAAGCCAAGCTGGGTAAAACCATATTCTGATCGGCAACCACCACTTGCCGAAGATTGATTGGGGTTGATTTTGTAATTCTTCCATTTATGATCCTTTTGGACAAAAGTCCAACAAACGGAAGCGTCATCATTTGATTTAGATCAAATTCGGTTTTTGGGATTCCGGATTCTGCTAAGGGTTTCCAAAGTCACTCCCAAATAGGAGGCTATATGAGTCAGAGGAACCCTTTCGGTAATCTTGGGATAAATATTTAAAAGGTGGCGGTACCTATGGGAAGCTTTGTTAAACTGAATGGTGTAAAGCCTTTCACATAATCCCAGCATCGTTTCGGTGACCACCCTGCTGATAAATCTTTCGAAATCATGGTGCTTATCAGAAAGACTGTCCATAATTTCTTTGGAAAATTCCAATACAGTTGAATCTTCCAAAAACTCTAGATAATGTGGACTCGGCCTGTCGCTGAAAAAGCTGACTATGGAAGCCATGAACTGGTTCTCAAAAGTGAACCAATCCGTAATGTCCTTACGCTCTTTCAGGTAAAAAGCTCTAGAACAACCTGATACTATCATATAAGCTTTTTTGGCAAATTGTCCTTCACGGACAACCAGATCGCCTCTTTGGAATTTCCGTATGCTCAAATTGACAATAAAATCCTGTCTACACTCAGCTGACAATTGGGAATAAGCAGCACTGGTTTCAATTAAGACTTTTTCAATGTTGATTTTTTGGAGATCTTTAGATTTAAAGAACATGCCCCCGATGCCCGTTACTTTTTTCATCTTTAAGTCTTTTAACTTTTATATGATCCACGCCACCTGCTTTTCTGATTGATTTTCAAACCTAAACAGACTAATCGCCATCCTTTTTACCTTTCTCATTTGCAGGACGTATTCCAAACCACAGCAGGTAACCTATCATCCAGAATTCTCCGATTGTTGCAGGAATTGTCAAGAAATCAATGAATGCAAATTTGAGATCCAAGTATCCTAAAAATGTGCTGAGAATATAGCCCATACCGCCAATGATGATGATTCTGCCCAGCCAAATAGGCATTCTCCTTGAACTGTGAATGATGAAACCCATGGGGATAAGCCATAACCCAAAAAAGAGGCTTCCTACTCCCCAAGCATTGGAACTTACATGGTTTAAAAGTTCAATTAAATTTTTTTTCTGTTCTAGGCCTAAGGTAACAGATTCGGCGATCCTTATTGCTGTAGCCATTGAAATAGCACTTACCATGATGACTACAGAGTTTACAGTTCCCCATATAGCTAATGTCCAGGCTCCCCATTCGTTGATAGACCTGAAAAGTTTGTAAAACCATACAGCTGTCAGAGCTTGTGAAATGATGATAGCAAATTCGAGCAAAAGCCGGATTCTTGCAAGGTTTGTATTTTGTGTAATGTTCTCCAGGGTTTTTGTAGGGTCATCAGCTATAAAAACTTGAGGATGAATAACCAAAAAGCCGAGCACTCCTGAAATTGCCAAAGCCAAATACCAGATGCCGGTTATCCTGGCTGTTTTTATCATATTTTGAGGGGCTGTTTGCATGAAATTGGTTTTTAGATTGGAGAAATTAGATGTTTCAAGGGATAAAGTGAGAGGTTGTCTTTAAAAAACATCCTTTTGTAAGTTATTGATATTTAGTTCATTTTTAGACCAGTTTTTATAATTCTTTCAGTACCAAATAAATTGTCTAGATGAGATAAAACCAACAAGTGCAAACTCAAGGACTATAATATTTCGGAAATTTTCTCAATCTAAACCAAGATTTTCAAGAGGACATAAAATCTAGCATTAGATTTGATCATTAATGTAAGTCCGGTTTGGACTATAAACTAATAAAAAAATGAAACAGAAATTAGCTTTGATGCTTGTGACCGGAATGACACTATTAGCATCTTGCGGTAACAAATCTACAGAAGACGCTGTGCAGGAACCTGTAGAGACTGAGCAAACAGAACATCCTGAAGTAATTGAAGAAATTACTACGGAGGACAGTGTTCTGGAAGTTGAAAGCGATACTTTGAGTTAAATTTAAAAGGATTTATCAAAGATTTAAGGCCTGCATTTTTGCAGGCCTTTTCAGTATTAATTCTAATCCATATGTAAGGCATCAACTGGATTTGAGGTAGCAGCTTTCCAGGTTTGGATAAGTATGAAGGGGACAGAAAACCCTATTCCGATTAAGAATGCTGTTAGGAAATATCCGATATGGACATCAATACGGTATGCAAACTGTTCAAGCCAAAAACCTATTGACCAAGTGGCCAAAGGGATTGCAATTATAAAAGCAATAACAATAAGCTTGAAATATGAGCCCGACAACATCTGAACCAAATTCAGTGATGAAGCTCCAAGTACTTTTCTAACTCCTAATTCTCTTACTCTTTGTTGTATAGTGGCAGTGACAAGACCGAATAAGCCTATACCTCCTATAAGAATTGCCAGTAAGGTGAAAACCCAAAAAGTAATACCGGATCTTTTATCAGATTGGTACATGGCCTCAATGTCTTCTTCTACAAAGGATGATTCGTAAATTACTTCAGGCTCCAGGCTTAACCAAAGTTTTTCGATACCTGCCATGGTCTGCTCAATGTTTTCTTTATCCAGCCTTATGCTGATGTATAATTGTTGAGGGTAATAGCTTTGCGAAGTGAAATGGAAAAGTGCAAAAGGGATGATCTCTGTATGGATAGATTCCACATGAAAGTCCTTTAAGATTCCTATGACTTCAAATTGTTGGTTGCCCCGACCAGGATATCGGATAAAATTTCCAATAGCCTCCTCGTTGGACCATCCGATCAGTCTCGCAGCTTTCTCATTTAAGAGTACAGAGGTGGAATCATTGAAATTCCGGGAGAAATTCCTGCCGGAAATGAGCTCTATTCCCATGGTGTTAAGGTATTCTTCATCTACCATGTAGGAAGCCAATGCCAGATCCTTTAACAAATTGGATTCTTCCCAGGTATTGACAGGAACATAAAAATCACCAAAAGCATTTTTTCCTGGCACTCCGGTATTAAGACTTGCCGATTGCACCCCGGGCAACTTTCTCAGCTCTTCTGTAATAGTTTTTTGGTCTTTGCCTGATTTTTCTACATGATTGATCAAAAGCACATGTTCTTTGTCAAAACCCATATTGATTTCACCAGCATATTTGATCTGTTGGAATACAACAATGGAAGATAAAATGAGTGCTGCTGAAATGACAAATTGAAATACGATAAGAAAGTTTCTGGTTAGATGTTCACTGAATATACTCTTTGGATTGGCATTCCTTTTTATAATGGATAAGGAGCGGAAATTGCTCAGATAAAAGGCAGGATAAAGGCCGGCAAATAAGGTGGTGAAGATTATCAGAATAAAAAAAACTCCGATAAAAGATGCATTAAAAAGACCGGACATTTGAAGGAATTTTCCCGTCAGTTTGTTGAAATAAGGTAAGAGAACTGATATGCCGGCAAGAGCCAAGATGGCCGCAATGGTATTGGAAAGAGCTGATTCCGTCAAAAATTGAATAATCAGTTGCCTTTTTCCAGTGCCAAGGACTTTCTTTACGCCGATTTCTTTACTCCTTCTCAAAGAGTAGGCTGTGGTAAGGTTCATGCAGTTGATGCAGGCCATTGCCAAAATCATGATGGCAGTAAAGAAAAAGGCATTGACAGTAGTGGGATTACCGTGAGAGATATGGCTACTATAGATACCCTTCGAGCCAAGGTGAATTTCTGACATTGGTTGTAGGGACAGATTCCATCTACCGCCATCTTCCAGAAACTGATCCAATGGTTTTCCGATCCTATGAAAAGCTTCCGCTGCCTGAGTTTTTACCAGAGAGGGCATTTTATCCTCCAATTGTTTGAGTGAATGGCTAGAAGTTGCTCCTAAATGTAATTTTACGAAAGTATTCATCTGCAACCAGACCCAACTCCATTCAAAGCGTTTGACAGCAGGATTGGATTCATTGGGGATTAATATGTCAAACTGGATAGAAGAATTCGATGGTAGATCTTTCAATACCGCACTGACAACAAATGGATTCGTCCACTCATCCAATTGCAATTGTTTCCCTATCGGGGATTCATCTCCAAAGTACTTTTTACCAGTGGATTCTGTCAAAACCAATGAATAGCGGTCCTTTAATGCAGTTCGGCCATCTCCTTCAAGTAGAGGAAAGTCGAAAAATGAAACAAAGTTAGAATCAACCGTAAAGAGTCTGGTTTCTTTAAATACCTTTTTTTCAGCATCACCTATATGGCTTACAAAACCTGGAGAATTGCGGTACATCCTAGTGTATTCCTTCACCTCAGGGAAGTTGTCCAACAATGCCTGTCCGACCGGAGGAGGGGTGTTGCCACTTAAAAATTCCTCTGGTCCCATTTTGCCATCCAAGTTGACCCGATGTATCAATTCCAGTTCTGGTAAGAAGCTGTCAAAAGATTTTTCATGGTAAACATAAATGCCAATAAAAATTACAGAAAGCAGAGCCAAGCTCAAACCTGTAATATACAGAAAACTTGAAAGTTTATGGCGGAATAGTGTTCTCCAGGCAATTTTTAAGTAGTTGAAGAGCATTCTGGTGTTTTTGATTCTTTGATATTCTATTTTTATGCCATATTTAATATGTTTATAATCAAAGGTTTATGCACGTAAAGACTGGGTTTATAATGGGATTTCGGACAAAAATGACCGCATGCGGTCGGGGTTTTGTTTTTGAGTTTGTAAAATAATTGAATGATCTTGAGGTGAATATTAAATTTATCCCTGATGTGATAATGCTTAGAGTCACTGCGAATCTATCCCTTTAAATCTTTTCCAAATAGACCGGACGGGCAGTTACTGTCATTAACAATAAGATTGAATTTTCAATATCAGTAGATGTATAACACTCCTTTGTCAACTGGGAATGGGTGGCCGTTACCATTGCTTCTTTGTTTTTTAATTCCAGTAGAAATTGAACATTTGCAAAAGTTGTAGAATATCATGATTGGTTTAGTGAGTATTATAAGCTTTCAACCTTTATATTTTATTCTTAAGTGGATGTATGCCAGTCAAGGAGTCATCGCGTCGTTGATGTTCCACTTGTCTGGATAAATGCGGACATGCATCAAGTGCTTCAGTAGTTTTAGTTTCCATACATATGCCAGGATATATGCAGGGAGGTTATTTTGTAGTGTATTGATGTAAGTCAATCGTTCATTTCCAAGCGCTATACCTGCAACATTTGATAAAATTCCCTAGTGAAGTTATTATTGTTCAAAAACAATGTAACTATTAAATAGAGCTCAGGGTCTTGATTAGGGTCTCAAGCATCAAACAAAAATTCAGCGTAATGTTTTTGAAAAAGACTCTCTTTTCCACAATTGCCTGGCGATGTTTTGAAATTTAAGTTTGTTAGTAGGTCTAAATAACGCCTGTTGGTTATTTTTTGCCTCGACGCTCGATTTAAAGAATTTCAGGATAACCTTTTCAATGTTTTTCTTTCATTCTGTTTTCCCTTTCAATGAGGCGTATATCGCCATTGCGTGTCCGTGTCCCAATTCAAATTCTTCTTTTAGCCAGTCGGTAATTTGAGTTGCCTTTACGGTTAGTTCCCCATTTTTCAAGAAACCTTTTTCTTCTGCCAAATTTTTAAAGTCGTCAGGTGATTTGCCTGTTTTCTTTTGGATGTTGTCTATATAAGCTTGAAATGACATATTATTTAGTTATATGATTGTTCATAATTCTGTTTTTGTAAAAATACGAAACCATTAAAATAGCAAGTATTGTTAAAGGGAAGATTGCAAGGCTACCAAATCCGTCAACGACCCTATGGCTTATAAAAGCGAAAATCAGATTAAAAGTTAACCCGGCATACGCCCATTCTTTCAATTTGGTTGGAGTTTTAGGATGTATGATTGTGAATGCTCCCAATACTTTAAAGATGATTAGGGTATAGGCAAAATAGTCTGGGTAGCCCAAAGGTTTTGTACCTGCATTTACAAACTCAGGTACAAAAAGTAATGTGCTCAATGGCATAAGGCCTTCCCAAAAGAAGATAATACTTGTTGCAATCCAAAATATTATCTTATCACGTTTCATACTTTTTATTTCGGTTGATAGTTAATCATCCAATTAATCCCATACTTATCTTGGAAGCTACCGTAATATGCACCCCAAAACATATCCTGAATGGGCATTTCTACTTTACCACCTTCTGAAAGTTCGTCAAAAAGTCGCTTGGCTTCTTCTCTTGATTCGGGTTCTAAATTGATGTGCATATTATTGCCTCTATTCACGGTCATCCCAAACTCTTTGGGAGCATCTGTTCCCATTAGAATATGTCCACCAAGAATGGGCAGCTCAATGTGCAAGACCATTTTTTTAACTTCTTCTGCCATGGGTGGTTGGTTGGGGTCAGCAGGTACTTCTCCAAATCGTTGAATGCCGTTGATAAACTCTGACTTAAACACTTTTTTGTAAAAGTTAAAAGCTTCTTCTGTGTTGCCGGGGAAGTTAAGGTAGCTGGATACCCGCGCCATATTGCTTGTTTTATTTTGTTTGCGTAATCTAAATTGCGATTCAATGTATTGGTCAAGGTTTTCAAGACCTGCGGTAAAGCCTTCCTTGAAGCCCATTTCAATGATTATTTCAAGGTCTTCTAAGGTGTCAAAACTTAGCAGGATATTGACTAACGTTTTCTCCCCTTGACCTGAAAAGCTGTTTTCCCATTTATTCCTAGGTAGAGAAGTGTTAGGATTTCCGTTTTCATCACAAAAACCGTCATTCGCTGAAAAAAATGCTTGTGGGATGATTTTTAAGTAATCTACTCTTGACCAATGCTTTTCACCATTCGGGCCCACCATTGCATAATGCCAATGCCCACCTTCGCTGAAATCCATTGATTTGGTCTCTGCTCTCCAGGGTTTTGGAGCCCACCATTGGTCGAGGATCTCTGCTTCTGTCCAAGCAGACCAGACCATGTCAAGTGGTGCATTGAACGAACGTTCTACCTTGATTTGGTTTTTTGGTCTGTCCACCTCGAAATTGAATAAAATTGCCTTGTTCATTTTCTATTTAGTTTTAATTGTTCCAATACATTATCAAGTTGATTGAATTTTTTAGTGAGCAGTTGTTTGAATTGCTCCAACCATTTTTCTATTTCTTTCATCTTATCTGCGTTTAAATGGTAGTGGATTTCCCTGCCTTGCTGCTCTTGCCTTACAATTTCACATTCAGAAAGTATTTGCAAATGTTTTGAAACCGCTTGCCTGCTTGAGTTGAAATGTTCTGCGATGGCATTAGGGGTCAAAGCACCAACAGTCAATAGCATAATTATAGCCCTTCGTGTTGGGTCGGCAATGGCTTGAAATACGTCTCTTCTTGTTTTCATTCTTACAATGTGCTACTATATGGTTGCGAATATATACGCAATTATTTGGTTGCGCAAATTATTGTAATTTTTTCTTAGGAAAATCAATCAGGGTTAGAAAAAAGCAACTTTACTTTTATTTTCAAAAGCCCGAAATGTTCAAATAGTCTGCTGTGAATTTAGGAAATTTGTAGTGCCGAAGTTTCCATTCAAGGTGTTGTCAAATATTCCGTATGGCATTACTTCCAATGTTTTCAAGATACTAATGTTTGAGGGACTTGAAAAATTTCTAGGAGGTTCTATTGTGCTTCAGTTTGAGGCCGCAAAAAAGATGTTTTCAGCTAAAATCCATAATCCTTATACTGTATTCTATCATACTGTTTCGAATTCTTTTGGGTAAATGACTGTTCCGGATATGTTTTTAAGTCCATCTACAACTAACTCAATTGCCATAAAAACATTTGAAGGAACCTGAAAAGGTGCCAAAATCTTCCATTTGTCAGCTGATTGAAATCCAAATTTCGGGTAATAGTTTTCGTGCCCCAACACTATGATGGATTTAAAACCCAATCTTTTTGCCACTTCAAACCCTTTTTTGATCATTTGGCCTCCTATTCCTTTTTTTTGCAGTTCTGGTCTAACAGCCATTGGCGCAAGGCCTAAACTTTCGTTCAGGTTTCCGTCGGCGTCTTTAATCTGAATTTTAGTAAATAAAATATGGCCAATTATTTGGTTATTTTCAGTGGCAACAATTGAAAGTTCAGGAACAAAAATTGAGTGATTCTTTCTTAATGCTTCTACCAATTCAGCTTCATCATTCCTTCCGAATGCCGTGACATTTAGTTTATATACATCATTGTAATCTCCAGGGACTTCTTGCCGGATAGTAACTTGATATGGTATTTTATTTTCCATCTGTATTATGTAGTGGTTATAGAATGAAGAAATTACTTTACCTTTTTCTTCTGTAGAACAATTGCGTTAATCCTGTTTCAAATGACTTTGCATCCACGAACTCCAGCATTTGTTCAGGTCTTCCATCTTTAAAAAGTCTTGTGCCTTGGCCTAAGAGTATAGGAATAATTGAGATGATAAATTCATCAATCAAATCATGTCTCAAAAGTTCATTGATGACTTCAGCCCCACCATCACAATAAATATTTTTACCTTTTTCAGATTTCAATTTTTCAATCAAATCTGGCAAGCTGCCAGTGTAAAAAATTGTTTTCCCGGTATTTGGTCTGCCATTTCGCGTGATTACATAAACATCCCGTTGCCCATTGTCGTAGTGTGATGTGCCGATTTCTTTTATTACATAATCGTAGGTTTTTCTTCCTAGAATTATGGTGTCGATGTTAGCAGTAAATTCTTTATACCCATAATCTTCGCCTTCTTTTTCAACTAATTTTAAAAAGCTTAGGTCATCATTGGGTTTTGCTATGTAACCATCTAAACTTATGGCTATAAAAAGGGAAACTTTACGCATTTGATTTCAATTAATAGCATTCCTGAAACTGTCTTTGAAATATAAACTTATTGAATTTAATGTCGGTTTAGCCAATACTCCTTAACTTTTGTATTCATCATGTAGCCCTATTCCGTTTATAATCTGCTCTTTGTATTTCAATATTCGTCTAATTCTAGTTTGCGATTGCTTGGGTTGTGAAAAGTGAATGATATAACCTCTTCGCCTACCTGGTGTCAAGTCGTAAAATGCTTTCTTGAATGCAGGTTCTTGTTCAAATACTTCAAGTAGTTCATCAGGTATTGGTTCAGGGTTTTTCTTGAATTCTACTTTTTTCCCGCTTTCCTCAATGGCTACTGCCTCCAAAATGTATGATTTCAAAATAGCTTTAACTTTTTGGATGTCTTCTGTATTTGTGAATTTTATAATTCTGGCCGACTGTATATTCCCTTGTTGTTGGAGTATTTTGTACTTGTCAGCCAATAATACTCCTTTGAAAAAACCAATAGTTGCGGATTCTTTTAATGCACCGACTGAAACAATGTTTTTCCCATTATGAGTATACACTGGTGCTCCCCACTTTATTTCTTCAGTTAACCCGGTTGCTAAAACTATTTGTCTTAGTGATTCTAATTCTTTACGCCAATTATTGACTTTACATTGGGGTGTTGCGCCATATTTACAACGCATGCAGCCGTCAAGCAAATATTTGTCAACATGGGGGTTAAATTCAAATTTCATCATTAGCTTTTGTTAGTTTTCTGTCTGCTGGTCTAAAATACCATGACACTATAGTTAAAACAAGCAATAGGGCAGGACCAAAATATTCCACCAATTCATCTCTGACAGCAAGATGTGTGAAAATTGCCCCCGACATCAAAAAGAAAAATCCTGCATAAGCCCATTCTTTAATTAATGGCATTTTAGGAGCCAGAACTACAATTACACCCAATATTTTCCAGACACCTATGATTGTCAGGAAATAATCAGGGTAGCCTAAGGTATTCATTTTTTGAACTTCCTCTTCCAATTGGACGAGTTGAACTATTCCTGTAGAAATCATTCCCAAACAGAGCCAAATGGTTGCTACCCAATAAGTGATTTTATCTCTTTTTTTCATGGCATGTTATTTTAATTTACTTATAATTTTTTCGAGTTGGTTATGAGCCATATTGATGCCTTGTGCAAAAGGGAGTTTGAGCATTTTGTCTCTGTCTTCCACAGATTTAAAAATGATTTTCTTTTTTTGTATTCATTATATTTCTTTAATATAAATTATGGTAAAAGTGGATTTTTAAAAATGGTCTTGAGAATTTATGCAATTAGATGTGAACAGTAAGGAGATATCAAAGCTGATTTATGTGCTCCTTAAAGGATTGATTGTAACGCCGTGGTTCAGTCCTAAATTTTAGCATTTCACTCACTAATTTTTCTATTAAGATAGGGGTAAATGGCTTTTCAGTTTTCTTAATTAAAAAGCAAAACCAAAATCTTATCTTGTGGGGGAATATAAAGGAATCTCATGCAGGCTTTAGATCAAAAGGTTTTCACTGACATACTCCAAGGAGATGTAGCTGCATTTGAAATATTGTTCAAAAGCCATTATTCAGCACTCTGCCGTTTTGCGTATCAATATCTTTCCGATAAGGATGCCGCGGAAGAAGTCGTTCAATCTGCTTTTATTGGGTTTTGGGAAAAAAAGGAAAGCATTCACATAGATGCTTCCTTAAAATCCTATTTGTATAGTTCAGTACGCAATGCTTGTCTCAATGAACTCAAGCGACTCAAAGTGAGACAAGTGCATGCTGAAGCTGTGGTAGCAGATGGAGAACGATATACACATGCTGCTGATCACCAGGCAATCAAAAATGAACTTGAATCCAAGATTCAAGAGGCCATAGAAGCTTTGCCCGACCAATGCCAGCTGATCTTCAGAATGAGTAGGTTTGAGGATCTTAAGTACCAGGAAATTGCAGATGCTTTACAGATTTCCATCAAAACAGTCGAAAACCAAATGGGAAAAGCCCTAAAATTGATGCGTTTAAAATTGAAAGACTATTTACCTTTCATAGTAATCTTTTCTGCACAGCTGTTAAAACTATGAGTCAGGAACCAGAACATATAGAAATATTGATCGGAAAGTTCCTGGTTGGTGAAGCCTCAGAAGAGGAAATGAGTGAGCTCAAGGAATGGACTGCCCAATCCTATGAAAACCAAAAATACTTGGAGGATGCACAACTGATTTTTGAAAAAGCTCAACTGTCAGACATGCCAGAGTTTGATGCTGATAAAGCTTGGAAAAAAATTGAATTGGATGTAGAGACCTCTAAAAGAACCATTTCTTTGTTTCCGGTGGTTTGGAAAATAGCTGCTGGGCTGATACTGCTTCTGGGCCTTTCTTACTTATTTTATATACAAAAACTTCCTAACCAGGAAATTTTGATGTTGAGTGAAAATGAGGTGGTTACAGAGATTTTACCCGACCTTACGGAGATTTCTCTTAACCAACGGTCCGAAGTCCAGGTGGACTACCATCCCCGTAAAAAAACCGGCACCATCCATCTGATTGGGGAAGCTTTGATCAGCATACCAGAAGAAAAAAAAGTCAATTGGACCGTGAAGGCTGCCGGCTTATTGATAGAAGACATCGGCACGGTATTCCAGGTGAAGGCATACCCTGATCAACCCATAGTGGAAGTGAGCGTCAAGGAAGGTATCGTCCGCTTTTATGCGGAAAACCAAGAAGGGATCATGCTCAAAGCAGGGGAAATGGGCAGCTATGATCCCGCTACTGAGTTGTTTAGCAAGACTGTCGCAGATGCCAATGTGGCGGCTTTCAAGACCAAAATTCTTGATTTCCATGAGGAGGAACTTCATCAGGTAGTAAAAAGACTGGAGTCTGTCTATGGCAAACGCATTGTTTTAGGTGGAAATATGGCTTCCTGTAGACTGACGGTTTCATTTGACAACGAAACGTTGGAAACGGTGCTTTCGATCATAGCCGAAACCTTGGGCGTTGAGGTCATAGATGAAGGAAATATGATCAGGTTTAGTGGAGATGGTTGCCAATAGAAGGATGTTGACGGACCATTGGAAGGGTATTCACCGCTTGGTAGGTTTGATTTTGTTTTTCAGTATCCTGTCTCCCTTGAATGCACAGGAGCTGCCTATTTTGGAAAAAAAGGTCAGCATTACCTCAGAGAATGAATCTCTGGAAAACTTACTGAAGCGTTTGTCCCAAAAAGTAGGCTGTGTTTTTTCCTACAGTTCTTCCGTGATCGATGTCAAGAGAACTTATAGTGGCACCTTTAACGATCAGCCTTTGCGGTTAATTTTGGAAGAGCTATTTGCAGGTGGGGTAGAAGCCAAACAAAAAGGGGTTTATGTCATTCTCAGCCCCCGTCAAATATCCAAGAAGGAATTGGTGGTGAGCGGCTATGTGGTAGATGAAAACACAGGAAAGGCCATCAGGGATGCCACCGTCTATGATCCGATCACCCTCAAATCCTCCATTACAGATGAATTTGGTTATTTTCAACTGGCAATAAAAAACCCCAACTTGGACAGTGTTCGCCTGGTGGTCAACAAGAAGGATTATGGGGATACCCTTCTGGTCAATGATCAGTTGAATCCATTTCAAAAAGTCCTGCTAAAAACCAGTGAGGTAGATCTCGAAGGGGTGGGAAAGAGCCTCGCGAAGCCCATGAAAGACGCCTGGCAATGGACAAAAAAATCCATGGGATCCACCAACTTGGAGAATGTGAGTGATACCCTCTACAGGAAAGTCCAGGTTTCTCTTGTGCCTTTTATTGGAACCAACCGCAAACTGTCCGGCAATGTGATCAACGATTACTCATTCAATGTTTGGGGAGGTTTTTCTGCAGGTACCAATAAAGTGGAGTTGGGTGGCTTGTTCAATATCAACAAAGGAGATGTGAAATTCCTGCAAATGGCAGGATTATTCAACCTGGTAGGAGGGGCCATGCAAGGCGTGCAGATGGCTGGTCTTACCAATGTGGTCCTGGATGATACCAGGGCTGTTCAGATGGGTGGCCTGGGCAACTTTACCTCTGGATCCTTGCAAGGTGTGCAATTGGGTGGGGTATTGAATCTTGCCACCAAGGAAGTAAAAGGAGCACAGTTGGGAGGTGTGGCAAATTACGCCCACTCCGATCTCAGCGGTGTACAAGTGGCCGGCATCCTGAACATAGGCAACAGGATAAAAGGTTCTCAAATCGGACTGTTCAACTATGCAGATAGCATTAGCGGTGTGTCTATAGGCCTGCTGAGTGTTGTCAGGAAAGGTTACCGACAGGTGGAAGTAGGGGCTGATGAAGTTTTGCCCTTGAATTTTGCATTCAGGACAGGTACAAGGAATTTCTACAACATCCTATCTGCCGGATTCAGGCCTGATTTTACAGATTCGGTGACTTGGGCATTTGGCTATGGGGTAGGTGCCGCACCCAGGTTGGGGAAGAAGGTATTCATGAACATTGAACTGAGCAGTTCCCAGATGAACCTTGCCAATGTAGCGGCACTCAATCTGATCAACAGGGCATACATAGGGCTTGAGTACCAGTTCGGCAAGAACATCGGCATTTATTTTGGGCCTAGCATCAACTGGCGGCTTTATGATACCGGATTCCAGCATCATCCCGACATGTTCACATACGCCAATCCAAGGATTCAGAATGAAAACAGTCCTCGAGAAGGAAGTTTTGCCAGCCAAATGTGGTTTGGAGGAAGGGCTGGGTTGCGGATTTACTAAATACCTGCTTTTTAGTGTTTTAGGGTATGGGGAAGCCAGGCAAAGATGGCCATCCTAAGTTATAGAGTGAGGGGGAATTAGGATAGAGAATCGGTGAACTGAAAGTAAAACCTGTTTTGAGGACGACTTTTAGACTTTCATTGTATGTCGAAGGTAATTGGCTTCCATTTCAAAGTTGTTAGGAGAGTTACTTCTTCAAGAACTATTTCTTATATAACCGTGGGGTTTGCGGTTTAGGCCATACCATCCAATAACCTTAAAGGTTAATTTTTCTTTTTAGGCTTTTGAAAATTCTGTTTAAAATAAAAGAGGGGGTTGAACGGTAGATATTATTTTTTTCGAAGTAATAACAGGTTATATAAAAAGGAAATGTAAATGAAGTACTCCCTTTAATACCCACTTCGGATTTAAGGATTTTACTTAGGGCTTGCTGAAAAAGTCTCAGGTATGCCAGATTCAAAGCGGGCGAATGAAGATGTATGCTTATACTTCGAGTGAGCCCAATGAAGAAGATGGTATGCCTGAGGCTAGCCTTAAAATTTCGATTTTTAAAATTTTAAGGAGCACGGAAATCAAGCTATAACATTGAATAAGCGTGCACCTGCTTAAAAAGAAAATACCTGACAAACAGGGTATTCATCAAAATTTAAAGCATTTATTCTTCAGTTGGCGTTTTTCAGCACGCCCTACTTAAATGCTGGCAATAGGTGGTCCCATATCAAATTTAGTTCAGCTTGCATATTGGGAATATCTGCTGTGGTAACAATTACCGCATTTTTCTCCGGAAGCACCAAAATAAACTGTCCGTTGCGGCCATCTGCCCTATAGGAGTTGTGCCGGCTACGCCAAAGCTGATAGCCATATCCCTGCAACCAGTCAGAGTCATTTGCCTTGACCTTGAGGTCTTCCTTTTTAACTCCAGCCGGTAGAGAAGGTACCTTTGCCGAAGAAGCCTCGTTAATCCAACTTTCAGATAGTAGCTGCACTCCGTTCCACTTCCCCTTTTGTAGGTAAAACTGCCCTAATTTAGCCATATCCTCTGTTTTTACATTCAGTCCCCAACCACCAATCTGGATTCCCTGCGGACTTTCATCCCAAGTTGCTCCTACTATTCCCAAGGGTCTGTAAAGACGTGGCTGTAGAAAATCTAAAATCCTCTCTCCTGAAACTTTTGTTAGTATGGCTGAAAGCATGTATGTAGCCAAACTGTTGTATACATAGGTAGTACCTGGAGGATGTTCTAATGGAAATGCGAGAAATCCTTCCACCCAATCAAGCCCCTCGGTTTCCCTCAGGACACCCGTTGGATCCACATCGTGACCTACTGTCATTGTTAATAGATGGCGGATTTCTAACGCTTGAAGATGGTCACTTATCTCGTTAGGAAGTTTTTCAGGGAAAAACGAAATGACCTTATCAGTCACTTTTAAAAGATCTTCCTGAACAGCAAAGCCAATCGCTGTTGCAGTGAATGTCTTGCTAACTGAATACATGGTGTGGGTTTTGTTGGCTGCATTTTCACCAAACCATTCCTCAAAGACAACCTTTCCATTTCTCAAGATCATCAAGCTGTGGAGGTCTTGTTCATTCTTGTTAACAGCATTTAGGTATTCAATAATCGCTTGTGAATTAAAGTTTACCTCTTCAGGATCGCTACGGGGAAGTGCTTTAGATAAGGTGATAAAATTGACTAATTCTACCCCCTTATTTGAGATGGCTTCCTTTACCTTTTGACTCGTCCATATATCTGTGACACCCTGTCGATCTTCAGCGACATTCTCATATCCGTGATGACCAACACCTTGCATTTCTACATTATCATAGGATGGGTGGTCTACAAACATATAGGATTTTCCGGGTTCAAGGTTATCCAACATTCGGATAAAGGATGCTTCCTTCTCCGAAAATGTTCCCTTAGCACCATCATAGGAGACCCCAATAATTCCCAATGGCTGCATGACTTCTCTATTCATCACAGGAAGGTCATATTCGGCAGAGAGCTTCAATACCATTTGAGCTACATCAGGATGGAAACTAGTAGATCCCATATGCCCTGAGAGGTGGCTCACTTGTGGAACGTTCTTCAAGCCAAGTTCTATTTGGGCCCGGAATTCCTGTTCTATTTCATTGAGTTTCCATTGATTCTCAATAACTGCAAGTCCAGGATAATTTTCATTAGGTCCCATCATTGGAAAAAAATAGCCGTTGTCATCTGTTAAAGAAGGGCAATGGGTCAATGGTCTCCATTTGATGCCATCCCATTCACTGGTGATGACCAAATGCAACCCCACATCAATACCGGTGTTTTCCTCCAACATTTTTGCTGCTTCAGGAAACCAAGGTGTCACCACCATCAACTCGATAGAAGTTTCTATACCGTTAACATAGGTGTCTATACTTGCCAAGTTCGCTGAACGGGAAGAACCCATGTCATCTCCCCTTACGATCAGTTTAGGAGCTTGCTGAGCGTAAGAAAAAAAGTGAATAAATGAGAAAAATAGGATAAGTACAGATTTCTGTTGCATGGGTCTGGCTATATTTTTTTAAGGATGAAAAGTACCAAATTTATGCCTATAGATCACTCTGTTTTTTTATGTTTTATTCCTCTAATTGAAGTATGTGTGTTTTTTTGTAACCATAAAGTGCTAAAGGCAATAACAAACTTAAATGAGATGCAAAGTCAGTGGCAAACTGGCAGCTGATGAAACTTCCCTTTGCATAAATTGAATTTATTGCCAATGATGTCTGGAAGGCTATTTTGAAAATCATGTTTAGTCAGGAGAGAATTGAAATAATAAGGCTCAGACTGTATATTTTTGAAAGTTATTGGTGAGTTTCATTTTTATATGATATTTCAAATATTATCCACCGGAATCTATTTTAAGATTAAGGTCAACATAAACTTTTTGATAAATTTTTAATCCCCGCATAGGGGTGTCCGTCCACTTGCTTGTCATGATATTGAAACGAAACCAATATCATGATCACATTTAATAAATTTCTTATTCTATCAGCATGGCTGATCTTCTTTCCTTTGGTATCCGAAGCAAGAACTGCTTCACATTTGTTGATCCTAACATATTCAACAATTCAGCATGAAGGCGATTCGACGTCCAATACCCTTTCTTCTAAAAGTGTAACAAAGACTTGGTTGGAAGCCTTTCATCCAGAGGTAGCGGACACCATCAATGTCCCGATTCAGGTATCCTTTGTGCCTTTTATGGGGACCAATGGCCTGCAATCTGGCCAGGCCATCAATGATGTATCCATAAATATTCTAGGTGGATACTCTGCTGGAACCAGGGCTTTTGAAATGGGAGGCCTTTTCAATATCAACCGGGGTGCGATGAGAGGAGTCCAATTGGCAGGACTGTTCAATCAAGTAGGAGGTAATGTTGACGGAGTTCAGCTGGCCGGAGTTTTTAACTCCAATCTCAGTCATGTCAAAGGCGTGCAATTGGCCGGTACTGCAAATTTCACCATGGGATCTGTGGACGGGGTACAACTGGCAGGAGTGATGAACTTTTCACCGAAAAGTGTTAAAGGCGTGCAGCTTGCCGGTACGCTCAACTTTACCGCAGATGAAATGGAGGGTACCCAAATTTCAGGATTGGTCAACTTTGCTGCAAAAAGGATTAAAGGAACCCAAATTTCTCCAATCAACTATGCTTCCAAAGTACATGGCTTTCAGCTTGGGGTATTCAATTATGCAGACAGCATGAGCGGTGTGCCTGTGGGACTGATCAGCTTTGTCCGAAGCGGCTACCATACAGTAGAACTAAGCTACAATGAGGTGCTGCCTTTGAACATAGCCCTGAGAACAGGGAAGAGGGAATTTTACAACATTCTTTTTGCGGGCATGCGGCCAGAGATCAGCGAGGATGTCACCTGGGCATTTGGTTATGGTATAGGAACTTCACCTAGGTTGGGCAACAGGTTATACCTGAATATCGAAGCCAGTTCAGAGCAATTGAACCGTGGCAATGTGGAAGCATTGAACTTGGTTAACAGGCTATTTATTGGCGTTGACTTCCAGGCCTCCAATAAAATGGGCTTGTTTGTCGGGCCCACTTTAAACTATAGGGTATACGATACAGCCTATAACGGACACCCTGAGCTGTTTACTTTTTTTGCGCCTCAAATTCACCGCGAAAGAACCCATGTAGAGGATCTGGCCAGCCAGCTATGGTGGGGATTTAGGGCCGGAGTCCGCTTTTTCTGACCACCGCCCTTCCAGCACGATTTATCCATTTTCAAGCTTTAATTATGAATGGGAAACTATCGATTAACATATTGATCCTAATGGCCTTGTTGGTTACTTTCCAAGCTTCGGCCCAGACTTTGACCCAGACTGTTAGGGGAAAAGTAACCGACCACATCACCAAATCCCCCATTCCAGGGGCTAACGTCATGGTTTTGGGTTCCGATCCACTCATTGGCGCAGTCACGGATGGTTCCGGGGATTTCAGGATTACACAGGTTCCCGTCGGTACCCATACCTTGCGTATCGGCTTTATAGGATATAAAGATGTTATTCTCGCCCAGGTTCAGGTCAATTCAGGAAAGGAAACTGTACTGACCATTGTACTGGAGGAGGAAATCAATCAAATGAACGAAGTAGTGGTTTCTGCTACCGAAAAAGAAAGAACCATTAACGATATGGTTACGGTCAGTGGAAGGACCTTTTCGGTGGAGGAAACCCGAAAATATGCCGCAGCCATCAATGACCCCGGAAGGATGGCCACTTCCTTTGCAGGTGTGGTGGGTGCTGATGACGGCAACAACAATATTTCCATCAGGGGAAACAACCCCAACGCCCTGCTGTGGAGAATGGAAGGCATCGATATCCCTAATCCAAACCATTTTGCAGCTTCAGGGGCTGCCGGAGGTGGGGTCGCTATACTCAGTGCTCAATTGTTAGATAATTCTGACTTTATTACCGGGGCTTTCCCAGCTGAATATGGCAATGCTCTTTCTGGTGTATTTGATCTTAATTTACGAAAGGGAAATAATGAAAAGCGGGAATTTACCGTGCAGGCAAGTTTATTGGGAACTGACATAGCAGTAGAGGGACCTTTCTCGAAAAATTACAGAGGTTCCTACCTGATCAACTACCGTTATTCCACTTTATCCATGCTGGCGGGTTTGGGTGTGCCTCTAGGGGATTTCGTAACCAATTTTCAGGACCTGTCCTTTAATTTTTTTCTACCAACAGGGAAGAAAAGTACGGTTACGGTTTTTGGATTTGGGGGATTGAGTGATCAGAACAGGAATGCCCTTCTGGACTCCCTGAGCTGGCAGACAGAATTTGATAGGATGAATTCAAACTTCTTTTCCAACACTGGGGCGGTTGGTATTAAGCATGCTTATATTCTGAATAAATCGAATTTTCTTCAAACTACTGTTTTGGCCTCAGGGAGCAATATGGGGGATAAATACGGCCTACTAAACCGGGATTACATGAATGAAGAGCGGTTTTATTCGGAATTTGGGCAGTCCAAAATCACCTTCAGCTCAGTGCTCAACACCAAGATTTCCCCTAAGTACAGCCTCAGGAGCGGGGTTTTTCTCAACCAGTTATATTACAATGTCCTTGAGCAGGGTTATGGGGGGAATGCTGGACAGATGCAGACCCACATTGATGCCAAAGGGAGCACACAAAGCGTGCAGGCCTTTTCCCAGCTCAATGTCCGGGCTAGCCAACGTCTCACTTTGAATTTTGGCGTACACTACCTGCAGCTGATCCTGAATAATTCTACAGCGGTAGAACCGAGATTTTCGGCTTCATATGCATTGGATGAAAAACAAAGGATCAACCTGGGCTATGGCCTACACAGTCAGGTGCAACCTTTGGGGACCTATTTTGCCCAAGTGGAAGAAGATGGAGTCATTACTTTTCCAAACAAAGACTTGAAACTTAGCAGGTCTCACCATTTGGTGTTGGGCTATGACCGCTCGCTCAATCCATACTTAAGGATGAAAATTGAAACGTACTATCAGCATTTGTATGACATCCCTGTCATACCAGGTGTCAATCAGACTACCTCTATACTCAACCAGGAATGGTCACTGATGACTGACCATTTGGTCAACACAGGTTTTGGCAAAAACTACGGGGCGGAATTTACCTTGGAGCATTTTACCTATCGGGACTTTTACTTTCTTTTATCCACCTCTTTTTACAGATCACAGTACAAGACAGAAGAGAACCTATGGCGAAACACCCGCTTCAATGGTAGGTACAATCTGGCCTTTACAGCAGGCAAAGAGTATCATTGGAAAAAGAACCGTTCCTTTGGAATCAACCTGAGGACCATTTATGGTGGAGGTTTATGGAATACCCCAATTGATTTGGAGGCATCCATTGTACAGGGTGGAACAGTATTGGTGGAATCCTTGGCTTTTACTGAGCAGAATCCTGCCTATTTCAGGACCGATGTACGTGTAAGTCTCAAAAGGAATCGGCCAAAGTCCACACGGACGGTGGCCTTGGATGTGCAAAATGCCACCAATAGGAAGAATGTGTTCGGTAGGTATTTCGAGCCGATGGATGGTAGTATCAATACGGTCTATCTGGTTCCTTTGATTCCAGTCCTGAGTTACCGGGTAGAGTTTTGATCGGGAGTATTTAAATTTTCCTGATTCTTAATTTAAGCACTTTCGGTTTTTTTATGTTTGAAGTAGCCCGCGGATAGAGCCTGTCCCGATTTTTTCGGGAATTCGGAATTCTTGATCTTTTTGTTATTTTTTGCATCAAGGCAGAAAGTATAAGACCAATCTCCTACCATTTCCCCCCACCCATAAAATACCCTGTACAGGGTAATTTTACCAGTTCCTTTAATAAAAAGAACTCCCCGGAAGGAGTTCTTTAAGGGTAATTCAAACTAGTCTACCATCAATTCTAGGAGAGGTACTCAACTTTCTTATTCCAAAATAATCCTCACGATTTTACAGGGAAAATTATTCACTACTAAAAATAAATTATACCACCTAAAAACAAGGTTTTTAACGGACTTTTTATTCGATCGGATATTCCGCCTGATATTGACCCCCTAAAATAGGAGGGGAGATATTCCGGATCCTTTGGTTCTCAATAGGGGAGGGGATTTATCAAATCCAAAAAAAGTAAATGCCTTAAATGATCCTGGAAATCCAAAGCCAGACCTTGTAAGCTCAGGATCAAAAAAAAACCAGCCCTACAGTAGATAAACTTCCGTGCAAGGAATCTCCCAAAGCCCTCTTTTCGCTATTGTGAATTTTTATAAAAACCTTTAAAAATTACTTGGAATTTAAGACAGTACCTCGATTTAGCCTTTATGTCCGATTCAGAAAGCCTCCTTTTATTCATTCTTGCTGGTATTTAGAAGTTGCACAGTTTGATACCAGTAGTAAAAGGAGGATTTATCCGGCTGTCTCTTTAATTTGTTTAGAAAATTCCATTCCTGGTTTTCAATGCTAAGGGATTTTATTTCTTGACCTTCAAAATAACCTATTGGGCTTAGATCATTCAGTAGAAGTTTGGTTGCTAAATATGCAATGAGGGCCGAAGCAGAAATAGCATCGTCAATCCTGAAATTTCCACTCATTAGAAATCCAGTGCCAAAAGCACGGATTCCCTTTTGCAGTTCTGCAAACTTTGCTTGCTCATCTTTCGTACCGCTACCACGTTTCGCAATGATTAGGCAAGTATCAATGGTGTCTTGCAAGACAGTTTCAGGGGTTAGGGTTCTTATTGGATCTTCATTTTTTCTATAGGCGATTTCATGTTCTGCAAAGGCGTTAAAGCTTGCAGCCACAATTTTCATGTTTTGAACCTGTTCGAATAATTTGCTTAAATCAAATAGTTGCTTACAGATTTCCATGGAGAATGGCTGATTGTCTTTTCCTTTGAAATATGGAATTCCAATAGTGTTCGGGGCAAAAGCGGTGAGCTTGTCGCCAGTTATGGAATCAATGGATGGTAGGTGTACCGTAAATAGTTTTTCTGTTTCTATCCACTTAGTTTTAATGGGTTTTTCAATCAGCTCCGGATAGATTGAATCTTCAATCAATACATCCAGCAAGATGGTACCGGATCCTTGCATTTTTGTATCAAAGAAAAATTTATAATGTGCTTTTGGAATTCCCGGCTTATAACTCCGATGTTCATCTGGGTCGTAACCCTTGAATTTCGATGTTTCAATAACTTTTTGAAGAATAGACTCAAGCACTTCTCGCTCGACCTTACAAATGATATCAATATCAATTGAAAAACGATTGTCTTCTTCCAATAATAACACAAGGCTTGTACCTCCTTTGAAAATAAAATCAAGACCATTGGCTTTGAGCTGTTCTAACAGATGGAGGGCATAGATCATTTTCTCCAAGATAATCTTATCAATCCGTTTGTGATTTTTTTGCTTTTTGAAGCCGTCCAACCACTCTTCTGTGAAACACTGCTCTCTTATCATTCGATAATGTCTTTTACAAGGTAATACATGTGATTTGTCATAAACTGTTTTATTTCCTGTTCTCTATCTCTCCTTTTCGCATAGCTGAACAGTTTAGTAAAGTTGATTGCATATTTACTTATTGCATTTTCATAGATATTTATCAACTCAGATCCATGTAGAAAGTAGAATAGTTTTTCTTCCGTAAATAAATCGACCAATATTTTTTCCAAAAGAGGCGTATAGACCTTTAGTTTTTTCTCGGTTCTTCTTGCAATTGGCGAACGGGTAATTAGCTTTTTGATTACAACAGGATGTTCACTCTCAGCGATGTAAAATTCAATAGCCTTATCATCGGGGTTAAGGAAAAGCTCATTTTTTGATGAGTCTTTTAGTTCATAGTACAAAGATTCAATGAAGTTCTTTTCAATATCAATGAGTATAATTTTTTTGCTTGTCTGATGTTGTGAAAATTCATTTAACCACTTCGTTTCCCACAAACAATGTTTGGTGTCCTCAAATTTGTAAGTAACCTTTTTAGCAAGCTTAATGAGTTCTTGGGATATTTCAGGTTTGTATTTGGGTTTATATGAAATGGCATAAAGACCTCTCTTGAGCGATCTGATAATGTTTTTATTTTTTAAGTCATAGATTCTCCATCCGAAAGTCCCTTCTTTTAGGTCGGGTTCTAAATGTCGATAGAATTCAAAGAGATCTTGCCTGGTGAAAGACTCTCTGCCCTTAAATTCTTCAATCAGTTTATTTTCTATGATTTTCGGCATTAATTCCAATTTTTGCCAAAACTACAAAATTTTGGTGAATATTTGAAATCAAAAAAATGCCAGTAAATTAAAATACTGGTAAAAATTGGAAATCCTGAGGGATGGAAGATTTGGCTCTTTTGCAAGCTTGCAGTAGGCCGAGCGGCATTTGGCTGTATTTTTCCCACAGCCAAAAACGCAAGACTTGCAAATGAGTGTTGGCAGTCCCGAAAGCCTTCGGTATCAAAAATGCGAAGCAGGGGCTTTTTATTTTTTCTTTCTTTTCAGTCGTCTGTGTCTTGGTACGGTTGCACTGTTGGTAAAGTCGAGTCAGTCCGGTCGTATAGTAGGTAAATATTTCGATATGTCTGTTGTTGCTCTTCATTGTCAAAGTGTCCGCTGTCTTTTTAGCATGTGCCCCAACATTTTGCTTTCATTATAAAAGAAAGCATTCTAATTAAGGTTGCTTTCCGTTATTACAATAGGAATTTCCCACTCCCAAACCTACCCATTCCCCCTCTCCCATAAAATACCCTGTACAAGGTGATTTCACCAGTCTCTTTAAGGGTAATTCAAACTACTGCTACTATCAATTTTAGGAGAGGTACTCTACTTTCTTATTCCAAAATAATCCTCACGATTTTACAGGGACTGATCATTAACTACTAAAAATAAATTATATCTACCAAAAATCAAGGTTGTTAACGGATTTTTTATTTCAAATAGGATATTCCGGCTGATAACCTGTCCCGAGCATCGGGATTGCCTCCCTAAAACAGGAGGGAAGATATTACGGATCCTTTGGTTCTCAATGGGGGAGGGGATTTACCAAATCCAGGAAAAATAATAGTATGCCAAAATCATGGAAAGCCATAGTCAAACCTCATAAGCTCAGGATCAAAGAAAACCAGTCCTACATTAGATGAACTTCCGTGCAACGAATCGCCTGAAGCCCACCTTTCGCTATTGTGAATTCAATAAAAACCTTTAAAAATCACTTGGAATTTAAGACAGTACCTCGATTGTTCCTTCGTTGTTCCTTTTCGTTCTGCTTTTCAGTCAGCGTTGGGAAAACCATACTCTTTGCCAAGTTTTGGTTTGTGTGTTGGCTGGTGCGACTTGGCAATCCCGAAGGGTCGGAACAAGTTGTGTATGGCTTTGAGCGTTGGCATTTTGTGCAATATGTGCAATTATTGTGCAATTCAGGTTAACGTGTAAAATGCCCCAGCTCCTTTTTGTCCACTTGATTTTAATACGTTTTTTTCTACTAATTCGGTCAGGTCGTTACTTGCCGTATTTCGAGAACATTCATTTAACTTTTGGTATTCGCTGTTTGTTATTTTTTCGTTTTCCTTTACATACAATACTGCCTTAACTTGCCTGTCATTTAAGCCCAATTCTTCTAGGTACTCTTTATTGTAAACATCTTTTTTGAACTCCACCCAAAATCCCGAACTCCTGTAATAAAAAGCAGGTTCAGGCAAGCCCATTTCCAGACATTGTTCGGTCATTTTTGAAATTCCGCGTCCCCAAGATTCAATGTAGCCGCTTCGGAATAGGGCGGTAGCTATATCCGGGTTATAGGGTTTGGATGAGTGCTTTTCCAAAAGTGTTTCAATAGTCCAATCCTCGGGTAATTGTCCTTCGTTCCAAATCATTAGTTTGTCTTTGTAAACGCTGATTTGAATGGGAACACCGCCCGAATAATCCTTGTGCGCAACTGCGTTTAGCAAGGCTTCTCGTACAGCTTCCCGAGGATATTCAAAGGTTTCGATACGGTGGATGCCCTCATAACTGATAAAGGCTTTGAAGTACTTGGAAAACAATAATTCCATTGTCTTCTCAATTTGCTCAAACAGGTTGCCGTGGACTTCATCTTGAAAACGCAAATCACTGTCCGATTCAAAATACCCGATTTTGATATACGCACCAGTTACAAACATTTCGGGATTGGGGTGGAACAGCAAAAGGGCTGCTCGTTTTAGGTATTTGTTCTCTTTGAGTTGAAGGTTTTCAATAAGTTGTTCGTTCGTGTCACTGAGACTGTCATCAGAAAGGCGCTGGCTTCTGATTCCTCTTTTCTTGAAAAAATCGAAGGTTTCCTGTTTTAAATCGCTCACCGAAACATTGGGGATAGGTACGCCATCCCATTTCTTGCCCTTCTTTTGTAACATAAATTTGTCCAAAGCCGCACCTTTCAACTCTTGTTTGGTACTTCCGCTCCTGTAATGGTACTGTCCTTTATAGTTTACCGGGTAAGGATAAGCTTCCACTACGATTTCAATGAAATCACCTTCTTCGGTTTCGTGTAGATTCACATCTACCAATACACCCAAAACATCACGTACTTTATTAGGGATGTCTTCCAATAGCTTTTTGGAATTTTCAATTCCGGTTACATTGCCGTTATCATCTTTGCCAATAAAAATGGTACCTCCATTGGCATTAGCAAAACCACAAATCCATTTAAGATATTCGTCTCTCCAATTTACTTTGAATTCAATATTTTGCGATTCTGTTGTCACTACCTATAATTAATTATGTCTTAGCTTCAAATTTACTCTTTTTCCCTAATGTCATATTGTTGTTCGGTTTTTTCTACACTGAACGCTAAAGGCCAGGTTAACCTCCGTACACGGACAGAGATCTGATTGTATGTGGTTAACCGGATGTTGAATGATACCCACTTTCCACAATAGCGGATAGCATTCCATTTCGGCATGTTTTAATAATATCATCTAAACTCACATTTCCCCAAACCTACCATTTCCCCCTCTACCATAAAATACCACGTACAGGGTAATTTTACCAGCCTCCTTAATAAAAAAGAACTCCCCGGAAGGAGTTCTTTATGGGTAATTCAAACTACTGCTACTATCAATTTTAGGTGTTGTACTCTACTTTCTTATTCCAAAATAATCCTCACGTTTTAAAGGGACTGATCATTAAAACTAAAAATAAAATATATCTACCAAAAATCAAGGTTGTTAACGTTTTTTTTATTTCAAATGAAATTCCGGATGATATTGACCCCTATAATAGGAGGGGAGATATTCCGGATCCTTTGGTTCTCAATGGAAGATTTACCAAGTCCAGAAAAAGTAAATGCCTGAAATGATTATAGAATAACAATTTCAAATCTTTACTTCATCATTTCCAAGTCGATAATTTAGGCTTAGGTCCAACATATCTTATGATTCAATGAAATAAAAAGTGGCTCGGCTGCATTGTTTTTCGTAGTTCTTCTAATAATGACCCAATAAAGCCCTTGTAGCAGGCAGATATTTTAAAGCTTATCGAACTGTGACTTTACCATCTTCTTCCAACAGGTCTTTGGCTACCTGCTTTTGTTTTTTAATCAAAAAACTGGACATTATTAGGAGCATAGTAAAATGTTAACCTTAATAGAGGTTTTCTTGAAGGCCATTGCTCCTTACTTTGTCCTATACCCAGTAAGCATTATATTTACACTTTACTGACACTCCAAAAAGCTAAAAATCTGCTTACATTTATTTTATGACAATTTATTTTCAGAGGTCCGAATTTCTTTCTAGACTATTCCCAAACATTGATATCAATAACGATGAACAGCTAGAACATGCCCTCAAAAACTTTTATTCTTTTGAAGGACTTTCACCTAAAGTAAGTATCTCGAAAAATTCCATAGAAATAGTATTCCCCAAAAACCAGGTAAGAGAAGACAATTCAGGTTTTACAAAGGCTACCAATCTCTGTGCACAAGGTAAGTTTTCCGAAGCAAGACCCATCTTGGAAAAACTAATCGAAAACTACCCTACAAATAGTGAATACTATAGAAACCTTGCTCAGACCTATGAAGAAGAAGGGCAACATGAAAAGGCCATAGACATCTTAATAGATGCCCTGAAATGGGACCCGAAAAATCACTGGGCCCTAATCTTGATGGGGAATATTTATGCCCGCTATTTTGATGATGTTCACACTGCCATGACCTATTATGATCAGGTAGTGGAGTCTGATCCGGGAAATTATATAGCACTAAACAATATTGGGGGAGCATTTCTGCAATCAGGAAAACTCAACCTGGCAGAAAGATATTTAAGCAAAGCCTACCAGGCAAATCCGAAATATCCCAATATATCATTAGGCATGGGGCTGTTGAACCTGCAGAAAGGAGATATGCGCCAAGCTTTCCAATTTGCTGTTGAGACAATCAGAAATGAGCAGAAATCTGCCGGACAGGTTTACCAAACAGGTCTGCAACTTGCCTTAGATGCTGCCCAATATCTTGTGAAACAACAGGTGGGAAAAGAAACTTTGGTGGACTTTATTCAGGAGATCGAAAGACTGACTGATAAAGAGGTCAGGATAGAAAAAGATGAGTACCTTCCTACAGCTGCTAAAGTAGAAATTGCTGAAAACCATGGAAGAGATTTTCACAGAATCCTTCATAATCCAAAGTATCCGCAAACAGATCATCTGATCGCGCATGAACTGGTGCATCTGAAACTGGCAGCAGAAGCGAGAACTGCTGGCAATAACATGCTCTTTATTGCTAAAAACGGCACTTATAACCAATTTCTTAAAACCATTGAGGCAAGCCTTAAAAAACTGGAAAAGAGGGGTATTCCCGATACCAGCATTGCCAAATATTCCAAAGACCTGTTTGATGGTATCTTGAGGCAGGTTTTCAACACACCTATAGATCTTTTTATAGAGGATATCCTTTATAGAGATTATCCCGAACTGAGATATGTTCAATTCATTTCTCTTTTTCAGCTCAATCAGGAAGCTCATAAAGCCGTAAATGATCCGAAAATCATAGACCTTTCCCCTCCGGATATCCTTACAAAAAGCAGGATTTTCAATGTGGTTTCTGCCAGGCATTTTGAAACCCTGTTTGGAGTCAAGATGGAAAAACAGTACCAAATAAGACCATTTGAAAAAGAGCAGATTGATGCCTTTTGGGAGGAGTTTATTGAGTACAGAAATGACCGGGAAGCAGGGGAGGAGTATGAGTTGGTGCAGCATTGGGGAGAGGACCTGGAGCTGGATCCCTATTTTGAACTTGTAGAAGAAAAGGAATACCGTTCCAAAAATGAGAAAACTTCGAAGAGACCTGAAGATGTGCTCACCCAAATAGAGAAGGATCCTATGCAAGAGGGAGCCCTTGAAGAGGATGAACAAGAAGAGTTAAGAAAATTCAAGGAGCAACATACAGGTAAGGATATCAATATGGCTGTGGCCATGTACATGGTTGGAGCTCTGGAGCATTTTAAGGGAATGCCCAAAGATCAAGTAAAAGATATCGCATTTGAGATTGCCATGCTTGGCAGGAATGGCATCAATCCTGAGAAGAAAGGTTACAAAGTCAACAAAATTCCAGGCCAATCATTTTCAGGCTATAAACTTTTGGCATATTATTATGTAAGTTGGGCTGTAGCAATACCTGAAATGCTTAAGGAGCTGCAAATGCCTTTTGATAAGGAATATGAATTGGCAAAACAAATGACTGAATCATAAATACTATGTCAGAAATAAAACAGTTAACAGAAAAATTAATTGACTTTCGAGATCAGAGAGACTGGGCCCAATTTCATAATCCAAAAGATTTGGCTGTGGCATTGAATATTGAGGCAGGTGAACTACTTGAAGCATTTCTTTGGAAAAATGCAGAAGATGCAGACTCCGCAAAAGTAAAGGAGGAACTGGCAGATGTCATTGCCTATGCCTTGTTGTTAGCTGATAAATACAAGTTTGATGTTTTTGAAATAGTTTCAGAAAAAATTATAGAAAACGGCAAAAAATATCCAGTCGATAAAGCTAAGGGTACTGCAAAGAAATATAATGAGTTATGAGTTCTATAACTGACATTGTTATTGATTTAAACAAATACCCTTTTTCAAAGAGTGCACTTTCCGAAATTGCGGAGAACAAGTGGGTGAAAAGTCAGTGGCCTTTAGTGTATCTTATAAAAAACGACAAACGGAAATTGGCCTATGTCGGAGAAACTACCAATGCTTTTAACAGAATAAAAAACCACTTTGCCAACGAAGATCGTTTGATCCTCAATACCATTACATTGATTGGCTCGGACCGCTTTAACAAGTCCGCAACACTTGATATTGAATCACAACTGATCCAGTATTTATCTGCTGAAAATACCTATAAACTCCAAAATGGGAATGGTGGATTAACCCATCACAATTATTACGAAAAGCCTTTCTATCGGGATATTTTTAAGGAAATATGGTCAAGGCTGAAAAATGAGAAATTAGTCAGCAAATCGATTGAAGATATAGAAAACTCTGACTTATTCAAGTATTCACCTTACAAAGCCCTGTCCGATGACCAAAGGGCCTCCGTAATGGAGATTATTCATACTTTGAACACCAGAGAGTTTTCAAGCATATTTGTAGAAGGCGGCGCAGGGACGGGGAAGACCATCCTTGCAACATACTTGATGAAGCTGCTTCATTCACCGCTCCCAGCTGCCGATGAAATTGAGGATTTGGAAGGGTATCGGTTAGAGGAGTATCGCCTGCTTGAAACATTTCACCAAAATTTCAAGGATGCGAAAATCGCTTTGGTAGTCCCCATGACCTCCCTGCGAAAAAGTTTAAAAACTGTATTCGGAGCAGTTGCCGGGCTTAAGACAAGTATGATTATAAGCCCTTCAGATGCTGTAAAAAAGGAATACGACATACTTATTGTTGATGAAGCTCATCGCTTGGCACAACGTAAAAATATACCCAACTATGGATCTTTCGACGCTACCAACAGGTCATTGGGATTGGGAAATGAAGGCACACAACTAGATTGGATATTACGGAGTAGTAAGCATCAGATCTTTTTTTATGATGAAGCACAGTCAATTAAACCGTCCGACATCCCCAAGGAAAAATTCAAGGAGTTAAAGATTAAATCAGCAAAACCGATTCAACTCACCTCCCAAATGCGTGTCTCTGCCGGCAACGATTACATCAACTTTGTTGACCGTCTACTGAAGTGTCAGCCGCTGGAAAACATGTCCATACCTGAGGGGTATGACTTCCGTTTTTTTACTTCCTTCCAGGACTTTCATAATGAGATTATTGCCAAAGAAAAAGAATTTAAATTGAGCAGACTCATTGCAGGCTATTCCTGGCCATGGATTTCAAAAGCAGACAAAAACTTATATGATATTGAAATTGAGGGGAAGAAATTGCAGTGGAACAACGTCCATATAGATTGGATAAATTCGGCTGATCCGGAAGTTGAAGTAGGTTGCATTCACACTACCCAAGGATATGATCTGAATTATACTGGGATTATTTTCGGTAAGGAGATAACTTACAACGAAAAGTTGAACCGAATAGAAATAATCAGAGAAAACTATTTTGATAGAAATGGCAGTGCAGGCATAAATGATGACGAGCGATTGAAAGAATACATAGTCAACATCTATAAGACCATTATGTATCGCGGAATTAAAGGGACTTTGGTCTATGCCTGTGACCCGGTGTTGAGAAATTATTTGAGCTCACATATTAAAAACGCAAAATCAGTTGAGGTTGAGGAAAATGCTCCACCCGAAGAAGAGCCTGTTTTGAGAATCCTTGATTTTGAAAAAGTGGAACCTTATAAAAATGCTGTTCCCTTGGTTGATATTCAGGCCGCGGCAGGTTCCTTTAGCGAGAACCAGCAGCATTCAGAATTAACCTGGGTTGGAATTCCTGAAGGAATCAGAGTTAGTGAAGGGGATTTTATATGCAAAGTGGTTGGTGAATCTATGAACAAACGTATCCCTAACGGTTCATTTTGTTTATTCAAGAGTTATTCGGGAGGATCTCGAAATGGTAAAATTGTTTTGGTTGAATCAACCAATGTTCAGGATGCAGATTTTGGATCAGGATATACTGTAAAAGAATATCAAAGCGTAAAAAAAATATCCGAAGGGGAATGGAGCCATGAATCCATTGTGTTAAAGCCGCTTTCAACCAATGAGGAATACTCAGATATTGTTCTTAACGAAGATGATTTAATGGACTTTAGGGTTGTTGGGATTTTTGAGAGAGTAATAGAATAGACAAAAAACAACATTATGATTAAGTCATTTGGTAGAGAGGTTATCGGTTTTAATTTTGATAATAGCGATACTTTGGAATATTTTTTCATTGACAGACTGACGCAGTTTAAATTGAAATAAGCATAATTTATTCTGATGGTATTTTGCTATCATGTTTCAAGACGCCAATTCCAATATGTCGCGATTGAGAGAGTTGTTTTGTTATGTGAGTTTTTTCCTGCCGCCATCCTGAACCCTCGCTAAAAACCTTCACTGAAGGTTTTCTAAACGCTCGGTCCCAATTCCTGTATGGTGCGATTGAAGGATTTTAGGGAAATGCCTGAGTATGGTACTTGGATCCATTTCAATTCCTGTATTGTGCGATTGAGAGGGTTGATTTGTAATATATGTGTTTTTCCTGCCGCCATCCTGAACCCTCGCTAAAAACCTTCACTGAAGGTTTTCTAAACGCTCGGTCCTAATTCCTGTACGGTGCGATTGAAGGAACTGTTTTGCTGTTTCGTGTAATCAGATTTCCAAAATTTCAATTCCTGTATGGTGCGATTGAAGGAATTTGTCCCAATCCTTAAATCCATTTTGTATATATATTTCAATTCCTGTATGGTGCGATTGAAGGGTTGATTTGTAATATATGTGTTTTTCCTACCCTTCAACCTGGCCCCTCGCTAAAAACCTTCACTGAAGGTTTTCTAAACGCTCGGTCCTAATTCCTGTATGGTGCGATTGAAGGCCGCCTGCTTTTATTCCATCCCGAAAAGCATTAACAGATTTCAATTCCTGTATGGTGCGATTGAAGGCAGCTCGATAAACAAAGCCCCAAGAACTCCCAGAAGTATTTCAATTCCTGTATGGTGCGATTGAAGGTTTTGATTTTGAAGTAAGAAATTTTGCATCTGATTTATTTCAATTCCTGTATGGTGCGATTGAAGGATAGGAACAATATATCAATCGTTGAATTGGTATTATAATTTCAATTCCTGTATGGTGCGATTGAAGGGAGGATTCCAATAACGTTTTCACCAACCACGGTAGTATTTCAATTCCTGTATGGTGCGATTGAAGGTGTAGGGGTGATCACGGCAGGATTTGCCACAATTTTATTTCAATTCCTGTATGGTGCGATTGAAGGACTGAGGCTGAAAAAGAAACACTTTTTGCATACAGATTTCAATTCCTGTATGGTGCGATTGAAGGTGATGCACTGGCAGCCAAAGGGTCTATGACAGGGTATTTCAATTCCTGTATGGTGCGATTGAAGGGCACATGGCAAAGTTTCACCAGATAGCATTAAGGTCATTTCAATTCCTGTATGGTGCGATTGAAGGAATCACTACCGTAGATGGACTTATCTGTGAAAAGAACATTTCAATTCCTGTATGGTGCGATTGAAGGTATTTGGCTCAAAAAATATAACATTATGGCATTTGAATTTCAATTCCTGTATGGTGCGATTGAAGGCCCTTGCCGTAGCCGGTTCCGGAGGAACTTACGACAATTTCAATTCCTGTATGGTGCGATTGAAGGTGAAAATTGATCCCGAAAGGCATTTGGATGCATACTATTTCAATTCCTGTATGGTGCGATTGAAGGACCTGATATTAATAGTAAGTCAGATTTTTATTTCGGCATTTCAATTCCTGTATGGTGCGATTGAAGGTATTCATTGTAAAGGACGTTGACATAAAAAGCAGGAATTTCAATTCCTGTATGGTGCGATTGAAGGAAGGTTTGACCCCTTCAGATGTCGATAAAGTAATATGATTTCAATTCCTGTATGGTGCGATTGAAGGTAAGCGATCAGCGGTTAAGATAAGGGTTACATCATATTTCAATTCCTGTATGGTGCGATTGAAGGCGATAATTCCACAAGTTCCTAACATGAGCTCAAATAATTTCAATTCCTGTATGGTGCGATTGAAGGCCTGCTTCAGTCTTGGTTCCATCTGCTACGGGGGTGGATTTCAATTCCTGTATGGTGCGATTGAAGGGTAGGTTCCTTACGAAATCACCCGTACAGTCATTGTATTTCAATTCCTGTATGGTGCGATTGAAGGTTGGGTTGCTGATTCAGACGAACAGGGAAATCCTATATTTCAATTCCTGTATGGTGCGATTGAAGGCAAGTTTGAAGATGCTATTAAACTGGCTGAAATTTTATTTCAATTCCTGTATGGTGCGATTGAAGGGATTGTCTAGATCTCCGATAAGGCTTTCATTGTCTTATTTCAATTCCTGTATGGTGCGATTGAAGGTTCATTGACAGCGATAAGCTGCGCCTGATTGAGAAGATTTCAATTCCTGTATGGTGCGATTGAAGGAGAATCCAATATCTTAATTGGCTTCATTCCTATCAAATTTCAATTCCTGTATGGTGCGATTGAAGGTATTGTTATTGCCCGCATCGAGTCCCTGAAAATCAAATTTCAATTCCTGTATGGTGCGATTGAAGGAATTTGTCCCAATCCTTAAATCCATTTTGTATATATATTTCAATTCCTGTATGGTGCGATTGAAGGGGTGATTTGTAATATATGTGTTTTTCCTACCCTTCAACCTGGCCCCTCGCTAAAAACCTTCACTT
>NZ_ALWO02000026.1 GCF_000295935.2 Indibacter alkaliphilus LW1
CATGGTCAGACCGAAATATCCAGACCCAATAAGTGATAGGTCATTGGTCAAGGAAGTGCTTTTTTTGGTTAATAATCTGTTTAAAAAATTTAGCGAATTGGGATATTTTCTGAGGGGTGGAATAGACTATGGCTGGATGTTGGATGAAAAGGATCTGGCGTTGGGAAATCCATTAGCAACTGCCTATCAAATTGAAAGCAAGTACGCAATCTATCCAAGAATAGTAATTTCAGAGGCTTTTAAAGATCTTTTAGAAGAGGAAGGAGTTGATTTCGTGAATTTGATACGCAGAAAGTGCGAAATTTACTACATCAATCCTTTTTATAGCGTAGTCCAATCAGGGGATAAGATTGAATATTTTAAGGAATATAAAAAGCTTTTGGAAAAAACAATTAAGGGAAATCAAAAAAAGGAGCAGGTTTATATAAAGTATGAATGGCTTGTAAGGGAGTTTAATTGGTTTTTGGGTCAGTACACTAAATTTGCTGGCTTAATTGAGCCAGACATTGAACTTGAATCTGATGAAATCAAGAGAATTAAAAGATTGAAAATTAAAATATCATGATAGAAAACCTTAAATATGTCCCAATTTTCCGTGCAAGACAACAGGAAATTGCATTGCTAAAAGAATTTGAATTCGGAGAGTTTATTAGCCCTATGGTTGAAATTATTAAGGAAAAAGACAGGAAGAATAATCAGCTTTCGTCATCTACTATTTACCAGGAATTAATAAATGAAATAAATGCAGATAAAGTATTTTTGAGTCTTCCTACCTACATCAAGATAAGTAGTAGTACCCATTCCGATGTAATTACTTTTTCAAGAAAAGTGCTTGAAAATATGGATTCCCGAATATCCTTCTTAAAACAGTTTTCTTCCCTGGATAAAGTAATTCCAGTCATTTCTTCCCTATTGGCTAAAACCGGAGAAATAAATACTATAACCAAACAATTCGAAGCACTAAAAGATGATTTTGAAGTTCTGGCTTATCAAACCTTCCCATCAACTTTTGAACAAGATTTTCAAGAAATCCAAAACTGTCTAAGAGAGAAGGTAGATGTGTTTTTTTATGATTTAGATAATGTCAATATAACTAGTCCAGTTTTTAAAAAACAAAAAAGTAAAATAGCTTTGATAAACCCTGATGGAAATAGAATTCTTTGTCGGAGTGCCATAAACAAGGACATTCAGAATGTCACCCTAGTTCATGAAGAAATTATAGATGATGCCGATAACAGTCTTGTGGAGATGTATGAAGGACAAGGCTTTAACGGATTTGGAGACTATGTTGGAATAAAAAAAGATGAACTAACAGCAGGTGGTACCATTAGTCCAGGATTTATCTTATATGATCCAGCAGATAATCTCTATTACGGGTTTAAGGGAAATTTGAAAAAGCTGGAGGAGTTTGAAACTACCATTGTTCCAGCAGTCTTCAATAGTCATGTTGTAAAAAAATCTTCAAGAAAAAGAACCCCAATATTTAAATAATAATCCGGGTTTTATCACATTACGGGCGATTTCTGAAAAGAAGGAGTCAGGGAAAAACCAAGCTAAATTCAAAAAGGTTTCAATGGGTCATTATTTACATTGCATTAAAACGTCCTTGGAAGAAGGGCGAAAAATACCATTGGTTTAACCATAAATTAATTCAGGTTCGATGTTGTGATGATAAAAATATTGGTAATCTAATGGGAAAATCTCCTTTTTACGTGAGGTTAGAAAAGCCCATTTTTTGGCATATCTTTTCTTTAACATTAATTTGAATTGTTGATTAATCTGCTTTGGGCTTAACTCCTTCAAGATCTTTTTTGGATCCGATAAGCCACAAAAGGTCTCTAGTTCCTTCTTGTTGAATAAGTCAATTTGAGACTTTGGGCAAATCTTGTTATTTTTTTTTGGCTTCCTTTTGGTAACAAAAAAACCGTTCCGTTCGATAATAATTCCATAATTACTGGGAAGAACTTTCCGTACATGCGAAAGATGATTTGAACCAATTACCACATTATTATATTCAAATAATTTTAGATAATCCATCGATTGCTTTTCGAGTTTTAGGATATTGTCTACTTCAGATTTAATTTCATAACTTACCGTACTTCCATTAATTTTAAGAAAATCCAATCGGCTGTTTAGGGCTTTAACTTCTAACGCCGCAACCATATCTTCTCCAACATATTTTTCGATCATTAAGCTTTTAAGGTAGCTTTCTCCAAAATAACTATTGATAACAGATTGATTTATTAGATAATGGAGCTCCTTCTTTGACAAAGACACAACCTGAAGGTCTGGAAAAACTGCTAATACCAAATCCTCTAACTCTTTTCTGGTTTGCAATGCATGATAAGATCTTCCTAACTGCATTGCTGTAGTTGAAGGTAGAGGGGCTAGAGAGTGTTCAGCAAGCAAATGACTATGCATTTTTTAACTTTTTTATTTCAACTTCCTTCAAAATACCTTTAAAAGGCGGTTATGATTTCCTTCATCCGCTAACGGCGAAGAATCTAAAGTAAAATAGCGCAAAATTAAATCTATTTTCAAATAAAAAATTATAGATGGTAACTTGGTCTTTAGCTTAGAAAGATTGATCGAACTGATCGTTTTTTCCTGACCATCTCCCTCTATTACCTGTTTTAAAGAAGCAATTCTGATATCTCCTGCTTTTTTTTCAAATTTCTTGATATCGAGTTCAAAACCGGGAAAAGTTTCAAGCTCCACATACACGAAATCACCAGGTTCACCTTGCCAAAAATCTAAAAAAGCTTCTTCAAATTCATTCTTTAGCTTACTCCCGTGCTGGGTTTGATCGATGTTTTTGTTTGTGTTAAACCGACCAGTTCCTAAGGGTGTAAAGCTTATGGATCTCGCTTTATTCTCTAAAAAAATATGCTTAAAAAATCCATCCATGTGTTTTGATTAGTAGATCCTCTTTCTAGCCATTATAAACTGAATTATTTTTTCTTCGGTTACATGATTTTCTCCATAGAGCAAATAATCTTTCCAGATATCTTCGCATATTTTATGCATTTCAGCGTAGCTCAATCCCATAGATTTTTTGGAGAGCTGGTCTAGGTCCATCGCTTCTAGGACTCCTATCTCTGCTAACCTAGCGCAGAAAATTTGTTTGATTTGTGCCTCCGAAGGGTTAGTGTAATGAATGATATCGTCAAACCTTCGGAAAAGGGCGGCATCCAAACTTTCAGGTAAATTAGTAGCGGCAATAATCAAACTATTTGATTTGTCTTTCTCTATCTGTAATAAGAAACTGTTTAATACCCTTTTGATTTCGCCCACATCTTGAGTCTGAGTTCTGGTGCTACCAATGCTGTCAAATTCATCAAACAGATAAACAGCCCTAAAATCCATCATGGCATCAAAAATCAACCGAAGCTTGGCTATGGATTCACCAAGGTATCTGCTAATCAGGCCATCCAACCGAATGACAAATAAGGGAAGTCCTAATTCTCCAGCTAAGGCATGGGCAGTCATGGTTTTCCCTGAACCTGGAGGGCCCACAAGAAGTAATTTTCGTCGGGGTTGCAGATTATGGCTTAATAACTTATCCAAATGCCTTTGTTCGTGGATGACTTTAGCCAAGGTCTCCTGAATATCCTTGGAGAGCACCATGTCTTTCAATCTTGTGTCCGGACTGACCAATTCCAAGAGGTCATTCAGCTCTTTTTGGGCCGCGTTTACAGGTAGTCTTTTGACAACAGCTTTGGAAGATTTACTCTTATCAATCAATTTTTTTAATTCCTCAGCCAGTGCAACATGCCCTTTTCTAGCTTCAGAAGCGGCAATTTGCATAGCTGTAGCATAGAAGCGGGACTCATCCCCTTCTCCAAATGATTTGATCAATGTTTTTATTTGTTCTGCCGCTGCCATGATTGGGATAACTTAAAATCCATACTCTAAGATATAAACGTAAAATAATACAATATGCCTCAACAAGCCATGAAATATCTTAGTTTCTTTTTTTTTGAAGTATTAATGTAATCTGGAATGGAGTTTTTTTGACTGGTCCTCAAAAATTCATTTAAAGATAGTCCTTATCCGTTTTTTCTAAACAAATTATCAGATCTCCATTTTCCGAAAAATTTGATTCTGTTATGCTTAATAGATCATTTGCTCTCAAAATTTCAAGATTTTGCATAATCCAATCTTTCATCTGATTAAATGCTTTCCCATTTGAATATGGAATCACCAATTTTATATTTTTATAGGAGGTTTTTAAGAGTTCGAGAAAAATGCCGATGTCTAATTTATATACTTTAAAGCTTGAAAACTTGAATTCAAAATGTTCGTTCGTTCCTCACTTTCTTCATTTACCCACTCAGCACCGCACAGCAAAAGTATTCCTTCATTCGCTTCCGTTGCTCTCCAGCTCTTTTAGTCATACACTTGCTTAAACCAGCCCACCACTTGGTTTTAACAAGTCTAATAAATGTATGCTTGGCGATAGGATTAAAGATCACGGTCATATTTAGTGAAAGCATGAGCTAAATGAAAAAAGGATTGAGAACTATCTACCTACGTAAAAAATCTTCCTGTTTGGAATATTTGAATTGTTAATCTCACCAAACTGACCAATTCGAAATTCTCTAAAATCAACCCCAATCTTATCCCGCATAATTTCCTTTTTTGTTTTTAATTTCTTCCCGTAAAAATACTGTTCCTCACCATCTGAATAAAAAGAACTATCTTCAGAAAATACGTCAGCCAACTCAACCCATATAAAGGAGGGTCTTGTAGGATTCCAAAAGTATAACCTACCTAAATAAGCTTCATGCAGCCATAACTCCATAGCATTTAGCTTTGTAACATTTCTGATTGGTTTGCCATATGGTGTTACAATTGTATTACAAATGAACCTTGAGAGATTATATTTTAAAAGCCATAAAACATATATTGAATTTTTAAAATACAAACTCGTTCTCCTTTTGATTTCATCAACCGTAAGTACAGATGATTGAACCTCAATGGCTATGTTATTTCCTTTCATTGTCTTCAAAAATACATCTGCTCTTTGACTCCCATTAAACAACGATTTTTCCAATTCCAATTCTCTAAAATTGGAGGAATAAGTCTGCTTTAAATAGTTATAGATGGAGATTTTTGTATCGTAATGCCACTGACTTTCTTTGGTAGCATTTGGGCAAAGAGTCTCTTTTGACTTATGCTTAAAATGTGGTTCTCTTAAGCGTGCTGTAGAATTATGATGGATTACTGGCAATTTACAACATGGGCAGTAATATTCTTCTCCTTCAAGTTTCTCTTCAAAGGCAAAAACTTTTTCATGATTACTTTTCCTAATTGCAACTATCACTAGTCTTTTCTATTTATCTTATCGAGCTAAGAACTTTCTCTTTTGTTATTTTATCAACCGCTCCAACCTCGCCATCATCTCATCCTTCTCTTTCAGCATCCGCTCATACAAAGCAATCTTCTCCTCATGGAGTTGGATTAGCTTTTCAATAGGATCAATATTAAAAATAGCACCTGAATTACCAATAAAGGCTTCTTTATTGAAAGTGTTAGATATTACATTCACCGCTTGCTCCTCATCAAAGTTCTGAATGGCCTCTACCGGAATTCTAAGGATTTCAGAAACCTGCTTTAGAATATCTTCTTCTATGATCTCTCGCTGTTCCAGCAAAGAGATTTTCTTTTGGGACCAGTCTTCGCCGAGTTCATGGGCCAGCATTTCCTGCTTGATGCCAAGCATTTCACGGAACCTTTTGATATTTCGGCCTTGATGGATTTTTTGCTGCATGGGTTAATTTTTGATTACTAAATCTAATTTAGTGAAAAGTTTACAATTTGAATGCTTAAAACAAATGAAAATAAAAAAGCTGTCTTTAGACAGCCTCTTCACTTTTTTCAATCTTCTTTTTGGATTTTTCCAATTGGATTTTGACAGCTTCGATGAATTTATCTGACATGATTTCTGCTGCATCTTCAGCAGATATATCTGCCGAAAACTCCTTTGGTTTTTGTATTTCCGGATTCATGAGTCTAAAGAGCTTATCCAAGTAGCTTTCTTGCCTTGGATTTTCATAAATATTTGAAAACAGATTTTCCATGAGTTAAATGTTCAGATAATTTTGAATAAAAGTCGGGTTGAATTTTGGATCAAAATAATGTTTTCTTTTGATCCACACAAAACCATCTCCTTTTGAGATGATTGCCACATCCACTGGTCCACCTACGCTTTCCTGTGCGAATGTAATTCTTCTTTTGAGGTAAGTCAAATAAATAAGACTTTCCGCCATTTCTGCTAGGTCCTCTTTTGATAATGTTGCCACCGCAGACATTAAGGGGTTTATATATTTAAACTGTTTAAAATTGTCATTGGTTTTTCTAAGTTCATCAATTATCGCTGAATTATCAATTCTTTTTATTTGTGCGGCAAGATCTGGATTCGTGCTTTTTAAGGTATCATATAGTAATTCATTGTACTTTTCTAAAGACATTTGAAAATTTTTAATAATAGTACTTTCATAAGTTGGGTCAATACCACTTAAAATTGTTTCAATCACATCCTTTTGTGCAAAGGGGATAATCGCCGATTGATTTTTCACTGATATTTTTGCAACATTGCCGTCCTCAACAGTATACTTCAATCTTTTTCCTATCGGAAAAGAGATTTTCAATGAGGTTAAACTTGGAAAAATATCATCTTCCCCAAAACCAGTGAATACCAACCCTGTATGGATAAGGAAAACATTTTTTGAAATAATAGCTAAAAAAATAAGATGGAGGATTTTGTTAAGTAAACTTTCTTCAAGCTTGATCCTTTTTCGGTCAAACAGAGATTTGATGAAATCTTGTACTTTAGTTTTATGACTTTTTAAGAATTCTTCAAACTCATATCCCTCAAAATCAACACAAATTTTATTCTGATTGGAAAGGATTCTTATGTATTCATCTACAACTTGTGAGATGGATAGCAATATTTCCTTTTCTATTTGAGGGTTACCTTTACTAAGGCTATTGTAAACCCGCCTAAAAATGTCTTTTTCAAATAAAGCAATGATAAATCCATTGATCGATTCCAGATAGTTGTCCTCCTCGTCAAAAAAGTTGTTATTTCTTAAAAACTGGATAAAGTCATTTTGGTAGTCCTGAAGCCTTGGGAATGATTTATCCCCCATCTTGTTCCTGTATACTTTAATTATTGTTTCCCAAGGCACTCCTAGAAAAGTGGCATTATTATAAATCATAATTCCAACCGGGTGGAATTTTGAAAGAGTGAAAATTTTGTTGGCACCATTAAAAATTTTTGTACCAAGCCCATTTCCAATGGTCACTGCGCTATCTGCTGCAATTGCCACTGCCTGTTTATTTAAAACCCCAACAACTGCTGTCATAAAGTTTATTAAAAATTAAAGTCTACAAAATGTTTTAATAAAGTTTCAAAGTATAAAAACTCAAGAGCTTAGTCAAATATTTTTATTGTTTTAATCTAGATAGTGTTTTCAAGAAAATTAATGGATGTTAAGGCTTATACATTATTCAAAATTTTAGGTTTGAGGAATTTATGTCTGAATAATTTATCCTCCTGCAGAATACCATATCCCCGACCCTTTGCTGAGTTTGCATCATGCCTGAAAGTCAGGTAAGCTTCATTTTTAAACTAAGATATTATGATAAAAGATGAATTGATTATTAGATTGATCCAGCAGGATTTTAAGCACCTACAGTTGATTTTGGAAATGCAACAGATTGGTTTTGAAGATGATGGGTTTCATGTCCTCAATATTCTGGATGTCATTCTTGATATTTTGGAGGTTGAAAAAGTAAGTCCTTTTATAGATGATATATATGATATTTATTATGGGTTTAATAAAGTCCTGCTGGAAATCCCAATTTCCTTTGAATCAGAAGAATTAATTCCTATTGCTACCGCATGTTTTCAAAAAATCAAAGAACGGTGTGCTATTCGACGATAGGGATTCTTTGAAATCAATTTAAAATTTCCAACACAGTCATCTAGCAAAAGAATTCAAGATGTGCGCAAAGAACATTATCCCACAACTCCCAATTTCATTTGCTTCTCCCGAACTTAAGGATCCTAGCAGACAAAAACTTTGGCAGCTGTTCAAGTCTTGGACTTTGGACAAAGAGAGAGATCAATCAGCAAACTCGGAAAAGGAAATGTTACTTTTCTATGAGGACTTATTGGCACTCTTGGATCAGGTATTTGATCCCGTTCCAGAGACACATGATAAGCCCGAAAATGAAGCGTTTTCGAATCCTCCAAGCCCCTATTTTGAACAATTGATCACCGCCCTCAAAATCCTGGTAGACCCTGAAATGATCTTCGTCTTTGAAATTCCTCTTGATGACAATTCAGAAATCAAGTGTCGCAAAGAAGTCTATATGGTCATCAAACACCAAGAACCATCCAAAATGGAAGCCATACAGGGTTTGTTGACTTTTTTGCTTTGCAATAAGCAGGAAGTTTGCATTCACCCCATCACAATAGGGTACCTTAACAAGGAACTGAAAGATGGCAATATATTCTTCCTGACCCACATCACTCAAACCAACCTGATATACAAAAAGGCTGATGCCATTGAACTCCAAGAATGCAATATTCAGCACTACCCTCAGATATTAAGTCATGCTAAAACCGTAATTGAAAATGGATGGGCCACGGCAGACCTGTTCCTGAAGCATGCTGAAATGGAGAACAAGAATGGTAATCAGGGTTTGTCCCTATTTTTTATCCACCAGTCCATTGAACTCAGATTACGGGCCCTGGTATTGGCTTGGGAAAGACACGAAAAGAAAACCCATGAGATCAGAATCATGATCCGGTCTTGTCTGAAATTCATTCCAGACCTAGCAAAAGTTTTCCCACAAAATTCCGAAGAAGAATGTAGGATCCTCAAACTCCTTGAAGATGCCTATTGCAAAACCAGGTACAAATCCTGCTTTCCTGTTAATCAGGAAGAGGCAAATGAACTTTTGCAGCGGGCACTTCAAATAAAAAGTCTTTGTGTAGCCCATTACCAGATGTATTTTGAAAGGATTTTAATTGAGTCCTGAACTGTGGGAATTCACAGGTGATGTTTTTCTATCAGATTTTTTTTGATGCCCAAGATTCCTTTTGTTCGGTTGATGTTCCGGCTAAGCTCGAATCTTGCTTTTTCATCAAAGCATTCAGGAAATCCAGCTGTACCTTTGTAAGGTGTACAGGATCAATCTATTATGGGGTCTTAAAGTTTTTAGCGTGTTGATTTGTGGGTAACCCCTTTCTTATTTTGCCAATTAATCACCAAAGCAATCATTATTTTAAAAATCCTGTAATAATAAAATTCTATACCGAACCTATTTTTTAGTTTTTCGTGTCTTTAGGTACAACCAAACCATGACGTCCTATGAAAAACCTAGCGCCGATTCTCCTGTTGACAATACTCTTCTGTGCATGCACCAATTTCAACAGAGCAGTCAATACCAAAAAATTTACAGTTCCTGATGAGCCTATAGATAATTTTATGGTATTATTCGTGGAGTATGGGGATGAAATCACGCGCCTGGATGAGGAGCATTACATTAAGGCTATCAAAGGTAAGTTCAATAATCTCGAGCATCAGCGGTTTAGAGACCATATGGCGGAGCTTTCCTGGAATATCTTTTCGCCTACGCTTTCATTTGATTACAGGAGAGTCTTTGAAGTGCACCAGGATTATAGCTTTGAAGAGTTTCAGAAGGGCTTGGACCAACCCAACCTGGAGTATGTGCTGCTGATTAATATGAAAAACAATGATGCTATGGGAGAGGTACTCCGAAGGAATTTCCAGGTTTTTTTGTTTGATAAAAATCAGCCAAATCCGATTTGGACAGGTTTTGGATACCACAATCCTGGGAATTTAAACCAAAGGGGTACAGCGAGAAGGTTATTGAATAGGATCAAAAAAGATCTTATAAGAGATGGATTGATCATGGGTTAAAGAACCCTGCTTAATCAAATTGTTACTGTATAAGATTAAACCTGCCAGTTTTTTTAGCCAAGTCTACAGAAATCATTTAATGCACAAAGCAAATTGGCGGGTTTTTCTATGCATTTCCGATCATGAAAAAGTAGGATTAATAAATCAAACAGTTAAAAATTTATTTTGCGCCGAATATTTATTTAATTTAGCTTCTAATAGATTGTGATAAAGCTAATATGAACAGAGTAAATATTATTTTTCAGAGGTTGAATAAAATACTTTTGTGTTGTTCATTGGTCTATTTCAGTTTCATTACTTCGGCTTTTGGGCAAAATGATTTTAAAGAGATCAGATTTCAGGCAGAAGAACATGAGAAAGGAAGTAGCTATTTTTTGACCGGGACGATCAGGGACCAAGATAGCGGGGAACCTCTTTCCGGAGTAGCAGTCCACATTGATGGATTTTTTACAGGAATCAACTCTGATAGTAGGGGGCAATATATTGTGAATTTGGATTCTGGGAAACATAGGATAGTCTTTAGGAAATTCGGAAAAGCAGCTGACTTTTATATCATTGAAATGTATGGGAATGGGATATTAGATGTTTCCCTTACTAGTTTGGATTTTAATCTGGATGTTTTTACTGTTTTTGCAGAAGAAAGGGACCGTAATGTGCGAAGTGCTATTACCGGACTTACCAGGATGAATATAGAAGAAATCAAATTGGTTCCTGCATTGATGGGCGAGCCTGATGTATTCAATGTGCTACAAGCCATGCCGGGTGTTACTTCAGTGGGAGAGGGATCGGCAGGGCTCAATATTAGAGGGGGGCAGGCTGACCAAAATCTGATCATGATGAATGAGGCAGTAGTGCTCAGTAACAATCATGCTTTGGGTTTCCTTTCCTCTTTTAATGGAGATGTCCTGCAAAACTTCTCCTTATATAAAGGTGCAGTCCCCAGTTATTTTGGAGGAAGAAGTGCCGCGGCTTTGAATATTGAAATGCGGAAAGGTGATTTTGAAGATTGGAAGTATGGCCTTTCCTTTGGGACGGCAACCAGCAAAATAATGCTTGAAGGTCCGCTAAATCCCGAAAAAACCAGCATGATTGCCGGTATACGTCGCTCCAATCTCAACTGGAAGCTTAATTCTGTAGATCAGTTTGATGTGAGAAACAGTGATGTGAGGTTTCATGATATTTATCTGGGCTTGAGCCATAAGTTTTCTGAAAAACATACTTTGGACCTAAGTGTACTGAATACTGGGGATTTCTTCCAGTTTTCCAATCAGTTTGGATTTGAATGGAACAACTTTGTTACTTCCCTGACTTCCAAAAACCTGCTATCAGACAGTTTTTCTTTGGTAGGGTTGCTGGCTTATGGATCCTTCAATAATGGTTTTTTTGATCCTGCGGAGATTGATGCTTTTAAGGTAGATAACGGACTTTATTACCTGCAAGGGAAGATTTCGGGACTTTGGACCAAAGATAATTTTGACCTGACCTTTGGTGCAGAGGGAATTCAATATCAAATGAGGCCTGAAACCTTGGCTCCTTTTGGTGAAAGTTCAGGGATTTTTGCAGATCGGGTAAATAAACAAAAAGGATTGGAGCTGGCACCTTTCGTATCAGGAGAGTGGAACCCTCATGAGAATTTCGCACTGACAGCCGGGCTTCGGTATTCTACCTATATACAATTGGGTCCTGATACGGTGTTTACCTATCAGCAGGGATTGCCTGTTTCCAGCTTGACAAGAACCGGTGAAGAAGTTTTTGGTTCAGGTGAAATGCTTCGATATGGGGGCTTTGAACCAAGGGGATCTTTTCGCTGGAGTATAGATGAGGCCAATTCTATCAAGGGAGGGTATTCAAAAATGTATCAATACTTGCAGACCATTTCCAATGCCACAGGTCCTACTCCCATTGATCTTTGGCAGCTGAGCACTGCTTATATCCTGCCACAAATGTCGCACAATTTTTCTTTGGGATACTTCAGAAATTTCGAAGAAGATGAGTGGTCGACTTCCTTGGAGGGTTTTTACAGAGCTACCCAAAATCAATTGGAATACAGGGATTTTGCAGATCTATTTCTCAACCCCGGTTTGGAGACCGAATTGATCCAAGGTGAAGGCAGGGCTTTCGGTGCTGAACTGATGATCCAAAGAAATCGGGGAGCGGTGACAGGTTGGTTGGCTTATACCTACAGCAGGTCATTTATAAGAACCTTATCCGAGTTTCAGGAAATTCAGGTCAACCGGGGGAACTGGTTTCCCACCAATTTTGACCGTCCCCATATTGTTTCACTGGTTGCCAACTTACATTTAGGAAGAAATAAGTCTTTGAATATGAATGTCAATTACTCCACAGGCAGGCCTGTCACTGCGCCTGCCACCAATTATGTAGTGGGTGGAGTTTTTATTCCGGATTTTGGGGATAGAAACCAATTCCGTATTCCTGATTACTTCAGAGTGGATCTCAGCTACCTGACCAATGGGATAGTAAGAACTTGGGATGACCGGTTCAATTTTTCTATTTACAATCTTCTCGGGAGAAGGAATGCCTATTCCGTTTTCTTTCAGCGGGAAGGGATGTCCAGAAGGTTGAGGCCCTATCAGGTTTCGATTTTAGGAGCAATATTTCCTTCTATCACCTACTCAGTAAATGTCAGCAAATGAAGAGATGGAAAAAGTTTATAGCGAGCATGTGGGTTTTTGTCGCAGTGGGACTGATGCCCAGTGCCTGTATTGATACCTTGGATTTCGGTACGGTTACCGATGAGGGGCAATTGGTGATTTATGGTTTGCTTACAGATGAGTTGGGGGTTCATCGGGTAGATGTTGGGCGAACAGACCTATTTGGTCTTTTGCCTAGAGGGGTGACTGATGCTACGGTGATTTTATTGGAAGAAAACGGGGGTTCCCATCTGTATAGACACACAGAAGAGGGAAGGTATGAATTGTATGATTTTCAGGCTGAGGATGGTGTGAAGTATGCAATCCAGGTAACATCTGGAGAGCAGGTATATCAATCGGAGTTTCAGGAATTGCCCAAACAGAGTGCTGAACAATCAGTGGATTATTCTTTTTTTACAGAAAGTGAAGGATTGAGGACCAGACCTTTTCTTTCTGTGGATGCCACGGTGACCTTGCCGGAGTCAGATGAAGATGTGTATCTCCGATGGGCATTGGAAGAAACCTTTCTCTGGGTGCGTTTATGGACAGGAGGCCCATTTACCCCTCCTCCTTCCAATTGTTTTATATATGATGATATAGATCCAAGTACCTTGCCATTGCTGACCTCTGCAGGTACAGGATCCCGAAATTTCAGTCTGAACTTGGGGAGCAGATTGGTAGATGATTCATTTTTGTATCCGTTTTTTGTCACAGTGCGACAGTTGAGTGTGAGTAGAGAGACCTTTGAGTATTGGGACAGAGTAAAGCAGGTCTTAAATAATCAGGGCTCATTGTTTGATACGCCGCCGGCACCTATTCAGGGCAATATCCGCAACACTTCGGATACAGATGAGAGGGTATTGGGGTATTTTGAAGTGGCCAAGGTTTCCATTTCAAGGGTTTTCACTACTTCGTCTGATGTTCCTTTTTTTATACCTAATCCCTGCGAAGGTGCGGGGAATCCTCCCGCTTTATGTTTCGAATGTGAAGCAAAGGCAATGGGTAGGAGGTGGACTACCGTCGCACCGGAATGGTGGAATTTCAATTGAGGGTTGAAGGGTTCACGCAGAGGAGGCAAAGGAGCCAAGGATCTCAGAGGATTGTTTTTGAATGGGTTTGATCGGGAGGATTTTGTTTCACGCCAAGACGCCAGGACGCAAAGGGATAATAATGAGTTATTCTGAAAATATTTAGAGACGGGAATTTCATCATAAGAAGGGAAAAGCTCACCTTGTCAACCCCGAGAATTTAACATTTAGGGGAATGTTCAGAAAGGCTAATGACAAAATTACGCGTCATGCTGAGCGAAGCTTGCGGAGTCGAAGCATCTCCTAAACAATGAGAGATTCTTCGCTCGTTCCTCACTACCATTGACAAATAGCTATTTCACGCGGCGATCGCTGCGACTTCGCTGCGCCCGCTGCGTAAAGCCTTTTGTTATTTGATTATCTGTAAATGCCAAATTTTAAAACCTCAGAGTGACGATCCCTCCATATCTGTCAATGGTACGAAGGAGGGGACTCTGCATTACAATCAAACATGGATTTTTCACGACGTTCAAAATGGCAAGGGTAAGTAAATTGACTTATTTCCCCAAACCCACCAGTTCATAAAAATTCTCGGGGCTTATCACTTTAAAATCAGATTCAGGATAAGTTTATTGGAATATTTTCGGAAACTTAGATTTTGTATGGGCTTTGTATTTGAACTCAAAGCAATGAAGCTTTCCGTCTACTTCTTCTATGTAGTCTAGTTCATAAATTTAGCTAAAATCAGGGGTTTAACCTGTTTATATAGGTTGGAGTAAAGTCAAGGACTCGTGAATCGTAATAAAAGACATGAGACATGAGATAGGCCCGTGGCAGGTTGACTGTCGACCTAAATAACCATTAGCTTGATCAGCAATTTCCCTATCATCTCCCAAATTATAAGACCAGAGTTAAAAACTCTTTTATCAGAGGTCCGAAGGCGTAACCTTTTGGTAACTGGATTTTAACCTTTTTTTAAAAATTCTCCAAATCTTTGAAATTCGCCTGTTTTCAAAGATTTTGGTTTTTCTTATCATTATTGAAAAATACATCGTCAATTTTCACATTTTTAATAAAATCGAAAAATTTTAACTATTCGAAAAGTTCAAACGTTTTCGGTTATTATTTAAGCAATAAAAATTGATTTCTGTTGCCGATTAGTAAAAAATACCTTTGTTCTGTTAACACGAGCTCCTGCAAAAGGACTCCAGGGGCTTTGTTAAATATTGCAAAATAAAATTTAAACAATCATTTTAGATTTGAAATTAACTATATAAACCATTTCGTTTTTTTCAAAACAACAAACCCTATGAGAAATTATTTACAAAAATTGAAAGCATTGATGCTGGTAACCGTACTGACTCTGTTCAGTATTGCAGCGGCAAATGCACAAGGCAGGGAGATTTCAGGTACAGTCCTGGATACTTCCTTTGGAGATCCTCTTCCGGGAGTAACAGTCCTGGTAAAAGGAACCACAAGAGGTACCACAACAGATCTAGATGGAAAGTACACTATAAGTGTGCAGCCAGGAGATCAAGTGTTGGTTTTTTCATTCGTTGGATTTACCCCACAGGAAGTAACTATTGGCAACCAATCAACAATCAATATTGAATTGGATGAAGATATTCAAAGCCTTCAAGAGGCTGTGGTTATCGGTTACGGTACACAGGATAAAAAGGAAATTACATCAGCTGTTGCCTCTGTTGGTTCGGAGCAGTTTAACCGCGGTAACTTCCCTAATCCAGCACAATTGCTTCAAGGTAAAGTTGCAGGTCTTTCTGTAACAAGACCAGGAGGTAACCCAAACCAGCAACCTACTATTCGTTTGAGAGGTATTTCTTCTTTTGGTGCTTCGCAGTCTCCTCTAATTGTATTGGATGGAGTGATCGGTGCATCCATAGATGCGGTTGACCCAAATGATATCGAGACTTTTGACGTATTGAAAGATGCTTCTGCGGCAGCGATCTACGGTACAAGAGGTGCTGCTGGTGTGATTTTGATCACTACCAAAAAAGGAGCTACCAAAAAAGGAATATCTTCTGTGACAATCAATACATTTGGTACAGCTGAGGCTCCGACCAATTTGATCCCGGTCCTTTCTCCTGAAGAATTTGTTGCAAGAGGTGGAACCAACTTTGGTGCGCAAACAGATTGGAGAGATCAGGTATTGCAAACTGCCTACAACGGTACAGTAAATGCCTCTATAACCGGTGGTTTTGAAAACACTTCTTACTTGGCTTCTGTCAACTACCGTAATAATGACGGTATTGTCCAAAATACCAATAGAGAAACTTTGAACACAAGATTCAATTTAAGTCATGGAGCGCTCAACAATAGATTAAGATTGAATATGAATCTGGCCTATACCACTACTGATGGGACAAATGTCAATGCAGAAGCAGTGAGATACGCAACCATATACAATCCTACGGCGCCTGTTTTTGAAAACACCGAAGCTGCACAAAGAGATTTTGGAGGTTATTTCCAAAGACCATTGTTTGATTTCTACAACCCTGTTGCCTTAATCAATCAGCAACGTTTTACCAACGAGCAAAGAGCTGCAATTTATTCTTTCAGAGCAGACTTTGACCTCAATGATAAGTGGACGCTTTCTTCACAATTCTCGCAAGATAGGTTTACGGACCTAGCGACTCAGTTTTATTCCAGACAGGATTTTGAAACCGGTTTTGGTAGAAACGGTCAAGCTGGTCAGAATCTGTTTGACAGGACTACTTCCATCTGGAATGGTACCATCCGTTTCGAAGATGAAATTGCAGATAGGTTGAATTTCACTTTCCTTGCAGGTGGTGAAACACAGATTTTCGAAGAAAGAGGAATGAACGCTTCTACAACAAGGTTCTTATTTGATCAAGGGCCAAACAACTTGGGAGCAGGTGGTTTGAGATTAGGTCCTGGTACAGGAATGGATTCATTTGCAACAAGAGCAATTTTGAACTCTTTGTTCGGTAGAGCTAATTTCAACTATGCCAATACTTATTTCCTATCTGCATCAGTAAGAGCAGAAACTTATTCTGGATTTGGTAGAGAAAATCAAACAGGTTTATTCCCTGCTGTAAGTGCAGGTGCCGATCTGACCCAGGTTTTTGACATGGGAATCTTCAGCCAATTCAAAGCAAGAACATCCTTTGGTGTGGTAGGTCAGTTACCTCCATCTCCAACATTGGCCTTGGGTATCTACGGAAATGGTAACAGAATTCCGTTGGACCCCACAGATCCAAACTCTGTATTTGTAGGGATTAATCAGATCGCCAACCCTAACCCTCAGTTGAGATGGGAAACGACCAGAGAATTTACCGTTGGTGTTGACTTTGGATTGATGCAAGGAAAAATCACCGGTCAGGTTGATTACTATCAGAGAACTATCTCAGATTTGATTTTCAATACAGAGGTACCTGTAGGAGCTCCTAATGAATTCCTTCCAGGAAACTTTTATACAGCCACCAATATTTGGGCAAATATAGGTGATCTGACCTCAGGAGGTTTGGAATTCTTGGCAAGTGTCAATGATCTGAAGTTAGGCCCTGTTTCTTGGACACCAACTGTGAACTTCACCATTTACCAAAGAACAAGGATAGAAAATATTGGAATAGGTTCTATTCAGCTTCCTGAAATCCGTCAAGGTATCCCTGGATCTCCAGGACAGAATAACAACCCTATCGTATGGAACAGGGAAGGAGAAAGAATCGGTGATTTCTATGGTCCAAGAATGGAAGGATTGACTGATGGAGGAGAATATATTCTTTCAGGAGAAAATCCGGATCAGTTTGAAAGATTGGGTAACGGTCTTCCGATAGGTGATTTTGGTTTCTCTAACACCTTTATTTATGGGAACTGGGATCTGAATTTCTTAGCTCGAGGTAGTTGGGGACATATGATCTACAATTCATTCAGGGGCTTCTACGAAAATGCAGACGGAGCTTCAAATACTTGGAATTCTGTGGTAACCCGAAACACTCCGACCAATCCTTTGGTTACATCTACACCTACTTTCTCAGATTTGTACTTGGAGAGAGGAGATTTTATCCGATTGGATAACTTGCAGTTAGGGTATAATTTCCCTACTACATCTGCATCAATCAGCAACCTAAGGTTCTATGGTGGTGTGCAGAATCTGATTACCTTCACCCAGTTTACAGGTGTAGACCCTGAAGTTAGGTGGACGGATACAGAAGATGTGTTAAACCCTAATCCATTGGCTCCGGGTATAGAAAGAAGAAATACTTACTTCTTACCAAGAATCTGGACTTTGGGATTGACACTAACATTTAAATAACATAAACTCAAAAATAAATATGTTACGATCAATTAAAACAGTATTAATGGGAGGCCTGGTGGCAGTAACCATGGGGTCTTGTTGGGAATTGGAGCAGGAGGTACTTTCGGGTATCACACAGGAGGAGTTGGAAGCTAACGTTACTCCCGAACTGATCGAAGTACTCAAGCAATCTGCATACGGTGCAGTGGTAGCCAGTGGCCAAGGAGGATTTGGTTCACATGGTGGATATTATTCAGTGCAGGAAGTCACTTCTGACGAACTTTCTATTCCTCAAAAAGGGGCTGACTGGGAAGATGGTGGTATATGGCTTAGAGCGCATAGGCATACTTGGTTGTCTGTGGATGGTCCTCTGAACGGTACTTGGCAATATGGATTCAGAATAGTAGCAGAGTCTAACCTGCTTTTGCAGCAATACCCTGATCTGGATGAGTTAGCAGCTGAACTGAGAGTGCTCAGAGCATTTGGATATTTGTTGTTGATTGACAACTTTGGTAATGTACCCATTATCCGTGAGACTGATAGAGGTGGTAGTCCTGCTCAAAATACTAGACAGGAAGTATTTGAATTTATTGAATCCTCAATCCTGGAAAATGTTGATATGTTGACTAGGGAAAACACACGGACCAATCTCAATTATTGGACTGCGCACATGGTTTTGGCCAAATTGTATTTAAATGCTGAAGTCTATACGGGTACACCTAGGTGGGCAGAAGCAGAAGCTGTCTTAGATGTAATTATCAATGAAGGTCCATATAGTCTTGCCCCTAATTTCTTTGCTAATTTTGCTACGAACAATTCCAATTCACCGGAGAATATGTTCACGGTTCCTTACGATGCTAACAATGCCGAAGGTTTTAATATTCATCAGATGACCTTTCATTATTCCAATCAGCTGACCTTCGAATTGCAGGAACAGCCTTGGAATGGTTATGCAGCTTTGGAAGAGTTTTACAACAGTTTTGAGGATGATGATACCAGAAAAGCGTCTCTAAGAGAGGGACCACAATTTGCATCTGATGGTGTAACACCTTTGGTGGATGATGCCTTTGATGGAGACCCTGATGGACCGGAAATCAACTTCACTCCCAACATCAATGAATTGGCTCCAAATGCCTTCCGTCAGGCAGGTACTAGGGTTGGAAAGTTTGAAATCGCTATGGGTGCTGCACCTAACCTAAACAATGACTTTCCTATCTACAGATATTCAGATGTCTTGTTGATGAAAGCTGAAGCAGCTTGGAGGCAAGGAAATAACAGTGTGGCATTGCAATATGTCAACATGGTTAGAGAAAGGGCCAATGTTTCTTTGTTATCTTCAGTGGATGCCAATGTTCTGTTAGCTGAAAGAGGTAGAGAATTGTTTGCAGAAGGGCACAGAAGATCTGATCTGATCAGATTTGGAAGGTTCAATGATGCTTGGTGGGAAAAAGCAGCGTCACCTGCTTTCAGAAATATTTTCCCTATCCCGGAAAACCAGCTTCAAGCAAATCCTAATTTGTCTCAAAATCCTGGTTACTAATCAGGTTGACAATAAATAATTTTCTAGAAGAAGTGCACATTTGTGCACTTCTTTTTGATTTATAGATAGCTTGGAAATAATTTAGTCAAATCAAACACCCAAAAGACTTGAGATTACCATTCTCCATATTAATTCTCTTTTTAAGCTTCTTGAACTCTTGCACCAAAGATGCGGCGGAAGAGACTAAGCTCTTCGAATTGATGCCCAAAGGTCATACAGGTATCAACTTTAGCAATGAGCTGAATTATACCGAGCAGATCAATCCATATACTTTTAGAAACTTTTACAATGGTGCCGGGGTGGCATTGGGAGACATCAATAATGATGGGCTTATAGATATTTTTTTGGCAGGCAATCAAAATGAAAACAAGCTTTACCTGAACAAAGGGAATTTTGTTTTTGAAGATATTACGGAAAAGGCCGGATTGGCAGTTCCAGGAATCTGGTCCACAGGCGTTTCTATGGCAGATGTCAATGGAGATGGTTTGCTTGACATTTACATTTGTAAGTCAGGTCCTTTGGTAGGAGGAGAGAGACACAATTCGCTTTATATCAATAATGGTGATTTGACTTTTACAGAAATGGCCAAGGAATTTGGCATTGCAGATGAAGGGCTTTCCCAACATGCCGTGTTTTTTGATTTTGATAAAGATGGAGACTTGGACATGTATCTGCTCAATAACTCAGCAAGGTCCATAGGTGCCAATGACCTCAGGACCGGACAAAGGGAGCTGAGAGACCCACTTGGAGGAAACAAGCTCTACAGAAATGATGGTGGTTTTTTTACTGATGTCAGTGAAGAAGCGGGGATCTACGGATCTGCTATAGGTTATGGACTTGGAGTAACAGTTGCCGATATCAACAAAGATGGCTGGCCTGATCTTTATGTTTCCAATGATTTTTTTGAAAAGGACTACCTCTATATCAACAATCAGGACGGTACATTTACAGAAGCCTTGGAAGATATGATGACTGAGATCAGCATGGGTTCCATGGGTGCTGACATTGCCGATCTTGACAATGATGGGTGGCTGGATATTTTTGTCACGGAAATGCTACCGGCCAAACTGGAACGGGTAAAAACCAAAACTCCTTTCGAAGAATGGGATAAGTACCAAGCCAATGTCAAAGCCGGCTATTTCCATCAGTTTACCAGAAATACCCTGCAACGAAATCTTGGCTTTAAGCCAGGGTCTGATCAGGTACATTTTTCCGAAATAGCAAGATATGCAGGAGTGCACGCCACAGATTGGTCGTGGGGGGCTTTGATTTTTGATATGGATAATGATGGCTATAAGGATATTTTTGTGGCCAATGGAATTGTCAAGGACCTGACGGATTTTGATTTTGTGGACTATTATGTGCACAATCAAAGTCAGATTGCACAAAACAGAAAGGATTCCACATTGATAATCAGTATGATAGATGCTTTTCCATCTGTTCCACAAAGAAATTTCTTCTTCAAAAATCATGGAACTTTCCGGTTTTCTGATGTGGCTTCGGAAATTGGTATGGATCAGCTTACATTTTCTACTGGGGCTGCCTATGCGGATTTGGACAATGACGGTGATCTTGATCTAGTCATCAACAACCTGAATGGAGAAGTTTTTATTTTCAAAAACAACAGCAGTGAAAAATTGGGAAATCATTTTTTACAATTGGATCTGGGGAATCATTTTGGAGCGCAGGTTAGCCTCTATGCGGGTGATAAATTCTGGTTTGCAGAGCACAATCCGGTAAGAGGCTACATGTCTTCTGTAGATCCCAGGTTGCACTTTGGACTGGGAAAGGTGGATGCCTTGGACTCAGTCCGCATCCTATGGCCAAATGGGCGTCAGCAAGTTTTGGTAAATCCTTCTCTTGATACCTTGCTGACTTTGAGCCCCGAAGCCAATAGAACTCCATTTGATTACAAAAGAGAGCCTATGGATATTTTAATGGAAGAGGTAAATATTAAATTCCCATGGAGGCATCAGGAAAGTGATTTTATAGATTTTGATAGAGACAGGTTGAGGTTTCACATGATTTCCAATGAAGGGCCAAAACCGGCAGTGGGTGACATCAATGGGGATGGGCTGGATGATGTATTTATGCCAGGAGCAAGAGGCCAAGCTTCAGCTTTAGTTGTTCAGCAGCAGGATGCTTCTTTTGCAGTTTCAATGTTGTTTGAGGAGGATCAATTGGCCGAAGATGTGGAGGCTTTGTTCTTCGATGCAAATAATGACGGCCACCTGGATCTGTATGTGGTCAGTGGCGGTCTGGAATTTGGGAATAAGAACCCGAATTACCAAGACCGACTTTATCTCAACGATGGGAGAGGTTATTTTGAGAAATCATCCTCTGCACTTCCCACAGATCTTACCAGTTCGGCTTTTGTGCGGGCCATTGATTATGATGGGGATGGGTTTTTGGATCTGCTTGTTGGGGAAAGGAATATCCCCTTTGCCTATGGATTGCCAGGAAGTTTGAAAATATTGCGCAATCAAGGAGATGGGACATTTGAAAAAATCGAACTTCCAGAATTTAAGGATTTAGGATTATTGACAGATGCTGCAGTATATGATCTTGACGGAGATGGCCAGGATGAAATCATCATTGTTGGGGAGTGGATGCCTATCAAAGTTTTTAAAAAACAAGAAAAAGGATTTAAGGATATGTCGGTCGAAATGGGCTTTGAACCTTTGGCAGGACTTTGGAAGACTGTCCGCATCATCCAAGAGGAAGAAAATGGTATCAGTTTACTTTTCGGGAATGTAGGAACCAACACCAGGTTAAAAGCCTGTATTGAGGAGCCTCTCCGCATGTACGTAAATGATTTCGATAGAAACGGAAGTGTAGAGCAGATTCTCACCGTATATGAAAATGGGCAGTCTTATCCATTGGTCCTGAAGCAGGCCCTCTTGAAGCAACTTCCTGGTTTGCGGAAGCAGCTTTTGGATTACGATACCTATAAGGATAAAAAAATAGAGGATTTATTTTCGAAGGAAATACTGGAAAGCAGTCTTGTTTTGGAAGTGGAAACTCTGGAATCGGCAGTTTACAGAAAGATAGGAAATGCTACCTTTGTCCGGGAGGAAATGCCTCAAGAACTGCAATATTCCCCTATTTATGCGGCTTTTGGAGGCAGGGCTTCGGCTGGAGCACCCTACCTTTTGCTGGGAGGAAATCAAAGCAGGATAAAACCTGAATTAGGGATTAATATGGGTAGCTTTGGCTGGTATTTGGCTCGAAATAAGGGAGTGGCTTTCAATTTGATACCTGCGGCAAAGTCTGGCTTTTACGTGCCTGGTGAAATCAGGGATATTCAAAAAGTCAAGACCGCAAGAGGCTATCTTCTTATGGTGAGTCGCAACAATGATTCGCCACAGTGGTATAAAATGAGTGATGATAAAGGAGAGAAAATCCCATGAGTAATAAAAGCAGTATGAGTAAAATGTTTTATGGTTTGGCCCTATGGAGCTTGTTTTTCGCATGTCAGCCCAAAACTGAATTTGACAAAGTCAAAGAAAGGGAGCTCAAATCCGGAAAAGTAGTTGAAGAGCTGTTTTTGGATCTGAGCTTTGGAATGGGCAGGAAGGACTTCTTTGGGACATGTTGGGAATGGAACAAAAAGGGAGTGCTGACCAATGGAGCTCACTATTTGATGGTTTTGTACAAGCCTGAAGTACCGTCCGGGAAAGAAGTGAATATGCATTTTTACCCTTCTTTTGAAGACAACAAACTCTACTTTATGCCAATGGAATTCAGTTATCCGGCCTGGTTTCCTGGGAATGAAGAATATACAGTTGAAAAATTGATGGAAGATGTGATGGGCCTGTTGGAAAATTGGTATGGAGAGGGATTCTTTGAAGTCACAAACAAAAATAAAACTGTTAGAGCAATGGTCAGAGTTGATGGAAATAGGCTGATCCGGGTATTTAAAAAAGACATTACTAATGTAAGGGTAGAAATCCTAGACCTCAGGGTCAAAGATTTGTCCGATATGATTCAAAAAGATGATGAAGCTTAAGAACATACATATTTTTCTGGCAGGATTATTAGCGCTTGCTGTATATTCATGTCAGCCTGACAAACAGGAAGAAAAGGATGCTTTGTTTGAAAAAATAGCTTCTTCCTATTCTGGGGTTGATTTCAGAAATGACCTGGAGTTTGATGATAAGTTCAACATCTTCACCTACAGGAATTTTTACAATGGAGGAGGGGTGGCTTTGGGCGATGTCAATAATGACGGTCTCTTGGATATTTACCTTACTTCCAATATGGGAGAGAACAAGCTGTATATCAATGAAGGTGATTTCAAATTCAGGGATGTGACTGCTGAAGCAGGTGTGGCAGGTACGCGGGCATGGAGTACAGGAGTAGCCATGGCGGATGTCAATGGGGATGGTCTCTTGGATATTTATGTATGCAATTCAGGAGATATACAGGGCGATAATAAGCAGAATGAACTTTTCATCAACAACGGAGATGGTACCTTTACCGAAATGGCAGAGCAATATGGTCTGGCGGATCAGGGCTATTCCACCCATGCCGTATTTTTTGATTACGACAATGATGGAGATCTGGATGTTTACCTGCTCAACAACAGCTACCAGGCTATTGGCAGCTTCAATAAAATGCAAAATGAAAGACCCAGAAGAGATCCGGTAGGAGGAGATAAGCTTTTTAGAAATGATGGAGGTACTTTTACGGATGTCTCAGAAGAGGCTGGTATTTATGGCTCTGTGATTGGTTTTGGTTTGGGCATTACCATTGGAGATGTCAACAGGGACGGATGGATGGATATCTTTATTTCAAATGACTTCTTTGAAAGGGATTACCTCTATATCAATAATCAGGACGGAACTTTCACCGAATCCCTCACTGCTTATATGCGCTCTACTTCGGCTGCTTCCATGGGTGCTGACATTGCAGATATCAATAACAATGGTTACCTGGATATTTTTGTAACAGAAATGCTTCCCGAGCCTCCGGAACGGCTCAAGCAGATCACTACTTTCGAGTCCTGGGATAAGTTTCAGTTCAATGTGGAACATGGATACCATTACCAATACACTAGAAATATGTTGCATGTCAATAATGGGGACGGGACATACAGTGATATGGGAAGGATGGCCAATGTGGAAGCGACGGATTGGTCTTGGGCTGCTTTGATGTTTGATATGGACAATGATGGCCTCAAAGATATTTTTGTAGCAAATGGGATTTATCAGGATCTGACAGATTTGGATTACCTGAACTTTATTGATAATGAAGATACCAAAAGGGCAATAATTTCCCAAGAGGGAGTGGACTATAGGAAATTGATAGATCCAATGCCTGTGAATCCGGTTTCCAATTATGTCTATAAGAATAAAGGTGACCTGACTTTTGAAAATGTTATTCATCAATGGGGAATGGGAGAGCCCATACATTCCAACGGTTCTGCCTATGGTGACCTGAATAATGACGGGGCTTTGGATTTGGTAGTCAATAATGTCAACAATGAAGTGTTGATTTACAAAAACAGAAGTTTAGAGTTTTTTCCGGAAAATAATTTTATCAAAATAGCCTTTGAAGGAAAATCCGGTAATACATCTGCCATAGGCACTCAGATAAGGTTGATAGCTGGAGAAAAACTTTTTTATCAAGAGCAAATGCCTAACAGAGGCTTTCAGTCTTCAGTAGATCATAGATTGAATTTCGGTCTTGGTTCGGTGGATTTGATTGATGAAATACAGGTACGTTGGCCTGATGGTAAGATCAATTTACTCAAGGACATCAGCAGCAATCAGACCCTTAAATTGAAATGGGAGGAGGCTGAAGAAGCACCGGAAGGTTTTGACTTTTTCCCAAAATCCTCTGGTCGACTTTTTACTAAAGTAAATGCCGAATCGGTTTTGGATTATACCCATAGGGAAAATCAGGCAGTGGATTTTGATAGGGACCGATTGACCTACCACATGTTATCTACCGAGGGGCCCAAAGCTATCTGGGGAGATGTGAATGGGAATGGCTTGAAGGATGTGTATTTGGGTGGTGCCAAAGGTTTTCCTGGGCAGTTGTTTGTACAGACTTCTGAAGGCAGGTTTAGACCTTCAGCACAGGAGGTTTTCCGGAATGACCGGTTCTCCGAAGACACACATGGTGTATTTTTCGATGCGAATGGAAATGGGCACTTAGATCTTTATGTTACTTCTGGAGGCAATGAATCTGGATTTGGAGCCCAGGATTTGGCAGATAGGCTATATCTCAATGATGGTAAAGGCAATTTTACCAAATCTACTGATAGTGGACTTGAAAATTTCAGGATCAGCAGCAAGGTTGTAAAGGTAATGGATATCGACGGGGATGGTGATTTAGATCTTTTCATCGGGTCGAGGGTGATTCCTTTTCTCTATGGTGTCAATGCCAATAGTTTGATTTTGATCAATGATGGTAAAGGTAAATTTACCGATGGTACCGAAAAATATGCACCGGAACTCAAAGAGATAGGTATGGTGACAGATGCAGCTTGGGTAGATTACAATGGGGACGGAGTTGAGGACTTGATTTTGGTAGGTGAGTGGATGCCTCCTACTTTTTTCAAAAACACCGGAGAAAAGCTGGAAAAAGTAGAAATGCCGGACATGGATGCCTATAAGGGCTGGTATCAAGCCATTGCTGTTGGTGATTTTAATGGGGATGGGTTACCTGATTTTGCACTTGGTAATCATGGATTGAACAGCCGGTTTAAGCCAACACCTAAGAGGCCGATCAGGATGTTTGTAAATGATTTTGACCAAAACGGCTCTGTTGAGCATCTCTTTGTTCAAAAGGAAGGGGGAAGACATGTGCCTTTCACATTAAAACATCAATTGGAAACACAGGTGCCTTCTATCAAGAAAAGATTCCTCAAATACAGTACTTATAACAATAAGTATATGGAGGATATTTTCACCCCGCAGGAATTGAGAAATGCGGTGATGCAGGAGCTTAATTTCAGGGAATCTGCTGTGATGCTGAATAGGGGAGAGGGAAAATTTGAAATCAAAGCATTGCCAAGAATGGCTCAACGCTCCTGGATTTACAGTATTCTGGTTACAGACTTAAATGGAGATGGGGTTGAAGATTTGATCCTGGCAGGAAATCTAAAGTCGGCCAAACCTGAAGTAGGTCAATATGACGCGAGTTATGGCGAAGTTCTACTTGGAAATGGAGACGGAACATTTGATTATGTTCAAAACAAGGAGCATGGCTTGCAGCTTCATGGTGATATCAGAGACTTGCACCTGGTCAAAAATGGTGATCAGAACCTGTTGATGGTGGTCAAGAACAATGATGCTGTTGAATTTTGGTCTTTCTGAGTTATGAGGAAGTTTGGATTAGCTTTTTTTTTGATATTAATAGCTTGTTTTTCCTGTGCCAAGAAATCTCAGGAAAATGCCCTCTTTGAATTGATGGATTCAGGATATTCCGGGATTGACTTTAGAAACGACCTCACTTCCACGGACAACCTCAACATCATAGAATACCTTTATTTCTACAATGGTGGAGGCGTGGCCTTAGGTGATGTGAACAACGATGGGCTTGTTGATATTTACTTTACTTCCAATCAGGGAGAAAATAAGCTTTACCTGAATAAAGGGGATTTCCAGTTTGAAGATATTACAGACAAAGCCGGAGTAGATGGTGGGGGCGGTTGGTCTACAGGAGTGACCATGGCAGATGTCAATGGGGATGGACTTTTGGATATTTATGTCTGTCAGGTAGGTGATTACAAGGGGCTTCAAGGAAGAAACCGCTTATACATCAATAACGGAGACTTGACTTTCAGTGAAAAGGCCGCTGAATATGGGATTGATTTTGTTGGGTTCTCCACACACGCTTTGTTTTTTGATTATGATCAGGATGGGGATTTGGACCTTTACTTACTGAACCATTCGATCAAGAAGCCAGAAGTTTTTTCCCATGCAGATACCAAGTTTACTTCTCAGGATGAGAAAGGGGGCGATAAGCTTTTCAGAAGTAGTATAGCCCAAGGAGAGGAAAAGATGGAAGATGTGACTTTGGAAGCAGGGATACTTTCCAGCAGTTTGGGTTTTGGACTTGGAGTAGGCATTGCCGATGTCAATCAGGATGGATGGCTGGATATTTATGTTTCCAATGACTTCACAGAGGATGATTACCTCTACATCAATCAGGGGGATGGGACATTTTTGGAATCCCTGCAGGAATATATCGCCCATACCAGCCGATACAGCATGGGCAATGACCTGGCAGATATCAATCAGGATGGTTTGCCTGATATTTTTACCACTGACATGCTTCCTGAAGATCCTGAAATCTGGATGAAATCGGTGGGAGAAGACAAGCAGGAAGTATTTGATGTAAAGAAGAGATTGGGATATGGTGATCAATATGTCAGAAACCACCTGCAATTGAATAGAGGGAATGGCAAATTCTCTGATATTGCGCTTTTGACGAATACATTTGCTACTGATTGGAGTTGGTCGCCTTTAATTTTTGATATGGACAATGACGGTATGGTAGATATTCACATCACCAATGGAATTGTCAAGCGACCTAATGATTTGGACTTTATCCAGTATAGTCAGGAGCCTAATCCGGGACTTTCCGAAAAGGAAATCCAACAAAAACAGATCGACATGTTGCCGAGTATGAAATTGCCCAATTACACTTTTCGGCAAAAAACTAACTTGGACTTTGAAAATATCTCTGATTCTTGGGGACTAAGCCAAGCTTCCTATTCCAACGGGTCTGCTTATGCAGACTTGGATAATGACGGGGATTTGGATTTGGTGATCAATAACCTTGACCAAGAAGCATTTCTTTATAGAAACCAAAGTTCTGACCGGTCAGAAAATCAATTTATTCAAATTGAGCTTAGAGGTGAAAAACAAAATGTTTTTGGAATCGGAGCTCAGGTATGGGTTTTTGCCGGGGATCAAATTTGGCAACAAACTTTAAGCACCTCCAGAGGTTTTCAATCAGGCGGTTCTACTGTGTTGACTTTTGGATTGGGAGAAATTGAAAAAATAGATTCAGTCTTGGTAAGCTGGAGTGCGGATAAAACGGAGAATTTTGGTTCTTTTTCCAGCGGAAATAAAGAGATTCTCCAGTTGGGGGGTGGACAGGCTACAATTCTGCCCAAAAAGACCTTTCCCAAACCAGTATTGTCTCAAACAGCTATTTCACTGGATTGGAAGCATGAGGAAAATACCGAATTTGATGAGTTCAGAAGAGAGTATTTGATGCCCAGAAGGTATGGGACAGAAGGTCCGGCAATCGCAGTAGGTGATATGAATGGAGATGGATTGGATGATATATTTTTAGGTGGTGCCAAAGGACAGGCAGCTTCTTTGTTTTTTCAAAAGGCCAATGGGACTTTTGAAAAGCAGCATAACCCATTTTTTGAGCAATTGAAAACGGCGGAAGATGTGGTAGCAGTTTTATCTGACCTAAACGGGGATGGTTACCCTGACTTGTATATTGGCAGTGGAGGCAATGAATACAAGACTGGGGAGATTTTCAATTTTGACCGGGTGTTCCTCAATGACGGTAAAGGGAATTTTGTTTTTTCTATGAATTCTCTGCCCCCGATAGGAGAGAATACTTCCAGTGTAGCTATTCATGATATCAATGATGATGGATTTCCGGATTTGGTTGTGACAGCCTCTGTACAGACGGGGAATTACGGTCTAAGTCCTAAATCCCACTTGTTGCTCAATGATGGGAAGGGGAGATTCAGGGATATGACTACTGAGTATTTTGGAGAAGATTTCAGACCCGGTATGGTCCAAAAAGCATTTTGGGCAGACCTGACAAAAAATGGGGAAAAGGAGTTGGTTTTAGCCGGTGAATGGATGCCCATTAGGGTTTTTGAACAGGGTGAAAATGGAAAATTGATTGAGATTTGGAAAGAAGATCTACAAGCATTTGCAGGTTGGTACACCGCAGCTTCTATTTGGGAAACCAAAGGTCAAAATCTTATTCTTCTTGGGAATTTGGGACTAAATAGTAAATTGAAAGCAAGCCAGGAAAAACCAATTTGGCTTTACCTGCATGACTTTGATGGAAATGGACAAGAGGATCCTTTGATTTTCCATTATATGGAGGGCTATTTGGTGCCCTTTGCCAGCAGGGATGACCTGATCCGTCAAATCCCTGGGATCAAGCGTCAACATACCGATTACAAAAGATATAGTCAGTTGCGTTCCCCAGAGGACCTATTTGATAAGAAGGTCTTGCAGGATGCTAAGAAATTGCCAACTAATCATATGATGTCAGGAAGTATAGGTATTACTCCAAATGGCCTTTCAGCTTTTGAAGCATTCCCATTGGAGGCGCAATTCAGCCCAATTAGAGATTTTGAAAGGTTTACCAATTCAGAAGGGAGAGAGTTTCTTGTGGCAGTAGGGAATTTCTATGGATTTAGAAATGACCTGGGTAAGTCAGCAGCCCAAGCCTTGACCTTGATGGAAAAAACAGAAGATGGCTGGAAGCAAATTCCACTTTCAATCCCAGCATCAGCTTATTGGGGCGAATACAGGGAGATTCAGAAGATAACAGTGAATGATGAAGCCCACCTGATTGCAGTCCGCAACAACAATAGACTGGTGTTTTTTAAAATTCACTAAACAAAGGCTAATGAAAATCATTAAATTGTAAATCTTTGGCCTTGGTCAAAAATGAAATAATTCCTTAGCTTTGATTCTCCAGCACGATCAAATCCCTATACTTTTGACTGGGTAAGAGGGATTTGTTAAATTTGTAGTATATTATCAGTAGAATAAAGCATGAAAAGAGTAACAAAGAATATTTTCCTGGGCGTGATGATGGTGATAGGGATGATAGCCTGTCAGGAAAATGGAGATTATGAGGATGTAATTACTGACGGCAGTTATCAGACAGCTGCTCAAATCAGACTGACCAATGTCATTATCCATGATATATTTTCTCCACCTGTAGCCAGTAGAATATATGCTTACCCATCCATAGCAGCTTATGAGGTGGCAGTCATAGCTGATCCCCAATACAAAAGTATGATGGGGCAGCTCAATGACTTCGAGAAAAAAGAGTTTGAGGCCCCTGAAGACGTTTATTTTCCCTTGGCTTCCTTGGCAGCATATTACAAAGTGGCTACAGCATTGATTTTTTCTGAAGAAAAAATGACAAGTCACAGGGACATGGCATTTGAGGAAATCCGCAAGAAAGGGGTACCTAAAAAAGTATTCCAAAAATCTGTGGCTTTTGGTGAGGAAGTGGCTGATCATGTGATCGCTTATTCCAAAAAAGACAATTACCATGAAAGCCGCTCCTTTGAAAAATATACAGTAAGAAATGACCCGCACACCTGGCAACCAACTCCTCCTGCTTATGGGGAAGGAATAGAGCCTCATTGGAATAAAATCAGACCATTTGTATTGGACTCAGCAGCACAGTTCAAATCCGTACCCCCCACGGAGTTTTCAAGTGACCCCTCTTCACTTTTTTACCAGGAGGCTGCAGAGGTTTTTCATGTTATCAATGACCTTACAGAAGAACAAAAGGATATTGCTTTTTTCTGGGATTGCAACCCCTATAAAGTAAATGTCAAAGGCCATGTGATGTTCGCAGAAAAGAAAATCACACCCGGTGGACACTGGATGGGAATAGCAGCTATTGCAGCCAAAACAGCTGGAAGAGACTGGAAAGGTACAGCAGAGGCTTTGGCTATCACAGGAGTAGCCTTGTTTGATGGTTTCATTGCCTGCTGGGATGAGAAGTACCGCTCAATCCTAATTCGACCTGAAACTTACATCAACAAATACATAGATGAAGATTGGCTGCCACTTTTGCAGACACCTCCTTTTCCGGAATACACTTCAGGCCATAGCGTGATTTCCAATGCAGCTGCAGAGACACTTACAAAGGTGTTTGGAGAACCATTCCACTTTGTGGATTCCACAGAAGTGGCTTATGGATTGCCGATCAGGGAATTTGAATCCTTTAGGCATGCGGCTGATGAAGCTGCGATCAGTAGGCTTTATGGAGGGATTCATTATATGCCAGCCATTGTTCATGGCTCCACCAAAGGCCAAAAAGTAGGGCATCATTTGCTGGGAAGAGTAAGTACAAAAACAGAGAATCTGGCTGAGAATTAAAGTTTAGATAAAATTATCATTAAGATTCCCAGACCTGTCAGATTTTAAAAACTTGACAGGTCTTTAAGTTTTTAGGCTTATTGATAAAAAAATGAAATAAATCTTACGTTTAATTTTTTCGCTATATTTATTGAATAAATCAAAAAACCTATGTTATCTAGCTCTGTTTTTCTATGGCAACTTTTCAATTTCCTACTGATGATAGGTTTGGTTTATCTCGTTTTTAGGGTTGTCCGTGTGTTTTTGAAAAGAAGTTGATTTATTTATCTGATCGAAAAGCTTAATTTTGACGGGTAAATAACAAAAACCAATGGAATTACTTTTAAAATACTTTCCCGACATTACGGAAGATCAGATTGAGAAATTCAGGAAACTTGAAGCACTGTATTCGGACTGGAATGAAAAGATCAATGTGATCAGCAGAAAAGATGTGGAGCATTTTTATGAAAGGCACGTATTGCATTCATTAGGGATCGCCAAAGTGATACAGTTTGAACCAGGTACGAAAATTCTGGATATAGGAACAGGAGGAGGTTTTCCGGGGATTCCCTTGGCTATACTTTTCCCCGAATGCCATTTCCATTTGGTGGATTCTATAGGCAAGAAAATCACAGTGGTAAAAGATATTGCCCGGCAACTTAAGCTGAGCAACGTAGAAGCACAGCAGGCTAGGGCAGAAACATTGGTCAGGAGGTATGATTTTGTAATCAGCAGAGCTGTAACCCGCTTTACTAACTTTATGCCTTGGGTAAAGAATAAGTTCAGAAAAGAAGACATCAATGAGATGCAGAACGGTATGCTCTTTTTGAAAGGAGGCGATGTGGATGAAGAAATGGAAGAAAGGAATGTTAGCTACATCACTTACCACCTGGAGGATTACTTCAAGGAAGAGTTTTTTGAAACCAAAAAGGTGGTCTATGTTCCATGGGAAGGAAAGCGTTGAATTGGTATTTTCATCTACTTCAATTCCAATATCCAACTTTCTAAGGGTTTTAAGTCAACCCTTACTCTGGCTGTTCTATTTTCTACTATGAGAGAAGGGTTTACATTTCCATATAGACGTTCCTCCAGTGGATATTCTCCATCCTGCAAAGCCCATTTGGTTAATAAATCTTTGGGGAGCTGAAGTTCAAATCCAAAGCTTTCTGCCGCATCAAAATTGCTGACAATAATGAACTTTTGTTCTTTGCTGTACCTAACAAATGAGAAAATCCGGTCATTGTACCATTCGGTATACTCCCTATTGTAAGAATGTATTTCATCATACTCACCGGCAAGTGCGGGACTGTACAAGGTCAGGTTCAGAAGTCTACGGTAGAAATCCCTCAGTCCCTTTTCTTCTGAAGAAAGGAGCCCGCCATCAAACTTGCCATTATTCATCCATTTCTGATGCTGTGGTACTCCGATATAATCAAAAATTGATGTTCGGCTTGGCTTGCCAAATCCAGCATCCTCTGCACCCGGTTCTCCCACTTCCTGTCCAAAATAAACCATCATAGGACCAGCATCGATGGTGGCAGACACAACTGCTGCTGGTTTTCCTTTTTGAGCATTTCCTGCAAATTCAGGACTGGCAATACGCTGCTCATCATGATTTTCCAAAAAGTGGAGCATGTGTTTGTTGATGTCTGAAAGTCCGCTTTGGATGGCATTCAGATTATCTGTGGAGCCCTTAGCTTGTATGATGTTTTTTAAAGTATCATACAGCTCTACTTTGTCGTAGAGGTAGTCCATTTTACCCTGATGAATATACGCTCTGTATGCATTGGGATTATAGATTTCAGCCAGCAAAAAGGATTCAGGGTTTTCACTTTTGATTGCGGAATTCATATAAGACCAAAACTCTACAGGAACCATTTCTGCCATATCAAACCTGAATCCATCTACCCCTTTTTTTGTCCAAAAAAGTGCAATATCCCTGAATTTTTTCCATGAATCAGGAACATCCTTGTCCTTCCAAAATTCAAAATGGGCCTTGTAATCTTTCTCTGCATACTCCGCAGGTAATTGCGGGAAATCTAAACTGCCATCAGGTTTTACTCCATAATTTACTTTCACGGTTTCATACCAATCATGGAAATGAGGTTGGGCTTCTCTGGATCCGTTGCCAGTCCATTTGGCAGGAGATTCATCAAATGAACCGTCAGCTAAAGAATGATCCTCACCTCCAAGAGGTTGGTAGTCCTCCAAAGGTTCAGGGACTTGAAAATCTTTCCCGGGGATATAGTAAAAATTGTTGTCCCGCTTATACTCTTCAGAGCTGTCATCATCAGCACCAAAATCCTTCACTCCATCGGGATTGTTTTTGCCTTCGTACTTTCTGGCTACGTGATTGGGGACAATATCTATGATCACCTTCATCCCATGCCTATGGGTCCGCGCAATCAATGCCTCGAATTCCTCAATTCTCTTAGCAGGATCATCTGCAAGATCGGGATTGACTTGGTAATAGTCTTTTACAGCATAAGGTGAGCCGGCTCTTCCTTTGACCACATCCGGGTCATCATTACTGATTCCATAGGCTGTGTAATCCCTAATGACGGCATGATGAGGTATGCCCGTGTACCAAATGTGACTGATTCCCAGTTTTTTGATTTCCTCCAAGGCTTGATCCGAAAAATCCGAAAATTTACCGACTCCATTTTCTTCAATGGTTCCCCAAGGTTTGTTAGTGGAATTGGTATTGCCAAAAAGTCTGGTAAAAACCTGATAAACGACTACTTTATGTTGCTCTTGCATGGCTAATTCTTCAAGGTTTTGTTCAGTTTCTCTTTGGCAGGCCATCGCTGTAACAGCAGCCAATACCAAGATGGCAAAAATTTGTATCCAATTTCTCATAAAGCTAAAGTACATCTTTCAGCTTGTTCTTGAGCAGATTTATCGGGTAAAAATCATTCAAAATTTATGCAAACGTTTGACATTTTAGATAAGTTACTCACTCAAGCTATTTGATAGACTAACCCTACTACCAAAATATACAGGGTGATGGCTGTGAGTGTTCCTGGTTTGTTCCAAAAACTTTGTGGGTTGGTATTGCCGGCTTTGGCCTGAACGGTAAAATAAACTGCAACCAGTGCATTGGTCAGAATTGTGAAAAAGCTAAAAAACCTGATGGTCGTTTCCAAAATTCCAACCACCCGATTTTCCAACATAAGATAATACTGAAGTACCACAGCAATCCAGACAAGAATACATAATATAGCCGAAAGCTTATTTTTCATTTTTTTAATTCCGTATTGAATTGCGCGTAGGTAAAAGTTTCATGTTTAAAATAGGTGCAGTTTTGATTTTTTCATCTACACCCCTTCGTTCAAAAGCCTATACACAAAAACAGTACTTCTTTTAATCAAATCTGGATACTCTTTCATATTGATGGTTTCAGAAGGTGAGTGGGCACCTGTTCCGGAGGCTCCTATTCCATCAATGCAATCCAGGTATTCGCCTACATAGGAAATATCGCCACCACCTCTGGAGCCAGGGTCTCCGGGCTCTACTTTGCCAAACCCCATCATTTCGCTGACTTCGCTGAGCTTTTCCACCAAACGGTAATTGCCATCTGTAGGTATCATTGAAGGTATGCCATCTTGAAATTTTATTTCCGCAATGGTTTGATTTAGATTTCTTGAAACGATTTCTCTCATCTTTTCCCGAGCAGCTTCTTTTTGCTCCTCTCCCAAAAACCTTAAATCACCTGTAACCAATGCCTCACGTGCTACAATGTTCGTTTTGCCCAATGTTTCCCCCTCTCCGGTAATGACGTCATATTGTATATCTGATCCTCCGATTATCTGCCCAGGATTAAAAGTCAAGTATTGCTCTCCTTCAAGTTCTTCTCTAAAACTGTTGAGGATTCTGGCCGCCTCATAAATAGCGCCGTATCCTGCATTTGGTTTAAATACTCCCGAGGAATGAACTTGTTTTCCGCTGGTTTTCAAGGTCCAAGTAGAAGCTCCTCTTCTGGCTACAGTGGCTATATTAAAACCCTGTGCAGTTTCATAACCCAGAGCGTAATCATGATTTTTGGCTCTTTCTATAAAATCTGCCCTACTTACATAAGAGGGATGTCCTGCATTTTCTTCATCTCCATTAAAATATACGGTAATGGTTCTATCCTCAAGCAATCCCAATTCATGAAGGGCTTTTAACGTGGCAAATATCATGACATTGCCACCTTTCATATCGTTCACACCCTGTCCTTTTGCAGTGTTTTCATCCACCATGGTAAATGGATAGAAGGGCATGTCTTTTTCAAATACTGTGTCTAAGTGTCCGATAAAAAACAGTTTTTTACCTTTAGTGCCTTGTCTGCTTGCCACAAAGTGACCTGCTCTTCTCAAAGAATCAGGCAAAGTAATCCATTCTGTTTGAAAACCGATTTTAGCAAATTCTCTTTCAAATACCTTTCCGACTTCTCTTACGCCTTCCATGTTGAAAGTTCCTGAATTGATATTGACTGTTTCCTCAAGTAAGGCAACTGTCTCCGCATAATTCTTGTCAATCAGTGAAATCAACTCTTTTTCAGTATCACTAAGGCTTTGTCCATAAGAAATTAAACAGATAAAAATCAGGATGAAATTGGCGCAAATTATTTTTCGCATCATTATTGTGTTATTATTGGTGTAAAATGTATCAACAAAAGGCAATTCCTGCATTTTTCTGGAATATGGCGAAACATGCCAGCCTATTCAAAGTTAAAATTAATTGGTAATATATGGCAATACTAAGCCAGTATTGCCCCAAAATCTTAGCTTGAAAGATTAAAACTTATACTTATGCAAAACTCAAAGAAATATCAGACATTATTTTCCCTGTGGGAATTTTTTAAATCATGGCTCGAGGGAGGCTATTCAGACCAATCCCAATTACCGGAAGCTATTCCGATCCCTGTGGCAAATCCTGCCAATAATGGGGAAAACAGCTAAGCCTTTGTTTTTTGCTGAAATACTAAGCTTTTACAAATTGATTTAATCTTTCCGGATTTTTCCGGTTAGTGCCAATACATATGGATCAAAACTTATACTTATGCAAAAATTATTGACATCAATCACTTTATGCCTGACGCTGGGCTTCATCGCTTCCTGTGGAGGCAACCTAAAAACCCTTGAAGTGGAATCGCCCGAATTGGATATGACGGCAGAGGGACCTCTTTTTGAGGGAGCCAATACTGCCACTGCGACTTGGGAGTTCAACCTTTCTGATATATTGGGAGAGGAGGGTACTCAAGTATCCAAAGCCAAAGTAAAGGCTATAGAAGTCACATTTGTCGAGTTAGAAGATTCGCCAAGCCTCGAAAAAATGGTGTTTGAAGTAACTTCCCAAAACACTTCAATGACACGTGTTGGACTTTATGAAAGCGGTTTAGCTCCTGGAAATAAGGTAGAGCTTTCTGTGGCAGGAAAGCAGGAAAACCTAGCCTCTGCTTTTAAGGATGAAAAAATGACTTTTGTAGGTGATTTTGACTTGTTGGAAGAAGAATACTGGGACAATCTCAGCTTTAAAGTGAAAGTGAAATTTGAAATATCAGTGAAACAATAAACCTAAATAGAATTATGAAAAAGATAATCACTTCCATCGCATTTATGTTTGTGTGTGCCTTTGCCTTTGCCCAAGAGGCGGACGACTTGGTAGGGGTGTGGGAACCTGGACATGGTAAAGCCAGGGTTAAAATTGACAACATTGATGGTAAATACTATGGGAGAATTGTTTGGCTCAAAGAGCCCAATGATCCTGAAACAGGTAAGCCAAAAGTAGATGCCAACAATCCTGATGAGAGTATGAGGAATGTGCCTCTGAGAGGATATAGAATGCTCAAGGATTTCGAATACAAAGGTAAAGGCGTATGGGAAGAAGGGACTATCTATGACCCAGAATCAGGAAATACCTATAGTAGTGTAATTACCATGAAGGATGAAAATACCTTGGATATCAGAGGATATGTAGGTGTGAAAACATTCGGTAGATCAGATACCTGGAGAAGATTGAAAATCAAATAATCCAGGTCTGCATGAAAAAAAACTATCTTATCCTGCTGATGGCCATTTTGTTATCAGTAGGATCTTTTCCTTTGTTAGCTCAGGAAGAGGAGGAAGAAGAAGACTGGTCTATGTATGATGAATTGGAATTGGTGGATGAATCCAATGTTAAGCGATTTGCCAAGCCTACAATAGTTGGCTTAAGCCCGACACGCTTTTTGAGTGTATCTTATGATCAGCAGCTGGGATACGACATGAATTTGTCTACCGCTAGATTTCCAGCAAGCGGTAGTTCCGGCTGGGGAGTTGATGAAACTGCCCCTATTTCAGAAACAGGAAGGGTCAATTTTACTGGTGGCATGCGCTTCAATTCTAATATTCCTATTATCTCCAAAAGTAATTTGGTTTGGCAAAGTGGGTTGAACTATATGCGGGTAGGTTACAATATCGGAAGTATTGAAGCAGAGCAAGGGGCTTCGGGATTGACTCAGATTTTGGATGAGCGTGGCTTGAACAACCTGAATTGGACGAACACCTTTTTTGTACCGATTTCAGAAGAAAACTTCTTTATTTTCCAGGGAGCTCTGGACCTCAGCGGGGATTATGGCTGGGACCTTCAACCTTTCAACACGGTCAGATGGAGTCTTGCTGCAGTTTATGCTAAACGTGTAAGCGAAAGAAAAAGATGGGGGCTGGGTCTTGCAAGAACTTACAGGGTAGGTAATTTGAATTATGTACCTGTAGTGATGTATGATGTGACCAGTGCAGATAGGAAATGGGGTACAGAAATTCTATTTCCTGCGAGAGCTCATGGCAGGTACAACTTCAGCAAAAATGCGCTCTTGCTTTTTGGATATGAGCTGGAAGGACAGAGTTATAGGATCAATGAATTTTCAGTAGGGAATAACAGCTATGAAATCAGACGGGGAGAGTTGAGGCCAAGAATTGAATTGCAAAAGCAACTTTCAGGTCCTTTTTGGATGCATTTTCAGGCCGGTTATAGAATCGATTGGACTTTCAATGCAGATGAATTGGAAGGTAGCCGGGAATTCTTTAGAGGCTTTTTTGGTACCCAGGAGTATGGCATGATCAATAATTTGAGCAATACAGTATATTTCAATATAGGGCTGAGTTTTGTGACCTTGTAATAGATTGCTTGTCAGTGAATATGCCTTTTTGATTTGGTCTTTTTCACCTATATAGGCCGCTTCAAAAAGGTATATTTATTTTTTAAGAAATTATTTTATTTTTTGAGGTTTCTCTGGTTATTTGCTGGAAATATTCAACAGCTAAACTATGAAACTTAAAATCAGTTTTTTGCAAGTATTGGCCATGAGCTTATTACTTGTTGTTTTCTCCTGTGGAGAAAAAGATGAGCCAAGATTGTCGCCGATAGTCGGTACTTGGGCATACAGCAGTTACAACTTGGATATAGCCATCAATGGGCAGCCAATTGTACAGTTTTTACAGGCAATTGGGGCAAGTGCGCAAGAGGCTCAGGAAGCAGCCAATGAGATCAAAGATGAATTCTTTTCTGATGAAGACTTTGAAGGAACTGAGCTGATATTTGATGCGAATGGAAACTACGAAATCAGGCAAAATGGAACTTTGGATGAAAGTGGTACTTATGAACTTTTGGAAAATGATACCAAGCTACGTCTTACATCCTCAGAAGATGTGACTGATTTTACGGTCAGACAGCTGACCAATAACCGCCTTGGTATTTCTTTTACCGAAGAAGAAAGTGATGATTTCTTTGGTATTGGGCTTCCAGTTTTGGTGAAAGTAGAACTGGAATTGAATTTTGTGAAATAGTTGATGGAAAGTTGACAGATGCATTTTTGATTAGGATTGCAGTGCCTCCTAATGCCTTTTCTTTTACTACACAGAAGAGGGCAAAGGAATGAAGGTGTAATGTTGAATTACACCTTTTTTCTTTTAGGAATTTGGCTAGATACAGGGTCTGTCTTTCAGGTTGGATGTTTAAACAATTAGGTTTAGTTTTAGATAATTTAGAAATATCCGCAATGAGTTGCGCTATTTACGCTATAAGGAACAAAAGGCGAAATAGTTGCGGGAAGAGAACTGTTGTGCCTCATGTAAAAAAAGGAAAGTCAAAACCTGTATTAAGTACTGAATTTGCGCAAATTAAGCAAATACAACTCCAACTCCTTGTTTATTTGACACTTTTCAACGACATTTGCACAAAAACACAGCAATGCTAATCAGATTTAATGTAAGGAATTTCAGATCAATACGTGATAACGTTGAGCTTTCATTGACAAAGACAAGTCTGCGTGGTTTAAAGTCCAATATATTCCAGAGCGGAAATAATAACAGATCGGAAGAGCGTCGTGTAGGGAAAGAGTGTAGA
>NZ_ALWO02000025.1 GCF_000295935.2 Indibacter alkaliphilus LW1
AGAGTTTAGCTAACACTCCCTTATTGAAATGGATAGATGCTGACGTAACCGAATATGTAGATTATTTCAACGGAATTGAAGCAAAAATTAATTTGGCCAATAATCTGTAATACTATTCCACCAATGTGGATTCCGAAAAAAGAGGAAAAGCAAGCTGGAAAAAGTAAAAAAATGGAATAAATATAATTGAACACCGCTGGTTTTGCCAGCGGTTTTTTTTTTAAATAAATCCTTTGAGGGATTGAAGCGAAGATTTTAACATGTTCCTAATCACGAGACTTGCTCTTTTAAATTACTGTATAAGATCAAACACTGAAATAAATATTACTATATATTGTTTTTATTTTAAATAAATAAGAAAAAAACATGTTTACAAATTTGAAAATTGTTTTTTTTTTTAAATCGCTTTAAACTAAAAATCCAATATTATGAAAAAACTTAAATTACTTTGTGGAATATTATTCCTCGCGATTGCAGGTTGCCAAGATATTGAAGAAGATAATTTCTTGGATTTAGATTTAAACCCAGTTAGCGTTGTTAATGAGACCTTAAAGTTTCAATCAGTAGAAGATTATGAGTCATTCTTAGGGTCAACTGAAGATTTTGAAATACCTGAATTTTCAAGTTTTAGAATGAATATTGATTGGGAATTTATTTTAAATTCAGAAATTCTTCGCTTGTCTAACTCAGAATATAGAATTAAAGAGTTTGAGGATTCAAAACTTCTTGACATTTTAGATAAAGATGGTTTTATCATAATTGGTGAATATCTGATTTATTTGAATTTTGATGAAGAAAAGGCATACGTGACAAAAAATTTGACTTTGAAAGATCAAATTTCTCAAAAAGAATTGTCGAATGAAGAAATACTTATATTTGATTTTGATGAAGATGTTTTGGAAATTTTATTTGAATCAAGTTATAATCCAATAGAAGTAGAAAGTTCAAATGGAGAGGTAACAGCCATGGATGATCCAAATGCCAGGATTTTAGCATCCTGCCCTGGATTATATCCAATAGGTTCACCATTTCCACCTATGATTGGAGATGGCTGTGATGATAGGAAGTGTGAATGGACAACAATTTATCCTGAGGGAGATTATACATTTAAGGCAGAGGCAATGCATGCTTATCAGGCAGCTGCGATATATTTTAGACTCAAATCTGAAGTATCCCAGTACAGAAGATTGCATCAAAATCCCTACGTTGCTCATGGTGATAGTCCTATGACTATTACTTATTGGGGTACTTTAACTCCGAGAAATCGACAAACAGAAACTCGGAGTGGTTGTTGGGATAGTTGCCAAGGGTGTTGGCCTCCTCCTGCGAATACTCAAAAGATTCAGAAAGTTCACTATGAAGCAGGGAGAAGATTGACCCAATACAATTTATACGGAATTTTTGACGTTTTTCTTGGTGGAGGAAATTATGGATCAGGTTATCTCGATGTCTTTCAATTAGAAAATAGAAATTAAATATGAAAAGGCAAATCTTTCTACTTTCAATTCTATTCCTGACATTCTCGTCTCATGCTCAGGAAAGACTTTCTGTAGGTGTTCAAGGTGGGATTTCGAAGTTAATTTCCAATACCAAAGAATCCTCAAATCATTTGGAAAGTTTCAATGCGGCAGGGTCGATTGACGCTAATGGTGGTGTATTTGGACGGTATTATTTTGCTCCAAATTTGGCGGTAAGAGCTGGTTTTGGAGTGATGGGTATGAGTACAGCCAGAGAGTATTTGAATACAAAATATGGGAGATCCAATAGAGGAGTGAATCCTAGTGTTAACCTGAGTTTGGATAGATTGATCCCCTTTGGTTCAGGTAGTTGGGGACTTTTGGCTTCCTTTGGATTTCAAGGTACTTATCTGGGACAAAATGCAGGAGAAGTAATTAGGAATCAAAGCGAAGAAGGTTATAGGTTGGGGGCTCATTTACAGACAGACTCTGATGGAAATGTTAGTTCAATCTTGGGTCATGATGTTGTCTACGCCACAAGGCAAAACTCCACTTTGCTTCATCTGCGGCCAGAAATCGGTCTTTATAAACAAGTTGGGAAAAATAGATTCTACACTTCTTTTATATATGGGATTGCTTTAGGCGAAGATTTATATGTTAAGGATTACAGATCAATTTCGCTCATGGGAAATTTTTATTCTACGAAGCATAGATTTTCCGGTGACTTTGCCTTATTACAAGTTGGATATGAATTCTTATTTTAAGATAGTTTCTCTAAGCTTAATTTTTGCGGTAAGCGTGGATATTTTGGCCTGAACAACAAAAGCTCATTCCCGAAAACAGCTAAAATTTAGGAGAGTGTCGATGAACAGCTTGTATAGCATAAACAAACCTGCTTCAATAATGGAGCAGGTTTAGGGTCTATCTCGATTTGCCGATGGCTTTTTTTTTGTTAAATAAATCCTTTGAGGGATTGAAGCAAATCTCTTTTGGTCATATAGCCACCTTTTCTCCAGAGAATTTTCCCGTTTTTGAACAGAATAAAATGAGGAATAGACCTTACCCCAAATTGTAGACTGGCCTGGGGATTTTTATCCACGTTCAGTTTGTAGAGCTTGATCTTTCCGCCCAGTTCATGCAGTGTTTCTTCCAGTATAGGTGTCATCGTTTGGCAAGGAGCGCACCAGTCGGCATAGAAGTCTACCAAGACGGCTTCTCCCGGAGATTTTATGATGTCTTTAAATTTCTTCTTCGGCATGTAAGATTAGGTCAATTAAAAAAACCTGCATCCTTTCCGAATGCAGGTTTTTAAATCTTATGATTTTCAAATGTTACTGCTGTCTTGCAGGTATTTCAATTCCCAGCTTTGCCAATACCAATTCAGTGAATTTGTCATCGTCTCTGGTGTACAACAAAACAGGAGCATTTCCGGCAGTTTCAGAGAAAACGTGGGTGTAATTGTTCTCTGCAGCTACTGCATTGATAGCGTTGAATACTTTTTCCTGTACAGGCTCTAACAGTTCCTGAAGCTTTCTTTGGTAAGATGTCTGAGCATCTTGCTCATACTTTTGAACTTCTTGCTGCAACTTCTGAAGCTCCTGCACTTTGGCATTTCTTGCTTCTTCAGTCATAGTTTGAGCAGACTGTTCATAAGTCTGTACTTTTCTTTGGAAATCCTGTGCTTTTGTCTGAATGTTTGTTTGAAGCTGTGACTGGTAATCCTGTATATCGGCACCAATCTGCTCCATCTCAGGCATCAAATCCATGATCAATTCTACATTGGTATACCCAATTTTCAAATCCTGTGCCTGCGCTACAAATCCAATGCAAAACAAAGCAATTGCGGAAAGGACAACTTTTACTTTCATCATTTTTGGTTCTATTTTTAATATTTAATTTTCAATTCCTAATTCCTGAAGAACAAATTCCGAATAATCATGTCGGGGATCTGTATAAATCATTGTCGGCCCGGCCGCTTTGTCAAATAAGACTGCCAACCTAAACCGCTTACAAACTTTATCAATCGCATCAAAAATGATGGACTGTAGGGGCTGCATCAGTTCCAATTGTTTTTGGTAATATTGACCATTGAGGCCAAACACCCTATTATTGAATGCCACCGCTTCTTTTTCCTTTTCCCTGATCGCTTCAACCCGCTCCTGATACATTTCTTCTGTCAACAATACTTCTTCAGCTTTGAGACTTGCTCTCATTTCTTTGATCTCTTGATCCAAATTTTGTGCCTCTTTTTTCCATTCTGCTTTTAAGGCCTCTAATTCATCCTGGACAAGCTTGTAATCAGGATGTTTGTTGAGCAGAAATTCAGAATCAACATAGCCAAATGTCTGAGCCCCTAAATGATGCCCTAAAAACAGGCCATTAAATAGGACGGACAAAATTAACAATTTAAATGATTTCACCATCATTATCTGAATTGCTGACCAATGGTAAAGTGGAACTGGGCACCTGATCTATTTCTTTCACGTGGATCCAAGTCTCCCAGAGAATCAAATCCATAACCCCAGTCTAATCCAAGGAGACCAAATGCCGGCATAAAGATCCTGGCACCTACACCCGCTGACTTTTTCAAGTTAAAGGGATTGTAGTCCGCGTAACTTCCCCAGTTGTTTCCTGCTTCAGCAAATCCTAATACGAATATGGTCGCCGAAGGATTTGGAGAAATCAGGTACCGAAGCTCCATCACGTGCTTATTATAAGCAATACCACCAAATGGCACACCCGAAATTCCTACGTTTCTCTCATACCTTCCAGGTGTAATAGCCTGGTTTTCATATCCTCTCAAACCTATAATTTCCTGTCCGAGAGCGAAGTTGTTGAAGTTCATTCCATCACCCCCCAAAACAAATCTTTCCAGAGGAATCATCCCGATTCTTTCTCCATAGCTACCCAAGAAGCCCATATGGGTTCTTGCGCTGACCACAAGTTTGGTAGAACCAAATACAGGCGTATAAAAAGTAGCATCAAACATCCACTTATGATATTCCAACCATCTAAATCTTTCTTCATCCGGAGACTCTCTGTCGATGTTAGGGTTGAGATTTGCATAAGGCGGCGTAAATGAGGTTGCCAATGAAATATTGGATCCTAATCTAGGGTAAATAGGATTATCTATATTGTTTCTGGCGATTGTATTGTTGAATGTTAAGCTATTGGCCCTACCGGTATTGTAGCTCAATCCGAAGAACTCACCGAACCTGTCGAAGTCATAGACTTGATATTGTAAGGAGTGACTGACCATAAAGTAATCATCAGGCCAGGTTACCCTTTTGGATAACCCTAATGTAGCCCCTGTGATTCTAAAGGCACCCTGAACCGTCGTCATATCTCTGAAATCAATCTGCCTTTGCACAGAGTGATTAAAACTAAAGCTCAATGCATTTGGCTTTTTACCACCAAACCACGGTTCTGTTAAAGAGACACTATAATTCTGGAATGTTCTCCCATTGGCCTGAACCCTTAGAGATAGCTTCTGTCCATCTCCTACAGGCAGTGGTCTCCACTTGGAGAAATCCCCCACATTCTTGATAGAGAAGTTGTTGAATACCAGACCTACAGTTCCTACAAACCCAAAGAATCCACCCCATCCACCTGAGAGTTCGATCTGGTCATTGGGTCTTTCTTCCAGGATGAAAGTGATGTCTACTGTTGCATCCTCGAAATTTGGCCTCATGTCAGGTTCTATCTTTTCCGGATCAAAGTAACCCAGCTGAGAAAGTTCCCTGATAGTTCTTACCAAAAGGCTTCGGTTGAATTTTTGTCCTGGCAAGATCCTGATCTCTCTCATGACCACGTGGTCGGAGGTTCTTTCATTACCTTGAATATTGACAGAATTCACTGTTACCTGAGGACCTTCAAAAATCCGCATTTCAATATCGATGGAATCCCCCTGGACCATTACTTCTACAGGGTCAATGTTAAAGAAAAGATATCCGTCATCTTGATAGAGTGAGCTTACATCATCTCCTTTCTGGGGATCATAATTCAGTCTTTTCTCAAGCTTTTCTTTGTTGTAAACATCTCCTTTGTCAATCCCCAATCTTGCCAGAAGAATTTGATCCTCATGCAGGAAGTTACCAACAAACGAGATATTTCTGTAGTAATACTTTCTTCCCTCTTCCAGGCTGATGGCAACATTGATGGTGTTATCTGAATGCCTGTATGTGGAATCCGCCAAAATTTCAGCATCTCTATAACCTCTGGAATTGTAAAAATTGATCAGATTGTCTTTGTCTTCTCTAAAATCCTTAGCGACGTATTTGGACGCATTAAAGAAATTAAGCTTAAAGTTCTTATTGATATAATTCCTGATTTCTTCTTCTGTGACTGGATTCCTATATACTACCGCTTCTTTGGCTGATTGCGGGGTTGTATTCGTGATTCTGGAAGCCATTTCCCTGAAAAAATGAAGTCTTGGGTGCTCTTTGGTGTTTTTCAGCTTCCCTTTTAACCTCTTGTCGTTGATTTCTTCATTCCCATAGATTTTCACCTCATTGATCTTTACCTTGGATTTTCGGTCAACATCAAATCTGATCTTTACACTATTGGGTAATGTTGTATCTCGCTCCTGAATGACCTTAACTTCTGTATTCAGGAAGCCTTTGTCCACAAAAAATTGTCTGATATTTCTTTGGGATGTGGCCAATACATCATCTCTGACCACCCTTCCTCTGATTTTGATTTTATCTTTGAGTTCACCTTCCTGGGTTTTATTTACTCCGGAAAACTCCACTCTACTGAATCTCGGCCTTTCGGTCAGTTCCAGAAGCAAATAGATATCATCTCCTTCTACTTTGGTAACTAAAATTTTTACATCACCTATGATGCCCTGTCCCCAAAGTCTCTTCAATGCACCTGATATGGCGTCACCAGGAACAGAAATTTCATCATCTACTCTTAATCCGGAAAGAGAAATCACTGCCACTTCATCCAGGGTAGAAAGTCCAACGGCCTTGATTTCGGCAATCCTGAATTTCTGTGGCTTGGAATAATTCAGTTCCAGAATATTTACTGGTCTGGAGCTGGAAAATCTGCTTTGCCCCAGACGGATCTGAGCCTCTGCGAAACCTGCCAAAAACAACAGAAAAAGGATAATCGTACTTCTTTTCATCAACCTTTTGATTTAATTTGAGCACCAGTTTTGCCAAACCTTCTTTCCCTTCTTTGGTAATCGAGAATGGCTTCCACCAAGTGTTCTTTTCTAAAGTCCGGCCACAAAACTTCTGTAAAATAAAGCTCTGTGTATGCCAGTTGCCAGAGGAGAAAATTACTGATCCGCAACTCTCCGCTAGTTCTGATCAGGAGTTCCGGATCAGGAATATTTTTTGTATTCAAATGCGCAGCAATCTGCGCCTGTGTTATTTCTTCAATGTCCAAATGGCCATCGACTACTTTTTTGGCAATGCTTTTTACAGCCTGTTGTATTTCCCACCTTCCCGAATAGCTGAGGGCAAGGTAGACTGTCAGCCCATCATTATTCTTGGTGGTCTCGTAAGCTTCTTGAAGTTTTTCTTGGGCACCCTTCGGTAAACTTGAAATATCGCCGATTGAGGAAAGGGTAATGTTATTTTCCATCATGGTAGGCACTTCCTTTACGATAGAATTTACCAAAATTTCCATCAGCGCTTGGATTTCATCCTGTGGTCTGGACCAGTTTTCTGTAGAAAAAGCATACAGGGTAAGGTACTTTATACCAAGCTCTGTTGCCATTTCAATGGATTCACGGACAGCTGTGAGGGCATTTCTATGACCAAAAACCCTCATTGCCCCTTTCTTCTGGGCCCAACGCCCATTTCCATCCATGATAATCGCAATATGCTGAGGGATATTTTTCCTGTCTAATAATTCCTTCATTCCTTCATTTAAGGATTCAATTCCTTTTTTGGAGGTACAAAAATGCTATTTCTTTTTCAATAATCTAACCTATTGCCCAATTAATTAATAGGCATAGCATTTTACCGAACTGAAGGAATAACTGATCGTAAGACCTAAAAAATAATACCAGTCTTTGTCACTATAATTACCTGTATTATTACCGAATGGCTGACTTGGATTGTTTACATCCTGGTATCTTGGGATACTGGGCTGCGAACCGTCAATCTTATCCAATAAATCTGTAAAAGTAGCTCTAAATCCCAATTCTGCAGCTAATGTCCAACGGTCAGTCAGTCTGTACTTGATCCCCGCTCCAAATGGAATTACAGGTGTAGCCAAGCTATAGTTTCCAGCTTCAGGATCGCCCGCAAAAGATTGACCTTCCGCACTGTAATAGCTCACCCCTAGACCAAAGAAGCCATAAGGTGAAAACCTGAAATATGCCTGAGGATGGGTAAAGTCAAGAAAATGATATTCCATCACTGCGGAAGCCTCCCATATATTGCCTTTAAATCCAGCATCTCGGTAGACTGCCGCTGGATCAATCCTCGTAATACTGTCAGCCGCCGTAATCCTACCATAAGAAAGACCCGCCCGCAATGACCATACATTGTCAAAATTTCGTCTGCCAAATAACGTTCCTTGAAGTCCGATTTTACCCTGATCCAACCTTCTGACTATATCACCGGAATAAGCTGCTATACCTAAACCTCCCCCAAGTTCATACTGTTGGGCTTTAGTTTTAAGAGTCACTACTGATCCAAGCAGAATCAGTAGGAAAGTAGAAATCAGAAATTTGATCTTCTTCAAGACGTTGCAATTTATGAAGTACTAAACGATATAAAAATCAACTCTAGTATTGTCAGGGTTAATTTTTGTTAAGTTTAACAAGCTTTGACCGATTCGAAAACCTAAATTCCAAAACCGGGATAAACATAGACATTTATGAATTAAAAATTTCAATTCCTCATATCAAATCCCCAATTTAATTTTTGCCGGAGGGTATCGAAATAATTGTATTTAGAAAACTTGACCAATTTGGCTGCGAATGGTGCTTTTCTCACCTTAAGCTCAATACTTGCATCTATGGCAGTAGATCTTGAATCCAACGAAATCAAAAACTTCTCAGACCGCCCTTCTATCCTGAAACTGATCTCTGACTCATCTGAAACCACAATAGGCCTCACATTAAGATTATGGGGACTTACAGGCGTAATCACAAAGTTTCTCGCACCGGGCGTAATCAAGGGGCCTCCACAACTGAGTGAATAACCAGTAGAGCCTGTCGGCGTGGCTACAATTAGACCGTCTGCCCAATAACTGTTGAGGTACTGACCATCAATATAGGTATGAACAGTGATCATAGAGGAGGTATCCCTTTTATGGATGGTAAATTCATTTAACGCAAAATTAGCCCCATTAAAAACAGGTCTTGAGGCTTCCATTTCCACCAATGCTCTGGATTCAATCGTAAAATCACCATTAAAAAGGTCTTCCATAGCTGCGGCAATGTTTCCCTTGGCCACGGTAGCCAAAAAACCCAATCTTCCCGTATTAATTCCCAAAACAGGTATCTCCTCGCTGCCTATATATGTCACTGTATCCAAGAGAGTCCCATCCCCTCCGACAGAAAGCATAAAATTTAATTCCGAAGCATGGTTTTTGTCCACGACCGGAAATTTGTTTTTAAACTTACTTTTAGATCTTAATAAGGATTTATTAAATGTTTCTGTAAAAAAAACCCGGGCTCCCCGGTCTGAAATTGAAGTGATCAATTGTTCTATATATGGAATAAACTCATCTTGGAGATTAATCCCATGTATACAAATATTCATGTGCTATGGTTTATATATCCAAAAATCTCAGCAGGTTTCCAATCCTATCCTGTTCTTCACTGACACCCGCTTCTTCTTGGTAGTGATCGATAATCTTATAGCCAAAACGCTCAAGGGTAGCCTTGATATGCCTAAGCTCTGTCTGATCCAATTTGAGGGTAAGCTTGATCTTGCTGTCGTCTAATGGATCATTGGAAATAAAACTACTCAATATTTTGGCATTCTCTGTTTCCACTATCCTCGCAATTTCAAAAAGGCTGTAGTCTGTCATAAACATAGAAAGCACAACAACTGCCCCGTGAGATTGTATGGACAGGGTGTCGGCAAAAGCACCGATAGCGTCTTCCATGGTCACTACACCCATATATTGGTTTTCCCTGTCTATAACTGCTACCATGTTGAGACCATATTCAGAAGCCACCTTTATTACATCATAGATGTGCTTATCCTGATATACAAAACATGCCGGAGAATCAAATTCAAACTCCCCTACATGCATTTCAGGTGTATTGAGTGTATAGATCAAATCGTCGGACAAAAAACCTAAAAACTGACCTTCTTTGACTACTGGCAGAACATTCGTCCTTATCTCTTCCATCCATGAAAGAGCCATTTTGGCTTTGTCATTGATTTTCAATGGTGGGATGAGATTGTTTATGAATTCGTATGCCTGCATGATCTAAATATATTAAATTGATTTTGAATATAAAACTACAAAAGGCAGTCCATAGTTTTGCAGACAAAGTTTAAAACTAGAAAGCCGGGCAAAAAACCCTAACTCATCACCGCTTTTTGGAGTGAAAATTCCATCCAGCCCTTGATAATCTCCAATCCAAATTCCGTTAAATGCGCCTCGGGATGATATTGTATACCCATTATAGGCAGTGTTTTATGAACAAAAGCCATCAGCTCTCCACTTTGTGTTTCTAAAATTCCTTCCAAATCATCCGGAAGATTTTTAAGTATCAGTGAGTGATATCTGGTGACAGAAAATACTTCTGGAAGATTTTGTAATATTTCGTGGCTTTTCCTTTTGAATACCTGATGAACCTTACCATGAACAGGGAATCTCCCTTTTTCCAAGCTTGCACCAAAATACTCGCCTATTGCCTGATGCCCTAGGCATATTCCCAAAACCGGGATTTTACCCGCATAATAATCCAAAATCTCCATTAGGTTTCCCGCAGCAGAAGGTACACCTGGGCCAGGAGAAAGTATGAGTGCTTCCCAGTGATGGACCTTTAATTCATCCAGGGGAATATCGTTTCTTGCTACAAAAAGTTCCTTTCCGAGCTGTCGGAAGTAATCTGCAAGTATGTACGAAAATGAATCGAAATTATCAATCAATAAAACCATCGGAGGTTGACTTAACGATTTGTTGTATGCTGGCAACCGTTTCTTTTATAATCGGAGTATATTGATCCATCGCCCCAATAATGACAGGCGCTATTGGCTGCACGTAAGCATAAGACTTGGATTTTGCTTTCATTTCTTCTGTTAGATTAAATTCAAAAGCATCCGCTATCCAAATAAAAAGACTCAATATGAAGACAGTTTTAACCACCCCCAATACTCCCCCAGCGATGCTGTCAACTGACCCGAAAATTGTAAAGTCCAAGGTTTTTTTAACTAAAAATGCCAACCCTCTGATAATCAAAATAACTCCTAAAAATATCATGATAAATGCCACAAAGGGTAAGGCAAATGTCATATCCTCTACTCTGGAAGCCAAGACCTGAGCACCCCAGTCCATAAAATGAAATGCCAAAACCAAAGCCACAATAAATGCAACTACAGACAGTATACTTATGAAAAAACCCTGCCTGTAGCCGCTGTATGCCCCAAGGATGCAAAAAACCAATATAATGATGTCCAATGCCCCCAATTTGCAAATGATTAGGAAAGAAGTGTTTTTACTTTTGTGGAAATCGCTTTTCCATCAGCTTTTCCTGCCAGTGCCTTAGTAGCAGCACCCATTACTTTACCCATATCTTTGGGTCCCTCAGCACCTGTCTCGGCAATGATTTTTTTCAATTCAGCCTCAAGCTCTTCCTCGCTAAGCTGTTTGGGAAGAAATTCATTGATGATCTCCAGTTCAGCCATTTCCACAGCATAAAGGTCCTCTCTATTTTGCTGCTTATAAATATCAGCTGAATCTTTTCTTTGTTTCGCCGCTTTGGTCAACAGCTTCAATTCTTCCTCTTCGGAAAGCTGTTCCGCAGCACCTCCTTTAGTTTCTTCCAACAAAATCAAGGACTTAATAGCACGTAATGCGCGGAGTCTGTCCTTTTCTTTGGCCAGCATGGCCTTTTTGATTTCACTTTCTACACTTGCCTTTAAACTCATTCTCTTGTTCTTTGTGTTATAGGTGTAAATTTGTCACAAAATTATCTTTTATTTTAGGAACATGACCAAACTAAGTGTAAATATTAACAAAATTGCCACCCTGAGAAATGCCCGAGGTGCAAATAATCCGGATGTAGTAAAAGTTGCTTTGGATGCCGAGAGATTTGGAGCACAGGGGATTACTGTTCATCCCAGACCGGACGAGAGACATATTACAAAACAGGATGTACTGGACTTAGCTCCTGTGGTGACCACAGAATTCAACATTGAAGGGTATCCTGACAAAAGATTTATGGAACTGGTCAAAACTGTAAGACCTGCCCAAGCTACCCTTGTTCCTGACCCACCCAATGCGATCACTTCCAATACAGGCTGGGATACTATTTCGCACAAAGAAATGCTAAAGGATATTGTAGCGGAATTGAAGAGTCATGGAACCAGGGTTTCAATTTTTATCAATCCCGAATCCAAATATTTTGAGCCAGCCAAAGAGACCGGGACAGACAGGGTGGAGCTGTACACGGAACCCTATGCTTCCGGATATCATGAAGACAAGCAAAAGTCCGTGGCTCCATATATTGAAGTGGCACTTCTGGCAAGGGAACTTGGACTGGGGCTGAATGCAGGGCATGATCTCGATCTGAACAATCTCCGGTTTCTCAAAGAAAGTATACCTTTTTTGGAAGAAGTATCCATAGGCCATGCTTTGGTATGTGATGCCCTGTACTTTGGGTTGGAAAATACCATTCAGATGTACAGAAGGCAATTGGAGTTGTAAAAGACAGAGAAAACACGGGTTGTCAAATCAAAGCCAAAAGCAATACTGTAATCAATAGGAGGGAAAAGCCTAAATAAACCATTATTTTGATGTGTTTTTTATGCTTTTCCTCTTCTTTTTTCCAGGCCTTTAGTTCGTCGAATTTACTGTTGGCTTCCTTGGCAGAAACTTTTTTGTGGGGGGCATACGGGTTGTCTTTCAATCCCGGTCTGGCAATCCTGAGATCACGGTTTTGCTTGAATGATTCTTTTCCCTGCCCTGAAAAACCTATTCCACCTGTCATTATTTCTAAATTAAAACCTCCTTGCTAATTTAGTTGATTGGTTTAAACCATGCAAGCCCTATTATAAAATTTGAATGGAACGTTTAATAATTTTAATATTTTAAAGTGTTATTATCGAATTTATAAATAGGAAAAATATAAAAATTAATTTAAATATTTACTTTTGAAATCAAAGGGGAAGACCTGTTTCATAATCAACAGGCAATACCAACAGAACAGGATTCACTTTTCATAACAGTGGTTACTGTCAAAAGGATTGTAAAAGAAGTAAACGAGACATTGTTTGGTTTTACTTATTATACTAGAGACCATAGGGCTGTAATGTTGCAAAAATGACCTTTTTCTAAATCTTTGTTTTTTCTGAGTTATTAAAATTGACATTTACAGAAAGGGAATGACATCTGCAGACCCGTCATTCTGAGTGAGGAACGAACGAAGAATCTCCTGCACTCAAGTCAAAGAGACCCTTCGTTTCACTCAGGGTGACGTGTCGTTCCTATTTATGTCAATGGCAGTCAATCCCGATAAAGGTGGGTAGAATATCTAATAGTATCTTAGATATCTATAAATATAGGAATTGACCCAGAATCTGGTTTTTGTTTCTTTGTTGTTAAATTTTAGGATTTACAACATGAGATCCAATTAATCCAAAAACCTCCACTTACTTTTAAAGTCCCTCGGTATATCTTCATTCATCCTAGCTCGTAGTAGCTCGATAGGGGTATAGTTTTGTGTGATGAAAAAATCATGAAATTCCTTTTCAGTCATCTTACCTCCTCCTACCATTTCATTTCTCAAGCTATACACCTGTAAGCCTCCGATCATGTATGCCAGTTGATAAAGAGGTCCGTAACTTCCTTCGAATGATCTTCTAACCTCCGCTTCTGCATTGGCTCTTTCGTGACCTACCGCATCTACCAAATAATCTATACATTGCTGAGGAGTCCATCTTTCCAGGTGGTAATTGAGAGAAAAGACAATCCTTGCTGCTCTGTGCATTCTCCAGAACAACATACCGATTCTGTCCTCTGCATTTCTCGGAAAATCTTTATTCCACAGATTGAACTCCCAATACAAGGTCCATCCTTCCACCCAAAATGGAGTGTTGAAAACCCGTCTATGTGGGAAGTGTCTTTGGTTCATGAATTGTTGCAGGTGATGTCCCGGGATCAGCTCATGCTGCACTGTGGCCCTGGAAAAATGCGGGTTGTTGCCACGCATACTCATCATTTTTTCATCGTGCGTCATCGTGGAGGTAGGGTAAGAGATGATGATTGTTTCTCCTCCCAAAAAGAAAGGACTTACTTTTTGTCTTTCTGCTGACATCATGGTAGTTCTCCAGGTTTCTTTTGCCATATCAGGAATGGTTAAAAGATCTCTTGCTTCAAGAAAATCTATGGCCTCTTCTGCCATTTCTCCAACCATCTGCGGCCACTCTCCAGCAGGGACATAGGAATTTTTCACATGTTCCAAGGCAGCTTTCCAGTCTTTTCCATACCCCAACTCCTCAGATGCTTTGATCATTTCAGCTTCACACCAGGCATACTGTTTTTCACCTTCCTTCAACAATTCCTCGGCTGTGTATGGGATCATGTTGTAAGAAAGCTCTTTTTCGATAGCCAGTTTTCCGACAGGTTTCCCAATAATGCCTGATCCGTCATCTTTTACTACAGTATTTTCAAAGTGTTCTTTCAAAAAAGCCCCATAAGCCTTTAAGGTTTCATTCATGCTCTCCATGGGTTTTTTCATCCACCAGGTAAACTCGGGGTCATAATCATAATAAAAGTTATAGGCTTCCTCTGTGCTTCTTCTCAGTGCTTCTACGGTATTGGAGGCCAATTCGGCTTTTTGCCAAGAATTGAAAGGCTTCACTTTTTTCATGGCTTCCCATTTTGACTTGATGGCGTTTTCTGTTTGTGCAAACCTGGCGGCGATTTCCTGTGAGTTGGGCTTTATGCCCATTCTTCTGGTTTGGTAAAACTTCTCAAGCTCACCTTTGAAGTCCACTACATTTTTTACTTCTTTAAATTCCTCATAGCTTAACCCATGAAAAAAAAGCTCTTTTTCCAAGTGATTTTTGAATAGCTGATAATCCATTTTACCGTCCAAAGTGTAGCTGTCATAGGGCATTTTTTCCAAGGCATCCAGCCAGTCTTTGTATAGTTTTTCGAAACGTTGGAAGTATTCATCAGACAGGGGATTGTTGTATTTTCTTGCAAGTGCGCTCCTGTCTGCTTGGTAGCTGCTGATGGCCGGATAGAGCTCGGAGGCCAAGATGGTGCAGGGAATGGCAATGCTTAAGATGAAAAGAAGTAGAATTTGTTTCATTGTAGTAGTTTTTAGGATTTTAATATCCCTGAAAATTTCAGGAAAGACTAATAGTGGGTTGATAAAAGGTTGGCTTGTATTGATGGATGGTGATAAAATCAATGGATTTTGGTGTGAAAACTCTAAGTACAGGTTAAAAGGACACTAGAAATATCGCGAGTGTAAGTACAAAAGAGAGTTTTTTCAGAAATTTCTTTCGTAGAAGTTTTTGGAAGGGGGGGTATTCGATTAAATAATTGTTTTACATGAATATCCGCTTTCTTACCAGTAGAACCTAAATAATGGAACAAACCTATGATTTCTAGCTAATATCAATAAATATCCAATATCTATTAGTATCGGATTGATCTAGGCCCTTATTTAAATTGGTTAGTGGTATAATTGCGGATATACATATTGTTTTAAATTCAACAGAATGCTTTTAAGAAATCGAAAATAGGATTAAAAAAATAATCATCCCTGCAAATTTAAAAAATATTTTTAGATTTGCAGGGATGATTGAGCGATTAATACATACGGAATTTGAGTTTTCAGTTTCCAATTTTCCAGTGACGGGTATAATTGGTCCAAGACAAGTGGGTAAAACTACATTGGTAAAAACATTTACCTACAAGAAGTCTTTTCTTTATCTGGACTTGGAGAAATTGTCTGACCTGAATAAGTTAAATGATCCAGAACTCTTTTTATCATCCATACCTGATCATACCATCATCTTGGACGAGATTCAGCACAAACCGGAATTATTTCCTTTAATTCGGTCATTAGTTGATGAAAATCGTATTCCAGGGAGATTTATCATTCTTGGGTCTGCCTCACCAGTACTTCTAAAGCAGTCCTCAGAAAGTCTTGCAGGTAGAATCAATTATATTGAATTGTACCCCTTGAACTTACTAGAGTTAGACGGACGGCTATCCATAGAAAGCTTATGGGTCAATGGTGGGTTTCCAGAACCAGCTTTGAGTGATAGCAAGAAATTCATCCAAAGCTGGTATAGGAGCTTTATCAATAGTTACATCCAAAGGGATTTGCCTTCTCTTGGTCTTCCTGCGGATCCCAGTGTGAGCCGGCAATTGATGATGATGATGGCCTCTTTGAATGGTGCAACCCTCAATTATAGTATGCTGGGAAAATCACTTGGCTTGAGTTTGCCTACAGTCAAGACCTACTTGAGCTTCTTTATCAATGCATTCTTGCTAACGGAACTCCCTGCTTGGTATGTAAATGTGAAAAAGCGTCTCATAAAGTCTCCAAAAATCTACTTTCGGGATACTGGAATGTTACATTATCTCTTAGGTATCAGCAATAGAGATTCACTTTTTGGGAATATTATAGTGGGGACATCTTGGGAAACCTTTGTTATCCACCAGGTAAAGTCAGTATTGAATATTGATGATGAAATCTATTACTACCGCACTCAAGATGGTGCTGAAATTGATCTGCTGATCAGAAGGGATAATCAGTGGCTGGCTGCCGCTGAAATCAAACTCAGTTTTTCCCCCAAACTGACCAAAGGGAGTTACCTGGCCATGGAGGATCTGGGTATAAAAAAACTTTTCATCATAAGCCCGGTAGAAGATCGATATTTCTACGAGCCAAATGTAGAAGTACTAGGAGTCAAAGCGTTTCTTTTAGAAATAAGTAGTAGCTCATGAAAAAGCAGCAAAGAAAAATTTCTGATAAGGAATGGCTGGAAAGAGATGCCAAAATCAAAAAGAGGGGAGATATAACTCTTGCCGTTCTGTCACTTTTATTTGGGTTTATGTTATTATGCTTTACTGCTTATTACCGTCTAGTTATCGCACCTTTAAGGCATTCAAATAGTATTCATGGTTATCAATACTGGATTTATATTTTCTCTCTTGCAACTTCGGGAATAGCCCTGTTATTTAATGGGCTGATGAAAATCGGGGATATCCGAAGGAAGTACTTTTAGCAGAAGAGCTATTAATCATGAACAGGCTAAGGTCTTCTTCGATTTTTTCATTGATATGACATTTTTGACCTGTATTCTTTTGGAGTTTCTCCCTGAGCTTTTTTGAAAGCTCTATTGAAATATGACAGGTTTTGAAAGCCACAATGATAGGCAATCTGCGAAATGGTCCAATCACTTTCCTGAAGGAGTTGGCAAGCCTGGTGTATTCTCACTTGTGTCAAAAATTCAGTGAAGGTTTTACCTGTTCTTTCTTTGAAAAATCTGCAAAATGCCTCCTTGCTTAAATTGGCAACCTCGGCCACTTCCTGAAGACCAATAGCGTTTTGGCTTTGGGACAAAATGTAAGACATAACCTGTCCCATACGTTTGCCTTCTGTTTCCGTATAGTCCTTTTGTGGGACCAATTTGTTCAAGCCTTGCAGTGAGTTCCCCTCCTGAAGGGCCTGAAGGACATGAAGCGCTGCGAGAATTTTTCCCAGACCTTGATAATCCTTAAAGTCTTCCATAATTTCCAATATACTTTCTTTGGTTTTTCCAAGTACCTTAAAGCTGCCTTTGGTCTGTTGTAGCCAATGGTGAAGCCCCGCAAACTCTTCCACTTCCAAAAGCCCCTTTCCCAATGCTTCAAAGTCAAAGAACAATGTATTGCCTAAAGACTGTTTGTCGGTATCAGGATCAAAAAATTCAGCATCTGAGCGGAATACATGCGGCATGTTAGCTGACAATAAATATAGGTCTCCCTTTTCAAACCTCCCTAAATAATCTCCAACCATCAATTGCCCTTTCCCTTCCTTGATCCAGGTCAGCTGCCATTGCGGGTGTTGATGCAACTTATCATAAAAATGCTTGCCGGCATCTACTTGAAATCGAACAAATTCTTTGTTGGATTTTGGTATCTGGAATGAAATAATTTTCTTCATGGCTAGGGAACTCTAATTTAAACCAGCTAATTACTTGAATTCATGTAGCCGATTTATAATCTCTTTTAATTTATGATATAATATTAATTATTTTAAGGCTATAAAATCAAAGTATGATCAATACAGTGCTATTATATACTAATCTGGTACAGGTAAGCAGGTGAATAAGCCTCTACCTTTGACCAAAAAAACTCAAACTATGAACTGGCAAGGCGTATTTCCGGCAGTCACTACTAAGTTTCATCAAGATGGGAGCTTGGATATGGACATGTTTTTTAAAAATTTAGATGCTCAACTCGATTCAGGGGTGCATGGAATCATTTTAGGAGGCACTTTAGGTGAATCTTCGGTATTGTCACTGGACGAAAAAATCCAATTGACCACAGAGGCCATAAGTTACATAAATGGAAGGGTTCCCGTCATTTTGAATATCGCAGAAGGCGCTACAAAAGATGCAATATTTTGGGCTGAAAAGGGCAGAGAGCTTGGCGTTTCTGGTCTGATGCTATTACCTCCTATGCGGTATGCTGCTGACCATAGGGAAGTAGTCACTTATTTTAAAGCTGTAGCCAATAGTACCGACCTACCCATCATGATCTACAACAACCCTGTGGATTATAAGACTTTAGTGACTATATCCATGTTTGATGAATTGGCCGCATGTGAAAACATCCAAGCCATCAAAGAATCCACAAGGGATATTTCCAATGTGACACGCATGCGCAACCGCTTTGGAGATCGGTACAAAATTCTATGTGGAGTGGACACCTTGGCCATGGAGGAATTGGTAATGGGTGCAGACGGCTGGGTAGCAGGCTTGGTTTGTGCTTTCCCCAAAGAAACAGTTGCTATTTTCAATTTTGTCAAGGCTGGAAAATACGAAGAAGCCTTACAAATTTACCGTTGGTTTCTGCCTCTTTTAGAATTAGACATTCACCCTAAGCTGGTTCAATACATCAAATTGGCCGAGCAAATGGCCGGAATTGGAACCGAATGGGTCAGAGCACCGCGATTGACTTTGGTAGGAGAAGAGAGAGTAAAAGTTGAAAATATCATTAAGAGAGGTTTGGAGCATAGGCCTAAACTTTAAGATATTAAGTTGATATTGATGGGTATTAATTTCATGATATTGACTAACTGGAATTTTGTTCTTGAAAATATGGTAGAAATATGCCTTCGGCGAAATAAATGGAAATATGATTATACACCACTTTGCCAGCAACATCCAAAAATTAATGTTTGCATTAGTTCAATATCAACTTGTATCTAAATATCAATTAATATCGAAATGAAAAAAAACCAGCTATAAACTATCCTACTGGTATCATTCCGTATATATATACATTTATTAGATACGCACGGTGAGATATTGCTATTTTATTTTAATTTATCCTGAATCGCTCTGCTCTTGGGACCTTCGCCCCGAATCATTTCATTCTCGGGATCTTCGACTAAGCTCCGGTTTCTACCATATTTCAACTATATATCAATTGTATTTCAATCATATTTCTACCGTATTTCCAGCATATTTTAATAACTTAAAGCCTTTATTACCATAAATCTTAAACCTAAACAACCATGAACTACGACCAAATATTCCAATCCGCCCATGATGCTTTTTTGCACTTCAAAAATGTTTCAGGAAAGGAAAAAGGTGAATTTTTAAAAAGGATCGCTGAAGGAATCGAGGCCGAAAAATCGACTTTAATCCCCATGGCTTCTGGGGAATCCAACTTGCCTGAAGGTAGAATTACCGGAGAACTGGGTAGAACTGTCGGTCAAATTCGACTATTTGCCACTTTGGTAGAAGAAGGATCTTGGTTAGAAGCTGTAATAGACCATGCTGATCCAGATAGAACCCCTGCTCCTAAGCCTGATTTACGGAGATTTCTGACACCCATAGGGCCTGTTGTGGTTTTTGGAGCAAGTAATTTTCCTTTGGCATTTTCTACCGCTGGCGGGGATACGATTTCCGCTTTGGCAGCAGGATGTCCCGTTGTATACAAAGGCCACCCAGCGCATCCAGACACCTCCAAATTGGTAGGACAGATCATCCAAAAAGCTGCCATAGATTCCGGATTGCCCGTAGGATTATTTACCCATGTAGAAGGAGGAATAGCCGAAGGTCAAGCTTTGGTGAAACACCCTTTGGCTAAAGCAGTGGCATTTACGGGATCATTTACAGGTGGAAAAGCCTTATTTGACCTTGCTAATCAAAGAGAAGAACCGATCCCTGTTTTTGCAGAAATGGGCTCTGTCAATCCAATCATTACTTTTAAAAAGAAGCTTGCAAACAACTTAGAAGTTTTAGCCAAGCAATTTGTCGGTTCTCTGACACTCGGAGCGGGACAGTTTTGTACCAACCCCGGATTAATCATGGTACCCAGCGCGCATGCAGAGGATTTTGCTGAGGCTGTAAAAAAAGAATTGGAAGAAATCGCAGCAGCTCCAATGTTGCACGAGGGAATAGCAGAGGCTTACTATAAATCGTTGGAGAGCATGAAGGAGCGCAAAGAACTCGATTGGGTACAGGTAGCTGAGGCAAAAGACCTGATCAAAGCCTATCCTGCTTTGGCCAAAATCAAGGCTACAGACTGGCTAGAGGATGATCATTTTCAGCAAGAAGTATTCGGTTCATTTGCCCTGATGGTGGTCTATGAAAATTTCAATGACCTCTTTGCCATTGCGCAGAGGCTTCATGGTCAATTGACCATCACCCTTTGGGGGGAAGAAGAAGAGTTGGCCAATAAAATCGATTTGATCAATCAGTTGGAAGAAAAGTGCGGCAGGTTATTATTCAAAGGAGTGCCAACCGGAGTAGAAGTAGGACATGCCATGCAACACGGAGGTCCCTTTCCATCTACCACCGATAGTAGATTCACATCTGTTGGCTCCTATGCTATCAAGAGATTCGCTCGACCGATTGCATTCCAGGACATGCCAGCTACCCTCCTTCCTGACGCGCTGATGGAAGACAATCCCTTGGGGATTTGGAGAATGGTGGATGGGGAATTCAAAAAATAGAAATGAAGTATACCTTCGGTGAAATAAAGTAGAAATATAGCTTCGCTGAAATATATTGAAATAGATATTGATGGATATTTGCAGTGCGATATTTGTGGATATTGACCCTCACCTTAATAAAAAGATTTGAAATATGCTTCGCGAAATAAAGGTGAAACTGGAGCTTTAGCGGAAGTCCCGAGAGCGAAGCGATTCGGGATATACTTGATGAAATAAGATAGAAACTGGAGCTATAGCGGAAGTCCCGAGAGCGGAGCGATTCGGGATATGCTTCGCTGAAATATATTGAAATAGATATTGATGAATATTTGCAGTGCGATATTTGTGGATATTGACCCTCACCTTAATAAAAAGATTTGAAATACACTTTGTGAAATAAGATAGAAACTGGAGCTTTAGCGGAAGTCCCAAGAGCGAAGCGATTCGGGATATGCTTCGCGAAATATTTCAATCATATATCAATCGTATTTCCACTTTATTCCTACCATATTTCTACAGTATTTCAATTATAAAACATGAAAAAAACCTTCCAATGCATTGATGCCCATACTTGTGGAAATCCAGTTAGAGTAGTATCCGGCGGAGTTCCGTTTCTGCAAGGAAATAATATGCTGGAGAAGCGCCAATTCTTTCTGGAAAACCTGGATTGGATCAGGACGGGGCTGATGTTTGAACCTAGGGGACATGATATGATGTCCGGATCTATGCTTTTTCCTCCACATGATCCTGAAAATGATTTTGCAGTGCTTTTTATAGAAACATCAGGTTGCTTGCCCATGTGTGGGCATGGCACTATCGGCACGATCACTGTAGCTATAGAGGAAGGATTGATCCAGCCCAAAAAACCAGGTTTCCTGAGAATGGAAGCCCCCGCAGGATTGGTTATGGTGGAATACAAGCAGGAAGGTAAAAAAGTAACTTCGGTAAAACTGACAAATGTAAAGAGCTTCCTTGCAGCGGAAGGATTGGAGATTGAAACTGATGAACTGGGTAAGCTTATGGTAGATGTGGCCTATGGGGGCAATTTTTATTGTATTGTAGATCCTCAGGAAAATTTTGCCGGGCTTCAGCATTTCAAAGCGGAGCAGCTGATCTCAATGGCAAGAAATCTACGTCAAAAGATGAATGAAAAGTATGAGTTTGTGCATCCCGAACATCCTCAGATCAAAGGCTTGTCACATGTACTATGGACAGGTGAGACCATAGATGCCTCAAGTACAGCCAGAAATGCCGTCTTTTATGGTGAAAAAGCCATAGACCGCTCTCCATGCGGAACTGGAACCTCGGCAAGAATGGCACAGTGGTTTGCCAAGGGTTGGCTGAAGCCTGGTGATGAATTTATCCACGAGAGTTTCATTGGATCAAAGTTTACTGGCAAGATAGAAGAAGTTACCGAGATTAAAGGAAAGCCAGCGATCATCCCAAGCATAGAAGGTTGGGCAAAAGTCTATGGCTACAATACGATCATACTGGATGATGATGATCCTTATGTGCATGGATTTCAAGTGATATAGAGAATGGAACGCGGAAGACGCTGATTTGGCGGATGAACACGGATTTTTTATCAGCGATCATCCGCATAATCCGCGTCATCACGATACTCGGGACAGGTTCTGCGTTCCGTCCAACCCAGAATTTTTTCATAAATCAGATTTTCTTAATCTATACATTTTTGATCTGCGACTATCTGCTCAATCCGTGTCATCAGTGTTCCATCTTAAGACAGGATTATTTTTCTATTAGGTAAATTATCCGATATTTTTACTATTAGAATCAAAAAGCTATTGTGAAATCTACAAAGAGGCACCACAACATCCGTCAATCCAAAACCATTTTTCGTCAACCCTCTCCACCTCTATCTTTCCAAGAAATCTTATATTCGTAGATTGAAAGAAACCAAAAACATATAACCAAGACGTTTATCTTTCTCCATCAATACCATCAAAAGCCTAAACACCAAGTTCTTGGTACTTGATACATTGTACAAAAAATGAAACCAACCATCATCATTGGAGGAGGAATTATAGGACTTTTCACAGCCTATTACCTCACCGAACAAGGAATAGAAGTCTGCATCATAGATAAAGGAAACTTGGACGTATCCACTTCAACAGGCAATGCAGGTATGATTGTGCCCAGCCATATCATCCCCCTAGCTGCACCGGGAATGATAGCAAAAGGCATTTCTTGGATGTTTTCTTCCAAAAGTCCATTTTATATTCATCCAAGACTGGACCGCAAACTGATGGAATGGTCCTGGCTATTTTACAAATCGGCCAATGCCGCTCATGTGGAAAGGTCTATTCCTTACTTGAAAAACATTTCCTTACTCAGCAAGGGGCTTTACCAGGAATTTAAAAATACGCACCAAGAAGAGGTGGATCTGGAATTGGCCGAGAAAGGCCTGATGATGATTTATCAAACTCCCCAAGTCGAAAAGGAAGAAATAGAATTTGCCCATCTAGCTAGAAAACATGGGCTGAAAGCTGATATTCTGACCCATCAGGATATATCCAAAATAGAACCCAACCTAGAAGTCAAGGCATTGGGTGCTGTTCTTTTTCCTGGTGATGCCCACTTATCTCCTTCAAGTCTATTCAATTTCCTGAAAAGCAACCTGAGAAAAAAGGGTGTGGAGTTTTTGACCCAGCAGGAAGTTTTAGGGTTCGAAAAATCGAAAAGAAAGGTTACTTCGGTCATCACGGCCGAGGGCAGCAAAGCCGCTGGAAATGTCATAATTTGCGGTGGTGCTTGGTCTGCTTCACTTGCCAAACTTTTGGATTTCAACCTCCCCATGATGGGCGGAAAAGGCTACAGTTTCATCCAGGACAATATCCCTGAAATCAAACAAGCGAGTATTCTCACCGAAATGAAAGTGGCGGTAAGCCCCTATGGCCAAAAAATCCGCTTCGGAGGCACCATGGAAATAGCCGGAACGGATGAGCGGATCAATATGAACCGCGTTAGGGGAATTTTTGAATCCATAAACAGGTACTACCCGGATTTTCGGGCCGTTTTTCCTTCCGAAGAAAACATCTGGAAAGGCCTTCGCCCCTGTTCGCCTGACGGCATTCCTTACATCGGTCCGGCACCGGGATATGAAAACGTTTGGGTCGGGACAGGTCATGGGATGATGGGTGTAAGTATGGCAACGGGTACTGGAAAAATATTGGCAGACCTTCATCAAGGTCATGCGGGCACAATGGATATCAAGGCCTTTGCCGTGGGGAGATATTGAGTGCCCTTGGATCTTATAACTCCTCGATCATATTTCTGTAATGGCTATTACTGTAATGTCCATTACAATAAATTTAAAATTGTAATCAAAATATCATATAGGACAAGCCCACAACATGAGCTTCTCTAAATTCACCTGAAAAAGGCTTAAAAAAAAGAGAGTGGCTGATTTTTAGTCTGGGAATTATTTCAAAATCAACCTTAAACATGACCGGAAGCTCGTCCAGAACTCCATTATTCCCAAAAGTCCTAAAGCCCAAGGTAGCAGTCAGTTCATTTCCCAATTGGTCTGTTTCATAGCCTAAACCCAAAAAATAATCTTGGGCCACTTCAAATGAGGCTTCTCTTTGTGGCAGGTGGGACAGATAACCGCTAAATGCAAAGAACAAAGTATTGTTACGGGTATTGGTTTTTTTTGTCCGTAGTTTAATATTATACCGTGGTTGAAAGAACATACTAAATCCATTCCCAAAAAGATAGCCCGCACCGAGGTCTAGGTTTGTCTTGGGGTAGTAAGGATTTTCCTTAGAATAATAGGTGTCTAGGCTAACCTTTCCTTCTTCATCTATAAAAAGTACCTTGTTCAAGTTCCTTTTCTTATACTGATCATACCAGTTATTCTCCAAAGCCGCTGACTTTACCATATCATTGATACCCGCATTTTTCAACACCTCCAGTTCATCAATCTCACCTAAAAAGAATTCCACTTCCATCAAATAAGAATAGTAGGTCATAGTAATTTGGTGCCTTAAAGCCGGCAAAAAATCATCTCCAATTTTGGCAAACATCCCGACTGGATTCATTAAAACCTTCAATTCATCAGATTCTGGGCTGAATATAATATGGTAATTCTGCTTGTCGAAATTCAGCCCCATAGCCGCTAACTTCTCTAAGAGGATCTCAATATCTTTATCAAACCCAAACCATCCATTAAAATCCCTTTGCCTATTGACATCGTGCCATCTATAGGAAACTTTTTTATGACCTAAGACGAAAATATCCAAGGTATCATGTGCGGTATTAAGCTTTAGTTCAGGCTGATCATAGAAGTACTCCAATGGTTTTTGGGGATGTTCCCAACTTTTTGGATGAAGTTGTAGCAGGTCATATAATCCTTGTCCATAAACGGTGCTAATCAATGGAAATAGCACCAAAAACATCAAAATCGTCCTCCTAGATTTAGTCATCTTTCCTTTTGTTTTTTGTTGGATTTCCTTTCTCTTGCATAAATTGTCTTCTCGCCTGAATCATTTGTTCAAAAGTCAATTTTTCCACGATCATCCTTTCTTCTACCTTTTTTTCGATTTTAGTTTTTTCCAAGGCTTGCTGAAAAGCTTGAGCAGATGGACTTAATTTCTTTTCTTCAGACGTAGCAAAAGTGTCTTCCAAAACAATGGTTTGTCTCAGGATTTTCGATTGCTCATTTTTATGCAATGTTTCCGTACTATCAGGAGTAATAGGTTTCCAAACCTCTTTTTCAACAAACTCTTCCTCTTGATGAGTAGCTGTGCTTATCGTCTTTTCCGGCTTTTGTTCCCAATTCGATGTTGGGATTTCTTCTACCATATTTGATTGATCTGAAGAAATAGCAGTAAGTAAATACCGAGGTTCAGCATCAGTCGAAGCCTTAAAATACCAAATTGAGAGTGCGATAATTGGAATTAAAGCAGCTGCTGCCCAATACCGGTATCTTGTTCTATCTTTTCGGGATGCTTTTACCACCTTGCCCCAGACCTCTTCCTTTCGGAATTCCACACCAACTGGGATCTTGGCTCTTTGGTCTATATTTTCAAATGATTTTCGAAGCATGATTCCAGCCGTTTGCTATTATTAATTTCTTTAGGTAATTCTTGGCCTTACTCAACTGTGATTTGCTAGTCCCCTCACTTATCCCAAGTTTTTCGGAAATTTCGGGATGTGAAAAACCTTCAATTTCATATAAATTAAAGACTGTCCTGTAACCTTCAGGTAGTTGGAGAATCAGCCCGAACAATTCATCTGCTGATAACTTGTCCAAAATATCTTCTCCCTCTTTTTGAAAATGTTCTTCAGGCTCTACCATCATCGGGCTTCTCATTTGTTTTCTCAAACACATCAAGCACTCATTAACTGTTATTTTTCTGGCCCAGGCTTCAAATGAACCCTCCATTTTATACTCAAACCTATGAAGAGACCTAAATACCTTTATCAGAGCACTTGACAATACATCTTCAGCATCTTCCTGATGTTTGAGATAGCGTAAGCACAACATAAATAAGGGTTTAGAAATAGAGTCATAGATTAATCTTTCCGCTTTAAGGTTGCCTTTTGACGCTTTCTCTATGGTTTTCTTTTCTAACAAATTACTTTACCCGTTTATTTTAAAAATGCGTCTTTTCACCAAAGGGTTGCCTGAAACTGAATTATTTTACAAAATCTATATCTCCCGCATCAATAATCCTCCTTATAAAAAGTAGAATACGGTCTATTTCTTCCCAGGAAAAACCCAACCTTAGCTGAGAGTGAGCCAAAGCATCCCTAAGTCTCCCTATTGCATTCATCATATCTACTTTTGATAAGCCCGGTTTTCTACACAGTTAAAATAGATAGTATTGAACCGGAATTTTAAGAAACAACTCAAAAAACCATTGTGACTTAGATTAGAATTCCTGTTTAGCAAGGCCTGAGCCAGACTAAATATCTCAAGAATTGTGCTGATTAGCTATATATTTACACCTGTTAACCTACAAAAAACTCCTTTCAACCACTAAAATCGTAATGAATACTCGAAGATTTTAGAATATTATTTGCACTAAATGCAGAAACACACTTCTTGACAGAATAAAATTACAGAAAACAAACTAATATTACTGATTGTCAATTATATTTGCTTATACGAATATTCAATTTTCTATATATCAATATTGGTTTTACCTTTGTATGGTTAGCAAAAACTCAATTATGGATAAATATTCCTATATCGCCAATGCCCATGTAGCCTACATAGATGAGCTATATGCAGATTACAAAAACAATCCAGATTCTATAGATCCAAGTTGGAAGACTTTTTTTGACGGCTTTGAATTTGCCATCGCCCAATATGGTGAAGATGAAAACGGTGGAGCTCAGTCAAGCTCAAAGCCATCATCCTCCGCACCAAACGGTTCACTTGCAACAAAGGGGACTATCATGGACATGGAAGAATTGCCAAAAGAAATTAAGGTACGTGCCTTAATTCATGCATACAGGTCCCGTGCTCACTTAAGATCCAAGACCAATCCAGTTAGAGAAAGAAGAGACCGCAAGGCTTTACTTGATCTCGACGATTTTGGTTTGGATCAAAATGATTTAAACACCGAGTTTCAAGCAGGAAATGAAATAGGTATTGGCAAAGCCAAACTTTCAAAAATAGTTGAATCTCTAAAAACTATTTATGAAGGATCAGTTGGTTTTGAATACCTTTATATTAGAGATCCGGAAATATTGGATTGGTTCAAAACCAAAGTAGAACAAGAATCCTTGGCATTCAATCCTTCTGTAGATGAGAAAAAAAGGATTCTATCCAAACTGAACCAAGCCGTGGTTTTTGAAAACTTCCTCCATACCAAATACTTGGGACAAAAGAGGTTTTCTTTAGAAGGTGGTGAAAGTACTATTCCATTTCTGGACGCCGTGATCAATACTACTGCTGACCTAGGAGTAGAAGAGGTTATGATCGGAATGGCCCACAGAGGAAGATTGAATGTACTTGCTAACATCATGGGTAAAACCTATGAGCAGATTTTTTCTGAATTTGAAGGTACTGCCAAGCCAGACCTGACCATGGGAGATGGTGATGTGAAATACCACATGGGCTATTCTTCTGACATAGTTACTACCGGAGGGAAAAAGGTAAATCTCAAACTAGCTCCGAATCCATCGCACCTTGAAGCTGTAAATCCTGTTGTGGAAGGCTTTATCCGGGCCAAAATAGATTCCCAACATAAAGGTGATAGCAAAAAAGCACTTCCTATTCTTATTCATGGTGATGCCGCTATCGCTGGACAAGGTATAGTTTATGAAGTTACCCAAATGGCAGGATTGAAGGGATACAATACAGGAGGTACCGTTCATTTTGTCATCAATAACCAGGTCGGCTTTACCACAGACTTTGATGATGCCCGTTCATCCATTTACTGTACTGATGTAGCCAAAATAATAGATGCTCCTGTCATTCACGTCAACGGAGATAATGCAGAAGCAGTAGTATTTGCCGCCAGACTTGCGGCAGAATTTCGTCAAAAATTTGACAAGGATATTTTTGTGGACATGGTCTGCTACCGAAGACATGGACACAATGAATCTGATGAGCCAAAATTCACCCAACCTGAATTGTATAATATCATCTCTAAGCATCCTAATCCAAGAGAGATTTATATCAAAAAATTGACGGAAAGAGGTGATATTGATGCCAAACTTGCCAAGCAAATGGACAAAGAGTTCCGTCAGCTTTTGCAGGACAGGCTCAACATGGTCAAAGAAAAACCTTTGCCTTATCAACAAACCAAGTTCGAGCAAGAATGGGGAAGTTTGAGAAGATCAAACCCAGAAGATTTTGATAAATCTCCCGAAACTGCAGTTTCTGAGAAAACCATTGAGGCTGTAGCCAATGCTGTGACTTCACTGCCAAAAGGATTCAAGCCTATCAAACAGATTGAAGTGCAATTGAAGCAAAGAAAAGATATGTATTTCAACTCCAAGTCCCTTAACTGGGCTGCAGCTGAATTACTTGCTTACGGTTCGCTTTTAATGGATGGTAAAACTGTCAGAATCACAGGACAAGATTGCCAAAGAGGTACTTTCTCACACAGACACGCTGTGGTTCACGATGCTACAACCAACAAGCCATATAATTTTCTAAAGGAATTGAAAGAAAGCAAAGGTCTTTTCAGCATTTACAATTCCCTGCTTTCTGAATATGCTGTTTTGGGATTTGAATACGGTTATGGAATGGCAAACCCACATGCACTGACAGTATGGGAAGCGCAGTTTGGAGATTTTGCCAATGGTGCCCAGACCATGATTGACCAGTTCATTTCCTCAGGAGAATCCAAATGGGGCAAAATGAATGGCTTGGTAATGCTACTTCCTCATGGCTATGAGGGACAGGGACCGGAACACTCCAATGCAAGACCTGAAAGATTTTTACAGCTATCCGCTGAATACAATATGGTAGTAGCCAACATTACTGAGCCTTCTAATTTCTTCCATTTATTGAGAAGACAATTGACTTGGGATTTCAGAAAGCCTTGTGTGGTGATGTCTCCAAAATCTCTCCTAAGACACCCCAAAGTAGTTTCTCCTTTAGAGGATTTTACAAATGGTGGTTTTAGAGAAATTATTCTTGACAACACCGTAAAAGCTAAAGATGTAAAAAGGGTTGTGCTTTGCTCAGGAAAAATTTTCTACGACTTGGATGAAGTCAGGGAAAAAGAAAAAGTAAAAGATGTAGCCATCATCCGGGTAGAACAGATCCATCCACTACCTATCAAGCAAATTACAGAAGCTTTGAAAGCTTATAAAGATGCAGAAGTAGTTTGGGTACAGGAAGAACCTGAAAATATGGGATACTGGAATTTTATACTTAGGATGTTGTACAAGGAACTCCCATTGGAAGTAATTGCAAGAAAAATGTCAGCTTCCCCTGCAACTGGATATAATAAAGTACACGTCGAGGAGCAGTCAACAATTGTAAAAAAAGCCTTAAAACTTTCAAAATAACCCCTAATCCCGTTTTTTACGGGAATAGGTTTAATTTAATAAATCAATTTTAAATTAACCTTGGGTTCACTACGGTGGATTTGGGGGTAAAAAAACTAAAACAATGAGCCTAGAAATGAAAGTCCCCGCGGTAGGGGAATCTATCTCAGAAGTAACCATTGGTCAATGGTTCAAGCAAGACGGTGAGCAAGTTGAAATGGATGAAGTCATCTGTGAACTTGAGTCTGACAAAGCTACTTTTGAACTCACAGCAGAAGCTGCCGGTGTGTTGAAAATCAAAGCACAGGAGGGGGACACCCTTGAAATCGGCGCAACCATCTGCATCATAGACACAGAGGCGGAGGCTTCTTCAAGCGAAAGCAAAACTAAGGAAGACAATCCATCCAAATCTGAAGAAAAATCTTCGGAAGGAGGCAAAACCGGAGAAATAAAAGAAATGATTGTTCCTACAGTAGGAGAATCAATCACAGAAGTTACCCTTGCCACTTGGCTGAAAGCAGATGGTGATTTTGTAGAATTAGATGAAATCATCGCAGAGGTTGATTCTGACAAGGCAACTTTTGAATTGCCTGCAGAAGCCAATGGTATCTTGAGACATGTTGCTCAAGAAGGTGATACTTTGGAAATCGGTGGCTTGATCTGTAAGATCGAAGTGACCGAAGGTGGTGCCCCTTCTGAGGAAGCGTCTGCTACTGAATCTGCATCTTCTGCTCCAAGCAGTGCTTCTACTTCTGATAAAGAAACTTATGCTACAGGACATGCCTCACCTGCAGCAGCTAAAATATTGGCAGAAAAAGGAATTGATGCCAAGGATGTAAAAGGTACAGGCAAAGATGGCAGAATCACCAAAGAAGATGCTGAAAATGCTCAGAAAAAAGCTCCAGAAGCGCCTAAAGAAGCTTCTAAGCCTGCGGCAAGCAAATCTGAGGCTAGTGCTGCTCCTGCGCCTAAAGTATCAGGGGCTAGAGATAGCAGAAGAGAAAAAATGTCTTCCTTGAGAAGAACTGTATCCAGAAGATTGGTTGCTGTGAAGAATGAGACGGCCATGTTGACCACTTTCAATGAAGTGAACATGGGGCCGATCATGGAGATGAGGAAGAAATTCAAAGATCAGTTCAAGGAGAAACATGGGGTGAACCTTGGCTTTATGTCATTCTTCACCAAGGCTGTATGTGTAGCCCTACAAGAGTGGCCTGCAGTGAATGCCCAAATCGATGGCAATGAGATCGTTTACAATGATTTCTGTGATATCTCAATTGCTGTATCTGCACCTAAAGGACTTGTGGTACCTGTAATCAGGAATGCGGAATCCATGTCTTTTGAAGAAATTGAAAAAGAAGTCGTGAGATTGGCTACTAAAGCCAGAGACAACAAATTGTCTATTGAGGAAATGACCGGAGGAACCTTCACATTGACCAATGGAGGTATCTTTGGTTCTATGATGTCTACACCGATCATCAATGCGCCACAATCTGCCATATTAGGTATGCACAATATCGTAGAGAGACCGATGGCAGTCAACGGAGAAGTCAAAATCCTCCCAATGATGTATCTGGCACTTTCTTATGACCACAGGATCATCGACGGCAGAGAATCCGTAAGCTTCTTGGTGAGAGTGAAGCAGCTTCTCGAAGACCCGACGAGGTTGTTGTTTGGAGTGTAAGCTTTTGGTACAAAGTACCAAGTACAATGTACCAAGAGTCATTAAACTTATCCGTTTAATTTAATTATTGCATTTGAAAATAAGGTTGAGTGATGGTAAATTAAGTTTAATTTCTTTTCACTCAACCCTACAAAATGCACAGATACAAAGAATTGAAAGTATGGCAAAAGGCCATAGACTTAGCAACTTTAGTCTATAGAATTACTGAAAAACTCCCAAAAGCAGAAAAGTTTGGACTTGTTAGCCAAATGAATCGGTCAGATGTTTCAATAGCCTCAAATATTGCAGAAGGAGCTGGAAGAAACTCTAATAAGGATTTCAATAATTATCTAGGAATTGCATTAGGTTCATCGTTTGAATTAGAGACTCAAGTCATTATATCTTATAGGCTAGAATACATCGATGATCAAGATTTTGAGTATTTAGAAAACGAATTAGAACATCTTCAGAATATGATAACCAAGCTGAAGATGAGTTTGAATCTTCAATAACCAACTAGGTGCTTTGTACATTGTACATGGTACTTGGTACAAAGAAAAAATCATGTACGACGTAATCGTAATCGGCTCCGGACCTGGAGGATATGTAGCGGCCATCAGAGCGGCACAACTGGGAATGAAAACAGCCATCGTTGAGAAATATTCAACATTGGGAGGTACTTGCCTCAATGTAGGTTGTATCCCTTCCAAAGCATTGCTGGACTCTTCTGAGCACTATCACAATGCGGCACATACTTTTAAAACCCACGGCATCAACCTCAGCGGCTTGAAGGTAGATTTGAAGCAAATGATCGGCAGAAAAGACGAAGTGGTCAAGCAGAATGTCGATGGTATCCAATACCTGATGAAAAAGAATAAAATCGATGTGCATCATGGTTTGGGATCATTTGTGGATAAAAACACGGTAAAAGTGACCAAGGAAGATGGCTCTTCTGAAAATATCCAAGGCAAAAATATCATCATCGCCACTGGATCTAAGCCATCTACACTTCCTTTTATCAAATTGGACAAGAAAAGAGTCATCACTTCTACCGAAGCTTTGAACTTAAAAGAAATCCCTAAGCACATGATCGTCATAGGCGGTGGTGTGATCGGAATGGAATTGGGTTCTGTCTACGGGAGGATGGGTGCAAAAGTATCTGTTGTAGAATACATGGATTCTCTAATCCCAACGATGGACAAGACCATGGGCAAGGAATTGCAGAAGTCTTTAAAAAAGCTTGGCTTTGAATTCTTCTTGAAACACAAAGTTGTGGAGGTGGAGAACAAAGGAAAAGAAGTCACAGTGAAAGCTGAGAATGCAAAAGGCGAGACCATAGAATTGAAAGGTGACTATGTGCTCGTATCTATCGGTAGAAGACCTTATACCGATGGGCTCAATGCAGAAGCTGCGGGGGTGAAAATCACCGATCGTGGCCAAGTGGAAGTTGATGAGCATTTGAGAACCAATGTTCCAAATATCTATGCAATCGGTGATGTGGTCAAGGGTGCCATGCTTGCACATAAGGCTGAGGAAGAAGGTACTTTTGTAGCAGAAGTAATTGCAGGCCAAAAGCCACATATCAATTACCTATTGATTCCCGGAGTAGTATATACTTGGCCAGAAGTGGCTGCTGTTGGCTATACCGAGGAGCAGTTGAAAGAAAAGGGTATCAAATACAAAGCAGGTAAATTCCCTTTCATGGCATCTGGTAGAGCTCGGGCTTCTATGGATACCGATGGCTTGGTCAAAGTACTTGCTGATGCAGAGACTGACGAAATCCTAGGCGTACACATGATAGGTCCAAGAACAGCTGATATGATCGCGGAAGCGGTTGTCGCAATGGAATTCAGGGCTTCGGCAGAAGATATTGCCAGGATGTCCCATGCCCACCCAACTTATACTGAGGCATTCAAAGAAGCATGTTTGGCAGCTACGGATAATAGAGCACTGCATATTTAAAGCTACTGTTTTTGCCTTGAAGGCAAGTTTATAATTGAAATATTTGAGTAAGAAGTCCGGGATTATAGCCGGACTTCTTGCTTTTTTTATGGTTACAAGGCGCCGATCTAACAGCTATGGAGAAGTGTGAATCAGTAAAAGATCTAAAGCTGATATGATCAAAAAGACCTTGGAATGGAATGAAATTTTCAAATTGTCTAAAACCAGAATATGTATTGAAGGTTAGGATTACTCAACGTAAAAAAGCCTTTATACTTCCATTTTATTCAATTTTTTCCAATTGAGTACGAGCAATTCTCAATAAATCAAAATGATCAACTCCTTTCGATGTAATTAAATCTAACCGATAACTACCTGGAGGGAGTTCTAAAAGATCGGCCCCAATTTGGTAAGTGCCCGCCTCAAGGATTTCGTCGACAAGTTTCATTTGGACACCTTCATCGTTCGAGGAAACTTTCAGCTCGACCTTCCCACTTTCTGGAAGGGTAAAGATGATTTCAGTTAGGGTTACCACAGGATTTGGTTGCAGATCAATTATGGTGCTTCGCTCGTTATCAGCTTCTCTAATTTTACGGAGACGGTGAATAGGTTCAGGCAAAGCGAAGCGATAGAAACTTCCCATTCTCTTTCCGGTCATTGAACCTACAAAATGTCCAGTGGCACTTGCAATTAATTCTCCACCAAATAAAAGGATGTTCAGCCCAACATTTTCTCGATGAATATTTTCATCTAAATAAGGTACGAGCGGATTCTCGATCGGATTTTGAATGGTAAGATAGTCTGTCGGGACCCACACCTCACTTTCCACCTGGTTGAAAACATAAATAGCACCCGCATTTTCCGAGAATGAAGTACCTTGGTTGTGCGCCGTAGCCACAATCATTCCATCAATTTCGAGAACGTTGGCACCGAATTGATCGTTCCGCATAAGCTCGTCAGGAGCCAGTAAGGCGGCATGCAACCACTCACCGTCTTCTTTTTCGTACACAAGCACAGCTCCTGAAGATTCTCCACGTAATTCGGCATCACCCAAGCCAATCAGTAATCGATTTTTCGATATATGGATATCATGTGGTTTAAACTCTGGAGCAATCCCTTCGATATCAATTTCAATCAAGGATTCGCGTTCAATGTGATTCCCAGCAAAATTGTAAATATACACACCCTCATTACTCGATACAGCTAGATGATCGCCATCGCTATGCATTATTCTTCCATAGTCACTTTGGCGCAGATTGGATTCCGGTTCGGTGATGGTTTCTTCGAACAACCACTCGTCTTCCCTCAGCCGGTACAATTGAATTTCACCTCCCATTGAAGCTTCAACAGTAGTACTTGGGGCACTCACAAGCATTAAGTCATTCTGAAAAACAACAGCTGAGCCAAAACGATTCCTCTCGCCAAGAAAAGGCTGTACCACATTATGACTATGGCTCCATTGTCCATCCTCACCCAATTTATACATCATAAGCATACCCATGTGTACAGAATCGCGTTGTGTAAAAGATCCATTGGGAAGGGGTCTAAAAACAGATCCCTCCTTCATTTCAGAACCTTTGTAATGCATGGCAATTACCAACCACTGATCATTCATTGTGATATTGGGACCAAGGTGCGCTCTTGAAAGGCCGCTGTATCGGTCGATAGCTCCAGCAGTGATTTTATTGGCTTCACTTAACCCACCATTTGCGTCAATGGCCGAACCGAAATCGTCTGCTGGAATGAGGTGCTGCACAGTGGGATTTTGGTTGGCATCATGACCGTAAATTCTTAGTGCTGACCTATCGGATTGTGCGTCTTTATTGTAGCTTGGCCCAGGGGATGCCGGTGGATATGCAAGCGTTGCAAAATAATTCTCATTTCCTGTGAGCGTGAGGCCTATAACCCGTTGATTAGAGATGCTTACATCCTCTGGATCAAGCCTAGGCCACTGTCCGATTTCAGGCGTTGGCGATATGACGTATGGCATTCCACGTCGGATAGATGTATTCTCATCCCTGCTGAAATCCCGTGACACCTCATGCTTGGATTGATTCCAAGTGGCATCGCTATAGGCCACGGTATTCCCTCCCATAGGTGGACTGAGCGTTTGGGGCTCGAAAGTAACCCATGTTTCGTCTTCTGGAAAATAAACTTCGAGAAGGTAATGCCTTGTTGCACCACGATCAGCAATTGGAATCAATGTGCGCACGGTTCGGGCGGGAACACCCATTTGCCGCAATATTGCAGCTGACAAATGTACATAGCCAATACAATTTGCAATTTGCTCATTGTAGACCTTCACAGCGTCAGGAATATCCGATGTATTGCCGTAGCTCAAGTGATGTCCTGTCCAATACAGCACGTTTATCACAAGAGTAAAGAGATCGCTATATGTCCCCTCTCGTTTGATCAACTCAGCTGTTTCAATAATTTCTTGTGCATCCCGCTGAATGAAGTTGTCGTTAGCCAAGTATGCCTCCATTCCTTCTGGAATGTTATCAACTGGCAATCCAGAGCGGAACTCTGGAAATGATTTGGCTGACTTTATTGTGATTACTGATTCCGTTACACTCAATCGCTCCACTGTTTGTTCGTATGTGGCAGAAATATGGTCTGGAAAGTCATAAACCCCATTATCATTGCTCCATGTTCTAACAATTTCATGGTAATCAATCCCTTCAGGAATTTGTGCCTCTACAAAAAACGAAAAGACCATAGCTGAAAAAACCGCAAAAATTCTCATCCAAAAGTATCGATTAAAAAAATAGTGAAAATTTAGCTCATTTAATAAAAAAGTAGTGGCTTGTCTTGAAGATATCATAGCTGTAAAGATTTATTTTGAGGATATATCTACAGTATTCTCATAACCATTTTAGGAATACATTCCACAAAACATTCAGGAAAACATACTGTATTTTCTAAGGAAAACTGATGGATAGTACCCATCCATCAGCCAAATCATACTTTCAACCTCTTGGCAGGTTCTATCTTTTGGCTTTCCCAATTATTATTTAATTCCTAAAATACAGCATATGATATTTAAATAGAAACTATTCAGATATTATCACCTTTTTCAAGCTTAGAAATCAAGCTAGCTATGAAGGATGATTTTTTCAGAATCAATCAGTAAACCTTCATTTTTGATTACAGGACATTTAGAATTTAGCAGGGTAACCTGACCAACTTTTTTTATTTTTACCTTTTCTCATATGCCCCCAATGAAAGATGAAAACAGTTGATGACATTCTGAAACTTGGTGATCCACGCCTATACGAGGTATGTGACCCTGTGAAAAAAGAAGAACTCCCAATGGTAAAGCAATGGGTAAATGACCTTCACGAAGCAATGGAAGATATCCGTGCAAAGTATGGGTTTGGAAGGGGGATAGCTGCACCACAACTAGGGATTATGAAAAGACTTTTTTACCTTAACCTAGACCGCCCCTATGTCATCATCAATCCTGAAATCGTAAACCCAAGCGAGGAAGTTTTTGAACTCTGGGACGATTGCATGAGTTTCCCCAACCTTTTTGTCAAGGTCAAAAGACATCAGTCATTGACTTTGGAATACATAGATGAAAACTGGGAAAAGCAAACCTGGACCGTTAAAGGAGCCATTTCTGAATTGATCCAACATGAATACGATCATTTAGATGGAATTCTATGCACCATGAGGGCTATTGATGAGAAGAGTTTTAAGTTGAGGAATTAGAAATGTCTTGAGAGACAATTTGGGAGTTGATTGCGAATTGAATCATTTAAAAATTCAGGAGTTCATTAAATAGAAAGTATAGCAAAAGGGATTAATCAGGGCTAATTCCTTAAAATAGCGGATGTTTTTCGGATTCCATCGGGCTGCTTAAATTTAATTCCCTAAATTTGCACCAATTTAGCCGTAAGTAATTAACCTCTTTAAAACCTCATTAAGAATGCCTAAAGACTCCAGCATCAAACACATTCTACTCATCGGTTCAGGCCCTATTGTCATTGGACAAGCATGTGAATTTGACTACTCAGGAACTCAAGCCTCAAGATCACTCAGGGAAGAAGGTATCAAAGTCACTTTGATCAATTCCAACCCAGCCACTATCATGACTGATCCTGTGACTGCAGATAATGTGTATTTGTTGCCACTCGAAAAAAAATCCATCATCAAGATTCTTCAGGAACATCCGGACATTGACTGTGTGCTTCCTACTGTAGGTGGACAAACCGCTCTGAACCTAGCGATTGATTGCGAAAAAGCTGGAATTTGGAAAAAATTCGGTGTTAGAATGATAGGGGTAGACATTGATGCAATTGACACCGCAGAGAATAGGGAAAAATTCAAAGCCTTATTAGAAAAAATAGGAGTTGGAGTGTGTAAAGGAGCTACAGCTACTTCATTTCTCCAAGGGAAAGAAATAGCTCAGGAAATCGGATTCCCTTTGATCATAAGAGCATCCTATACCCTTGGTGGAGCGGGAGGTGCTTTTGTAGAAAAAGCCGAAGATTTTGAAAAAGCCCTCTCAGCAGGTTTACAGGCATCCCCGGTCCATGAAGTATTGATCGAACAATCAATTCTTGGATGGAAGGAATATGAGTTGGAGGTAATGCGTGACAATATCGGAAATATGATTGTCATTTGCTCCATTGAAAATTTTGACCCTATGGGTGTGCATACAGGAGATTCTATTACAGTAGCTCCGGCCCTGACACTTCCTGACACGGTCTATCAGCGTATGAGGAACTATGCCATCACCATGATGAACAGCATAGGGAATTTTGCAGGAGGTTGTAACGTACAATTTGCGGTAAGCCCTGACAACTCTGAAATCATTGGGATAGAAATAAACCCCAGAGTGTCACGCTCTTCTGCACTTGCCTCCAAAGCAACAGGTTATCCAATCGCCAAAGTAGCTGCTAAGCTAGCAATAGGTTATAACCTTGATGAGTTGACAAATTCAATCACAGGTACTACCTCTGCATTTTTTGAACCATCGATTGACTATGTAATTGTCAAAATTCCAAGATGGAACTTTGACAAATTCAAAGGGTCCGACAAAAGGCTAGGCCTTTCCATGAAAGCTGTAGGTGAGGTAATGGGTATAGGAAGAAACTTTCAGGAAGCCCTACAAAAAGCCTGTCAGTCATTGGAAATAAAAAGAAACGGGTTAGGCGCGGATGGAAAGGAATTAAGAGACCAGGAAAAAATCCTATATAGCTTGGCCAACCCAAGCTGGAACAGGCTTTTTCATGTTTATGACGCCTTCAAATTGGGGATTTCATTTAGAACAATCCAGGATCTGACTAAAATAGATAAGTGGTTTCTCAAGCAGATCGAGGAGCTTGTTCATATCGAAGCAGAAATCGAAAAATACGAGATTGATGACATCCCTTTGGAACTCATGGAACTTGCAAAAAGAAAAGGATATGCGGATCGTCAGATTGCACATTTGCTGGGCTGCTTAGAGTCGGAAGTATTTAACAAAAGATACGAAGAAATGGGAATAAAGCGGGTCTACAAACTTGTGGATACCTGCGCAGCTGAATTCGAAGCCAAAACACCTTATTACTACTCTACTTTTGGAGAAGAAAATGAGGCGATTCCTTCAGATAAGAAAAAAGTAGTTGTGTTAGGCTCCGGCCCAAACAGGGTGGGCCAAGGAATCGAGTTTGATTACTCTTGTGTACATGGTGTTTTAGCAGCAAAAGAATGCGGCTACGAAACAATAATGATCAATTGTAATCCTGAAACTGTATCTACTGACCCTGATGTTTCTGACAGGCTTTATTTCGAACCGGTTTTCTGGGAGCATATCTATGAAATAATACTCTCTGAAAAACCAGTTGGAGTAATTGTTCAATTAGGTGGACAGACTGCCTTGAAACTGGCTGAGAAATTAGATAAGTACGGAATACCAATCATAGGAACGAGCTACGAGGCTTTGGATTTGGCTGAAGACAGAGGAAGATTCTCCACTTTGCTCAAAGAAAATGAAGTGCCTTATCCGGAATTCGGAACAATACACAATACAGATGAAGCACTTGAGTTGTGCAAGACCATTGGATTCCCTCTGCTTGTCAGACCTTCCTATGTGTTGGGAGGACAAGGAATGAAAATCGTCATCAACGAAAAAGAGTTGGAAGAGCATGTAGTCAACGTACTCAGGGATATCCCAAACAATGAAATTTTACTTGACCACTTCCTAGAAGGTGCCATAGAGGCCGAAGCAGACGCAATCTGTGATGGGGAAAACGTCTACATCATAGGAATCATGCAGCACATCGAACCAGCAGGAATCCACTCTGGGGATTCTTATGCAGTCCTTCCTCCCTACAATCTCGGAGATTACGTCATGAGACAAATTGAAACTTACACCAAAAAAATAGCCTTGGCACTTAGAACGGTAGGTTTGATCAATATCCAGTTTGCCATCAAAAACGACAAAGTTTATGTTATAGAAGCCAACCCAAGAGCTTCCAGAACTGTACCATTTATCTGTAAAGCATATAGAGAACCTTATGTCAACTATGCCACTAAAGTAATGTTGGGTGAGAAAAAGGTGACAGATTTCAATTTCAAACCTTACAAGAGTGGCTATGCCATCAAGGAACCAGTATTCTCTTTTCACAAATTCCCTAATGTAAACAAGGAATTAGGACCTGAAATGAAGTCTACAGGTGAGGCCATCTACTTCATTGAAGACTTGATGGATGATTATTTTCTGAAAATATATTCTGAACGAAATCTGTACCTCAGCCGTTAATTTGAAAAGTGGAAGCGAGACAATACTACAAAAAAAGTCTCGCTTCTTTATTCTCGATTCTCAGATCTATAAAAAATGGGTTTTATATTCAAATTTATTCTAATTGCTGTTGCGCTTTCATGGATATTCTCCAGCTTACTCAAATTTTTTCTAAGAAGTAAACTAAAGCAGTTTGCCAATCATGCCAATGATCTTAAAAGAGAAGAGGAAAGACGCAATAAACCAAAAGATGGTAATGTGAACGTAGACCATATTCCCAGAGATTATCAGGAAAAACGTACCAAAGAAATACGTGGTGGAGATTACATCGACTATGAAGAAGTGAAGGACTAAAATCCTTCACTTTTTTTATTCCATGCCCTGTTATACACTAACAGGGGCCGAATAGAACCAAAGTAAAGATATGACGAGCCTAAGTGAGTGTCTTCACTCACTTCCCCTGCAACCGCATATGTTTTCCGTTAGTGAAGACACTAACGGGGGCCGAAAAAAACCAAAGTGATGGGATGAAGAGCCTAAGTGAGTGTCCTCAATCACTTCCCCTGCAACCGCATATGTTTGCCGTTGGTGAAGATACTTACGGGGGCCGAAAAAAACCAAAGTGATGGGATGAAGAGCCTAAGTGAGTGTCATCAATCACTTCCCCTGCAACCGCATATGTTTTCCGTTAGTGAAGATACTTACGGGGGCCGAAAAAAACCAAAGTGATGGGATGAAGAGCCTAAGTGAGTGTCCTCACTCACTTTCTCCTGCAAACACAAGGTTTATCCTTGGTGAAAAACTCATGTTGGCTTTTGACTTCTCCAATTTGTTTTCAAGGGATAAATGAAAGATAAACGGATAAGTTGTGCTTATTTTTTTAACTTCGATCAACATAAAACTATTTTTACCATAATAATAATCAGCATTTTGACCATGGAACTGGAGAGAATATACTTTTTTACAGCCACCATAAACTCTTGGAAACCCTTACTCTATAAAGATCATTTCAAATTGATTATCATTGATAGCTGGAAATATCTAATAGACAAATCTCTCATGAGGATTTATGGATACGTTATTATGCCAAATCATATCCATCTTATTTTCGAAATGACTGATTTGAATGGAAAAGAAATGCCCCATGCAAGCTTTCATAAATATACTGCTCATAAATTTTTAACCATTCTAAGAAAGACAAACCCCAACTTTCTTATTCAATTTAAGGTGGATGAGGCCAACAAAAAGCATTGTTTCTGGCAAAGAGACCCATTAGATGTAGAATTGTACTCTCCTTCCGTCATATATCAAAAATTGACATACATCCACAATAATCCATGCCGGGGCAAGTGGGAACTGGCCCAAAGCCCTTTGGATTATAAGTTTTCTTCTTGTTTGTTTTATGAAACTGGAGAAGACCCTTTCAATATACTAACTCACATTGGTCAAAGAATATGAATGTGTCCTTGAACCCGTTAGTGAAGACATTAACGGGGGCTGAATCGGGGGCCGCATGAAGGCTGAAAAGAATCTAATCAAATTAATCATATCATCATTCTTTAAAATCACGTATATTTAATTATAAATTAACACGTATCGGAAATGAGCACTAAACTAACCTTAACAATAGACAAATCAGTTATAGAAGATGCTAAGGCCTTTGCTAAAGCACAAGGAAGAAGTCTGTCTCAGATTATTGAAAATTATTTAAAATCACTTCCAACAGAAAAGGGACAAGAAGAGATTTCACCGAATGTAAAAAAACTAACTGGTGTCATAAAAGTCCCAAAAGACTTTGATTACAAGAAAGAACTCAGTGATGCAATAGCCGAAAAACACCTTAAGAAATGAAAGCAGTCCTTTTGGATTCTGACATTATCCTAGACGCAATGTCTGACCGCATCCCTTTTTCAGATGACGCTATCCGAATTCTTAATCTATGCGAAAGAAGAGAAATTCATGGATTGACCACGCCTGTGATTTTGAGCAACTTATACTATATCTTAAGACGTTTGGGGATGAAACATACTCATATACTTGATCATTTTAGGAATTTACTCACCAATATACTTTTTGACATTGTGGAAATAGATAAAAAATCTATCTTAGAAGCAATTGATTCAGATTTTTCGGATTTCGAAGATGCTATTCAAAACTATTCTGCCGAACAGCATCCAGAGATATCTATCATCATTACCAGAAACACCAAAGATTATAAAGAAAGTAACATCGCAGTCATGTCTCCAAAAGAGTTTCTAAACTCATTAATGTGATCAATAATACATGCTAAGCTGTTAACCATCAGGGAAGACACTCACGGGCGTCGAAAGAACCAAGGTAATGGGATGAAGAGCCTAAGTGAGAGCCCTCACTCACTTCCTTCCTGACGACCTCCTGCAATGCCAAAGTTGAAACCCTCTCACCGTCTGGGAGCCGATCAAAAAATCCTCACCACCATCTTTTAGTCTGAATTTTTTTTTCAGTTCATCGGCACTCATACTATAATTCCGCGTCAAGACATTGGCTTTCCCTGAAGGGAAAAGTTTCTTAATCTCCTTTTTTGGCTGATTGATCTCTGAAAGAATCTCAAAAACCCTCCCAGGAATCTGTCCCACAAACTTATTTCCTGTAAAAAAAATGTGAGTTTGGATGGATTTTTCCCAACCCAAAACGATGCCCGAAGATTTTGAATGCCCCCGCTTTCAAAATGGCCGCATTAGGTTCATATAGGAATTGGCCTACTTCCTCCGCTATCTTATTGGATGAGTTTTCCTCTTCCTCGAATGTGAATGAAAAAGCTATAGAAGCCTCATTTCTGATATCAACTGCTTCTATCCGAGGAGAAGACCCTACAGATTCCAAAGACCAAAATAAAAGAACTTCTTTTACCTCATTTTTGACAGATAGCACCATAATCTTGGCAAGGTCCTGGAGACTTCCCAAAGCCAGCTTGAGATCCAGCATAGGAGAGGCTTTTACCAATATAGCTTTAGACTTAGACTTCAGACCATCCCATTGCCCTACTATATCCGGTTCGCAATCTTCCAGTCGATATAATTTTCGGTTACCCTCTCCTCTCCTGGCAGGATCAATAAAAACCAAGTCAAATACTTCTTGCTGCTGGATAAACCAAGTCATGCTGTCTCCCAATACAAATTCGAATTTATCTGGCGACAGGACCTTAAGATTGTGCTTAGTTATGTCAAAAAGATCCTTGTTTTGCTCACAATAAACTGCCGTTTGGAATTTTTGACTTAAAAAATAGCTGTCTACTCCCAGGCCACCTGTAAGGTCTACCATTTTCCCTCCTGAAACTAATCCAACCTTATATCTACCGGTGAGCTCTGAAGAGGCCTGCTCAATAGAAAGGCTAACAGGAAAAATCAGGTTTCTATTTTTATACCAACTTGGAACCTTGGACTTTACTTTTTGTCGGGCATTGATTTGTTGTACCGCAAACTTCAGGTCAAAGTCTACCTTTCCAAGATAGCCCAAAAGCAATTGTGCAGGATCATCATCAAGGTGATCCTGCACAAACTGTTTCATTTCATCGGTATATAATCCTACTTGAGACAAATTATTTCATGCTGTGTTCTAATAAATAACCTGCAATCTGCACGGCATTTGTAGCAGCGCCTTTCCTTAAATTGTCGGCCACTATCCACATATTCAATGTATTTGGCTGAGATTCGTCTCTTCTCAACCTACCTACGAATACCTCGTCCTTTTTATGCGCTGTCAATGGCATTGGGTAGATGTTATTTGCCGGATCATCCTGAAGAATAACTCCTGGTGTCTTGGACAGAATTTCTTTTACTTCTTCCAGATCAAAATCTTCATGAAACTCCACATTTACAGCTTCTGAGTGACCGCCCATGGTCGGGATCCTTACCGTAGTAGCTGTGACCTGTATGCTATCGTCCCCAAAAATCTTTTTGGTTTCGTTGATCATTTTCATTTCTTCTTTGGTATATCCATTTGGCTGAAAAACATCAATGTGAGGAAGGACATTCATGTCAATTTTGTGCGGATAGACCATCTCAGCCGTTCCACCAGCCCTCTCAGCCATCATTTGATCCACAGCGGCCTTCCCTGTACCTGTTACAGATTGGTATGTAGACACGACAATTCTTTTGATTTTATATTTTTTGTGAAGCAGGTTCAAAGCAACAACCATCTGAATGGTTGAGCAATTTGGGTTTGCGATAATCCTGTCATCAATTCTAATATCTTTGGCATTGATCTCGGGAACCACCAGTTTTTTAGAAGGATCCATTCTCCATGCCGAAGAATTGTCGATAACAATGGTACCTACAGCAGCAAACTGTGGCGCCCACTCCAGAGAAGTGCTACCACCAGCAGAGAAGATCGCAACATCCGGCTTCTCAGAAACAGCCTGTTTCAATCCCATAATGGTATATTCCTTACCCTTGAAAGTCATTTGCTTTCCGGCAGACCTTTCGCTTGCCACGAGTAATAATTCATTAAATGGGAAATTGTGCTCTTCCAGCACTTCGAGGATTTCTGAGCCTACCAATCCGGTAGCTCCTACTACTGCTAGTTTCATTTTTATTTTGGTTAATTTTCTTAAGAACCGCAAAGGTAAAAGAAGAATTCCCAAAAAAGATACATCCAAGCAGGATAATTGATTAGTTTTCAAAAAATTAGCCTATTTTTTGCTAAAAATCGAAAGAATAGCTGTTAATCGGTTATTATTAGCACCAAATTCTCTCATTTTTTAATTTTAAATATGATGCGGTCAATCTTATTTTTAGCGACTTTGGGGAATTATCTGCTATCTGTATTTTTGATTTCCCTTTTTCATCCTGCTCTAGCACAAGTACAGGATTTTGAAAACAGCTTTGCAATTGTCAACCATCCTGAAGAGTTTCTTCCATCTTGGTCGGCCAATGAAGTCAGAAATAACGCTGCAAGGGTTTTCCAAGCCAATACTGAAGGAAGGTTTGGAACTCGAGCACTTGGAGTTCAGCCCATTAGTTCTTTCAATGGAGAAATTTACTTCAAAACATCAACTGTAGACTTTTTAAATCCAAAATTGGCTTTCTTCGCCAAATCAAAAATAAATGGCTCAGGCAATAGGCCAGCGATGCTCTTTGTTTCATTTTCTGAAGATGGACTTTCATTTGATTCTGAAATCCCTGTCGGAGATGAAAATACTTTCCCTAACCTAAACAAAACTTACAGTCTTTTTGAAATCACAATACCAGAGGATTTACACCGAAAAAACGAACTTTGGATAAAATTCCATGTCAAATACGGTCCCGGAACAGGCTCAGCTGCAAGATTTTTTATGGATGATGTGGGACTATTTGAATTCGAAGAAGCCGTAGATCCAATAATTGTAAAAAATACAAGCGTACTCAATCCATACACGCTACAATTAGACTTCAACAAAAAAATCAACACCCCAGCCATCCATCAGGTTCAGATTTCAAACAACCGGATTTTAGAGCTGCTTCACCCATCAGACACAACCTTAATAATTTACACCAATTCTGAATTGATTCATGAAGGCAAGGTTGACCTGGTGGACATTTCAGAAAAAGAAAGCTCAAAAAAGGAGTCAGTAAGCACTGTTATAGAAAATGAATTTATAACACTTGGAAACTTAAACATTCAAGGCCCAAAAAACATTCTTCTGGGATTTTCACAGCCTTTTCAGGCCAACTCGGTAAGCCAAACTTCGCATTTTTCAATAAATGAAACTCCCCCGCAGGATATCTCATTGCTTGAAAATGGGTATGATGTCATTCTCCATCTGGCCTCAAACCTTCAATTGGGACAGGAAGTCCAAGTATTGGCAAGCAGTCTTGTAAATAAGCTATCTATTCCAAACCCAAACAATTCTTCAGTTTTCATCTTGTATGAGGACTATGTGGAGGACCTTTTTGTGAAAGATGCTCAGACTCTAATCTTGAAGAGTAAAATTGACCTCAATAAGGAAAATACAGAAAGCCTCAATTTTGAAATTGAGGAAAGGACTGACATCAAATTATCTCCAATATTGACAGGTGATCAGGAAGTAACACTTAAAAGCAATACAGCTTTTGAAGAGGGGGTTGCCTATTCCCTTATTTTGCCATCCCGTGAAAGTAAGCGAGGGATGTATATTCCGGGATCAATCCATAATTTCATCTTTGACACCTTGCCTCCAAGCCTGATAGAAATCAAAGCAATAGCTCAATCACGTTTAATGCTGGTATTTTCTGAGGAGATAGATCCGATATTTGCTTCCATCCTAAACAACTTTGAAATATTGGGTCAAAACCCAATTCGTGTGAGCCTACAAAAAAACCATGTCATTTTAGATTGGGATTTGATTTTTGAAAAAGACGAAACCTACACCCTTCAAATTGAAACCGTTAGTGATTTGCAGGGAAACTCCATTTCCAACATCTCTAAAAATTTCACCTTTGAGGAGGAACAAAAATTAGGTTTTAAGGATGTTGTTCTGAATGAAATAATGCCTGCCCCGAGAGCAACGAACCCTTTACCGAACGTAGAATTTGTTGAACTCTACAACCCTACAGAAAAACCCCTTTATTTAGGAGGCATGCAGTTGGCAAACTCCAGAAGAGAAAGTATCCTGCCCAGTGCTGTCATTGAGCCAAAAGCATATTTGATACTCTGTCCTAGAAACCAAGCCAGCCAGTTTGAAAAGTATGGTGATGTTTTGGGACTGAGTAACTGGCCTACACTTCTGAATACTGCGGACCAAGTCAAACTATTGAGTGCTGAAAATGAGATACTAGACAGCCTTAACTATGACAGGGATACATTTGGTGGAACAGCAATTGCAAATGGAGGCTATAGCCTTGAAATAGCCAATCCCTACCTGAACTGCTACCTTCCCTCCAATATCAAAGTATCTCAGGCAGAAAATAGAGGAACTCCAGGAAGTAAAAACTCAGTATATACAGATACACCAGATTTTTCTGAACCTGTTTTTGAAAAAAGTTTGGTAATTGACCCGCATAAAGTATTGCTGGAATTTTCAAAAATTTTACAACAGGACCTTCGCAGTCTTTTGATTGAAACCACCCCTTCACTTAAACTAAAGAATGTTGAAATAGGGGAAACCCAAAACTCGCTCATTCTCACTTTTGCAGAACCAATAAAAGTTGACATAAAGTACAAACTAAAGATTTTAAACCTTAGGGACTGTGTTGGGAATGCATTCAACAAAACTTCTGAGGTTTACTTTGTAATGCCTTCCGACGCCAACGAAGGTGATATCATTATCAACGAGGTGCTGTTCAACCCGCGTACGGGTGCCCCAAAATTTGTAGAGATTTATAATTCCTCTGCGAAATTTTTAAATCTGAAAGACTGGAAATTAGCTAACCTGAATTCAGATGAGGAAGTAGCCAATAGAAGAGTGCTATTTCCACAGGATTTTATCCTTGAGCCCCACAGTTTCCTGATTTTCACCACAGATTCTGAAAAGCTCAAACAAGAGTACCCAAAAGGAAAAGAAAAAAATTTTATTGAGCTCAATACCCTTCCAAGCTATCCCATAAGCGCGGGGAATGTAATACTTTTAAACCCAGATGAAAGCCTTATTGAAATCTTCAGCTATTCAGATAAAATGCATCACCCATTGCTCAAAGAAACCAAGGGGGTATCACTGGAAAGACTTTCCCCAACAAGCCCTGTCAATGACCTGAACAATTGGCATTCAGCATCATCAACGGAAGGGTATGCGAGCCCCGGTTATAGAAATTCACAAAACTTTGAAGGGAATCATGGAATGGGTATAGAAATTCAACCAAGAGTTTTTGTTCCTGAAGCGGCAGGAGAACAACCTTTTACGACTATTTCTTACCGTATGCCACAAAGCGGAAATATAGCTACCCTAAGAATATACAGTGCCACGGGAGCTTTGGTGAGAGAACTTTGCCAGAACGCCATTTGGGGAGAAAATGGATTTTATCTCTGGGACGGAACAGATTCAAATAGCAGGAAAGTAAGGCCGGGCTACTATGTAGTCTGGTTGGAGATTTTTGATTTACAGGGAAAAGTTTCCCAAATCAGAAAAACAGTGATAGTTGGGACAAAATTTTAAAATTATATAGTCTAAATTACCTAAAATCAGTAATTTAGAATGCGCATCCACAAACCCAAAAATCCAATGAAACCCGACCTCATTTCCCAAACCCTCAAAACCTATTTCGTAGAAAAAGGAAAGACAATCAAAGTAATCCAAAGATACCTTCGCATTCATTATAAATTGATTATGGATGAAAAAGTGCTGATGAAAAGGGTGCAAAACCTTTAAGTAATTAAAAACCGTCGGCTGACGGTTTTTTTATTTTTGATTTTAAAAAGCTAAGCGTATTTTAGGGAACTTTTCAATCACCCTGGGTAGATTGGATTTACACTACATAAACAGTACAACTATGGGCCAAGAAGAAAAAACAGCATATTCACCAGAGGAGTTAAAGGAATTTGAAGAAATCATCTTAAAAAAACTTGGAGTCGCCAAAGAGGAATTGAGCTCTCTTAAGTCGACCTTAAGCAAAAAAAATGATTCCGGGACTGATTTTACAGCTTCTACTTCCAAATTATTAGAGGACGGGGCAGACACGCTGGAAAGAGAAAGCCTAAGCCAACTGGCAGCTAGGCAACAAAAATTCATCATCAACCTGGAAAATGCTTTGGTCAGAATAAAAAACGGTACATACGGAGTATGTGTGGATACTGGGAAATTAATTTCCAAAGACCGCTTGAAAGCTGTACCTCATACGATGCACTCCATCGAAGCTAAACTTGCAAAAAAATAATTGGAGTTTCTACACAAGCATATTGAAGCTTTAATATTCTGTTCTCCATCTCCGTTGGGTATTGATGAAATTCAAAAATGCCTCACGGAGATGTTTGAAACAGAAGTCCCCAAAGATCATATTTTGGAAGCTATAGAGGTTCTTCAGGACAAATATGTCCAAGAAGACTTTTCTTTTGCCCTGGAGCAACTTGGGGGGGGCTATCAGTTCTTAACCAAGCCTGCATATCAAACCAGCATTTCTATTCTGCTTAAACAACAATCCCAAAAACGATTATCAGCAGCACAGTTGGAAACACTCTCCATCATCGCATATAAGCAACCGGTAACCAAGTCAGAAATAGAGCAAATTCGTGGTGTAAGTTGCGATTACTCCATTCAAAAGTTACTGGAAAAAGAATTGGTTGCTATAAAAGGCAAAGCTGATTCTGTAGGAAAACCCTTGCTTTATGGCACAAGCGAAAAATTCATGGAGTATTTTGGAATCAACAAAATTTCCGATCTCCCTCAACCAAAGGATTTCACCCAAGAAGAAAACCAGATTGGAGAAGAGAAAGATTAGGGTTACTCTACCCTGCTGACTTCGGCATGTGCTGAAATCAAATATTTTCTCCCAGTTGACAATTCCTCGCAAAGCACCCTTGTCCGCCTTAAAACTTCTTTTCTAAACTTTCTTCCTCTCAGTTCAAAACTTTCACCAAATTTCAGGTCTGCTAACAAAACCCCTGAAATTGAGTCTTTTTTATCGTACCCTTTTACCACTTTACTCAAAAATAAATCAGCACCGGTACTGGCTTTTGGGTTTGCCATGTGCCTGGTCAGTGCAAGTCGGATATCTTTTGGAAACACATGTTCATTCAATACCGGAGAAAGCAATTTTTGAAAAGTCTGCTTCCATTCTCTTCCATGCGGAGCTATACCTAAGCCATACTGCAAATAGGCTCTGTAATGTGCTACCTCATGAATGTAGGTAATCAGAAATTGGTAGGGATTTAGATTATGATTGATTGAGATCGTTTGGATAATCCTGTCTTTCCTGAATCTAAAATCACCAAGCTTACTACTTCTTTCCTTCGTAATCAAAAAGTTGAAAGGTTTTTCTCTCCAAAGGTCAAAGCAATAATCTACAGAACCTGCAGGTACATGTTTTTGAAAAGCCTTAAGAAATTTATCATCCGCACTCATTGGTCGAATATAAAAAAAGTCCCGCTTTTCAACGGGACTTTTGAATGAAATAGGTAGAAAATTAAGCTTCTACTTCTTCTTCAATAACTTCAACAGTGTCTTCGATTGCACCTTCTACTTCTTCAGCTGATTCTTCGATAGCCTCTTCAGTTTCTTCGATGATTACTTCGATTTCTTCTGTTTCCTCGTTTGATTCTTTGTTTCCGCAAGCAGCAGTAAATAACATACCAGCCACAGCGAACATTGCAAATACCTTTTTCATGATGTTTTGTTTGTTTCTTAAAATTTAAGCACGCAAATGTAAAACAATGAAATGGATTGTCAAGCTCAGCTAGCAATTATTTTTTACTTCTTTTTGAAAGTCACTTTGATTGGAACTCCCTCAAAATCAAAGTTTTCACGAAGTCTATTTTCCAGATATCTGGTATAGGGCTCCTTGATATATTGGGGAAGATTACAGAAGAAAGCAAATACCGGATTTTTGGTGGGTAATTGCGTGATGTATTTGATTTTAATATACTTCCCTTTATTTGCAGGAGGAGGATATTTTTCAATTTCCGGAAGGATTTTATCATTCAGCTTAGAGGTAGACACTTTTCTGGTCTTATTTTCAAATACCTTGACAGCCAATTCGATTGCCTGAAATATCCGTTGCTTTTCTTCTACCGAAGTAAAAATAATCGGGATCCACTTATTTTCGCCCAACTTTTCGAGCATATCCTTCTTGATCTTATCCATGGTCTTGTGATCCTTTTCGATCAAATCCCACTTATTGACCATGATCATAATTCCTTTGTTGTTTTTGATTCCAAGTGAAATCAGGTTCATATCCTGAGATTCCAGCCCCCTACTCGCATCTACCATGACTATCAAAACATCAGATTCCTCCAAAGTCCTCAAAGAACGCATGACAGAATAAAACTCGATATCTTCTTTGACTTTAGCTTTTTTTCTGATACCAGCTGTATCTGTGATAATAAAGTCCTGGCCATATAGCTTATACCTTGTATGGATTGCATCTCGGGTTGTTCCGGCTTCATTTGTGACTATAGACCTTTCTTTACCTAAAAGCGCATTAAGGAAAGAAGATTTTCCAACGTTGGGTCTTCCTAGAATAGCTATCTTCGGAATTCCATCCTCAGGATCTTCTACTCCTTCATCAGGAAAATGCTTGATAACCTCATCCAAAAGGTCTCCTGTCCCACTCCCACTCGCTGCTGCGATAGGAAACACCTCGTTTTCCCCAATACCCATCGCATAAAATTCAGCAGCGGCCAAGGACTTTTCAGGTGTGTCTGCCTTATTCGCTACAATAAATACCGGCTTTTCAGATGTTCTTAAGACATTTGCAAAATCTTTATCCATGTCAGTCAGTCCGTCATGGCAGTCCACCACAAAGAGAATCACATTGGCCTCTTCCAAAGCCAACTTCACCTGCTTGCGTATTTCAGCTTCATAAACATCCTCTGAACCCATCACGTAACCTCCAGTATCAATTACAGAAAAAAACTTCCCACCCCAAGTGGCATGTCCATAATGTCGGTCACGGGTGACTCCTGATACGTTATCTTCTATTGCTTTACGCTCTTCAACCAATCTATTAAAAAAGGTAGATTTGCCTACATTGGGCCTACCTACTATTGCTACTATATTTGCCATACTTATATTACTTATTGGTCGTAACCAAATTTTCTCAACTTATTTTTATTTTTTCTCCAATCATCTTCTACTTTGACAAAGGTCTCCAGGAAAATCTTCTTTCCGAAAAATTTCTCCATTTCCTCCCTTGCCTGAATTCCTACCCTTTTGAGTGCTTTTCCACCCTCGCCTATGATAATTCCCTTCTGGCTTTTTCTTTCCACATAAATGATAGCCCGGACTCTGATGATTTTTTCGTCTTCATAAAAATCCTCAATTGCCACTTCAGTACTGTAAGGAATCTCTTTTTTATAATTCAGGAAAATCTTCTCCCTGACAATTTCAGATGCAAAGAAACGCTCGGGTTTGTCAGTAAGTTCTTCTTTGTCATAAAATGGAGGATGTTGCGGAAGTCTTTCCAAAATTTCAATCAGAATGCGTTCGGTATTGAAACTTTCGGTGGCTGAAATGGGGATTACCGTTTCTGCTTTGATTCTCTGTGTCCAATACGCCGTTACTTCCTCCAATTGATTTTCTTTGGAAAGATCAATTTTGTTGATAACAAGTAATACAGGAACACCTGATTGGTTGATCTTTTCAATTACGTCTTCTATTTCAGCATCTGTTTCAAATAGATCGGTTACGAAAAGGATCACATCTGCGTCCTCCAGCGACATATTCACAAAACCCATCATGTTCTTATGCAGTTCATATTTGGGTTTGAGCATACCTGGTGTATCCGAAAACACAATCTGGTACGCATCATCATTGATGATACCCATGATCCTATGCCGGGTAGTCTGTGCCTTAGAGGAGATGATCGAAAGTCTCTCACCGATCAATACATTCATCAAGGTAGATTTGCCTACATTGGGCTTGCCCACTATGTTTACAAATCCTGCTTTGTGTGTTTGTTCGGTCATGACAATAATTTTTTCACAAAGGTACTTGATTTTTTTGAGTATCAGTCAGTTTAACCCCCATAAACCAAAGAAGCTTTCGATTAACAGCATCTAATCGGGCTCGAAAAAGAATTTTAATGGTTAAATCACCTCTCAATCAGCAATATATTCCAATTTCCAGCTCTCTGAAAAAGGAAATTGAATAAAAAATAAGTACACATGTTTGCATTTTAATCTTAAGCCCCATACTTTTGTACCACACTAAAGGCAAATGGCCTTTCAACAATCGAATTTAAAAGCTAAAAGCTTTAAAAATATATCGCGGGATGGATCTGCAACGGCAGATCGTCGGGCTCATATCCGACGCGGCGGACACAGCCTCGAGTCCGGAAATTATTTGATTTGAAATATTGAAAATATATCGCGGGATGGAGCAGTTGGTAGCTCGTCGGGCTCATAACCCGAAGGTCACAGGTTCGAGTCCTGTTCCCGCTACTACGAAGACCGGTCATAACTGACCGGTTTTTTTTGTTCCCGTTTACCAGATCGTCTGACTCATATCCGCCACGGTGGACACAGGCTTTCGGGACTGTTCCCGCTACTTCAAAGGAAACTGGAAACTGCGCCCTTTTTTTTGCAAATTAATTTTTAGACCACATGTTTACCGTATATGCCCTTTACAGTCCGGCTTTTGACAAGATTTACGTTGGCTTCACCTCTAATTTAGAGCAAAGACTACTTTCCCATAATGTGAATAAATTTAATTTCTGTCTTGATCGTGAAGCATGTTTTGAACGTCCAATTATCTTCTTTTATGCTTTTACAAAAATTAAATGTAATTTTTTAATTTTGTATATTTGATCAAAGACTAAAATAATGGATTTAGAAGCAAGAAAGATATTGTTTGTTCAAGAGTTCTTAAGACTTCAAAACGAGGAAATCGTTAGTGTTCTTGAGAATTTACTGAGAAAACAAAAGGCCGAGTTAATTGAAAGAAATTTTAAGCCGATGACAAAAGAGGAATACAATGCAGAAATTGATCAGGCAATGAAGGACTCACAAAATGGACGAATGATCAAAGCGACAGATCTAAAATCTAAAATTCAAAAATGGCGTTAGAAGTTTACTGGCTTGAACTTGCCGAAAATAAACTAGAAGATATCTACGGTTATTATTCCATAAGAGCTAGTAAAAGAGTTGCTGAAAAATTAGTTAACGGAATTGTTGATAGTACTATTAAACTTAAGAATCAGCCAGAAGTTGGGCCTATTGAGTTAAGTTTAGAAAAAAGGCCACAAAAATTCAGATATTTAATTTATAAAAATTACAAAATAGTTTATTGGATCAACAAAGAATTTAATCGTGTAGAAATAGCCAATGTTTTTGATACAAGGCTAAATCCTGATAAAATAAATGAAACAAAATAGGGAGGTAAAATATAAATAAACATCACTTTTTGATTTCGACTCCCACAATATTCTCAGCATTCATTCGCATATAAGCATTCATCTTCATTCGCCCGCTTTGAACTTGCTTACTGACAGGTAGAGCTGGCATACCTTACACTTTTTCAGCAAGCCTTAATGTAAAGAAAATTTGAATTCTTTTACATTGTATTGGCTTAATGTTAAGAATTTCTCATTTTTTTGTTAGCTACCATATGAGTTTGGACTATATGATATTTGAGCCGATTAAAAACATTATTCGGCTCACTGGAATCAATAAAAAACTAAAAACCAATCCAATCCCTGAGAAATTCCTTTCAACAAACTGGTATTAAAATAAACCCTACCTTTGTCCTGAAAACCGATTGATCATGAACTTTTCAGACCTGGGCTTATCTCCCGACATCTTACAAGCCATCCAAAAAGCAAATTACGAAAAACCTTATCCCATACAGGTGGAAGCCATTCCAGCCATTTTGCAAAAAAGGGATTTGCTGGGCCTGGCACAGACTGGATCCGGCAAAACAGCCGCTTACATCCTTCCCATACTGGAGGAATTGCAGAAATCCTCCATCCACAAAAGCAGATCAGTCCCTGTCCTGATCATAGTACCTACAAGGGAACTCGCAGCCCAGGTAGAGGAAGTCATCCGGATGTTCGGTAAGTTTTTACCTAGAAAAGTAAAAAGCAACGCGGTCTTTGGTGGAGTATCCATCAATCCCCAAATGATCAAACTCAACGGTACGGACATCTTAGTGGCTACACCTGGCAGGCTTCTGGATCTGATTGCTAGAAACGCCATTTCCATCTCCGATCTGAAAACCCTTGTATTGGATGAAGCTGATAAAGTGCTCAATCTCGGGTTCAAGGCAGAGTTGGATGAAATCCTCTCCCGCCTACCTAAGAAAAGACAAAACCTGCTCTTTTCTGCCACTATGGAAGACTCGGTAGGCCAATTGATTGATAGACTGCTACAGAATCCGGTAAAAATTGAAGTCAAACCGGAAGAAATCACACCTGAACTCATCAACCAAACTGCCTACTTGGTAGCCCAAGAGAAAAAGGGACCGCTTTTGAGGCATTTGATACAGGAGGGAGATTGGAAGCAGGTATTGGTCTTTGCTTCCTCTATCCGAACAGCTGATAACCTGACAGCAAAGCTGAATAAAAACGGCATACAGGCCATGGCTTTCCATGGTGACAAAAGTCAGGGAGCCAGGACAGAGGCCTTGAAGCAATTCAAAGGAGGAACACTTCGTGTACTTGTTGCAACAGATCTTGCGGCAAGAGGGATAGACATACAATTTTTGCCCCATGTAGTCAATTTCGAACTCCCAAGATCACCCAAGGATTACATCCACCGGATAGGAAGAACTGGCAGGGCGGGAGCTTCAGGGGAAGCCATTTCCCTGATTACTGAAGAAGATAGACACCATTGGAAAGTAATCCAAAAGAAAATGAAGCGCTGGGTAGAACTGGTAGATACGGACAACCTGGATTTTTGAAAAAATCAATTCTGCAAAAGCAGGTGGTATCGGGTTCCTTTCAATTCACCGGTTTTATAAAGCACTCCCATCTCTACCAAATCTTGCAAATCTCTCGTTGCAGTTGCTCTACTGGCAGAAGTGATGGTGACATAATTTTTTAAGCTTAGCCCACCTTTAAAACCATCTGGCCCTTCCTTAAACATCCTATTCAGGAGCTTGGCCTGCCTTGGATTCAATCTACCTTCAACTTTTTGGAATAGTTTTGATTTAATAACAATAAATTCAACAAGAGACATACTTCTCTTTTGTGCTAACAGTACTGTTTCTGTAAAATATTCCAACCAACCTGTTATTTCAAGGCTTTGATTGTTTCTTGCAAGAGCTTCATAATAGTCTTTCCTGTACTTTTCTATAGTATGGGATAAAGCAATTAAGCTTGGTCTTCCAAGCCCTTCTGAAAGGGCCTTCTCTGCAATGGCCCTACCTATTCTCCCGTTCCCATCTTCCAAAGGGTGAATAGATACAAAATAGAGGTGGGCGATTCCAGCCCTAATGATAGGGTGTAAAGGCACTGAGCCTTTTGGAGATGTAGCCTCAAACCAACCCAAAAACCTGTTCATTTCATTCCTTACTAATTCGGAAGGAGGAGCCTCAAAATGCACAACTGGCCTTCCTATAGGACCTGAAACCACCTGCATGGCTTCGGAACCACTCCTATATGAACCAATGTTTTTAAGGTCTCTTCTTCCGTTACAAAGCATTCTATGCCAGGTAAAAATAACTTCATGACTCAAAGGTTCATCAATAGAACGATATAAACTCCCCATCATTTCTGAAATACCATATTCAGCAGCGGAGGGTCGCCTTGCATCTTCTTGCAGACCAAATTGTCTCCGAATAGATGACTGAATACTCTCTCTATTAAAAAATTCACCTTCTATTTCTGATGTCTTTAATGCTTCATCAGTTAGCAGCTCAAATTTCAACTCAAGCTGATCTGTAGGAGAAATGTGTTTCATTATACCTAGTAGTTGGCCAGCATTATGAAAAAAATCATCCAATGAATCCGATAACGAAGTGACTTCGAATACAAAGTCTGGCCAGTTCTTTTTTTGCCAATTCCAGCTCATGAGTTATAAATGAGTATTTTATAACTCAAAAATAAGCAATATTTGAGTTATAAATCAAAAAATATAAATCAGAGATCAGGATGAGACCTTTATCCTGATGAAACTGACCTCATCGTCCACATTTTCAAAAATCCAGATCATCCCGTCCTTTACAAAATGAAAATTCGGACTTTTGGTCAACTGTGGCACCTTGATTTCATGCAGGACCTCAAACTCCTTGTTCATAATCACCAAATAGGTTTCTGCTGAAGGAGCTGCCTGGTCCTCATTCCCTTTCTCTTTGTAAGCAAATCTATAAAAAACTTCATTTCATTCAAGTACCCGCTGCAAAGGACTGAGCAGGCACTTCTTTTACCGACTGTTTTGATTCCTTCTGAATCAGCCATACAGTCATGAGGAAAGAAAGCAGCAAAAATGCCAATACAGTATATCCAGCTCCCGGGATCAAAGCATCCAGACCAAACCAGCCTCCCGTCCAATAAAACAAGCCAAAGCCCATCGTCAACCTCAGCACTTCCGCAGGAATGGATATTTTAGACTTATCCATCAGACTGGTGTAGGCAAAAATAGACACCATCATAAAGACCGCATACAGCATTACTTCCAGGTATTGGAAATTGACAAAACTGATCAAAACATGGAACACCATTCCAAATGCCACAATCATTTGTACCCAAGACCAGACCAAGAGCTGCCTGGAAGGCTTGCTGTCATATTTGACCTGATCGAAGGCATTTTTCCAATATGCCCAAGGATACCTTTCTGCTACATCGGAAGGCCTCCATCCGGTAGGCATAAACCAGATCCTGAGCTTGTCCCACCAGCTTTTGGTTCTCCAGGCATCCTGTATCAAGGCCCAAAAATGCACATAATTGATGATCAGGGGATTCCATGTATTAACAGGTTTTTTCACCCCATAGACAGGTGGCTCTTCCTCCCGTTCTTCCTGAAAAGTGCCAAAAATCTTGTCCCAAAAAATAAAAATCTGCCCAAGATTTTTATCCAGATATATGTCATTGATGGCATGGTGCACCCGGTGATGTGAAGGTGTCACGATGATGTGTTCCAAAAAGCCCATTTTATCGATAAGACGGGTATGGTACCAAAACTGAGCGAAAAGATGTATAGGCGCTATGATGGCCACAACTTCCGCAGGTATTCCCAAAAATGCCATGGGGATATAGAGAAAAAAATAAATCCCGATAATGGCCGAAATGGATTGCCTCAGAGCACAACTTAAATTAAATTCCTCCGAACTGTGATGCACGATATGCCTGTTCCAGAATGCATTCACTTTATGGTCGAATCTATGGCTCCAATATCCGACAAAGTCTATTCCTATAAAGGCCAGCACATATACCAAGAAAGTACTTTTAATGTCAAACAGTGCAACTTTATCCACCAACCAAGCATAAGATACTATGGCTATGGATAAGCCCATCAGGTTTTTCAGGGTGTTGGTCATTCCCGAACTGAGAGAGGAGATGGTGTCCATGCCTCTATTGACCTGCTTTTTCATTTTGCGCGCAGCAAATTCTTCAATAATGATCAGGAGAAGAAAAAACGGTATTGCAAAGGATAGGGCTTTGGCGTAGAGTTCCATTGGGTTTATATACTTGTTAATCAGATAACAAATTAAGGCAGATCCAGTTCAAATTCAAGTTTTTGAATAAGTTCATAAAAAAGGAGGGATAAAAAATAACATGGTTAACAATTCCCTCCCTTGGCTCCGTAAAATTTTGCAGTGCAAAAGTTATTAAATCACCCATTGTAAAATTACACATTATAAAAACACCAAAACATCCCCTGTACAGGGTATTTTTATTGGTTCTTTCCAGCAATTTAAGCTGGTTTTTAGTCAATCTTCCTTCCCCGAACCTTTAAAATGATCCTCTTTATCAGCAAAAAGAACATTGAAAGTGGTCAAAGAACCATAGATTCTTGTAATATATTGCTGGAGATGTATCCTTTCCTCATCATCTAGTTTAGGGTGGTTATTGATGTTTTGCTCAAGTACTCTAAGCTTTTCCCTTACCATCACGATTTTATGAAAGAAGGTTTTAATTGAGATTTCCTTATTGCTCAATTCAGAATTGAAGGGATTGAAAACAAGTGTTCCATTGATCCATTTATGGGCCATGCTAAGCTTGGGAGCTTCTTCTTTGGCTTGTACCTTACGAAGAACACTTTCCATTGCTTTTTCAATGTCCATAATAGTAATGGGTTGATATTCCGCCTCTTTTTTCTCTACCAATTCAAAATTAGGAAAGTCTCTTGCTATGGTTTTCACCTCAGCAATAAAATTGAAATAGATTTTATAGTAAGACAAGTCTACCTCTACAATCACTCCCTTTCCAAATTTGGGATGTCTGATCTGACTCCCGATTCCTAAATCCATTGTTGCCATATTTAGTCACTTTTACAGTCTGCCAAAATAGCAATCTCTTTTAAACAAAACCCTTTTTTTATGTATATTCTTAGACTCAATTAGACCATTTGAAGGAATTATCATGCCAATCGAAAATAACAACAATATTTCCCCTCCATGGAATGATATTTGTTAAAAAATATAAAATAAATTAATTTAAGACTTTTTCGAAATTTTATTCTGAAAAGCAGCGTAAAATAATTAATCTAAATATCAACAAAACCAAAAACATTATGCAAGCCTCAAAGCTTCTCATTAAATATGGTGGGAATGCAATGATCAATGCCTCTTTGCAACAACAAATTGCAGAAGTAATCTACAAATTAAAAAGCCAAGGCCACCAGGTATCTGTGGTACATGGAGGAGGTCCTTTTATCAACCAATCTTTAGACAGTGCTGGGATCCAATCGGAGTTTATCCTTGGACAACGAAAAACCAGTCCTGAAGCCATGCAAGAGATTCAAAAAACACTTATTGGTGAAGTCAATGCCAATCTGGTCTCTGCCTTTTGTAATGCAGGTTCAGAAGCCATAGGAATCTCAGGTCTTGATGCAGGAATGGTCCAGGTCAAAACAAAAAACTAAGCTTTAGCCTTCCTGAAGGTGGCACTGAAATTACAGACTTGGGACGGGTCGGCGAAATAGAAAATATCAAGCCCAGGTTATTGGAAAATTTGATGAATGCTGATTTCGTACCTGTCATGGCTTGTATCGCCAGAGATAAGGAGGGAAACAGCATGAATGTCAATGCAGATGACTTTGCAGGTGCAATAGCTGCAGCCATTCAGGCTGACTTTTATATCTCGCTTACAGATGTAGACGGACTTTATGCCAATTATCCTGATCCGAAATCAATCCTCAGTGAAGTCAAATTGGATACATTAGCCTCCCTGTACGGGCAGGTAATTCAAGGAGGCATGATTCCTAAAATCCAATCTTGTGAAAAAGCACTGAAAAACGGGGTGAAAAATGTACTCATCCTTAATGGAACCCAACCTTCCCAATTGGATGATTTCTTTCAGAAAGGAATCAAATCAGGAACAACACTAACTCACTAAACCATGGAAAATAAAGATTTACATATCAAAGATCAGCAGTTCTATTTACCAACTTTCAAAAGGATTCCTTTGACCTTTATCAAAGGCATTGGATCCAGACTTTGGGATGTAGAAAATAAGGAGTACATAGATCTCCTTGCCGGAATTGCTGTAAACAATGTAGGACATTGCCACCCGAAAGTAGTCAAAGCCATACAAGAACAGGCTGCAGACCTCATGCACATTTCCAACTTTTTTGTAAGCCCACCTCAGGTAGCTTTAGCTGAACTGCTGGTCAACCTTTCGGGCTTAGAGCGGGTATTTTTTACCAACAGTGGCGCTGAATCTGTTGAAGGAGCCATTAAGATTGCCAGAAGGTATGCCCACAGCAAAGGAAGAGGCGGAAAAATCATCTCCATGCACAATTCATTTCATGGCAGAACACTAGCCACCATAGCTACAGGTCAGCCCAAATACCAAGAAGGATTTGGCCCAATGCCAAAAGGCTTTATTCAGGTTCCTTTCAATGATTTTGCAGCTATTGAAAAAGAAATCACTGAAGACGTGGCCGCTGTTATTTTGGAGCCTATTCAGGGAGAAGGAGGTATCAGACCGGCCGATCCGGAATATCTCAAAGCGGTGAAATCACTTTGCGAAAAAAATGATATTGTACTGATATTTGACGAAATTCAATCTGGAATAGCCAGAACTGGTGAATGGTTTGCCAAAGATATCTATGGTATACAGCCAGACATCATGACTTTGGCGAAAGGATTGGGAGGTGGTATGCCCATAGGTGCGTTTATGTGTAATGAAAAAATAGCTTCTGCCATCCAATTTGGAGATCATGGTACTACATTCGGCGGCAATCCACTTGCAACTGCGGCTGCTTTGGCTACCCTCCAGGTAATCGTGGAAGAAAATCTGATTCAGGCTGCCAAGTCCAAAGGTAAGTGGCTCAAAGAACAGCTTTCGACTTTAAAAGAACAAACAGGCTTGATCCATGAAGTAAGAGGTGAAGGATTGATGCTTGGTGTAGAATTGCAGATTCCAGCTGCCGAGCTGGTTCAAAGACTCCTTAAAGCAGGCTTCATAGCCAATGCTACAGCAGGAAATGTTTTACGCTTAGTACCGCCTCTGAACATTCCGGATGAGGATTTGGAAAAATTCATCGAAGTCCTAAGAGTAGAAATCAAAAAACTTGAAATCGAACAAAAATGAAAACTTCAAAATATAAAGTAGCCATCGTAGGTGCTTCGGGATTCACTGGGTCTGAACTGACCCGTTTACTGGCCGGACATCCAGATATCGAGATAGCTCATATCACTTCTGAAAGCCATGCCGGGAAGGCATTTTCGGAACTTCACCCTCAGTTTTTTCAAATAGTGGATCTTCCACTTGAAAAAGCCACTGTCATCGATGATGCAGAGCTGGATGTTATTTTCCTAGCCTTGCCCCATGGAGTTTCTATGGATTTTGTAAAAAGGTGGAAAAACAAAAACGCAAAAATCATCGACCTTTCAGGAGATTTTCGGTTGAGCAGCCCCAAGATATATGAGTCCTGGTATGGAAAAGACCATACATTTGAGGAAGGTTTTGGATCAGCAGTTTATGGATTACCGGAACTGAAAGCTGAAGAAGTCAAAGAAAGTAATCTGATCGCCAATCCAGGTTGCTATCCTACAGCATCTATTCTTAGTGTGGCACCCTTATTTGCAGCTGACCTGATAGAAGAAGGCAGCTTGATCATTGATGCCAAGTCAGGTTTGACCGGCGCTGGGATCAAGGCAAGTGCTACCACCCACTTTTCCAATGTCAATGACAATTTCAAAGCCTACGGAGTTGGCGTACACAGACATACTGTTGAAATAGAAGAACAGCTTTCTAATTTGTCAGGAGGCAAAGTAAGGGTGCAGTTCACACCGCACCTTATTCCGGCTGATAGAGGGATTTTGGTGACAGCCTATGCCAAACCCAGGCAAGAAATGGATTCTCACAAGCTAGTTGAAATTTATCAGGATTTTTACCGGGATAAACCTTTTGTAAGGGTAAGGAAAAATGTACCAAGCATCAAAGATGTTAGAGGAAGTCACTATTGTGATGTGTTTCCATTTTGGGACAAAAGAACCGAAAGAATTATCAGCATAGCAGTCATAGACAACCTGCTCAAGGGTGCTGCCTCAGAAGCAGTACATAATATGAACCTGATGCTTGGACTAAATGAACAATCAGGCCTAAACCAAATCCCATTAAGACCTTAAAATCATGAGTATGATCAAAAATATTACCAATGTCAGAGGCATCAAATGTTGGGGTGCCCACACAGGAGTCAAGTCCATGAGGAGAGACCTGGCTATCATCTATTCTGAGGTACCGGCGGCGGCGGCGGCGGTTTTCACTCAAAATAAAGTCAGAGCTGAACCTGTTGAGATCAGCGAGCGAAATATAAAAGGGAACAACAAAGCCCAGGTCATTGTATGCAATGCGGGTAATGCCAACGCCTGTACAGGAGAACAAGGCCGTCTGGGTGCTGAAGCCATGGTTAAGACCACAGCCCGTTTGCTTAATATCCCGGAAGAGGATGTTATTGTCGCTTCTACAGGACTTATCGGAGAACCGTTTCCTACGGAGGATGTAGTCCGTGGCATAGAGGAGAATATTCCAAAGCTTTCGGACAATACCAAGGCGGGTTCTTTCGTGGCCAACGCAATTTTAACAACAGATACTTTTGCCAAGGAAGGATTTGTGGAATTTGAGCATGATGGAGTCAATATCCACATGGGAGGAATCGCCAAAGGTTCGGGTATGATACATCCCAATATGGCGACCATGTTGAGTTTTATTGTCACAGACATTGCCATTGATGAAAAATTGCTTGATAAAGCTTTGAGGTATTGTGTAGACAGAACCTTCAATATGATCACGGTAGATGGGGATACTTCTACCAATGATATGGTCGCCATCATGGCCAATGGCTTGGCCGAAAATAAGAAAATAGAAAAAGAGTCCGACCCCGGATATATCCTTTTCAGAGATAAGCTTCAGGAAATCCTCACCCATTTGGCCAAACTGATCGTTTCCGATGGAGAGGGTGCTTCCAAGTTTATTGAATATAAAGTAAGCAAAGCCCGTTCAGAGGAGGTTGCGAGAAAACTGGTCAGGGCTATCTCAGACTCTACTTTGGTCAAGACCGCGATGTTTGGAAGAGATCCCAATTGGGGAAGAATCATAGCAGCCTGTGGCAACGCAGGCGTAAACTTCAATTACAGCAAGGTCAATCTTTTTGTGGGTGATAAAGACAAAATTGTACAGGTACTGGAAAAAGGCCAACCTGTTGATTTTGATAAGAATTTTGTCAAAAAGCTTCTCCGTGATTCGCAGATACGCGTACACTTGGAACTGAATACCGGGCATGAAACCGGTATAGGTTGGGGTACAGACCTTACCACTGATTATGTCATGTTCAATTCGGTGTACACGACTTAATGGAGTGAACCTTTGGGGTCTTTAAGACCCCGAAGGTTTTTTTATCCACCGCATAAATGCGATGGAAATTAATAGTGAACTTGATTGTTTAATCCAACCTTCACAGAAGGACTAACCCAAAACAATTTCCACTATCTTTAGATAGTGGCCAAACCTGCAAACCGAACAACCCCGACTTTAGTCGAAAATCATTTCGGCTAAAGCCTATAAACTTGAGCACCAAGCTTTAACCACCGCATAAATGCGATGGAAATTAATAGTGAACCTGATTGTTTAATCCAACCTTCACAGAAGGACTGACCCAAACCAATTTCCACTACATTCAGATAGTGTCCATAGCTGTAAACCCAGTCACTGCCTCGGTCTGTGTCCTCACAGACCGAAATAACACTTGTTTTGATCGTTGTACAATATTCTGTAAAGCCGCATAACTTTGGGTTGTTAAGTTTTGGCTTGTATGATGTTCTGTGAAGACACAGAACATGGGGTTGCGGTTGTAGGCTAATGGATATTTCCGTTCGTGAAGACACAAACGTAGGCGGTTAAGGTGGAGGATATGTCCATTCGTGAAGACACGAACGGTGGCGGTAAAATTTCCCTTTGTGAAAACACGAAAGACAGCTCTAGGATTGACATAAACAGCCGCACACTATGAATTTTTCATTTTAATCTAGGAAAGCAACTAAGATTCAATTATTTTGATAAAAATATCTACAACGTTTTTTAATGATCCGATTGATTAGAAATCTTCTTTTAAGTAATCCTGCTAAAACGGTATTTAAAAAATTATTGTATTTCTTTTTGCTGGGATTTACCTCCTGCATAGACCCTTTTAGGGTGGATGTTGATGAGGGAAGCAGTATACTAAGTATGGAAGGTTACATTACTACTGCTCCAGGCCCACACCAAATTAAACTGACCCGAACCGCCACATATGGTGATGTATTTCGGGATTTTATCAGACCGGAAACTCAGGCAAATGTAGCGATAAGAGAAAATGAAACCGGATTGGTAGTATTCCTAAATGAAACCCAAAGAGGAGTATATGAAACACCTCAGGATTTCAGCGCAAAATTTGGTCATCGATATTCCCTGCTTATCACCACAAGCGAAGGCAAAGAGTACACCTCTTTTCCTTCTTTAGTCAATGATGTCCCCCAATTGGACTCCCTTTCATACCTTACCATTACCATCCCAACCAGAGACAGGCTAAACCCTCGATCCGGAATTCAATTGATTGCTCATTTTCAGGATCCCCCTGATGAATTAAACTACTACTTTTGGAACATCAAAAACCCTATTTCCACTGTTGAAACCTTCCCTGAATTTTATAGACCGCCAAGGTCTTTACCTACAGACCCCTATCAACCTAAAGACTGTTGTAAATATTGTAATATACCTGGTTACTCAGTGTCCAGGGCACTTTTCTTAGCGGATGATGTTAATTTCAACGGACTCCCTACCAGTCAAATCGCAGGATATGTTGAAGATGACGGATTTCGCCTTTCATTCAAGTACAGGTTTTTATTTGAGCAGTTGGCCATTTCGAGTGAAACTTTTAGGTACCTAAACCTGATCAACCAGCAAATGACATTATCCGGAGGGGTATTTGACCTTCCTCCTGCCAATATCAGGGGAAATATTGTCAATATTTCCAATCCTGACGAAACTGTCTTGGGTCATTTCTTCGCAGCTGGGGTATCTTCCAAACAGGTTACGCTGGAAGGGGCAAAGTTAAACCTCCTGCAAATCCAGAGAGCTTTTAATGATGATTGCCGTGAATTGCCAAACTCGGTAGAATCAGAGGATTGGTTCCAGTATTAACCCTCCGCTTAAATGCGATGGAAACTGTAGCATGGCCGAAGGTACAAAGAATGAAATAATTAGGGTGACAAACCCAAGTGCAAATCGACTCGAAAAAACCTTTCAATGAAACCCTCACCTTCAAAGTACAATAAGCCCAAACCAATTTCCACTATCTTTAGATAGTGGCCAAACCTGCAAACCGAACAACCCCGACTTTAGTCGAAAATAAACGGATAAGTTGTGCCAATCTTTATGACTTAACTCAACATTTCCGTAATTTTTTTACAAAAAAGCAACATGCCGTTTCTAAGTATTTACATTCATATTGTTTGGACAACAAAAAACTTTACCCCACTACTTCCAGACAAAATCTCAAGGGAAAAGCTCAAACATCATATTTTGACTAACGCCAAATCAAAAAGTATATTTATAAACCAACTAGCTATTCAAAAGGATCATTGTCACTGCCTTTTATCTCTTTCTCATGATCAAAACATATCCAAAATAGTCCAGCTTTTAAAAGGTGAATCATCCCGTTGGCTGAATTCTGAACAGTTATTAGCTCACAAGTTCGAGTGGCAGAAAGAGTACTATGCTGTTTCGGTTTCCTTATCTCATAAGGAGAGAGTGATGGAGTATATAAAAAACCAAGATGAGCATCACAGGAAAAAAACATTTAGCGAAGAGTACGAGAATTTCACAAGAAAGTACGGATTCAAAAAATTAGATGACTAAATGATTTTCGGCTAAAGCCCCCAGACCTCAAGCTCCAAGATTAAACCACCGCATAAATGCGATGGAAATTAATGGTGACCCTGGTTGGTTAATCCAACCTTCCTAGGAGGACTAACTCAAAATAATTTCCACTATCTTTAAATAGTGGCCAAACCTGCAAACCGAACAACCCCGACTTTAGTCGAAAATCATTTCGGCTAAAGCCTATAACACTGAGCACCAAGATTAAACCACCGCATAAATGCGATGGAAATTAATAGTGAACTTGATTGTATAATCCAACCTTTGGATCTGCTACATTTGATT
>NZ_ALWO02000024.1 GCF_000295935.2 Indibacter alkaliphilus LW1
ATTAGATGATGGCCATGTAGGAAGAATGCAATAATCAATAGCGCTTTGGTAGACGTGATTTTTTTCATTTTTGTAACTGTTTGTTTGTCAGCTACAAAGTTGGGGCAAGATGTGGAGTGGGAAATTGACCTATGTTAAGAAGATAACTAGCGCTCCTCAAAAAGTTTTTTTCTAATTCTGCTCAGCGACTCTGGTTTGATGTTGAGATAGGATGCCAGGTATTTTAAGGGCACTTGCTCTAAATATATCGGGTACTTTTGCATCAACCTGAGATACCTTTCCTGCGCAGAACCTGTCATTAGAGAAATTTCCCTTTGTTCTCTCCATATATAATACTGTTCCACAGCAGTCCTTCCAAACTTGTTGCTTTCGGGATAGTGCTGATAAAGCTGCTGCAGGAAATCATGATGGATAGAAGCCAATACGCAATCTTCCAAAGCCTGAATGAAAAAGCGGGATGGTTCCTGTTGGATAAAACTGGAATAAGAACAGTTGAACTCGTGCTGAAAGGAAAAGTCAAAAGATTTTTCTTCTCCTTTGACCATTATATAATGTCTGGTGCAGCCGGTTAAAACAATCGAAAGAAAGCGCTCCGTTTCTCCCTCATTTAAAATAAAGTCCCCTTTATGGTATTTTCTGATTTTAAAACCCTGCTTGAATACTTCCCATTGTTCATCCGTCAAAGGGAGGTAATCATACAAAAGCTCCCTTGATGCCTTTAGATGTTGTTCGTACTCATCTTCCGAAAGTGTTCTATCCATGGAGGGCTTGATGTTCATTTTGATTTCCAAGTTATGGATTAACTTAACATAGGTCAATTTTTGGGGGTGATAGGCCTATTACCTTTGTTAAACAAATCAAACTAAAAAAAATGAAAATTCAATTTAAGTTCGGAAACCTAAAGGGGCTATATGTGATCGCTTACCTTTTGCTATTTGGAGGAATACTGAGGCTTTTTTCCGGTCTGTATGATTTTTTTAAAATTCAGTCAAAGTTAGAACTATTGGATAAATTTGACTTTTTGATACAAAACGCACTTTTATTTGGGCTAAATGGCTTGATCCTTTTCTTAATCTTAAAGTGGATAGCAGGAAACCTTAAAGAGAAAAATTTTGAAGTTAGTTTAAAGTAAAATTCAAGTAATCCAAAAAAATAATGAAAAAGACAAGTTCCATGAATTCAGCTAACTTATTTGTTAAAGTCCTTTCTTATATTTTCCTGAGCTGCTCAATAATCTACTTTATGTTGCAATTGGTAATATTCTATAAAAACCCATTGAATGATGCCATCTATTATTTAGAAAAAATTGGGCCTGGGATTTGGATGTTCCTAATAGGGATAGGTTTAAGAATTTTAAGTAAAAGGAATTTGAGTAGGATTTTTGAAAACTGAATCTTCTCCCTTTTTCCATTTTTACATCTAATCCTTTGTCAGGGTTTTGTGGAAACAAACACTGTTCTCTATACCCGCATATTGATCGTAATTTGGAATGGTGTCGTAACCTGATTTTTTATACAACCCAATGGCTTCGGGCTGCATTAAACCGGTTTCCAAAATTGCAGAGGAATATCCCAATTCTATAGCCCATTGTTCCAAAGTTTGAAGGATTAATCCAGCAATTCCCTTATTTCTATAGTTTTCCAGAACATACATTCTTTTAATCTCAACTTTGTCCTTCTCATATTCTTTAAATGCACCGCATCCCACTGGAATTTGTCCGGCATAAGCAATAACGACATGATTGATTTTGTCCAACTTGTTATACTGAGCATAAAAAGAGTGGTCAGCTCCATCTCTTATATCCAAATCTTTATCCAATAGCTTTACCAGGCTCAGGAAATCAAGATTTGAGCTATTTGATCGCTGAATTTTGATGTTTTGAATTGGAGTCATTCTTATACAATATTACAGCAAATAAATTGAAATAAGCTATTGGTTTTCCAAGCAATCTGTAAAAAGGGGACCTTTAGGATTTTTCGGTTAGTTTAACTTAATAAGGTGAAATCTTCCCAAAAGCAAAAAAACCGGAGCCATATTTTGGATCCGGTGCGATCATTGATCATGCTGCTTTAGGTAACCTGCTTTGAAGTTTTTTGGAAAGAATGTCACAAATATCTTCTAATTCTTTTATGCCGAATTCACTCTGAAGGATTTTGAGGTGTATTTCTTTAATCTCGAGAGGAGCGGTAACAAAGAGAGCTGTAAACGCTGCTAGCAAACTGTGCTTTTTAACCTTAGAATCAGGCTTTTCTCCAGTCCAAATACTTTTCAAGGCTTCTCTTGGATTATCCATAGCTGCTTCAATGGTGTATTTTATAGATTTAACTTTTTGAATATGGTAGTTCATATCTAATGATTCGAATTGAAATTTCATGATTTTAATAAATTAATGATTAACAAGGTCTTAGTTGCTTTTCTTTTTTTGAATTGTGTGAACCCAAATCCAAATGTTCCTGGGTACACATCTTCGGTGCAGATGAAAGAGTGATTTGGATTAATCCAATCTGCTTCTTTCTTCAATACTTCCGCTTCGTTGGTTTACTGAGAAGGACTGTCCTTTGGAGAACCTATACCGGAAGGTGAAATTGACTCCCTGCTGGCCAAAGTATTGGCTGAATCTGGTGTCCACATTGGCAAACTGCATCTCTCCTCTAAGCTTTTGGGACCTGAATAGGTCTCTACCTGTCAGGGAAACGTTAAACTTGTCATTCTTCCAAGACTTGGAAATTCCGGCATCCATGTAGAAGAATCCTGAGAACCTAAATGCCCCCTGTACCTGTGGCCCCACATACATGCCCATAAGCTCTAATTTAAGGTTGCCGGGTAGCGTAATATTGTGCTGGGTTCTTGCCATCACGGAGAAGGCCGAATTTTCTAACATTTCATCTCCAATTTGGGAATTGAAAGAATTATAGTAGGCCTGAAACATGTTGTTTGTTGACCACCATGGGGTGATTTCCACAGGGACCATCAACCTGGCCGAGAAATTATGCATGTTGTCCAGGTTTTTTATCTGAAGCGTTGTTACTCTAGTGGCATCATCTTGCAGGGCGATTACCTGAAAGATATCCGTTGTATAAGTGTAGCCTAAAGTAAACTGGTAAGCGTTCTGCCAAACCTGGGTCACTTCGGCTGTATGCGCATACATCGGGGTCAGGTTTGGATTTCCCTGCTCTTGGGTCAGGTCATCCAGATAAAATACCGCCGGGTTCAAAAACCGATAATTAGGACGGGTTAATCTTCTGTTGATATTATAGTTGATTTGATAATTATCGTTGACTTTCTGCCCAATAAATATAGATGGGAACCAATCCAGGTATTTGGAGGAATTCACCTCGGCAGTCACCAACTGCCTACCTGTGAGAGAGGTATGTTCTGCCCTTAGGCCTGCCTGAAGATTCACTTTTTTGCTCAGGCTTCCACCATAGTTGACATAAGCTGCCCATACATTTTCATCATACCTGAAGTTGTTGAGATAGGTGATTGGTTCTACATTTTCATCACCAAAAGTCCTATTTATGGTCAAATCATTTTGTGATTTTACCCAACTTCCTTTTATTCCCGTTTCTATTCTAGAGCCATTTTGTAAAGGCAGAAACAGATCAGCCTTGGTAGTCATTATGGAATAGTACATGTCATTGTTCATGTCCAATACATTGGAGCTGATGATTCCATCTATACCAGTTGTGTATAGATTGGATAGCTGGTTTTGATTATTGGCGCCCATGAGGGAATAATCCAAATCAGCCGTCAGTTTTGTGCCGAGGGTATCCAATAAACCGATATAATGAATGTTAGCAAAAACACGGTCAGTTAGTTGATTTCCCTCATTACTGGTTTTTAAGTAATCATTGTTTTGTTGTCCACTAATTTGGATATCAGCCATGGCATCCACCTCGTCTCTTTGGTTGAGGTAGTTGAGCTGAAGGTTGCCACCTACGCTGTGTTTATCATTGATGTCATAATCTAAAGAAGCGGTAGCAAACATACTTTCCTGAATCCTTTTGGTGTTTGCCTCCTGATCTAAGGAAGAGTTACCCTCTGGACTTGAGAAATTCCTTTGGGTTTGAAGATTGATCAAATTTCCTTGGTTATTGTAATTGAGGTTAAGGCTGCTTCTCCATTTCCCACTTTTGTGGTTGAGCGAAGCATTGGCAAGACTGTTGGGCAAGCCATTGTAACCGCCACCAATTTGCATGCTTCCATGGGTTCCGTTTAAGTTGTTCTTCTTAAGACGGATATTGATAACCCCTCCAGCTCCTTCTGCATCATACTTGGCTGATGGATTGGCGATTACCTCAATGCTTTTAATGTTATCTGCAGGCATACCAGTAAGATAGGAGGCTAAGTCTTCAGGGCTCATATAGGTCTGTTTGTCATCAATCATGACCAAGACACCACTTTTTCCATTGAGTTGGATACGGTTGTCATTGTCTATGAATACCCCGGGAGACCTGCCGATTACTTGCAGGGCATTGCTGCCCTCTGCCATGGCAGAGCCTTCCACATTGACTACGGTTTTATCCTCGAAAATGGTGATTTCAGGCCTTGCCGCTCTTACCGTTACTTCATTTAATGTGTTGATTTCTTCTTCAAGGATGATAGTTCCAAGATCCTTTTGGGAGGAATTCACTACCTTCTCATAGCTTTCAAATCCTATGGCTGAAACTTTAAAGATTGCTTCTTTAAACTCAGATGTAGTTTCCATTTCAAACTTGCCGTCAAAATCTGTCACAGCACCTACTATTATTTCCCTGCTTTCTGGATGAAGCAAGACCACATTGGCAAATGGAAGGGGCTCCCCTTGGTTGTCATTTACCCTTCCCCAGTACTTTTCATTTTCATATGAAAAGTTTCCTTCCAGGCCTTTACTTCCAGCTATAGCCTGCGCTATGCCCATCACAGAAATAAAAAGCCAAATGATAGTTTTTGTGTTCATGGTGTTTGTTATTTGATGCAAAACTAGGGCAGGCCTATCAGGTGGGTGTTCCAATTGGGGAATCCGAACGTAAATGGGCTTGTCTAAAGGTGTTCGGATTTATAAATCAGTACTTGGGAGATAAAAAATGCAGGAAAAATAGGCCGGTAGACTTGGAAAATGGGGCTTGCCGTTTTTTTTAAAACAGAAAAATATCGTGGCTTTATTTACAGCTTTGGATAATCATGGCGATTAGTTCTTTTTCATCGTCCCAAAGTTGGGTATGGGTATAGGGCCATGCAGTATAAACTACCACTAGGTTTTTTTCTGGTGCCATCAGTACAAATTGCCCACCATGTCCCAAGGCAGCAAATGCCTTCCATTCGGGATATATCCAAAAATAGTAGCCATAGGGTCGGTTATTATGTCCGGAGATGGCCTGGATTGAACTGGCTTCCTCCAAGTACTCAGGGGAAATGATTTGTTGATTGACCCAGATTCCATTTTGAAGTACCAATTGACCGATTTTACCCAAATCCCTTGGTTTGAGGAATAAGCTGAATGCTCCATACGTTACCCCATCACGCGAAGATTCCCATTTCCAATCTTTGATGCCCAATGGTTCAAAAAGGTATTTTTCAGCAAAAGATGCCGTCGGTTGCATGGCAAGCGTTTCTATAGCTTTAGAGACCAAATGGGGTGCCCCATCATTGTAATTCATAAAAGTGCCGGGTGCATGTATTAAGTCCTTTGACAATATCCATTGAATAGAATTGTTTTTTTCCTGACAAAGCTGAAGGGTATGTTTGTCATTATCAAATTCCAATCCAGCCTGCATGCTTAATGCATCCTTTAGGCGTATTTGTTTTTTAGGTAGGTTGTCATCAAACATTACAGGAAACAAATCATGGAGTTTGATTTCAAGGTTGTCAAATAAACCTTTTTCCATAGCAACTCCCACCAATAATGAGGTGATGGATTTGGTACAGGATTGAATATTGGAAATTTTATGTAGATCATTCGGATCATTGGGATAGGCCTCAGCCACCAATTTTCCATTTCTAAATACCAAAAGGCTTCTCGCCATTACATACCTGTCTTCCCTATACACTAGCTCGAAGGCTTTTTCCAATAGTTGTGAATCCATGTTTTCATTTTCAGGCGTGCTGAGTTCCCAGCCATCATTAAGTTCCTGTGGAAGCAAAGTTTGAAATGGCTTTTTGAATGGCTCTTCCGAAAGACAGGATCCAAGTATTAAGAGAAGTATAATTCCTATGAGCGATTTCATGTTCATAAGTTGATTCCTATGAAAATCTGATGGGAAGATTGAATAAACTGATTGGAATAATGGGTAGAAACCTGCATATGGTCGAAATGATACCCCACTTGGGCTTGTTTTTTCTGCGAAATCGGGAAGTTGTATCCAATCCTGCTATGCACCTGAAAGTTATGGGGCAACCCTATTAACTTGGGCTGATGGTGCATTGACTGGAGAATTCCTCTAAAGGAAAAATCATCAATTTTGTAATCTCTTTCTATGTTTGGTCGGCTTAACAAACCAATTACAGGAAGATTGAACTCCCAAAATAAACTTCTGGCTTGACCTTGAAGCCCATACACTGTTCTTGAAGAAACTCCTGTTTGCAATTGATTGGCCCAATACAAATGGCTCTCATCCCAATTGGGATAAAAACTTGTATTGTAAGCCAGGTTGCCAAATGGCCCGGCCCAAATTTTCCAGTTTGTGATTTTTAAGATTGGAAATAAATGGAAATAGCCTGCTTGGATTTGGAGGTTTGCCGAAAATCCGCTTGTCTCCCAAGGGCTTGTTAAAGGTGAAATCCCCAATCTGGCCTGAAACCGGCTAAGGTGGTTCAATTCTCTGTCAGCCTGGAATTCTACGGAAAATTGGAAACCCTGATGAACCTTAGGTATGAGGTTCAGTTCCTTTTGTTGGTTGTATCCGGTGAGAAACTGAATCCTTTTGGTTTTTTGGAGGGCTATTAAATCCTGGCAATGGCCCGGTTTTGAATGGATGAAAACCGGAATCCAGAATAAAAATGCCCATAATAAATGTTTTTTTCCTGTCCAATTTCCTGACCAAGATGAATTCGTGTTTCCTAAAACCCTTTGATTTGTCATGGTAATTTTAAAGCGTAAACTTTCCCGTCCAAACTTCCGAAATACAATGTTTCATTATTCAAAACAGGGGTATTGATAATAGGCCCAAGACTGTCTATCAGTGTTTCTGCATCCTCTGCCGAATTAATTTGAAGGTCAGTCCTGAATTTTCCTGCTTCATCGTAGAGCTTGGGATAATTCTCAAGACTCGTCTGGGTCTGATATTCCCATTCCAATGCTCCACTTCCAGGACTCACTGCCCTGATCTTTCCATCAAAGCCGGGGAATATGATCCAATCTTTAAATGCGATCGGAGATCCATAAGACCGGGTAAATGTCACGATACTCCACTTTTCCTTTCCGGTTTTTTCATCGAGCGCATAAAACCTGTAGGTATCTGAACTTCCGAAATAAACTGCGCCATCATGAATCAGTGGCGAGGCAATGATCCAACTGCCTCCTTGTTCTGTAAAGTGCCATATACCTCTCCCTGTTTCCAGGTCAAGCACATAAAGATTCAAGTCCCTGGATCCGATATATACTTTTCCATCCTTTACCAATGGTGATTTTTGGAATTCGGCATTTGGGAAATACCGAGAACCAATGGCCTGAAATTTCCAGATAAGATCTCCTGTTTCAGGTTCCAAGGCATACACCTGACCTTTGAAATTGCCGATTAATAACTTTCCATCTTCCAATACAGGAGTCATGTGAATAGCAGCACCGGTATCAAATTTCCAAATAACTTCGCCTGTTTTGGGATATAGGGCATAAACATGTCCATCTCCTGAAGCCCAAAATATTTTATCATTTCCGGGCAAAGGGCCTGATCGGAAATAATCCCATAAGTCTATTGCATGTTCTTCCCCGGCCTGAAAGATCCACTCCAGTTTGCCGTTGTCTTTTTTCAATGCCGTCAATTGACCGTTTTCATTGCCAAACAGCACCAGGTCATTCCAGATGGCGGCTTCAGCAAGAATAGGGGACTTGGATTGGAATTGCCAATTGGCCTTTCCGGAATTAGTATTCAAGGAGTAAAATGTTCCGCCTTTGTTTCCGATAAATAGGTTTTCTCTTTCCAAAGTAGGACTTGCATGGATGGGGGCATGGGTGTCAAATTCCCAAAGGTTTTCCTGAGCAAAAAGACAAGGGGCAATCAAGAACCCAACGAAAAGGGTCCAAACTGATTTTTTCATAATAGTTGGTTTAGTTTATTTTTTTGATTGTGAAAGTCTCTTTTGCCTGAGCCATAGTCCGATAAACAGGTAAAGCAAATTGGGAATGATTCCGCAAATAGGGGAGATCCAAATCTGTGCACCTGCTGAAATCTGTACATAGCCATCAATAACCAAATGGTTGATCAGGGCATCTTCCATGGCATGCATCAAAATTACTGGCCAGATGGAAAGGGTCAGCCTGTATAATTCCGTGAACATCACCGTCCAAATGACCATATTGATGACGGCCAATACCATAAAAGATATCCTGTCAACCAGTAAAACCGCCATCATACTTTCTTCCGGCAGAAATACCAAGTAATAGGGAGCATGCCACAATCCCCAAACCAATCCAATAATCAGATATAGCTGTAGATCGCTCAGTTTAAATTGCAGGAGTTTGACGGTGAGATAACCTCGCCAAACGGATTCCTCAAAAATGTTTTTGACGATATTCACCAGAAGGAGACTTAGAAAAATATTGAAATAGGGTTTGATTTCGAATGAACTGAAGTCCATCCATCCAACCCCAAATCCCAAAAGTAAGGTGATACCGGTCACTGCAGGAAAAATCAAAAGGGCTATTGCATACCAGAAACCATTCGATTTGAATTTGGGAAGCAGCCCAGCATCTTTCCAGCCATCTCCCATAAAGCTGCGGAGGATGATGACCGTGATCAGTGGAAAAATCAGCCAAATGGCCATTCCCAGGCTTTCCTCACCTTCCTGTTCAGGAAGGGCATGGTCAACAAGGACTCCAAACCAACCTATCAGCAAAGCAACAGTACAAAAGATAATCAGGTTGCGAATTTTGGCTTTTTGGCTTTTTGAATTCATAGTTTGTGTGGGGTTATAATTCATTCACCAAAATACTAAAGAAATCAATTTACGCATGTTCCGCTTTTAAAAGGCGTACAAAATTTCATGTAGAAAAACAGAAAATGGCCTGTTCAAATGATGAAGCAGGCCATTTAATGAGAGTTTGATTGATTCTTACAGCTTCCAAACTGCAGATAGTGCATAAGTATTACCCTGGATGATGGGGGTAAAGCTGAGGTTTCTGTCTTTGGTTTTATGGAGTTTTGGGATTCCATAGCCGATTGCTGAACCGACCAAAGCCCCGACTAAAATGTCGGAAGTGTAGTGAATGCCCGTTTCATACCTGACCACACTGATGGCTGTTGCAGCAGCCAAGGAGCCTGCCCAAACCCATGGCTTAAATTTAGAATCAGGATGGTAATCTCCAAAAACCGTTGCCACAAATACCGCAGTGGAAAATACTGAGGTGGTTTGCTGGGCAAAGAAGGACTGGCCCGGATCTTTGGCAATTTTGTCCTCATAGCTCACATTGGGATTGTAAATGTAGGGACGGTAGCGGGTGATGCTCCTTTTACTGATGGTCGCTGTAGCTGATGCAAACAGTCTTGTTTGAACAAACATGGTTCCTACGGTGGCAAAATCCCTTCTCACCCCTTTGTCAGCAAGCAAAGCAAGGGGTGCCACTAAGGCAAAAGCACCTAACTGATCCGATACATCCCTTAGCTGAGGATTGTATTTGTATGTAGCACTTCGGTCAAACCAATTGACATCCTTATGGGTAAATGCATTAGCCTGTTCTGCCGTTAACGGAGTTCTGCTGTCGTCCAGGGAATTGGCAAACAGATAAGTACCCGCACCCAATCCTGTAACCACAAGGTCAGTTTTCCAACTGAGTTGATAAGGTTTGTAAGCGGTAGGTTTAAGAACTTCTTGTTCTTTTGATTTGAAACTGGCAGCAGGTAAATTTCTATCCTGATTTTCAGCTGCTTTTTCATTTTCCTTGGCAAAAGATGCAAATAAGAAAGCCATTGCCAATACTGTAGTCAACATTGATTTTTTCATGGTTTTGTGTTTTCGTTTGTGCAAAATTGCGGCACAAAACCAGCTTGAATGTTCAAACTTGGAAGTTCGAACGCATTCAAGAATCAATCATGAAAAAATTTTAAGGATAAAGGACTTTTGGATTGCTTTTATCAATCATACAGGCATTTTGCTTTTCTTAAATTCACTCGGGGTCATGCCCGTATGTTTTTTGAAAGTAGTGTTGAAGGTGGTTTTTGAATTGAACCCTGATTCAAACCCGATACCGACAAGAGATAGGTGGTTATATTTTTCATCTGTCAAAAGCCTTTTTGCCACATTGACCCTTTCTTCGTTGATCAGTTCGAAAAAGGTTTTCCCCATTACGGTATTGATAGCTTGGGAAACAAGATAAGGTTGTTCTCCGATCAATTCAGCGAGTTCCTTAATGGAGACATTTTCATTTCTGAAAAACTCTTCATCCTTAATGGCGTCCCTTACTTTGTCTGCGATAGCAACTAATTGAGGATTGATAGTCTTTTCTTCCTCCTCAGGTTTAATTTTCTCTATCTTTTCAACTTCCTTTTCTTGCTGTGCTGAAGTTTCTGTGACAATTTTCCGAAGCTTATAAATCTCGGGCGATATTTTTCCTTTGATGGTAACGAAATACAGGAAAATAGTAAGGGCTACCATATTTAACAGACATCCTTTCGTAGAAAAATCAGGATTGGTCAATACAAAAGCCAACAGGGTGTATGAAATTACAACAGTTCCCAGAAAACCGAAAATCAATTGTTTTATCCAATTTATTCCCAATTTTTGCTTGGATGAAAAATTTTGCTTTACCCTTTCCTTGTGTTGCTTGTAGGCCTTAAAATAAAGAAAAGCATAGAATATTATGTATATAAGGTTGGTAAAAGAAAGGACTTGATCATAAGTGTCCTGACCGCCTGCGTATTCGTATGTTACCTGATACTTATCCTGAATGTATTTTACATAATGCAGGGCTATGGGTATATAGGCAACAGCAAATGAAAAGTGCTTGAGTGTTCTTTTGAGGCTGACTTCTTCTGATAAGCTTCTGATGTAAAGGTAAAGGGAGGAAATGGTAATAAACTTGGTACAATGAAAAATCCAGACATATTTCCAGCCTAACTGAATTTGAAGGATAGGTGCAAGTAGTAAGATTACGGCAGTAAAAATGAAAATAGCCAATAAATTATTTGAAGCTTTATCTCTTTCCGGATAAAGGAAAACAACCGTGGATAAGATAATTCCTTGCAATCCTCCGAACATAATCAATATGTTCAGGATATTATTTTGTAAATCTAAGTTTGACATTTACTGAAAAATTTTTCTAAAAATAGTGGAATCCTATTTTAGAAGGTAGAAATTAGGCCCAAAAATAGAGCAAACAATATTGGTTCAATTTTAAAGAGATCAATTTTGTTGTTTCACCTATATTTATCCCTTTGTAAGAATTAGGACCCTTCGATTGGAAAAATAACAGGGATACCTAATTTTGATTATTCATCAAATTACGAATGAGCTTAACTGAATCTTCGGATTGGATTTTACAGAACTTTAAAGTCTTGTTTAGTTTTCTTGGAGCTATTCAGGCATTTATTCTTGCAGCAGTAATTCTTTTTTATCCGAGGGAAAACAGGGTGTCCAATATTCTTTTAAGCCTATTTGTATTTTCCATCGGCCATCTTTTAATTATCAATAGGGTTGCAGAATGGCTAAATCACCATTATGATTGGTTGTTGTTTAGCTTTCAGCTTTTAGGTTTGATTTCCCTTTATCTTTATATCAAGAGCCTTTACAAAGAAATCAATTGGAGGAAGCATTGGTGGCATATTCTGGTGATGGTCTTTGATTCTTTTAGGATTTACATCGGAAGTCAGATCCGCTTGTCAAACCTTGAAGAGGATGAGTATTACTATCAGTTTTTGGGTACTAATTTTGAGTATTTCAGCTTGATAGCCATTGTTGTTATTTACATCATATATTTTTCACTTTCCATAAAAGAGTATCAAAATTACCTGAAGATTGCCAGGAAGAACTTTTCTGACGAATTGAGATTAGGGACTTCATGGGTAAAACAGATGATTTATGGTAGGTATTTTCTTATTGTAATTGATTTTATTTTGCTCTTTATCAATTATACATTTAAGGAATCTTATTCTCCCTATCACGGCATTGCCAATACTATAGCTTATACAGTTTTTGCATATTATATCACCATAAAAGGAAAACTCAATCCGGCAGTCTACCAGTTAAGGCAAATTGAAAATCCACAATTAGGGGAGAAGTCTTTTGAAAAAATTGATCAAAAGGAGTCCAATGAATTGTTGGAGGTAATTGCGAAGCTATTTCGAAAATCTATGGATCAGGATAAACTGTATATCCAAGAAGGACTCTCGGTAAAAGAAGTAGCAGAACATCTCGGTTATCCGCCATATTTGGTTTCTCAGGCCATAAATACATGTTTGGAAAAAAGCTTTTTTGAATTGGTCAATGGATACAGGGTCGAAGAGGCTAAAAATATGATTATGGACGAAAAGTATAACCATTTGTCCATGGTTGGAATTGGGTTTGAGGCCGGGTTTAGTTCCAAAACAGCCTTCAATACCGCTTTTAAAAAGCATACAGGGATGACTCCAAGTGAGTTTAAGAGGCTTGATCATTAAGATTGGTTAAGAATAGTTTATTTAGATTGGATTATTGATAAGGTGAAGAAACGATAGTATGTGATATTTTTTTCAAACTGTTCACAAGATTGGAAGACAAAACTTTATGTATATACAAATAGGAATTGAATTCATAAGAGTTGGTTTTTTAATAATTGCGATGAATTTTTTCTACCCGTCAGAGACGGATCGTAGTTTCAATATGTCCACTCAACCAAGCTTTGGTCGGTTTTTCTCTCCATGCCTCCTCTTTTGACTTTTCGTTGAAATAGGGGTTATTTGGGGAGTAGTGGATTTTTTTTGCAAAAACAATTTTTAGTTTACTGGATATGGGAATAATAAAATTGATAAAGGCAGAGAGTTTATCTTTGTTCTTTGACTTATATTTCCAAATTGAAAAGGTTGATTCTTAGATGGAGAATTTTTTACTGAAATGCCGGCAATAAGTGTTCCCATATCAAATTAAGTTCAGCTTGCATATTGGGAATATCGGCGGTGGAAACGATTAGGGCGTTTTTCTCAGGAAGCACCAGAATAAACTGACCATTGCGGCCATCTGCCCTGTAGGAGTTGTGACGACTTCGCCAAAGCTGATACCCATATCCCTGCAACCAATCAGAGTCATTTGCCTTGACCTTGAGGTCTTCCTCTAACAATTCAACTAACCTAATCAAGAGTTAGTAATTTAAAATCTTTACAAAAAGCCTTATCTAAAAACATTAGAAATTCACTTCTATTTCTCAAGTAAAAAATAATTAAACATGGTAAAAAATTACTAAATAGACTGATAAAATAATAATATGTAAAAAAAACAAGAAAAAATTTAAACAAAATATTTTTTATTCGTTTAAACTAAAGAACCAACAAATTAATTATCATGAAAAAGTATTCTTATGTTTTCCTGGCGGCACTTTTATTCGCCACGTTCGGTCTTGTATCTTGTGACAATGAGGATGAAACTCCCCCACAAAATGAAGAACCAACACCAAATTTAGTAGAAGCGGCTGCAGAAGCTGAGCTAAATGTACTTTTAGTCGCTGTACAATCTGTTCCGGGGCTGTCCGGTACTTTACTGGAAGCTGATGCGATCACTGTCTTTGCACCGACAGATGCGGCGTTTCAAGCTGCATTGGAAGCGTTTGAAGTGGAGGATCTTGATGGGTTAGTGGCCGAGATAGGAGGGGTGGAAAATCTGGAAACCGTCTTAGGCTTCCATGTAGTTCCTGCCATTGCATTTGCAGAAGACCTTCAGGAGGGTGAAAATAACTTCACTACTGTTTCCGGTCAGGAATTGAGCGTTGTCCGGGAAGGACAGGCAGTCACTGTTATAGACGCATCTGGTAATTCTGCTAATGTAGTAGCTGCTGATGTGGAAATCGAAAATGGTGTTGTTCATGTAATCGATGCTGTTTTGCTTCCTGAGTTGTAAGCAGATCTACTTCAGTGAGATAAAAAAAGCTGTCCAGTTTTTGGGCAGCTTTTTTAATGTGTATTTCGTATTTAATTTTTGTACTTTTGAGCTTGAATTAAGTTTCGATCTTTGATTTCAATATTTTTTATTCTTAATACCAACTCATATACTGCTACTTTCCTCAATGTTTATCCAACGATAGAAGGGTGTGGAGCATTAGATCAGCTCCTTTTGCCATTTGGGAAGGTGAGGAATATTCTTTGGGATTGTGACTGATACCCTCTTTGCTGGGAATAAAAATCAAACCTATAGGTCCTAAAGCAGCCATTTCCTGAACATCATGTCCGGCACCGCTTTGCATTTTGATGAATGAAATTCCCAGGGATTGGGCTGCCCTTTCCATTTTATCCTGGATTTCTTTACTGGCAATGGTTGGCGTTGTGCCGAGGTTCAGATTTTTGAATTCTACTGTTGTGTTGGTTGACTTTGCAATCTCATCGGCACGTTTTTCAATATCCCCAAACATTTTCATGATCTTTTCTGTAGATAAATCCCGCATTTGTAGGCTCATTTCCACCCTACCTGGAATGATATTGGGTGCTCCCCCAGGAACTGAAATTTTTCCAATGCTTCCTACCTGTGCTCCATCATAGCTCCTTACAACTTCATTCACTGCCAAAACCAATTTTGAAGCTGCGATCAGAGCATCCTGCCGATCATTCATGGGGGTGCTTCCGGCATGATTGGCCATTCCAGTAACGGTGATGTCCCAATCTTCAATACCTACAATTCCTTCCACTATAGCCACATCTATTCCCTGAGATTCCAAAACTTTGCTCTGTTCAATATGGATTTCAAGAAATGCAGCCAAATCTCCTTTTTTCCGGATGACTTCGCCCAACCTCCCAGGATCTCCTCCAATTGCACGAATACCCTCTTCTAGCGTCAGTCCACTTGCGCTCTTTTGAGTCAGTGCTTCTGTTTTTAAATTTCCTGTCAGTGCACGACTTCCGACCAGTCCACCTTCTTCATTTTGAAAGATCATGATTTCCAAAGGATGATCAGTGGTGATGTTGTGCTCATTCAAGACCTCAATGATTTCCAATGCAGTGAAAGATCCCAGTGTGCCATCATAATTACCTCCTCTAGGCACCATATCCAGGTGTGACCCAAAAGCAATCGGTTTTTTCGAAGAGTTTTTCCCTTCCCTTTTTCCAATAATGTTTCCCGCAAAGTCAATATGTACATCCAAGCCTGCATTTTTCATCAATTCCATAAAGTATGCTCTTCCTTCAATATCTCCTTGACTGTATGCAACCCTATATGGTTCTCCTTTTTCGTTGATTCCAAACTTGGCATATTCCTGTATTCGCTGCTCCAAGCGTTCTGCATTGACCCTGATATTTTCATAAGTCAGTTTTTCTTGGGCAATTGTTACCAGGCTGATGAGCATCAAGCTGAAACTTAACAAGCGTGCTTTCATGGTATTATATGTTTTTTGGAATTAGCAATCACAAGACTCTCCCCTCAGAGTAAAGATCATAGGCAGCGACTAATGTTCGGTGCTCCGGGGAGCTGCCATACCGAGCAATTTTAGTGATATCGGAACGGTTTTCTGTGTAGACAGCAAGGTATTTCATGTCCAATTCATCCCAGACGACCAATAAATAAGCATATGGGATTTTGCTGTTTCGTCCCATTTCCAGCCACTCTTCGAAAAGTGATTCTTCTAGGGTCTTGGGAAAGTCTGGGCTGTCAAACATGAGTAAAAGGATTAGTGATGGTCAAAAGTAAGGTTAGCAAATATTCGGGCAAAATTTCCTGCTAATTTAATTGGATTTCTTTAGACCTTATTTTACTCTGATTTTAATATCCTAAGAACTTCTTCCTTTCTTCTGGAGGCTACTTCTATCTCGGTGTGGTCAGATAGGATTAGAAAGCCTCCTTTTCCTTTGTGATATGATTTCACATCTTCAATGTTGACAAGGTGGGATTGGTGTGGACGAAGAAAATGGTGCTTTTCCAGAGCTTTCTCAAATTCTTTGAGTGTTTTGGCTACCATGATTTTTGATTTGTCCCGCAGGAATACCTTTGTGTAATTCCCATCTGCTTCACACCGAATGATGTCCTGGATTGGAACAAATTCCAGCCCTTTGGGAGTTGGGATCTCTAACCTTTTGTTGAGGACCATTTCCTTTTTCCATTTTTGACTCATGGAGACTTGAGATCCTTCCTTTCTATTGAAGTGTCTTTTCAAAGCTCGCTCAAGCTCCTCCCTGTCAATTGGCTTCAACAAGTAATCAATTGCATTTACTCTGAAAGCCTTGAGGGCATAACCTTCATGTGCTGTTGTGAAAATGACATCAAAGTTAACTTCCTGAAGTTCTGATAAAATATCAAATGCATTGTAGTCTTGCATTTGTATATCAAAAAATACCAAATCTACGGTAGCGGGACGAAGTAGATCAACAGCTTCCTCGTAACTTTTGGCCCAGCCATCTATTGAAATGGTGTCAGGATGATATTTTTCTAGAAGAAGTTGTAACCTTTCTTTGCTGTGTGGTTCATCTTCAATGATCAGGCACCGGCTTTTATTCATCACTTAATTGGTTTTAAAACTGTTACTTGAGAGTTAATCAATAGTAAATAAGCCTTGCTTATCCTTGGTGATTGTTTTGGGAAATTGTCGCTTTTGTCAAATTGCATGAAGCTTTCAAATCAAGCCAATGATCAGTACCAATTTTCATTGGTAGATGATCGGAAGTTGAAGGGCTATCTCAGATCCGTGATTGAGTTTTTTCCATTCTAAAGGGAATTGTTGCGCATGTTGATCTTTCCAAAGGATTTTGAGTCTTCTCTGTATCAACCCAAGACCCATGGATTTCTTTTTTAATTTTTTCACATTTTCTATTTGATCATGAATCAATGCCTCGTCACCATTATCCCTTACAGTAAGCTGGAGGTGCTGTCCTTCCTTTTTTAGAATGATTTCGATTCTTCCTTCTTCTTTTGAGTGGGCTATTCCATGCCAGATCGCATTTTCTATCATAGGCTGAATCAATAATGGGGGAATTTTTACAGTATCCATGGAAATGTCGGGTTCACAAGCTATCACCATCTTGATCGGCTTTCCCAATCGCAGAGATTCTATTTCAGTGTAAGCTTGAAGCATTTCTATTTCCTCTTCGAGAGTTATCAGTTCTTGATCAGAGAATTCTAATATTTTTCGGATCAAAACAGCAAAGCGGTTAAGATAATAGTCCGCTTTTTCCGGTTCATTTTTTAAAAGAAAATTACTGATTGAACTCAATGCGTTGAAAATGAAATGGGGGTTCATTTGTGCTTTGAGCGCTTTATACTCCAATTGGGCTTTTTGTACCTTAAAGTCCGCAGAGAGTCTGAGCTTATCAGCTTTGACTTTTTTCCTATAAAAATGCTGAAGTATAGCGCCTGTAACAATAAAGAGTACAAAAATCAAAAGTGCTGCTCCGGTGAGTATCCGCTGTTTTTCATTTTTAGCTTTTAAGGTCTGATTTTCAAATAAAAATTCAGACTTCATTTGTTGGGCATTTTTCTCAAATTCAAATTCAACCTGCATTCGGGTCAGTTTCTTCTGGTTTTCATTATTGAAAATGCTGTCTCTGAAAATGATATGTTTTTGAAATGCCAGAAGTGCTTCTTTGTTCTTTCCCAATTCTTCATAGCTTTCCGAAAGTGCTTTCCAGGCACTATTCTGATGGGATAGGGAGCCAGATTTTTCAGCCAATTCAAGGGCTTTTTTTCTAAGATCCAAAATGCTCAGCTTCGGTTTTTTCTGCATTTGAAAAAGTTCGGCCTTGTCCAAATAGATTGTGGAGAGATAAAGAAAGTCCTGGTTTTCAAACAAAATTCCAACTGCTTCATTGAGATATAGCTCGGCTTTTTCAAGCTGTCCAAGGGACATATAGAGTTTTCCCAGATTAGCTAAGTCCGAAGCAATTCTCCTTTGATTACCAATTTCCTTATTGATTGCCAATGCTTTGAAAAAAAGATCCTCGGCATCCTTATATTTACCCTGAGCTTGATAATTATTTGCAAGATTTCCATATTCAGATGCCAATCCTTGTTTATGCCCGCCTCTTTCATACCAAACAACAGCTTCTTTTTGGTGCTTTTCAGCAGTTTTGAGATCCCCAAGGTTTTTGTAGACCAAACCTATATTGGTGTTTAAATTTGCATTTTCATTGTACTCAGAAGAATCAGTCTGACTCAAGGCTTTAAGAAATTGCTCCAGTGCTTTTGGATAATCTGCAAGAGCGAGGTAAACCACACCAGTATTTGAAAGGCTGTTTATAAGATTTCTGCGTAATGCCAAGGATTCAAAAATTTGATTGGCCCTGTCATGATATATCAGTGCTTTCTGATATTCTCCCTGATTATAGAGCAGAAGAGCCATGTTATTGAGCACCCTTGCTTCGCCGGCTTCATTTTGATTGTTCTTATGGAACTCCAACACGCTTGCAAAAGCTTCCAAAGCTTGGGAGTCTTCACCTAAGTACCAGAAATTGATCCCCTTACTGTTTAGCCCTGAGCTCATACGGGGCATATCACCTATTTTTTTGGAAAGTGTAATGGCAGAGTCAGCATAGGTGAGTCCCTTCTTGGGTGAAGATTTGGCCCATTCGTAAGCAAGTTCATTGAAAACATCAATTTTGCTACTATCCGGAAGGTTTGGATTGGTCAATTCCTGATTGAGAGAATCTATAAAAGCTGTCTGTGCATAGACTTGGCAGCTCAAAAACAGTAGTAAAGTCAAAATTCCTAACCGATTCATAACCAAAGTTTAAGATTCAAAAATTACAATTTATTAAGCAGAAAATAATCTTTTTGAAGCGATAAATAATTGAATCGGTTCAATTAATCAATTTGGTTTGAACTGAGTCTTGAGAAAGGATAACTTCTCAACAAAAAGTCATGAAAAAAGCTATACTTATTTTGTTCGCATTACTCCTGTTCAATATAGAAAAGAGTTTTTCGCAAGCCTTTGATATTGATACCAAAGTGGTAGCTGTAGGGGTTGGATTGGGAAGTTCATTGGGCAGTTTCAATTATTCATCGCAAATTCCCGGAATCAGTCTGCAATATGAACAGGGCATGTGGAATGCCGGAGATGTAGGAGTGATCAGTTTGGGAGGTTATGTAGGTTACAAAAGCTTTTCGTACAGGACTGCTTCAGGTAATTTCGAAGCTACTTCAAAATGGAATTATACCATAGTAGGTGTGAGAAGTGCCTTTCATTACCATGGATTAGAAAACGATAAAATTGACCTTTTCGGTGGAGCGATGCTCAGTTATAATATTCTGAATTATTCTTACAGCGATAATACAGGAATGCCAAACATGGGAGGAGGTAATTTTGGAAGCACAGCAGGTCTTACACTCTACGTTGGCGGTCGGTATTTCTTCAGTCCAAACCTGGCTGCATTTGCAGAATTGGGGTATGGGGTCTCTTATCTCAATTTGGGTGTTGTTTTCAAACTTTAGATGACCATTAATTGTAGAAGGCAATTTCCTAAGAATTGCTTTCTACATAACCAAGCCTGAATTCCCCTTGGCTGATAGTCTTGATTCCTGTACCTCTTCCTGTTGCACTTGAAACCGGTCCGATCAGAATTGCCGAAAAAATCCCCTCCATAATTCCATCTCTGATCTTGGTGAAGGTTAGTTCAGCCTCATCTTTGATATCCAGATTCGGATAAGATTCTTTTAAAATCACAGCATTGTATATATCACCCTTTTCATCGGCATAAGTAAAAAGGATTTTAGGTTGTGTGAAAGCTCCAATCTGTATCCCATCCGAAAGCCTATAATTCAGATTAGTTTGGATCTTTGTTTCGCTTCTAATCAGGATATTGATAAAATCCTTTGTACCATTAGAACCGGGGGCGATTACCTGTAAAGCAGCATTATAAACTTTATGGTTGGAATCGTAATTCAATAAAGAAGGGCTCAAAGCGTTTGCCTGATAAAAAATTTCTTGTCCATCTACTTTAAACTTAATGTACAAGTTTGAATTGGGCACTGGTGATTCCTCACCACAAGCTGAAAAAATCAATAAAAACAGGAGCAGGAAATAGAGGTCTTTTTTCATGGTTTTTTCAAGGAATATACCCTTTCCATCCATCCACCGAAATGCGAATTTATTTACTGCTGATGAGTTTTGATTAGAAGTATAGTCTATTTGATTAAATGCAAAAAGAGCAGGGATAAACTATTGTAAAAACTAACTCCACTTGCTTTCAATGAGATTATCCGCCCCTATGCACGAAATTTTAGATCCCCTGATTGAAAGCTGTTCCGAAATAGTATCTCTCAAGCCTTACCTTGATTAAGATACTTCAATTTCTTCTGTGGTGGCTTTTTGAAGGATTCCCGCAAACTTAAAAAGACTTGGAGTACTGATGATCAAAGGGTTTTTTCGTCCCTCTAAAACTACTTCCACTGTACCGGCATCAGCATTGAGGTAAATGTCCTGTACTCTACGGATGGGGTAGGAGCGTATATTTCTACCTTCCTGTATTTCCAATACCCTACTGCTGATCCTTATTATTCCTTCCATGTCCAGCTGATAGCCTACTGTCTTGTATCTGACTTTATTTTCTTGCCAAGTATCCAGGATTCTTTGGTTCAGTAATCTTCCTTCATCCTCATAATAAGCCTTTTCATTGGCTACCAATGGTCTTGAGATTTCAATAATTCGTAAGGCTTCTCGCTGTAACTCTCTGAGATGTTGAAACTGAGCTATCAATGCAGTTTCTGCCAGGATTTCTGATTTCGGTATTTCCCAATCCAGTTCAAGTTTTTGAATCAAAGATTCTTCAGCTCTTGTAAGTTGATGATCCGATATGACATGCTCTACAGCATCGCAGTACTGGGTAATTGCTATTTTTTCGGCAAATGATTTTTCTACAGGAAGGAAACTTAAGAGGTCTTTTATCGGGAATATTTCCCCATCAGTAAGTTGTTTTTCGAGCCAGCAGTTCAAAACCAGTGGAGCTATAGCTTTTTGGGATCCCTCATCAAGGTTTTCTGTGGCTTGCCGCCAGGAGTTGGCATTTTGATCCGAGGCATGTAGTCCCTTGATTTCCTCAAAAGCCATCAAAAGATTGTTTTTTCGATTTCTCTGTTTGTTGTAATAGATAAGCAGAAATAAGCCTATTACGGCCAATGCCAATTTGATGCTGAGCTCACCGACCAGAAGACTGATCAGCAAGAGGCCAATCCCTGAAAATAAAGTTGTAGCGTTTACATTTTTGAAGATGTCAGGAAAAACCAAAGGCTCTCTCACAGTTTTCGAATCCAGCGCATAGGTCAAGCCGGTGTCTTTAAAAATTTCCTCTTCGTCCAAGGATGACCCTCCGTTAAATTGTCCTCCTTGACGGGAATTTTGAGCGGATAGGTTTTTTCTGTAATAAAGGCCATGCCTTCCGCCATGGACATATGTCCTTCCTTGAGAATTGATCCCGATTCGGGCACCTGTCACTCCTCCCGAGATACCGAACCCACTTTTTGAAAGATTTACTCTTAAAGGGCCAAAATTGAATCCTTTTCTTAAATAAAATGCCATAGACAAATTAAAGATCAAAAATCACGCAAAACCTTATTTTTCAGTTTGAATCTGAAAAAAAATAGCGAGGTCACCCCGACCTCGCTACTGTTCATAAAAAAATCAATTATCTTCTGATATCAAAAGAGCCCTCTCTGACTACCAACTTTTCACCCGATTGGGGAGAGGTGATGTCAAACATAAAATCACCCCATACTCTGGTTTCTGAAATTCCTCGGATACGTAGAATGCCCTGTTCTACTTCAGAATAAATTGTGGCATTTCGGCTTTCATCCCACCAAGTGACGCCAAGCCCCATATTTCCCAATTCACCTCCTGCCAGGTAGGAGTTTCTCAGAGAATATATCCCAGTGGTCAGTTCAATTTCTTCTTCATCATAGATTTGTATCCCAATCAAAAACTCGGAGTTGGCTGCATTGGAGCCATCATAAAAGTCAAAACCGTTGACGTAAAGCTCAAATTCAGGGACATACTGAGCCACAAAAGTTCCGCTTGCATCAAATTGTCCAGAAACGGCATCTGAGGCTTCAAAACTTGAATTTATCTGATTATTACCAGGGCCATCTTCATCATCCTCTATACAGGAAGTGAAAAATAAACCTGATATCAGAAATAAGAAGGTTAAGCTAGAGATCTGTATTTTCATTGTGTTTTAGTTAAAATTAAGGTTATAGCAATTTCAGGCAGACCTTTTAGAGAGGACTGAAATTGGTGAAAAGAAAGATTTGGACTTTTATTCCGGGCTTTGGGAGGCTTTTATTTTCCTTTTGATTATTAGAAATGAAAGTGTTCCTCCTATCAATATAAAGATGAGACTTCCTGCCAAGTATCCTTTGCCGTATGAACTCAATTCATTGAAGTCGCTTACATACTTAAAGAAGTTAAACAAGCCAATAGCAAGTAAAAACAAGGATACGATGAGGATAAAGTTTCTCATTAAATTGAAAAGGGGGGAGAATTTGACTCCCCCATAAATTTTAAAATTATCTTGTAACTGTAGTGGTGGTAGGCGTGTAGATTCCGAAGGTAATCATATTCAGCAGGCCGTCCACAAAAGTGTGCTGAATGTGCACATCATAATCTGCTGCTCCATTTGCCATTTGCTTAGGGTCTGAAGTTCCTATTGGAGCCAGGCCATAAATCAAATAATGGTTTTTTTGGGTCACTGTAGCGCCTGTCTGGGCACCATTTCCTACACTGAATTGATAGGTGTAGCATGAACTTGTTCCGAATAGCAAAAGTCCTGCAACCAGAAGACTGTAAAATTGACTTTTCATAATGTGTAAAATTTAGTTAGAAAATTTGTTTAATTGAGTTCTCCACAAAATGCAGCTTTGAATTTCAAACATCTTGGGATAACTCTATTTTTTATATCAATATAGATGATTAATTTAAATTAATACCAAATTGATGAAATAAAAATTAGTTGCAAACACTTGATGATTGTAACTCAACTTCCAATGAGAATTTAGCATTTACCAAATAGACCTGGTCTTAGGCCTCACTCAATTTCGTCAAGTCCTGCTGATAATGTCATAAAATTCTGTCAGCAGATGTCTTTTTTGCTTGCTGACAGGAATAGAATGTCCGTCATCCATGACCACATAGCCACCATCAGTTTTATTGTATTGTTTGAGGTACTTGGGATTGATCAAGTAGCTTTGATGTATCCTTAAAAACAAGTAATTACTCAGAGTTTTTTCTACGTCTTTCAGTGTTTTGCTGATCAGTTTTTTTTCTCCGGTCTGGAGGAAAATCTTGGTGTAATTATTTTCACTTTGGCAGTATAGAATGTCTTCGGTTTTCAAAAACTCAAAACCCTGAACGGTAGGGATAGCTATTTTGCTTTTTACAAGCCCTTCATTTTTGATTTTGGATAGAAGATCCTTTATAGCCAGTTCATTGAGGAGAAGCGATTCTTTTTTTTGTTTCCTTTCCCAGTCCAAAAGAATTTCTTCCAATTCCTCACTGTCTACCGGCTTAAGTAAAAAGTTGTATGCTTTGTTTTTAAAAGCCTGTAGGGCATATTCACTGTAAGCTGTCGTGAAAATCACATCGAAATCCAATGTTTCGAGTTGGTCCAGTAATTCGAAGCCATTTAAATGAGGCATTTCTACATCTAAAAACAGGATGTCAATCTTAAGCTTTGGGAGTTCTTCCAGTGCTTCTACAGACTTGTTGGTTTTGTAGACAAGGTTATGATCGATTTCCAAAGCCTGTAAATCCAACTCTAAACTTTCAATACAGTGTTTTTCATCATCAACGATGGCGATATTCATGTTTCTTTAGATTTATTTGGGGGTGTTAGGACTCGTTTAAATGGATTTGAACCTCAGTGCCACTAGGTTTTTTATTTTGGTCAAAGTGGTCCAAAGTATCCATTTGCATCCGTTGGTTGGTGATTTTATTGAAAAGATCTATTCTTTGTTGGGTGATAGTTACGCCCATGCTTTTGTGTCCATTGAGTTGGGTCTGTGCTTTGGTTTGTCTGCCTATGCCATTGTCCATGATTGAAATAAAAATCCCATTATCCCGCTGGGATACTGCAATCCTGAGTTTTTTATCTTCTGATTGGCTGGGCAAGAGGCCATGCCAGATCGAATTTTCAACAAAAGGCTGTAAAAGCATAGGGGGGATTTTGGAGCTTTTCAATTCTTTTTCTTCTATGTTTTCCAGGCAAAGTTCGAATTGGAGCTTTTCCTCAAACCTGCTTTCTTCCAATTTGATATACTTCTTGGTCAATTCCAACTCCTCTTCCAAAGAGACAGTAGGGAGTTTGCTGGTTTGCAGGATATCCCTAACAAACCTACTGAGGTCCGTCAGGTATTTAACCGCTTTTTTGTTTTTTCTTTCTGGATCAAAAGCTTGATGGAATTCAGACAGTTGAAAAGGAAATGAGGGTTCATCTGCATGCGCGTAGCAAGGATTTCTGCCTGTAGCAGATCGTTTTGATAAGCAGCTTCCACATCCTTTCTTTTTTGCTCTTCCCTTTGGATGGCAAGATTCTTTTTGAGATTAATATTCCTTAGACTGAGTGTGATAACTAAGGAAATGGCCAAAAATGCCAAAAGTACTCCAAAAAGTAAGGTTTTTTCTCTTTTGAATTTTTCCTCAGCTACCAAAAATTGTTGTTCCTGCAGTTCTTTGTCTGCTTGCAGTAAATTGAGTTCAGCTTCTTTTTTTTCAAAATCATATTCTAATCTCAAGCCTTCGATGGTCGCTTCCTGATCCATTAAGCTGAGGCTATCCTTGTATGCTTCTGCAGTCTTATAGTACGCCAATGCTTGCGCATAATTTCCGTTACCTTCATAAGTTTCCGAAATCAGCCTGGCACTTTCCATGATGAGTGCCTTATTATTCAGATCTTGGGCCATCTGATATGCCTGTCTTAGGTAATTCAAGCTTTTGGATGTCCTGCCCAATCTGGTATTAACCTGACCAAGGGAAATGAGCATACTGGCCTCTTTGTGCTCCTGATTTAATTCCTGAAAAACTTGAAGGGCTTTTTGATAATAATCTTCTGAGAGGCGCAGATTTTTACCTTCCTCAAGGTAACTGTGTCCATAGTACTCGTAAGTCATGGCAATGCCATGTTGGTCCTTTCTTTCCGTATTGATGATCAGCAGTTCATCCAAATATTCCCGGGCTGTGCTGTATTCCTCTTTTCGGGAGTAATAACTGGCAATGGAAAGGTAATTCATAGCCATGCCCAGGGTGTTCTCCCTCTCTTCTTCCGTTTCAAGAGCTTTCATGTAATATACCAAGGCCTCCTCACTTTTCCCGTCTATATAACTAAGAGAATTGCCAAGACCATTTGAAGCTATGGCAATATTTCTTAAGTCATTGTTTTCCTCAGCTATTTTAAGAGCAAAAAGGTAATATTCTACTGCAAGGTCATATGCCTGATCGTATCGGGCAGATACCCCGGCATTATTGGCAAACCGCATTTTGAAATAGGGGTCTACATTCATTTCCCTAACGAGGCTTACCGCTCTGATATGAAGGGGTATAGACTTTGCATATTGGGAATGATACCTGTAAAGTAGACCAAGATTGTCCAGACTTTCTGCCAAAAGTAAGGTGTCATTGTGACTTTCGCTAAGCTCTACGGCCAAGTTGGCAAAATAAAAATCTTCCGGGTCATCGGGTTCGAGCCTGTGGATTTGCCGGGCCAAATACATGCTTGCCCTGATTTTAACCGAATCATCTTCAGAAATGCTGATGACGTTCCTTATGCTGTCGAGTTCACTATTCGCCTGAGCAGAAAAATAGATCGAAAAGATGATCAAAGGCACAAAAAAATACTTGAGTGACATTTTATATTATTTAAATTTATTTTTGGGTTTAACCTTTTTTTTAAAGATACCTTTTATTGGTGTAATAACCCTTAAAAAACTAAATAACCTTCAGCTTTCCAAATAAAACCTTGCTCAAATCAGTCATCTGGGAAAGTATTGATCAGCAATTCAGAAAATTAAGATTTTTTGGCAATTGGGGTAACAAACAAACTTATTCCACAAAAAAGTCAAAAAATATTTTTTTGCTTTTGGGATGAGAATTCCAAGGTTTTGAATGAGGCTTTCAAATATCTCAACTATTAATAGGGAAATAACAAATATTCAAAAGGTATTTGAAGTAAAGACTGGTTTTTTTAAAATATTATATTGATTTATATTTGTTGAGGAACAAAAAATAATTTTTAATATTCAAATTTTCACCTTATCAAATCAACATTATCATCATGGTACAGAAACAAATTTTCAGGATAGCTCTTATTGTATTATTCTTATTTCCTGTTGTCACACATGTGCAGGCTCAGGCCTTTAAAGAGAAGGACTTGGTTTTGAACGCTGGTTTAGGGCTGGGAAGTACCTATGCAGCAGGTCTTTGGGGCGGTGGTTTTGGCCTTCCAATTGGGGTAGGGGCTGAGTATGGAGTAGCTAGCCTTGAGAAAGGGGTAATAGGTGTAGCTGGAGAATTCGGCTATGTTGGATATAATTTTTATTCATTGACCACTTTTGGGGTACGCGGGTCATTCCATTTTGCAGAGCTTTTGGAGCTTGAGAAAGACAATCTAGACCTCTATGGAGGTTTGGGATTGTATTACAGGAATTTCAATTTTGAGGGAACTGCATTTGCTACTGGAGGGGCCTTTCTCTCTTTTCATGCCGGAGCGAGGTATTATCTCTCTGAAAAATTTGGAGTGTATGGAGAGATCGGTAACACTTGGGCTTGGTTGAATCTAGGGGTAGTTTTCAAGATCAATTGATCATAAACCAGAAATAGAGGTGGTTGGAGAATTTACTGCAAGTAGAAGGATGAATTAAAGAACTTGAAATTTTGCCTAATGAGGCGAGGAGTTTTAAAAATTAAGGTATTTGGCTATCTTGAAGTCCAAATAACCATTAATTTCAAGAGATGAATACATCGAAACCATACTTCAATCACAACTTAAAAACACTAGGCCTAGGGTCATTATTGACCTTGGGCCTCATTTTTTCTGCCCACAGTCAAAATACCAATCAAGCCGGGCAAGTTGCTTTTCAAACTGATGAACCAAGCCCTCATACCACCCAGCTGAGTACACCTGATGCGGAGGATATCATTGGAAGGTGGAACCTCACTCTTGACAAAAATGGGAAAGAAGCGCCATCGTGGTTGGAGGTAAAATTGTCAGGTTTCAAGGTGCTTACAGGGCATTTCGTTGGCGATGATGGAAGTGCACGGCCAATTTCCAAAGTTCATTTCGAAAATGGGAAAGTCTCTTTCATCATTCCGCCACAGTGGCAGAATACCGATCAGGATTTGGTCTTTGAAGGCATGGTCAATAATGGGAAAATGTCAGGGACTATTTTGCATCCTATAGGAGGCAGGTATAGATTTGTTGGAGAACCGGCCCCGGCGCTGATCAGGGAAAAAGCTCCCGAATGGGGAAGCCCAATTTCTATTTTTAATGGTGAGAATCTGAATGGATGGTATGCCGACAAAGAGGACAATCAATGGAAGGTAGTCAATGGCGTTCTTACCAGTGAAGTTTCAGGTGCGAATTTGATCACTGAGGAGAAATTTGATGATTTTAAGCTAGAGGTGGAATTCCGGTATCCGGAAGGAAGCAATAGCGGAATATTTTTGAGAGGAAGGTATGAAATACAAATCCAGGATGACAAAGGGAAAGAAGCCTCATCGGTTCTCTTTGGAGGAGTGTATGGATTTTTGACACCCAATGAGATGGTGGCCAAAGCAGCAGGGGAATGGCAGACTTTTGAGATTACCTTGGTAGGGAGAAGACTGACTATAATTGCCAATGACAAAACTATCATTTGTGATCAGATCATCCCCGGAATTACCGGAGGAGCTTTGGACAGTCATGAAGCCCTGCCCGGACCATTAATGCTTCAGGGAGATCATGGACCGGTGGAGTTTAGGAAGATTGTACTTACACCGGGGAGATGATGAATTGTGGAATTATTTTATTGCTAAACTGACTGAGATAGGTGTTGCTGTCTTTCGGAGTTATTGAAATTGACAATGACAGAAAGGGAATGACAGTTGGTGTACGTCATCCTGAGTCATTAAAATTGGCATTTACAGAAAGGATATGACAGTTGGTGTACGTCATCCTGATCCGGAGCTTGCGGAGGTGAAAGCCTGTCCCGCAGCATTGCGGGGGATCTCTTTCCTTGAGAGTAGGAGATTCTTCACTACGTTCAGAATGACGATCCCTCCACATCTGGCAATGGTAGTGAGGAACGAACGAAGAATCTCCTACCTTTTTTATCAAGAGATCCTTCTCTTCGCTCAGGGTGACGTGTCGCCCCGATCGATGTCAATGGTAGCTTTAGTGGATATATGTTAATGGTAAACCCTGACTTGAATCTCGGTTCTAAATTACAATCCAAGGTTAAAATCCTGGGATATTATACAATCCGCCCTTACAGGGCTAGGGATTCCCTCAAACAAAGTCAGACCCAACTTCATCCCTCATCCTTCCTCCTTCAAATCGATCATTTGGCCAACA